>CARTDA010000033.1:0-45925 GCA_949066965.1 uncultured Lachnospiraceae bacterium
GATTAAAAGTCAGATAGTTAATTACTTGGAAAGCCTTATTTTACAATGTTTTTAGAAAAAATTGCTATAATCCTGCTATAATAATTTTTATCACATTTTCCGTTGACATATAGCCGACCATATAAGTATAATATACTTAAAGGAGGGATTGCAGATGTATGACGAAAAACAGAAAGAACGCACAAAGAAATATCTAAGCAAACTTAAAAAAATTGAGTTTCGCGTAAAGCCGGAGGAATATGAGCGCTATGAAAACATCGCAAAAAATGCTGGTTACTCAAGCATGAGGCAATTTTATCTTGAAGCGATTGAAGAAAAATTACAAAAAATTGAAAATAATGCTTGACGTATAGCAGGCTATATGATATTGTATACTTACGGAGAGGAAATAACGAATCGGAGGTAAGTATATATGAAGTACAATCTTAGTGAAATTATGAAAAGAGCATGGGAAGTTGTTAGAGTAGCAAAGACATCTTTTTCAGCGGCGTTAAGATTTAGTTGGGCTTGCGCAAAGAAAGCTGAAAAACTTAAAAAAGATAGCTTGCGCCCTAGCGGAGATGTAACATTTAGCATATGGGCAAAATATGGAAAAGTCAGAGCATACTACAGATGTTCTTGGTATAGTAAATACAGCAACTCAAAAAATTATAATTTTGTAGAAATGTAAGGAGGAAATAAGCATGAAAACATTAAGTTACATTTTAGGAGCAGAACAAGAAATCGAGGTTGGAGCAGAATTATATTTTGGGCAGCTTTGGGACGGGAACGGAGACGGCGAGGAATTGTTAAACAGCGGCGCAATCAGCCCGGACAATGAGAACGTAGTAGCATTTGAGGTTATTGAACAAGACGATGATATTTCAAATACTCTTGTAAAAGTTACGGATATTTATTGATATGGCATACATAAGAGCAAAAGACCGCATTGGAACAACTGTTAACGGATTTTACATTAATGATGCAAAAAGGGAAAATGGAAGAACTTATCTCCTTGTAACTTGCCCAATTTGCCAAAAGCAAAAATGGATGTATTTAGATGTTGTGAAAGATGTACGTAATAAAAGTTGTGGATGTTCATCTGGTTTTGAGGCTAAGAATATATCTGGTAAAATGTTTGGTAGATTAAAAGCGATTAAACCTATAGAACAAAGGTATTGCGAACAAGTAGTCTGGCAATGCGAATGTCAATGCAAAAATAAAAACATTGTTTATGTTCCAGAGGGGTTTTTGCAGTCTGGAAATACAAAAAGCTGCGGATGCTTACAAGAAGAAAGTTGGCGTAAAAATGGAATTAAGCTAGGAAACAAAATTAAAGAATATTGTGTAAACGGAACATCTGCTGCTGCTATGGTAACCAAAAAACGTATAACGAATACTTCTGGCTATAAGGGTGT
This sequence comes from uncultured Lachnospiraceae bacterium, assembly GCA_949066965.1. Taxonomy (GTDB): domain Bacteria; phylum Bacillota; class Clostridia; order Lachnospirales; family Lachnospiraceae; genus COE1. The sequence goes on from CARTDA010000033.1 coordinate 1,398, forward strand.
GTGTTGGCACAAAAAAGCTAACAAATGGCGGGCGTACATCAAATTTAAAGGCAAGCAATACCACCTCGGACTTTACGAGGACATAGAACTTGCTGTGACAGCGAGAAAAGAAGCAGAAAAAAGATTGTTTGGAAACTTTTTAGAATGGTATGCTAAAGAGTATTCTGAACAGTGGGAAAGGTTGAATAAAAAGAAAGATAACGAAAAGGACTGCTAATCACAGCCCTTTTTTATTCGTTCCAGTTCTTTAATTATCAATTTTTTTGCCCATATTGGCGGCTCTCTCCTTTCGGAATCCCAATTTTTAACAGTATCAATGGGTATTTCAAACAATTCGGAAAATTCTTCTTGCGTCATTCCGGCCGCTATCCGATAATCTTTTATCGATAAAAGTTTTCCGTTTCGGACATATTCCCCCATTAACTCGACACATTTTTTTGCGTCTTCTTCTGGGAACTGCTCAATATAGTAATTTGCTTCATCGTCAGAACATATTTCTGTTTTTGTTCTTCCGGTATACTGAAGCTGATTTGGATGCTCTTCATGCCTATATAAAGAGCCATTGTAAACCCAATACGAAATGCTGTAAAGATATATACCATTATCATAATAATCGTCTTCGTGAACCATTGTTCCTACTTTTTTCAACTTTTCAAATGTCATTATTGCCTTCCCTCCCTTTAAACAATAATCATTTTATAAAACGGAATATTAAAAATCTCTCCGGTTTTAATTCCGTAACGCCCATCTCCTATATATTCTGCATGGAAAATTTTATTTTCATAGTTTATTGATATGTTTGCAAGGTTTTTTGCAGTAAAGCGCTGTATCAATTCTCCTTTTTCGCCAAATTCTCCTTCTGCGTATAAGAGTATAGCAGTTTCAACCTTATTCTCAAATTCCAAGTTGTCAAAATCAAAATCCATTTCTTTGCTCATTTACATGCCCTCCGTTTGTTTTATTTTATAATCACATTATAGTGTTCATTGGACACTATGTCAAGTGTTATTTTCATTTTTTTTAAAATAAAAAACGGCGCAGTTAAATCCACGCCGCAGAAACTATATTTATTTTGTTCCCAAAATCTTTTTCCTTATCTCATCATAAGAATTTCGATTGTCAATCCAGAATTTTGCTGACTTATTTTGCGCAAGTTCATTTAGCGCTTTTACACGATTTGCTAATGTATTATAAGTAGATACTTCTCTCTTTACATAGTCCGCAATATCTTTATTTGTAAGTCTTTCAGCTTCTTTTTTGTCAAATATATAGCTGTAACGATTTTTAAATGTATTAACTGCGTTTTCATATATCTGCTTTGCTGCTGCTTCTTTTCCTCCATTTATAGCTTTTACCGCGTCTTGGTTATTGGCAAATATGCTTTGTGCAAGTTTCGGCACAAAATCCGCCCTTATCTGCTTCGCCCATGCAATTTGCTTTTCAGAACCCTCTAATTGTGGTGGTCTGTCAAGAGCAAAATCTTTTGTATCTGGAAGTTTCTTCGATATATCTTTTGCGGATATTCCACCATCACTTAACCCGCTACTTCCACCACGTCCACCCATCACATCACCTTTTAAACCTTTCTTGAAATGCCTTAATCTGCACAATATTCCCCTGGCATTCCTCCAGCACCTTACCCATAAATAATATCACTTCCGGCTGCAATATGTCTAGCATTTTATTATATCCGGCCAGAAACAGTTCTTTCTTTGCCTTGCTATTCGCCGCACCTACACTAGATACCGCAACCACGCCGCCCGAAGGCTCTCCGTCAAAGCACCATTCAAATGAATCCGTCGTACTCCATGAGATTGTCGGAATCACATTCACGCCGTTTTCTTGCAGGTAAGCACCTACCCAATGTTTACGGTAATGGTTGTAAATCTGGATGGCTTTCGGAAAATCGGTGTATGTAGAAAAGTCCGGCGACATGACGTGCGTGAACTGCTGGAACATATCAAGGTACTTGTCTGGATTTTGCCAAACTACGGAGAATTGATAATCGTCAAGGAAGAAATGCACTCCCTTGCTGGCTCTGTTCTTTTCGCTTCTGGCGTAGTTGAAGCCTATCCAGTCGCATTCTTCATAGTGCGTTGGCTGTATCTGCGGTATACCGTATTCTCCCACTCCGTCAAATATGCGCTTTTGAAGGTTTTCATAATTCTTTGTCTGCCGATACATCATTAACCTCGCTTTCCCCGACTTCTTCTACCTCTTTCTTAATCCGCTTGACAATCGGCATTAAAAATGGTGGCAAGTCAATCCCAATATCAACAAGGTTTTCTAGTATGGATATAATCTCATTGACGACTATCCACACCGCTACCAACGTCGCGACAATAAAAGGAATCTGAAAATTAAGCCCCATTGTTTCGGCGGCGTACCGAATAAGGACGTCAACCATAGAACCTACAACGACTAACAGCCACATGCACACCTTTTTAATGATGCCGCGAATGCCCTTATAGCTGTTTAATTGCTCATCACGATACTTAGATGCAATTAGTCCTGTTATGTAGTCAATCAGGTTGCAGCCAACCATCAGGAATACAGGAATTGCAAGAATCCCCAAAAAGTCCATGACTGCCGATACTGCAATTGTTACCCATGTCTGCACTTTATCCACATGTTTTACTCTCATCATAAATTTTGTCCTCCTTAACATATCTTTTTCCACATAGTTCGCGTTACTTTGCCCACAATGCCATCTGCAGCGAGCCCCAGGCTACGCTGTGCTTCACGGATTCCTGCATCAGATGCTCTTCCGATAATGCCATCGATTTCCTCTTTTTTAAGCAAACCAAATCGCCATAAATACCATTGTACCCACATAGCATCATTGCCAGTTTTGCCAATCTTGACATTAGCTGTTGGCTCTGCAAATGGATTATACACAACTGATATCTCGTATTTGTTGTTTTGTATTGGTTCATCCCTATACCAGATATTTAAGTCCACATATCCGCTTGCGCCTGGGATAACCCCTTTGCTTGTATACTGCCAACCTACAAGGTCTATACCCGTTGGCAGATATTTGGTGTCTGGCGTCGGCGTTGTCGGCGTAAATTCCTTAGACAATGGATACCGCGCCCACCAGGTGGGGATATCTGCAATCTCGCGCGCATAAGGCTTTAAGCATGGGTTGTAATACTGCGCACCTGTGTAAATCAAAAAGTCCATATTTGCCGCACGTGCCGTATCACGATAGATATTGATTATCGGTAATATTTTACTCCCCAGCCCCACCATGGACTTGTCCTCTAAATCCAGTACCATAGTATCAATGCCATTTGGCGCGCCTACCTCTACAAATGCATCAGCAGCCTTTTTAGCCTTATCCACTGTATTTGCATAAGAATATGTATACCCTGCAATTATTGGCAGTCCTACGCTGCTACAGCCTGCCACATGCTCATAAAATCGGTCATCGGGCTTATTGCTTGCATTGATTACTTTTAAAATTACGGATTCTATTGCGGCGTCCTTTGCCGCCTGGTAGTTTATACGGTTCCATTTTGCCCAATCAGACACTTTCTTTTTATTTCCTTTTTTCATACTTTTTCCTTTCCTTTTTTTGCTGGTTGAATAAATAGTAAATTATCTACCTATATATGTAATTCCAGCATCATATGGAATGGTAACTGTTAGTGTTCCATTTTCTTTTTCACATGTAAATGTAGCATCGTTAGCTCCGCATAGTGATGTAGTGTTCACCCCAAATGTGTTTAAGCTGCCCGCAACCCAAACTGTATATACTGAATGTTGAGAAATAATAATGAATCCGTGCGCTAATCCAGGTACTATCAGTGAACGCCCCCAGTTAGTATTATACTTTCTAGACATAATTCCTTTATAATTATTTAAACTGCTATTTAACTCACTAGCCATTGCCTTAACAGCAGTCGCCCCCGCGACTTTGCTTGTGTCAGCGTTGGCGCTTATCTGTTCTTTGGTAGTAAGGATTGCGCTGCTTCTTACAGGTTTTGTTCTGTCCGAAAAGTTTATTTCCTCAACCCTGTTGATGTATCCACCATTAGCATCTATAGTTCCTTCGTGTTTCAATTGTATGGTTTTGGGATAAGTTATTTTATAGTCGCCTTCCAGTGATTCAAATCGTATATCGCCTTCCATCTCCCCACCTGTAAGTGGCAAGGCACCAACATCATCTGCCGTAACACCAAGCGCCGTCTTTAGCTCCTTTGCCGTTATAGCGTCCTTCATGTTTATTCCGGCAATCGTAAAGCTATCACTCACAAGACCATTCACTAAATCAGACACGTCAACACCGATTTCGTCACCGTTCTGTAAAGACAGAGTAACAATTCCCTCGGCGTAAGATGCCCCTACCACCATGCTTTCTATCGGAAAATCAACACTTTTCGTGGATACAACTTTATCATCCGCGTTTTTTAGCTCCAGAGTCATTATGTAATCACTGTCAATGTTTAATCCAAGGCTGTACCCTGCGTTTCTCACGGCATCGTCGGTGTAGTCCTTTGCAAGTTTTAACGCCGCGTCGACCGCCGCGTCAATCATCTCTGGAGTGACTGTACCTCCGTCGCCAAATCCGCTTGTGCAAAGATAGTAAAGATACATCTCCCTGCGCGTAATTGGTTTTGGAAGCGTGCCGCTGCCGTTAATTAAATAATTATAATACATGTCCTCTCTTGTTATTGGTTTTGGTATGTTCGCCATAATATCACCCTTTCTTAATATGCTATCCATCCCCCGGGTATGCTATCATAATTTGCTGCTTTTTCGCAACGCCAGAAACAGTATTTATGTTCGCTTGCGCCTGAATGCGTAATCCACAATTCGGGAACATTGCTGATAATGTTTTTGCAATAGTAAAATGTATATCCAAAATTGTTTACAAAATTGCAGTTATCAAACAGATTTTCAGGAACATATTCTAATTTATCACAATTCATGAATGCCCTTTCAAAGGTATAGGCATTAATGCAATCTTGGAATAGACCCTGCGGTAAATTTTCTAGATTTTTGCAGGAATAAAATACATGTGAAAAGTTTGTCGCCTTTTTTTGCCCCCAAAATAAGTCCTGCGGTATTTGTGTTATACCAGCACAACCAAAAAATGCATTGTAAAATGTTTCTGCGCTTGTGCAATTCTTAAACAAACCCTGTGGTATTTGTGTTATGGCTGTGGATGCAAAAACATTTTGGAAATTGGTTGCTGCATGGCAGCTGTCAAAAATTCCTGCCGGAACGCTTTTTAATCCTATACATCCTTTAAATGCAGCGGAGAAATTTTGCGCACTTAGGCAATTTGCAAGCAAACCTTTAGGAATTTGTTCTATTTTGGTGCTACCTCCAAGCAAATTAGAAAAATCAGTTTCTCCTTCCATTGTTTTTGGAAATGCACTTAATATCTCCACTAATGCATCCTTTACATTATAAAATCCACCAGAAAATTTTATATTTTTTAAATCTCCCATTATCTGGACTATGTACCTTTGAACTGAATGATAGGTGTGGGTTATCACGAGTTGACTATCGCGTTCAAAATCCGTGCTTTCCCCATCGCCCCAGTCTATGTGTATATTTCCTTTTAATGTTATTGCATATATACCATTTGGTATTATGGCAAACTTAAAAACATTATCTTCTACAGGGATATCTTTAAGCTTTTTCCACACCAGTGTTAAATTGCCGCTTTCGTCCGATAGGTACATCGCGTCATGATAATGTCCGTTATAATATATATCCTTATGGTCTTTCCCTTGGAAGTAAATCCGCGAGCTCTGTCTCCCCATTACTCGACCGTCACCTCCCCCTGTATCAGGTAGATTGTATTAGCAGCTATCGTCGTCGGCAGTACAGGGACGGACAGGACGTTCCACCCGCCGCCTGCGGAAGATATCATGCTGTCAATTTCTTCCTTATTGTAAGTGTAATCCTGGACTTCCTGCTTGACGTTCTTTTTAAGCGTGTCAATCTGCGTCTGCAAATCTGTAATAAATTCCGTCTGATACTCTTCGCCCTCGGCGCTGTAAGAGTCTTTGAGCGCCTGTATTCCAGACAATTCACGATTGAGGATATAAAAGCTCTTCTTTTCATATATAATGTCGCCGCTGTCCTCCGTGGCTTCCCAGTCAATCATTGTATATTCCGCGGCGTTAACGCCGCATTCCATAAAAGGCAGTCCGTTATTTATGGATTTAAACGGATGGTAAGAAAATCCCTGTATATTAGGATAAATATTTGCCGCAATCTGCAAGAGGACATCGTTGGAAAGCCCATAGGTAAACATATTACCCTGTATGATATAATTGTTGCTACCGCTGCCATAAGTCACGCCCTCGTCGCTTTCGGACTGCCGTATCGTAATCTTATCAACGGGCTTGACCACATATTCCTCGTAATCAACCGATTTATAATATGGAAAATCCATAAGATTAACATTATCCAATCCAAGAGCACTTCTTGATACTCCCGGAAAGGTGTCTGCCGAAGGATAAAAAGGCATATATAACCCTGTTTCAATTGCTCCCAAAATCCGATACTCAAACTTGTTATCACGATTTATGATACCGAACACACCGTTGATTTGGCATAGTGCTTTAATGACAGACAGCGCCTGCAATGAGCTTGGATTATATTGCTTCTTTATCTGTACGTTGTCATTTGGGAGCGTTGCCTCCACCTGTTCAATTCCGATGCAGGCAAAAAGGCTGTTACGCAAAGCTTTCAGTGTTATCGGGAACGCAAGGGATTTGTACCACGCGGAAACGTCCGTATTTCCTTTGGTATAAAGCTCGTCATAGGCAACAATCTCCTTTATCCGCTTGTTGCTCTGCTTCATGGCACTGTCCACAACGCCGTTAAAAAGCGTAACCGGTTCACTTTCGGTACCCTCGGTGTGGATTGTTGCCGTGATTTTCTTTCCCTTCACGTCCTCCTTTAAATTATTTACCTGTATCTTAAACATGCTTGCTATGCAGCCGACAAATTCAATGCTGCTAGAATCCACAAGCTTTTCGGAAAGGCGCATGGAATCGGAATACATTCGCCCGGTACCGCCCAGTATGGATAAATCCAGTTCTGGAAAATATAAATCTATGTACTTTGTTTTTCCAGTGCCTATATAGGCGTTTTTTACATTCTGTGATACTTCCATGCCACACCCCTTAATACTCAATAAACGTCCAAGTTATTTCACCATACTTTGTAGGTATTCCGCTTTTATCTACCTCATTCCGGTTTACCTGAAAACTTTTGTCAAAATAGAAATGTCCTGTTGAAAATTTTCCGTTTTCATCATCGTAGTAAGTACAGTTTGCATCTCGCAGCTTATAATCTATATAATTTTCAACAAGCCCCGACATAATAGTGCGGAACTTCTGCGCGCTCATGGGCAGTGTGGTAAAAGATATTTGTGTCTTTGTATGTGGAAGCGCAAAATCCCTTGTAACGCCTGTATCGTCCGTATATGAGTCGATGCTCTGCCGCTGGTTCGGTTTTGCGTTCACCGCGCCCCACTTTATTAATTCATCAGGGAAATCAAATCTCCCGAATTTAAACTGTGCCATATTCCACCTCTATGTAAATGCATGCCGCCCTGACTGTTTTAAAAATTCCTTATCGAACTGTTGCACTGCACGACCGATTTCGCCAATTCCGTTAATAACAACCGGAATTTCCAGTGTGATATTTCCGCTGCTGTTATTCCCGGAACTTGCGTTTATTTTTGCAATGGCGTTTATTACTGCTTCTTCTATTGTAGCAAGCGGGGCTTCGATGTTTGTACCATGTTTCTGGTCACCAAGTACAGCAAGAAACTCTTTATTCGCTGGAATGACCGCACCTGTCGCAAGGCGAGGAATTGAAATTTTGTTGATTTCAGGAATGTTAAACCCAACTGAATTACCCCCAACGCCCGGAACCCAATCAGGAACCGTAAAATTAATTGTATTGATTGCTCTAATCATTGTATTAATCGCTGCAACAACAGCGTTTGCCATTCCCTCAATAACTCCAATAATTGCATTAATAATAGCCTTTATAACGCCTGCAACGCCGTCTATTACCTCTGCAAATCCGTCCCATACTCGTTGCCAGTCGCCTTGTGCAATGCCAAGAAGTATATCAATTACACCCTCAACTGTTTCGATAATTCCATTTATTATGTCTGCTATAAATGTAATAACAGTGTCCACAATACCAAAAATAATGTCGCATACATCTGCTACAGTTGGTGCAAGTACCTCTATCAACCAAGCTATAAGCGGCTTTATCGTGTTTTCCCACATCATTGTCAGAGCTTCGACTATTTTTCCAATGAGGTCAAGAAAATTGTCAATCATGGGCTGTATGTGCTCTTTCATCAACACGTCAAACATTTCAGCCCACTTGTCCAGTATTGGTTGCATATAGCCGTTCCAAAACTCTAGGAATTTAGCCAATAATTCAGACAATCCAGTTTTAATGCTTTCAAAAAACGGCTTGAAATACTTATCATACACTTCATTTATTTTTTCAAACGTATGATTGATTGCATCAAGAACCGTTCCTGATACCTCTGCCGCAACACTCAGCAACCCTTCTAAAGCTGTCCTTAAAGCATCTTTGTTGTCGCTAATTGGTGTTACAATGCAATCTAAAATATCTCTACCAAATTTCAACGCGAGTTCTAGCAGGCTCATGATCGTATTGTTAAATATCCCGATGATATTTGCCGTCAACTGCTGTCCGCTCTCACTGCCAAATGCTTCAAATATGTATGCGATTGTGGCGAACGCCTCGCCAATTAACAAAGCAATATCGCCGGAAATATCAAATATAGATATCAGCTTCTCTTTTAGAAACTCCTTATTCTGTTCGAGGTACATATCTATACCACCGACAATATTCTGTGCTATTGTGATTCCTATGGAAACAAGAGAACCTGCAACCTGTCCCGATGCATAGGCAATTTTCTCAATCATAGTTTTTGCCGCAGTGACAACACCAGGGTCTGTGAATATCTCTGTAAGAGTTTTTACAATGTTTCTTGCGTCATCGGCAATTTCGTCAATGCGTTCTTTCCAGCTCTCACCCAGCCCGTCAAAAAATCCCTTGACAAATAAATCTTTTAATTTCTTAAACCAGTCAAACAACGGTTTCAGCCTATCAAGTAAATTGTCAATTGCGCTGGACATAGCATCGACTTCCTCAACCTGCGTTTCGTCCATCTCCAACTCAGGCATTTCAAAACCGCCACCTGAGTCACTTCCTTTTTCGCCCATATCCCGACTTAATACATTTAGCCTGTCAAGCGGAGAAAGTGATTTCTTAGCCGCTTTTCCAGCCGCTTCTATACCATCTGCCAAATCGTCTGCACCGCCTGCCGCATCTGCCATATCCTGCGCAAATTTGCCAGAATCTGCGACGGGTACTGTTATGCCAAACAACTTTGATAGTATCGCGCCAATCTGCTTCGCAATGGCTATAAGTTGTATGAGAACTGTGTTGAGAAACTTTACTACAGGAGTAAGAACAGTAATCAAACCGCTGCCAAGGATAGATAAAAGCTCTTTAAACTGCTCTGATAAAATCCTTGTCTGGTTTGCCCAACTATCGGAAGTCTTTGCAAAGTCGCCTGCCGCAAGGCTTGTCTGTTGCATGACATAGGCATATTGTAACTGTACCTTTTCCGCTTGCGTCATTGCCTGTATGCTCTTATTAATGCCTTGTTGCCGTGCAAATTCCTGTAAGTTAATCTGCGTCATAACAACGCCGTACTCTTTTAAGGATTCTGTTTCCCCTGTATAGATGGATTTTAACGCTGTTGAGGTTTCCTGCACACTCTTGTTGTAAAAACTCGCCATGTCTGCGGCACGCGCTGTCAGGTTAAGAGCCATATTGCTGGCGGTTTCCATGTCACCGACCATTGATTTACCCATAGCCATAAAAGTAGAACCAAGCTGTTTTGCGGATAACTGCGATATCCCAAACTGTTTTACAGACGTTTTTGCAAACTGCTCCATCTTATAGGACATGCTGCCAAAAGCAGTATCCACCACGTTCTGCACTTCCTGTATGTCGCTGGCTGTATCAATTGCCTGTTTTCCAAAAGCAACAAGCCCAGCGATTCCAAGACCTAGCCCAAGAGAACCCAAAGCCCTCCTGATGCTAGTCCCAAGCCGCCTAAAGCTTGTTTCAAAATCTCTTGTGTTTAATGATGTATTTATCCTTATACTTCCGTCATATTCTGCCATGCAACCACCCCCATGAGCCATCTGCATTTTATTGTTTCGGTATGGATTTGCACCATACATGGAATGGATTGTATAGACCGCGAAGGTACTTTATTATCTGCCATTCCGCAGTTTTTCCTTCTACGCCACCCCTTATCTGATTTAAGTGTCTACCTATTCCACCACGAAACATATTTATATTTTACATTTCTACTGCTCTCTTTCTGATTTCACAATCTTCTTCCCAACTTCTAAAATCACAATGCCGTCCTTATTCTTCTTTACCTTTGCGGTATTTCCCCGCTCCGCAATCTCCCGGGCGGTCTTTCCGATTTCCTTGTCTGTCATCCTAATACCTCGTCTAATAATGATTTGTATGCGTCCTCCTGCTCCTGCTCTTTCTTTGTCAGCGGCTTTTTCATTATCACCATTTCTTTGTTATGAGATAGGAACTCTTTCTCGTGCTTTTCCAGTTTCTTGCCCTTATTCAGCTTGTGCCGGATTCCTACAATAAAGGAAAATGTTCCCTCTCCTACCTCATCGAAATACCCTAAGAATGTCCACCAATGCAGATACTCCAGTTCTCTTGTCTCTCGTCCGGCAACCTTATTGACTGCTGAGAAAATCATTTGTTCGTCCTGCGTCCAGTTATATGTCGGCTGTTCAAGCACCTGTTTTTCCGGCTGTCCGGCAGAAATGAACCATGATATTTGTTTTATGGCTTCTTCCAAGTCAAATCCATTTTTTGCAGCTTCCATCACATCATCAGCGCAGGAAAATTCCTCAAACAGTAGATAGATAGCCACAATCCATTTTTCCTCTTGGGTAAGTTCCGGGTCTTGAAACGCTTCAAAGACTTGAAGGACATTGCGGTAGTCGGTTCTGATAGGATATTCCACACCGCCTACCGTCAACGCCTCCGGCAATGCGCCTATCATTTTGCGCCTTTCCTTTTATGGTCCTGCGGCTGATACTTAGCCATGCGCTGCTTGCTTGCCAGTTTTTCCAGTTTAATCTTGTGTTCGGACAGCCTTTCAATGACTGGAATTAGCTTATCCCAAAAGTCAAGGAAACACTCTAAATCCGGCTGGAAGTTAGGAATCACTGCATACACATCACCAAAGAATTTCCGGGTTGTTCCCTCGCCGAAAACGCCATCCATGATTGCCGTGGCCTTTTCAGAAAAATACTTGCGTTCTTCGATTTCCTTTTTATAATCCATCTTGCCAGCTTCAGACTCTTTCTTTTCCATTTCCTCCGCTAATGCTGTCAGTTCATCACCAGCCGCCCGGAATCTGTCAAAAATAGAAATATCATTGCCGGAAATTACGATGTAATCATCACCGCCGCCAACATAGACCTTTGTAAGCGTCACTCGGTTGTCAATCCTGATTTCTTCTGTTTTGGTATTTTCATTTTCAATTTTCATTCCTTCAATGTTTGCCATATTATTGTCCTTTCGAAAACGGGGCATATCCAAAACGAATACACCCCATTATTTTAACTAAGATTGCTCTTGCTGCTTGATTTGGTCTGCGCTGGTTCGCTTAATGCTGCCGGGGATGTTCCGCCCTCCGGCGTAAATGTTGGTACTTTGTTAGACACAGATACCGTTCCCTGTGTTCTCCCGCCGTCCTCGGAAATAGTGAATGGGATTGCGTACCCGGAAGTACCACCTCCATCGCTATCAAATACAACCTTGACAGGAACGCTGAACCCTTTCCCTGTCAGCGTCTTTGTTGTGGAATCTTTTACCTCGTCTGTCAGGGTTGCGACAATCAGCGTGGCAGATGTGCGTTCATCATCAGTAGCAAGCGTGTCAACAATCGTCTGCAAGAAGGGATAAATCGCGTCTTCTCTCCTTGCTATGTAACCGTCATTACTAAGCGTAGGCGTATAGCCATTGTTCACGAACGTGACTTCGCCCTGTACGTTTTTTACCTGCTCGCTGTCATTGTTTCCCTCAATGCTCAAATCATCACTGTCTTTGCCAAGGCATGTATAACCTTTGTTATCAAACGTCAGCCACATCGCCCGGCATCCCCTTAAAATCTTTCCCGTTGTTGGGGGTGTTGGTGTTTCAGGCATAATATTTCTCCTTTCTACTCTACTTCATATTCCATCACCGCATCGGCGGCATAGACAGTGCTTTTATCCTGCCCTGTTTCGTCCTTGTAAGGAATCGCCCCGGATGCCGTAATCTTCGTTATCGTCCTGCCGTTAGTCAGCAGGGGCAAATCTTTTGTGTTTTCAAGCCACCGCATGACACGCCCCACAAACGCCTGCGAATTGATACGCTGTGGCGAGGTCTGCGGAGAACTTTTGTAAGCCACACGGAAGTTGATTTCAGCGGTAAATCCGCCAAGTACATTCCGACTTTTATATCTTCCACCAAGCACGAATACCGCAAGTGAACTTTTGGTGTCCAGTTCATCATATTGCGCTATTACGTTCGGGTCTCCCTGCTCTTTTGGATACTGTTTTACCAGTTCCCACAAGGCTTTCTCGATTATGTCATATTCAGTTGCGCTTAATGGTTCTATATCTGTTTGTTCATTCATAGCATTTCCCCGACCTTATCATATTCCGTTTTTGACAGGCGTTCTTTGATTTCTTCGGGCATAGGCTACTTGTCCTCTGTATCGCCTAATGTGCCGCAGCATCCGCCATAAACAGAAAGCGGCGGATATCCATAAACCTTTACGTGCATTTCGTGATACAGCGCAAGATATGTCTTTGCCGGAAGTGTCAGTAGCGCTTCATTCAAAGCCTTTGTGTCAATATCCACTCCCGGAATCTGCTTTATCGCAATTTCCTTATCTGTTGCTGTAATTACTGGTATTCCATTATCCATTATCTTCCTCCTATTTCAAATCTTGGTATTAAGGTATAAACGTCCACCGTATCAACGCTGAACGCATAGCCATACTTTGTCTTGATATACTCAAAAAAGCCGCCAGGGTACTTGCTTTCGTCTTGGTCTATCAGTCCGACAGGCACATCAATGTCAATGCCTAATTCCGCTTTCTTCACAATAACAAAGAAATTCTTTCCCTCGGCGTCCAGCGTGAAACTTTCAAGCATATCCTCTGTTGTGAGGTCGTTCCATACTTCCGGGGCTTTATACGGCTTCGGCAGATTGGCGTTCGGGATTTTCACCACGCACACACTGGCATTTTCCATGCCGCTTGCCTTTTGGTTCGCGCCCTGCGTCAGTTCAATCCGCACATTGTCAAACCGTGTGCCGAAATATGTTTCTGTTTCCATCAGCCCATTTATGTAGCGGTTATAGACAACCACGCTGTCAACATAGCCTATTCCCATGCAATTACCCCATTTCTGCAAATAAAAAGAAACTACCAACTGGATAGCTGATAGTTTCTAAGTTTCTATGCTGTTTTAAAATCAAATTCCTCGAATTTCTCACAAGTGCGGAATATAATTCTGTTGTTTACCCACCTTTGCAGATGCTTTAATTTATGCCCTGTCGGTATATGCTCTTTATCATACAGCATCACAAAAGGGTTATATCCCAAATCCCTTAATAAATACACTCTTTCCAAATCTTGCTCAAATGTGGTGTCAAAATTGCAAAGCATATACACAGTAAGTTTTCTGTAATCATATCCTGTGTATTCCTTAAACATTTTGAGTTTTGGAACAATTTTCTTTTTGTCCTCGTACCTATCCCACGCAAAATGAATGTTCTTTGTCTTGATGCGCTTTATCATCTCGGCTTTTTCCTCTGTCATAAGGCGAATATCAACACCTTGTGAAAAGTCCACCCATGATTTACTGTCAATAAGCTGTTGGAGAATGTCTTTCCACTCCTTACACGCTATCGGGTTCGGGTCGAGTAAGACTATATTTTTCTGCCCGTGCCAAAACTCCGACAAATCAGCGACTTTATAAGCCTTTCGCCCCTCTTTTGCTTCAACGTGGCAAAAATCACACCCTCTCGGACAACCTCGGCTCATAAAGCCATAGGCAGTATCTTTTGTCAATTCAGGATATAGGCTATAATCGGGGTATATGTGTTCAACCTTATAGGGAAGTTGGTTATCATTTTCTTTATGGTATATCTCTTTTCCATTTTCAAGGCTGATGCAATATCCGCTACCGCCCTTTGAAGTCTCCACCGCATTAACATAATATGGGTAATCGGATGTAAAGCTGAATACTTTTGACATATACACTTTATCAAGTGGAGCATTTGGAAAGCCATGTAATAAAGGCTCATACCATTCCACGCTATCCCCTTGCTGTTTATGCCATGCAGATAATTTCATCAGTGGCAAATTGGGGAAATTATGACTGTCAACATCTATCAATCCTATTCTCATTTCCTGCACCCCTTTCCATACTTTTATTATTGCATGGTTAGAAGTGTCTGTTGTACCAAAGTAAACGCCAGCAGAAACCCACAAACTATCAGCTATTCAGTTGTCAAGGTTCAAAATATTCTTATTCCTCCGGCTTCTCCACTGGCTTATTCTCCGGCGGTCTGCTTATCGGGGCATTGCGGCGTGGGTAGGCTCCGGCATACAGAAGATTCGCACCGTTGGAATCCGGCACGCCGCCTAAACCGTCTCGCACCATGCCATAAATCATAGTATCAGCCACCTTTTTATCCTTTGCCGCCTCCATTGTGGCGGTACTGGCAGAACCGGCGGCAGAATAGCCGATGCTTTCAGAACCGCTTGAAATGGACGTGATAACCTTGCCCTTTACCGTTCCGTCAGCCTGCGCCACCGTTCCCATGCTCTCCATTGCGGCGGTGTTGTAGCTGTCAATCTGCCAGAGAAAGTCTGCCAGTTCACAGACGCAATCCTTGACCGCTTCCATGTCACGCTCATTGGTCGGAAAGGCAAACTGTAGCTTGTTCCCGGTTATACCGTCAATCCTGCGCTCTGCCCTCCGCCCAAACCGCTTGTACTCGTCCGCAGACATCTTTCCGCCGTATTCAGTTTGATAGTATTCATAATCTGCGTACATGGTTGCTCCTTATGATAGGCTGCTCTCTTTTGCGGATGCCTTTGCTGTTCTTGCTGCTGGTGTAGGTGGCTGCACATTCTCAGATTCTGGGTTTGTGCTGTTCGGGTTGATTGTCACAACTGCTATAGCGTCAATGTACTCCGCAAAAAGTTCAAATCCCATGAGCGCGTACGCAACTCCTGTTGCTCGATCATAATCTCCCTTTATTGCAAATCCGATAAGGTTTGTCACGCCGTCTGTGGTGTAATGCAATCCAAGTTTTGCAAAGCCACTATTCTGCGGATTAACAAAATAGGAAACAATGTTATTAACCGGCGTTGCAATTATCTGACCTCTTGAAATCTTGCTGGAAATGAATACCAAATCCGCGCCAAGGAAATCTTTGATATAGTTGAATCCAAATGCGGTTTGCATGGTAATGTCAGAACTGCCCAAATAAGCGTACAAGTCCAGCGTATTTACAAATACGGCTGTCTTTGTGACATTTCTGTCCATTGATTCAAACTTGTCTTTTACTTTGCCTAGCGCCATAGCAAACGCCATTTGGAAAGTTTTTTCCTCAAATGTCATTGTGCCGGACTTCAAGTAATCATAAAACCGACCGGAAACGATATTTTGCAATTTCACAAGAAATTCCTCGTCGGTCATGTTGATAGCCGCATCTTCGCCGTGCTCCGCAACTGCTTCGATAGAAACCTCTTTGGAATACTTCTTTACTTTAATCTTAACATAAGGCTTTTCTTTTACGGTAAAATGTGAACGTGGAATAAACTCACCCTCACCCACATCACCGCTTTGCAACTCACCCTCTGCATACTTAGAAGAAAGTTCCGTTCCATTAGGTTTTTCGATGGGGCGCGTAATGCCCATGATGTCCTGTAACGCCTTCCAGTTGCGGGCAAACTGCGTTACAAAGTCAATTTTTCTTGATGTTACGTCAATATCGACACTCTTGATTAAATTCTCATGTGCCGCCGTTGTAATTTCTGCCATTGTTATTCTCCTTTACTGAAATAGGGAGAGATTTTCGGCAATAGCCTGCCGCCTTTCGGTCATGTTTGTCATGCCCAATATTTCCTCCCTTGTCATTTTCTTTACATTTCCGCCATTTTGATTCAGCGGTCCCGTGAACGGTTTCGCCCGTCCTGCTTCAAGCTGCTCCTGCTTCTCGTCAACAAAAGCGGAAGCGTCTTTCTCTTTCATCTGCGCCAGCAAATCAGACAGTCCTAAGATTTTGCCGTCCTTTACTTTCAGTCCGGCTTCTCTGATTTCTGCCATAATTGCTTTTTTTGCCGCTTCTGATGTAAACTTATAGCCGCTGATTTCCTCTTTCAGAGCGTCCTCAAAATCGCGCTGCGCCAGCTTGTCGGCATAGTCCTTTTCAATGTCCTTTGCTTTCTGCTGCCATGTTGCAAGTTCCGCCTGCATGGTTTCCACGTCCACGCCGTCAAACTTTTTTAGTGTTTCCTCTGCGGTGTCCGCCCGCTCTTTTTCCTTGTCGCGGTCAGCAATCAATTTCTCGTTCTCTTTTTGCAATTTGGAAACGTCCTTTCCATACTGCGCCATTACCTTTTCGGACTGTTCGTCTGTCAGCCCCCAAGCCTTTAATTCATCTGTTTTCATGCGTTCCCTCCGTTATTAGGTTATTTATAGGTGTGTAACCGTCCACCAACGGTTTGCCATTTTGTAGGACTTGGCTTGTCCGAAACTGGCGTAGTTGGATTTGAACCAACGATACAGGAGTCAAAGTCCTGCGCCTTAACCGCTTGGCGATACGCCATCGGAAACGCATCTTTCAGCACTCTAAGTCTGTTTGGCGGCGTGTCTGCCCTGTTGACATCTCATTATTGTCCATTCGGCGTTGCTCTCCGTCGTGTCGCAGTTGCTATCGGTCTGTGTTCCGCCTGACTTTCACAGGTGGGAGCGACCCAGTTTTAATCGGAATTGGTGGACTCGAACCACCGACACACGGCTTATAAGTCCGCCGCTCTAACCGACTGAGATAAATTCCGAGGGAGTGCGCCCACCCACAAGGGGCAGACGCTTGATAGGGAAATGTTGCACCTGCGCCATAGACCACCTGCAAGCAGACAGCATAACGCTAAGCACAAATGCACCCGTGCGGAATTGAACCGCCTTTACAGCGCCATTACTGACGGATGCACCCTCTTGGGAGGGTTAGGATTTATCAAAAATTAGATAATGTCAAAATAAAAATGCCAGCAAACACGATTTATCGTATCTACTGGCACTGAAACTTTGTTACTGGCACTAATTGTATTCTTCAATTTTGCATGGGTATTCTTCCCCAAAATCAACCTCTAACAGTTTGTATGTTTCTTCATTCTCGCTCCACTTGTTAATATACTTCTGCCGCCACCGTTCAAATATATCTGCTGTTTCCCATCCCAACTTTGAACATTCCCCCATAATAACGAATGAATATTCTCCATTGGTGTAACTTTCCAATATCGGACTTACCATCTGCGTTGAAACATCGTATTGCCGTCCGACATCTTCCTCTACTGCTTTTTGAAAATGTTCAATAGCGTCATTACGCATTTCTGTAATAACATCTTTGTTATAATGATGAACAATCACCATTTTATTTCTAATCGTTCCCATTATTACTCACCGCCTCACTCTCCATATCCTTAATATTCATAACCGTTTCCCTCTTGCACTTCGGGCAGAACACAATGAGGTTTTTCGCCTCGGTGTCCGGTCTGATTTTCGTGCGGGTTTTTCCTCCGCAGATGGGGCAGAGTACCCATTGGTATTGTGTCATGGTATCACTCCTTGTCAAAGGCATTCCCGACAATCTCAATTTCTTTGATGTGGAAATATAAATCGCATCCATCACAATCATATTCCCAATCCCAAGGCGAAAAACTCGCACTTTTTTCAGAGTATTTAACCTCCGTGACATCTCCACCATCTTCCTGACCGTTAGTATACAGAACTTTTACAATATCCCCTTCAAAAATCTTCCTGCCGTTCTTGTCGGTCAAGCCGGTGTACTGGCAGACGGTTTCGGGATTTACCTCAAAAATTCCGTTATCTTCTGTCAAATCCTCAAAACAGTCATAATCCGCTTTCGCAATATCAAGAATATATATAATATTCTGTTGAGTTTCGTTTCTGATAAAAGGCGTTGTGATTAAATCCCCTCTAATCCACTCGCCATTATCAACTCTTTTTCCTCTAAATAAAATCTCTCTCATTTCCCTATCCCTCCCGATTTCCTATATTATAAAACCTAATCTCCCGAAAAAATTATACACATGTGGTCTATAAACGGCTAAAATACAAGGAATTCATGGATAGTTCCATGTGTATAATATTAAAAAAACACTACTTTTTATACACATGTTTTGCACGTTAAAGTGCTAAATTTTACTACCAAAATGAACATTTTCTATTGCCCAATAGACTGTTAACTTGCATATACGGACTATATTATTGCTCATTTTCGCAATATATCCAAAATAAACTGTTTATTTGTGCTGATTTCGTCATAAATCTGTGTATAATTTGTCGGGATTTTAGGATAAAAAGCATTAATACCGCAGGAAACGCTTCGCATTTGTTCCTGTCTTTGATTATATTCAGTGCCTACATATAGGTCTTACCTTATGTCGCGCCCATTTCCTAATGCCTTTTATGATTATATTGTACCGCAGTTTGGCGGGGTAGTTGTACCAAGTTATTTAAGAAAATCTGGCTCAATCATCCTTGTAACTGCAAGCCCTTCTTTTCCCAAAGCATTCCTTGCCTGCTGCTTCTGTATCAAATCAGCACAGCAAGTACAAACCCATCTTCTGTTAGGCGTTCCTGGCGCATCAACCGGAATAAAGCTCTTTCCACTCTCTATCCCATCTCCACATTTATAACAAGCCATTTACAATCCCTCCTTATCCTCCCTTTTGCGGTTTCCGACAGGGGAAAGCTCCCCTATCAGAGTTATTTTGTTTTCGACAGGGCAGTGACCGCATACTCCTGTCTAGTTAGGAATGACCTAACAGCATGGCAAGAGCAGGAATTGAACCTGCGTTTTGTCCAAATGCTGAACCCAACATGCCTGATTGCTCCACGTTCGGAGTCAGGGCTATCTTGCCTTTGTCCATTTTCTGTCTGCAAGGACTGTGCAGGGGAATTTCTTCAACCAAATACATCATAGCATAGATTTAAAAATTTGTTGTACCAAAGTTAATCGCAAAAAGAGAATTGAGTTTGAAAAAATGGACTTAGTAGCATTGTTAGTCTTGGTAGCTTTTTCCTAATGTCCGCAAACCCTTGATTTTGCTACTATGCTACCCTATATACTACTAAAGCTACTAAAACTACAAAAAAGTAAAAAAAAGTAAAATAAGTATAATAAAAAGGAAAAAGGGATATATGATATATATAATAATATATAATAGGGATTGTTGAAAAAAATGGTAGTTTTGGTAGTCTTGGTTACAAACTTAGTAAAATCAAGGGTTTCAGTGACTACCATCAGGCTACCAAGTGTCTACTAAGTAGCTACCATAGTAGCTTTAATGTCAAAACAAAAATATTCATACCTCTTACAATAAATCAAACACATCTAAAACGCCGTATAAGCCCCATACAGACGTTTTGATGATTTAAGCGATATAATTACCACCTAAACAGAAAAATGCGAATACAGGGCAAATAAAAGCAAAAGAGCGGCATCACTGCCGCCCCTCTGCAATATTACATCTCTGCAATTTTCCTTGCCCATATTTTTAATACATATCTGCCATTTGCCGGATGTGGCGCATGACAATTTCCCTTTCTTCCTTACAATCGGCATCGCGTGTGAGCTGCTTAATCATTCCATGTACCCCAGACATAAAGTCCTCTAATGCGTTTAACATCCGCTCTTTACTTCCTTCATCCCGACTGTTGGAGTATTCCATCTTCCGGCTACGGTATTCGTCCATATCGGTATCATCGCCGGACAGACGGGAGTAGTTCGGGCGGTGGACATATCTGCCAGTAGTAGCACTTCTTCCCCGGCGGTAAGAATTGCCATTATCGTAATCGTTGGAGTATTTCCCCTCTCGGCTGTAATCTCCGTTACGGGAATAGCCGCCACGCTCCCGGCTGTAATCCTCCATATCCCGGCTATATCCGTCCCTGGAATACTCGCCGCCGTCCTGCATCATCTCGATTTTGTCCACGCCTTTCATGATTTCCACCAGCTTATAGGCGTTGTCCAGATTGGAAGAAGTCAAGCCTTTTTCCTCAATCGCTTTTAACTCTTTCTCTGCGTTTTCTCTCAATTTATGCATAACTTAACCCTCCCTGTTAATCGTGATGTTTGCGTTTTGCATATCAATCGCCTGCGTGGAGGTGTTTTTAATTGATACTTGTACGCAACACCCCTTCGGAATCCATACATCTGTAGCCATAGCCACATTGAAGTAATCGCCAACTGCTGCCGGAGTTACGATTGCATTTGTGGATAAGTCTGCCTCTCCGTTGATTGCGATTGCAACGGATATCGGGCCAGCCGTTCCACCAGTCGCAACAGCGATATTGCCAGAAAAGATTACCCTGTATTTTGCCCTGCAATTCTGCGTACACCCACGCACTGTAAACTGTCCGCTGCCTGTTCTATGTAAGACAAGACCTTTATTGCAGCATGATGTTTCTCCAGAAAACAAAGCATTCTGATTTTCCTGTATTGTCTGCGCAGGAACGCTTGTGTACTCAGCCATAATCATTTACCTCCCACTGCCATATCAATCATATTTGACATTTTTTCACGCCACGCCCTGTCAGATGCTTCCTTTTCTGCCTTTGCCGTTGCCGCATTTTCTTTCATTTCGATACGGTTCAAAAGGTAGATAAGGAAATTTATGTCGTCCATGGAAAGAGAATTCTTTTCAATGACCTTCTTTCCATGTTCTTCTAACTTCTTTTCTATTGATTCTTTCATGGTTTCCTCCAAATAAAAAACTACCAACTGTTTATAGCTGATAGTTTCTGGATTTCTATTGAGTTGCAAGCCAACACATAATTGAGCAATCCGGCATTATTTCATCTTCCATGCGCCCTCTGTCTGGCTCTAATTCATCAAGATACACACCATTGATACATGAATGTCCGACTTCACGCTCCAACTTTGCCATGCGGTCAAACACTTCTGGAAAATCAACTCTGATTTTGTTCCAATATCCCATACCGCCTTTTACGCAACCGATACAGTTGTTGTTGCTATATCCCAAATCATACATGAGCGGTCTTTTTATTCCAAGATTATCAAGTATTCCGTGTGCATCTGATTTTGATAACATTTTGTCTATCAAAGGAAATTCATGCTCAAACTGCGGCATGCTCTCTAACAATCTGTCTGCCCTGTTCCGCTCGTTGAAATCAAATCCCCAAACATATGTAATATCATAATCACTATGCTCATATTCCCATTCTTTACGAACCCTTTTTTGAGTATCTCCGTACACTTCGCCCCATGAATACCATTGATAAACCGAAACTGTCTTATCACATTTTGAGTGTTTTCATAATTTGATTTCAAAATCTGTATAGGCTTTTTCAGCTCCTTTTCACAATCCTTAATAAATCTCATGCTGTCCGGGTGTTGGTTCTCAATGTCTATATAAATAAATTCGTCAACATTCTCTGCCAAATATCCTGCAATAAACGATGATACTCCTGCACTTATCCAACATACCTTTAATTTCTCTTTCATATTGCACTTCCTTTCTGCAATCTTCCTATTTTGTAATCGTGAGGAAGCGGTTAGGAATTACCGTTTTCGCCCCGTCGGGCTATCCTCACAGTAATATTGTAATACAGTTCGCATAATGTGTTGTACCATTCTAACAGTCACAGAAACCCACAAACTATCAGCTATATTCAGTTGTCAATGTCCAGTTAATCGCAAAAGGACAGAATCAATGTTCTGCCCTCCCACGTTGTAATAACGGCTCATGCCGAACATTTCCGATGTTTCACGGAAAAGATACTCATTTTTCAGTTTTTAGCAGTTTCCGCACTGATTGCAGTTACCGCCCCAACCGCCGCCGTTGAACTGTCCGCAGCAGTTTGTCGGGAAAGATACGGGCGTGTTAGGCTGAACCACAACAGCATTTACCGGGTAATCCTTGCCAAGTCTGCGGATAAGTTCCGCTGTCTGGGCTTCCTGATTTGCAGTGATGAATGCGTTCTGTGCCTGCTGGCTTGCCGCAAAGGAAAGCTTCTGGTTTTCCAGTTCAAGCGCATGAATACGCTCTGCCTGTCTGTTCGCTTCCATCTGGTCAAGCCTTGCAATCACCCTGTCTGTGTCGTTGTGGGTAGACTGGATAACGTCACAGGTATTCTTTGCCCCTGCATACATCAGGTCTTTGATATCCCCACGAACATCACAGCAACACTGCTGCGCATTGAACATCATGGTTGTAAGCTGCTGCATAAGAGCCGCCTGCTGATTGCACCGTGACAATTCAGCCTGTGAGAAGCCCTGCATTACGTTTATTCCAAGGTTATTGATTGCCCCAGTAGTTGCAAAAGTGCTGTCACAAATACCGTGTCCGTTTGCATCCAGTTTGCTGATGATAGACTGTGTGTCAAATCCTCTCTGCAGGTCTGCCTGTGTCGCAAATCCCATCATTGCGCTGCCAGCACCATTACCGCCGAAGCCGCCGCCCCAGCCGCCGAAGCCTCCCCAGCCGAACATGGAGAACAGGAAGAAAAGCGCAAGCATTCCTAACATGTCTCCACCCCAGCCACAATTGTTGTTTCCGTTGTTGCCGCTTAACAGAGCAACATCAGAAGCTGATAATCCGTCCGAATTCATGTAACATATACCTCCATATGTGATTTATTTACAAAACCGCCAAAACGGTTATGTAGCGATTAAAACATTCCCTTAAACAATCCCTGCGCCATCTGCGCCATTTGATTAGCCTGTTCAATCTGCTGCTGATTGACCTTTCCGGAACGCAAAAGCTCATTCATTTTATCCTGTGGGTTTACGCCCTGCATTTCCTGGCGGAAACGCTTAAATTCATTCATCATCTGGGAGAATTTATTTCCCCCTTGCGCCGGAAGCCCTCCCTGCGCCTGTTTGTTTCCCATCATTCCCATTAACGGATTCGCCATTGCTCACAACCTCCTTATTTGCCTTTACAGGCTGTTTTTCTTGTGCATTGGTTAATTGTTCAATCATTGCCTTTAACTGCTCAAATTCGCCACGCTGGACGTATTGAGAGAGGTCTATTTGCGGTTGCTCTGTTGGCATTGTCCGCTGATTGATTTCAGACTCCGAAATCTCTTGAAAGAAAAATGCATGAAATTCAGGACTGCCAATTTTATCAACAGATTTAACGTAAAAATACGGCTCGTTGTTATCCATCATCCAAACGGTTTGTCCCGGCTGCACAATCTGATTTTTTGCTCCGTCAATGCCAGAAACCCTAATCCAGTCTACGTTCTGCGTTGGGGTTGGTGCGCTCTGCTGTCCCCAGCCACCGCCTTGTGGCTGATTATAAAAACTCTGCATGATATTAGCTTTGCGCTGTTCGTATTCCCGTTCCAACTGCGCCATCTGCTGATTCAGTGCCGGATTCATTGTTAATGCCATCTGTACGCCCTCCGATTTCTTTCTATGGGTAAATTTTCGCATAAAAAATAAGCCCTTAACAGTATCAAAAAGTACCGTTTTAGGCTTATAAAAGTTCTTAAAAAGTTGTCAAAAAGTTACTGATTTTGCATTATATTTTTCCAATATACATTTTCTATCCATTCGTCCATGCGTTTTGCATTGGTCATTTTTAGTACTTTGTTATTTACTCTTTGGCTTAATTTCTTTATATCTTCATAATGAAGCATCTCGGCACATTGAGCAAGAGGAATATTTTGTCGCCTAAGTTCAAACAATGCCGCTTCTTTTTCATCAAAATTGCAAAATGCACGGTAGTATTCAATTTGTGGCAATGTAAAATCATTTACTTTCAAATCAAACTCCTATTTCTTTTTGCGTCTAGCAGTCCCTTTACTGTTACCACTCTTTTTAGTTCTGCTCTTTGTCACTTTCGTCTTTGCCATCGTTTATAATCTCCATAATTTTCTCG
Source organism: uncultured Lachnospiraceae bacterium (assembly GCA_949066965.1). GTDB lineage: Bacteria > Bacillota > Clostridia > Lachnospirales > Lachnospiraceae > COE1. The sequence goes on from CARTDA010000033.1 coordinate 25,699, forward strand.
ATCTGATCTGGTGTGATATCCGCGCTGATTACGTTACCTTGACTATCTGTAAGTGTATAAATCCCTGTCTGCTCAACAGTACTTACAAAATCATACTGGTTGAGATACCAAATAAAACCAAATACCATAGCGAGCATTACGAATACCTCGATTACATTGATTTTTACCATAGCAAGGAATGCCTTAAACCATCTTTCGGAATTATCTCTTGCATCTGACAAAAGCTCATACGCAAATACTTCGTTGTTATCTTTTTCATTCATGTTATCTTTGCTTTCCACAAATTAACCCTCTTTCTATATATATTTCCCTCATTATAGCAATTTTAGGGAGTGGTTGCAATCAGTCTTTGCTATTTTCTTCCCAATCCAATTCCTGCCCGCAATCGTGGCAGAAATTGTGTTTTTGTTTGATACTTCTTCTATTTCCGCAATTTGGGCAAAAATAATAGTATTTGTTTGACACTGGATTTAATTTATCTCGTTTTTCCAATGCGACAGCAGCCATTTCACAAGCAATGCTTATTTCTTTTGAGGTTTTTTCATATGCTTTCTTTAAAGCTATCTGAATTCCAATAGCATCCTTTACATCCATGTCTATCCCCTCTCCCAAAAATAAATCACATTCTTGCCGCCGCTGTCCCATGTGTCCCAGTATTTTCCGTCCACCACCGTCACCACATGACCATCAAGCCCAAGAACGTATGTACCATGTGGGAAGTTGCAACAGAATTTGTAAACGTCCATAGGATAATCCGGCTCATAGCGTACATAGCCGTTGTCTGAAAGATATTCACCCCACACCTTATTCGCTGACAGAACGTCCTTTTGCCTGTATGCAATCTGCACAAGGTCGTCAAAGACTTCATTCCATGTGCGCCCTGTAGCCTTGCAACAAGCACGAATGGCGCAGTCGCCGACACGCCTTTCCTTGGGATTGGGGTTGTATTTTATCCATTTATTCATCAGATTTAACCTCGTAAGGAGCTGTTGGAACTGGTTGCCAATGAGTGATTTTTACCGATTCAATATCATTTCCAAGAATCCATCTACCGCCCAAATACTGAACGAAACAGCACCGTTTCCTGTATTCATCCCAACCAATTACGCTGCATAATGATTCCTCCGGCAACCGCTCACTGCATGGAATCCAGCCGCCGATTTTGGGTTGACCGTTAATCATATCAAGCATAGCATTACCATACTCATTATCAGCAATCATTCCACTTTGCTTCAATTCATCAATCAATTTTGTTTCATCAATCATCTTCCCTACCTCCCACCACAATTTTACAACAGATTCGGGCGGAGGTTGTACCAATTATTCAGCGCACAATTCTACCATTAAATTGATTGCATAAGAAAGAGCGTCTTCGTCAACTCCATAATCTTTATCATAAATCGGTGGCAAGTTCAAGGCACCTGCCAGCCTACTCATAGTTTCCTCACTGATTTCTATTGTCGCTTTCATTCTTCCTTCTCCTTTATATATCTTCTTGCACCCTGATTCGCCTGCTTTGTCTGCTCCCTGCCAAAATCAGCTACCTTTATGCGGTCATACTGCGGCTGCAAATCGTTCTGTTTGCAGAAATCGTTGTATGCCTTGTTTTTCTGCGTCAGTTGATACGCCATGCGGTCATAGTCTTGTTGCAGCTTGGAAACATCCATATCCTCACGGGGATTGTTTATCTGCGCTTGTTTCTCTATCAGCTTTCGTTTCCATGCCCGTAGGTTTCGTTCCATAGCACGCTGTTTCTGCTGAAGCTCATAGCGTTTTTTGTTTTCCTCGCTGTCTATTTTCAGATTTCCGTTTTCGTCCATATAGGGATTGCGTAAGCTTGGATCCCATGGCTTATGTGAGTGCCGGCAGTTATATCCATGCAATCCAAGGGGATTTTTAACGGTCCCTTGCCCGGTGTTCGGATCCACATCATAGCCGGTCCGTTCCAGCAAATTCGGGTATTCCGGTGTGGTCCCTCGGATTTTATATACCTTGCCTTGCCAGTCCGCATGAGAAGCAAGTGCCGGCTGTCCTTTTTGCGCCACTCTCGCCCCCAAATGAGCCGATACAAGTACATATTCGGCACCAGCCTCTACTATGTACTGATTTGTCACTTGCGCCGCCGTCTGATTCATTGATGTGACAACGCACAATCTAACCGCCGATTCCAATGTGCGTCTTGCTCCGCTCGGATAGTCCACATATATTCCCCGTCCAGCGTATCTATCAAGAATATCACACACCGCCGCTGAATAGCTTTGCACACCTGCCGCTACTCGCAAATCAGCTTCGTCAAGCATATTGATAAGGTCAATCTGTGATTGCTTCATAGTTGTGCGTGTGAGGTTTGTCAGTTCCCCAAGGCTTTTCTTGAATTCAGCATCCATAACACGGATTACAGCGGCGTTTTTAAGCGGATTGGATAATTCTATGCCTAACTGCCCTAACGTGGCTCTATCGTCCTCCCACGATGTTAGAACAGCGTTTTGCAGTAGGGAACGTAACTCTTTCTGTGTTAGTCCTGTTAATTTCCGCAATTTCTGTTCAATCGCCGCTTGACTTTCTCCCATCTGCTTTAGTTTCCAGATGAGGCGGTCGGCGGTTGCGGTCATTTCCCCGGCGGATAGCAGGCGGCGGGTTATGTCTTTGAGGATAAAGTCTTCGAGTTGGCGATATAGTTCAAGCAATCTATCCTCTTTGTTTGTGAAGTAATCCGGCAGTAGCATTAGAGCATACCCATTGAACCGAAATTATCCATTGAATAATTATGCTCGTGATTATTTGCAAAGGTTTTTACTAAGCAACCGCCTGTTTCTGTTGAAAACTCGCACTGCTTGCACCTAAATACAAGGTCATTTGTTTTGTTTGTTTCCGCACAGTTCATGCACCAATTCTTTGTAAAAATGTCCAGTCCATGAACCGCTGATGTCAAATCGTCTTTATTTCCGATTGTATAGTTCCCTTTAATTTTACTCATATTTCCTACTCCTTTCCTGCTGTCCTCTTGACTAAATCTATCCATTCCTGCTTGTGCTGCTGCTTTGCCTTTTCAAACCAATGGTCGCCCGTTCCTACTGTGTGGTATGTAAGCGGCTGCCCGGTCGGATTCTTGCTTGGCGGTGAGTACCAGCCTGTTATATTGCCCCCTGCGTCACGTATAGGGATATTCGGTCCATATACGATACCCTCATACTGATAGTGCGCATACGGCGTGTTATACTCAATCTCGCCGCCGTATATCCCCTGCGGATAGTTCACGCTGTTTCGGAGTGCGCCCTGCTGGAATGGTATCAGAGGGTAGCAGTCTGCCACTACCTGCATATTCAACAGCTTTTGTGCTTCTTTCAGATTGCGCCGCAACCTCGCATCACTTATATCAATATCAACATTCCCTATGTGCCGCCTGATTCTCATAAAACCGCTCCTCTTCATAGTCTTTGCAATCCGTAGGTTCGTCATAAACTGTCTCTGGAATTCCAGTCTCTGTTCTGTGTAAATGGCACTCGTCATTTCTGTGCCAAATGCAATCATAGCAACTGTTCAAATTATCCATTTTCTATTCCTCCTAACACTTATCCCTGCAATGATACACCCTACGTCTACTTACAATCATAGCAGGATTGTTGGCTTTGTCGTACCATTTCGGCGGTCGGCGCAATAGCCGCTTGTGTTCCTCTATTTTCCTATTGACTTCATCAAATGTTTTTCGTAATGCTTCTGCCAGTTCTTCCATTCTTTCAGAAATGTCGCCCCATGCTTCCACTAATTTATCAGCAAATTCTTGTAATGTCATCTTCTACTCCTCCTCAAACAATCCCTCTTTCGGCTCATTCTCGCTCTTGGCTTCTTCCGCTACTGCTTTGGCTTCGTCCTCGCTCATTCCCTCAAATTTCATATAGTACCGATAGAGTGGATATTTCCCAGCCTGTACATACTGCCAATGCCGCAATCTGTCCTCGTCAAAATTATAAGTAATATCCTGCAACGCATAATGGGCGGTATAATAATACTTCATATCCTCCCCGGCGGCTTCCAGTTCTTTGTATTCTTCCTCCGGGATATATACCGTCCGCCTGTCGTTTGGATTGTCCATGTCAAGATAAAATCCAATAGCATAGATAAGACCGTCCGTAGCCACTTTAAAAGCGTCTCTTATATGCTTTATGTAATCAATAGTTTCTTGGTTGTCGGCTTCTACCTGTGTAGCTGTGATTCTTCCTGTACGTCCGTCAAGAACGAACCACCCCGGACTATATCCACACTTCACGCCTACCATGTCCAGTCTATGGTTGATTTCTGCTATTCTGTCCGTCGTCTGCAATGACGGTGTTTCCTCGTGGTATTCTTCCCCGGTTGTGCTTCCGGGCAATATGCGTACTCTACGGGGCAATGCTCTCCCTATTTTGTCTACGATACCGCCGGAGGAACGTCTTTTTCTCACTGGCGTTCCTGGTTCTTCGATAAGAGAATCGCCAAGAAATGTGATATGCTGACTGTCATAGGTTTCATCGTCAAGGCGCGTCCATGCTATGTCAAGACCCTCTAGTTCCCGGATAGCGTTGGAGAATACCGATACGCCTAACGGACTTTGTAAATCAACATTGTTTGCAATCGGCATTTTAAGGATAGAAAACAGTGGTCTTTCTACCCCCGTAAACGCTTTATCTTCCTCCCAATCCGCCCATACCGTTTCTTTTATATTGCACTCCTGCCCGATGCCATTTGCACCAGTAGATTTATATGTTTTATTTGTGATTCGGTACAATCTAACATCATTATCCTGCGGAACTCTCCAATCCTCGAAGCGGTGATATTCAAGGCGTGTATAATACCACTTATCCCCCGGCTCGTGATGGTGGTCGTGAAATATGCCGCCGTCAATCTTTCCGTCTGTTTCATGTGTCGGTTCAAAATCCCACGGCATAACATAATCAATGGTCTTTCCGTTAGGCTTCAGGACGATATAACCAAAAGCACAAGCCTTTTCACATTTATCGTTCTTCATCTGGTGGACATAGCCGCCCATCAGCTTATTTATAGTTTCTGCCCTGTCAGAACCGTCCACGGTTATTTTAAGCATAAGGGTGGAAAGCCATGCGGTTCTATTGCACAGGGTTTTTGCGAAATTGTAACCCTCAATGTCACTATCTTGTGTTATCCAGTCCGGCTTCCCCTGATAGATATTCACCCAATCGTTTAGCGCCGCTTTCATCACGTCGCTTTCGATAGTCTCAACTCCGAATTTGTCCTGCGCTTCTTTCTGCCACAAACTGTCCCACCACCTTTTTATTGTTTGAATTATTCCCATGCTTTCAACTCCTGTTCAGCACGCAACTCCTCTTTATCATATTTATGCGTTCGATTTTTCTTGCACCAACCACACCCGCCATGATTTCGGCAAGTGCAGTCTATGGCTTTTGCACCGCGATATGGCTTACGATGCTCTTTGCCTTGAGTGATCGCTTTATCCATACTCATTACGCGCTATTACCCCTCCTTAATGCCATAGGACTAATCGCATACCGTGTTGCATCAATCCAATGGTTGTTTTTATCCGGGTATGTTGGTATGACTTCCCCGTTTGCATCCACTTCCAACTCGTACTCTATAAACTCTTTATAAAGTCTCGGTGTTCTGCGTGGGTCTATGATGTGTTTCCGGCATTGCAACCACTCCATTGTATATTTTACGGAACCGCCCCACTGGCTCATTCGTCCTACCTCTGCCGCACGCGCCGGAAGTCCTTTATCCCTAAAGTCAACCGTGCTTTCGTTTTCGTCTGCGCCGCATATGATTTGATAATCGTCATAGCCTTTCGCTTTAATCTGCGCCGCCATATCTGCCACACGGATTTTACAGCCGCCCATTTCATCAAGATAATACAGCGTTTCCTTGTTCCTGTTGTACCCAAGTCTGACAAAGGCTTTCGGGTCGGGATACCAGCCCCAGTCCTGCCCTTGATAGATTCTCTCCATATTGGCGATTTCTTCGTCTGTGATTTCTCGTATCTCAATAAATTCAAATACGGTCGTTCCAAGCCCGACAGGAATACCTAAATACTCATGCTGATATGCTTTCGGATTGGTTTCTTTTAGGTGTTCCGCATCATCTATAAACTGCTGTCCTAACCAGTCACTCGGCACTGTCGTATAATCTGACTTATGCCGCAACGCATCCGCCCGCGGCTCATTTACATACTGATTCGCCCAGTTGGCATTTGTAATAGGTGGGTTGAAAGACTTAAACACCACAAATTTACTTCCGCCACGAAGAACTGACTGCTGCACGGTACGGATTTCCTCAATCCCGGAGAACTCGTCTAATTCCTCAAACCAAAGGTACTTAAAATACCCGTTCGATACCTTGATAGACTTCGTTTTCTTTGCCTTGTCCAGCCCGCGGAATAATATCTTTTGCCCTGTGGGCTTATAAATGAACGAAAGAGGACTGACCTTTGCCTCCCACAAGTCTGTTGCCCCCAGTGCATCAATCGCCCATTGTATCTGCTCGTAAACGGATTCTCGGAGCGTAACTGCATATTTGCGGAATATAACCGCATTCGCCATTGGGTCTTGCATCATGCCAAATACTATCTCAACGGATATAAAAGACGACTTCGTGCTACCCCTGCCGCCGTAAAGGTCATAGTATGTATGTTTTCCGCTCACTATATCACGATGGACGGAGTAAAATGATGGAGCAATAAGTTTAGTTAGTGGTATCTGTATCTGATTTTGGTATGTCATCAATTATAATCACCGTTTCTTTTGCCTCAACCTCAATATTATCTTTCTGGTCAAGATACTGTTTTCCAAGCCATATCGCCATATTTGCGTTCTTTTCCGCGAGCCTAAACTGCGACCGACGCAAAGATATTTTCCCCTTTCCCCGCTTTTGTGAAAAAACTTCGGAAAAAGTCTGTTTATATGTTCTTTTGCACCATGATTCAAGCGTTTTGTCAGTTACGTCAAACCATGAGCATATTTCGGCTTGCGTACATTGCAAGCCGCATAGCTTTTCGAATTCCAGTTTATCAATTTCTTTTTTTGGTCTGCCAGTCTTGGGCATCTTAACACCTCATTCTGTTTAAATACGGCTTTAAGCTGTCTTTTATATAGTATTTCTTTCCTAATCTTTCAAGGTAATTTACAACACAATATGTAAATTTACCCCAATCAACATTTATTCCTGTATTATATCTGTTTATCTTTCCGATTTTATATAAATCAGTAAATTCATACGTTTTATCAATCAACTTAAAGGTTTCATTTGGGTCTATCACAGGTTCAAAGCTAACCCATGTTTCAATCCCTTTATTTTTAGCAACAATTATACTTCTTATTCTGTCTTGCGGGTCTGCTGCTAGCGGTTCCCAACATCTGCTTTTTTCCGCATCATCAAAAGTTAATGTACAAGCATAGGCATCACCGTTTTTATATAAGTCAAAATCTCTTGCTGCTTTCATTCCGCCTTTTGTAAGCACTTGGAAGTTAATATTATATTTCCAAAATAATTCAAGACATTCTCTCGTTAAATTATTAAACTGTTCATCTTTTTGATATGGGTCACAAATAAAGCACAACAGCACACGTCTTTTATCTGCTTTTTCCTTCATTTCCGCAAGGTCGAAGGAAAGCTTTTTCAATACATCTTTTCTATGTACCTGATGTCCGTAAAAGTCCTCACGCTTTTTAAATGTGCAAGCTGGCGCATAGCAATATAAACAACCATGTTCGCAGCCCTCATAAATGTTTAACGCAAGTTGACTGTATTCCAATGCTGCCCCTTTGGGTTCGTAAATGATTTTCATCCTTAATACCTCCATACGTATATATTTATTTACGTATAATATTATCATCTTTTTCTCTTGCCGTCAATACGCATTTATGGTATCGTTGTATAGTAGGAGGTATAGGAAATGGCTAAACAAAAATTCACAACTACTATTGATACAGAACTGCTTGAAAAAATAAAGATTCAGGCTATCAAGGAAAAACGCTCTGTATCTGACTTACTGGAAGAACTAATCAAAAAATATCTTGAAGATGAAGCCGCCGATTAAAGCGGCTTTTCTTTTTTATGTAATTAATTCCGCTTTCTTACCTGTAAATTCTTCCCATCTCTGCACAATCAAGTCGCACTGTCCCTCATCTAACTCCATGCAATAACAAATTCTGTTTAGTTGTTCGCAAGCAATCATTACACTTCCGCCACCGCCAAACAAATCTAATATCACATTTTCTTTCTTTGAGTAATGACTTATCATTTGGGAAATAACTTTTATCGGTTTTCCCATTTTGCTTTGCATATCATCTTTTGCTTTTTTGTAATCTTTTTCGCATTCAATAATTGTTGTAAAACAATCATGTAAATTCACAAAATATTTGCTTGGGTGGTCGCAAAATAATGATATAATTGTGTGTTGACTCATTGGACTTGATGCATTGGACAATATCGGTCTCACCCTATTATGTACTAGAAAATGTCTAAAATTAGGTATTTTATTCACAAGTCTTGCGGTCTGTTTATCTGCTGCCATAAGGATAATCGGAGCACCTTTTTTATTTTGATCAAGGTTTTCTATCCATGTATCATTATCCATATCATACGGCGGGTCGCAAAATGCCAAATCAGTTTTTATTCCCTTTAATAGCTTTTTAACATCATCTTTATTTGTACTGTCGCCGCACATCAAATAGTGATTTCCTAGTTTATAAATATTTCCTCTTTTTGTAATCGGATTTTTCGGAGGTTCTTCGTCAAAATCATCTTCTTTTACTTCTTCCTCATCAATGTTTAAATCAAAACCAAAATCGGACATATCAAGGTCAAGTATTCCGTCAAGTTCTACATTCAGCAGGTTAAAATCCCATTCTGAAAACTCTCCCACCTTATTATCTGCCAAACGGAACGCTTTTATCTGTTCGTCTGACAAATCGTCTGCTATGATACAGGGCACAGTGTCCATTTTCAGCTTGACTGCCGCCTTGTACCTTGTATGCCCTGCAACAATCACGCCGTTGCTGTCAATCACAATCGGCACCTTAAAACCAAACTGTGATATGCTGTTTGCCACATAATCCACAGATTTGTCATTCTTGCGTGGATTGTTTTCGTATGGCGTCAATTCATTTATGTTCTTCTCTACTATTTGCATAATCCTACCCCTATTTCCTCCACGCTCGTATACTTTGGAGGTCTGCCAACATTCGCCACTTTTTATCACCTCAATCTGCATATTATCCAAACGGGTCTATCACTTCAAAACATTCCTCATAGGTCAAGCCTGTAACTTTCAGAATCTTGTCAATGTTCTTTTTCTGAATATCTGTCTTGTCATTCAGGAACCGGCTCATGGTAGAGGGGGCGATTCCGCATTCAGTTCTTTCAATGCTGCTTCGGCTTCTTCTCTGGTGAGGAAAACGGTCTTTCCAAAATCATTTATATCATTTAGCTTGAATTCTCCCTCGTAAATTTCGAGTTTAAAATCTTCGCAAGATTCGCATGGTCTACTCGGACAATCTAACGAAGACCCCGAGCAAAATCTATCCAGATAATACGCCGTATCTCCTGCCTTACACGGAAGTTTCAGCAGTTTTCCTTGTTCCTCTAAGTCCTCATATTCTGCTAGTTTATCAATTATATCCGTTTCGTTCACATATCCTTTTCTTCCATCAATGACATAAACTGGACGAAATAACTCCCCGTCCGCATGTCTTCTTGTTAATCTCTCCATATTTCCCTTTCCCTCCACAATCCCCCTAAATCTCCTAATGATATTGTAATACGGATTCAGGGGGATGTTGTACCAAATTAATCAAGTGACCATTCCGGCTTTATTTCCGGCTCAATATCATCATCGTAGTCCGATTCTTCATCCATGATAATATCCGCAAAACCACGCTTCAAAGTCATGAGGAACACTTCAAAATTACTCAAATTACGCAAGGAATTAATGTCAATAGAATCTCCATACCCTCTGAAACTCCAATTCTTTTCATCTGTTCTCTTATAGAGTTTCACTTGACAATTCAATTCCTCGTCCTCTTCACAGGTAAATTTAACGGTGCAATCATCAAAACTTGACTTGAACCACCCTTTGTCCTCGTGTTCCACTTCCATGCTTGCGGTCACATGCTCGTAATATGGCTCCCCATCGTCACAGCAGGATTCCAAATCATCTGTGCTGACGTCCTTCGCAACATGCTCACAATAGCGTTTAAATATATCCGACAGCTTAACTTCTTTGGTTTCCGGCCCTTTCATCAACTCTTTAAAATTTTCCAATATCTTCTTGTTATCTGTAAGGATTGTATTATTAACAATCTCCGTCAAGACAGAATCCAGTTTTGTGAGATACTGGTTAAAATTGTGTCGCTCAATGACAGGAACAATGGTTTCATTCAGCTTTTTCTCAATCAGATTCTTTCCCTCTCCGTTCCAAGAAAATACTTCTTTCAGCGCATCAGACACGCCTTTTTCTATGTACTGTTCAACTAATTTTTCCACAGTACCATCATTCAACTTCTCATTTACTGTTTCTGCAATTTTCTGTTCAAATGTTTTCATTTCCCTATCCTCTTCATTTTCTCGTTAAAAATACTAAAAAAATATCTCCTAATCCCATAAAAATCCGTCCGGCAGTACGGAATCCGCTCCATTTCTTTCAGCTCCCATTTCACCCTTAAGGCGTCATAGGACTTGTTTTGTGTAATGCTAAGTAAAATATACTCTGCAATGTCTTTATTGGCTGTATGAGCCGCCTGCGAAGCGAGAGAGGCATATATGCCGGACTGTATGTATTCTGTAAGCTTCCTGTACCGCTCTTTGCTGATTCCATAATGCTGCCATGAATGCCGGGGGACTGAATGGTGCTGCGGCTCCTGAGGTGTATCAAAAATGTTCAACTGTCTAAATCCGCTATATCTCTCACATGATTCTTTCTTCCCCGTGCAGCCCTCACATTTGCATACATTCAAGCATGTCCGGCATATGCAGGTGTGGCATTTTCTGCGCACTTAACCACCTCCCGGATTATTGGCAAGCAGTTGTCGTTCCAGCTCATCCATATCATATTCCCTTTGTGGAAAATTATTAAATCTATTTTTTATTTTTTCGAGATTTGGTTTTTTGTATTTTCCAGGAAGATACTTCTCGAAAACCATATCCTTCAAGAAATTTTCTGCGTTTTTGATATACCTATCCGACGTTTCTTGAATCTTACAAGCTTCTGCGTAATTCTCGGAACACAATACAAGCTCGTCCTCTGTTATTTTCCCTGTCAGCAAAAGAGAAACGTACTCGCGTTCCGCGAGAAAACGATTTGCATTTTTCGGATATGCAGACAAAAAATCCTCAAAACGACGCACTTCACCAGCCTCGCGCGCGCGCGCATCTCCGTTTCTCGAATACGATTCTCGATTCTCGTATTTCGATTCTCGATTACGGGAACTATCGCAATCATATGATATCAATTGATTGCAAGTTTCATCAGGTGCAGGATATTTGCTTTTCTTTGCGCGGATTTGCTGGTGTTCACTCCATGTTGACAATTGCAGAACCGGCTTCCCGTGTACTTCGTACAGTTCTACCAATCCTACCTCCACCAATCTTTTAAGCGATGTACCAATGTCTTTTACCGCTGTATCTTTCAATGGAAAGCAAGAACCCTTTATTATTTCTGGTCGCCCGTCAAAACGCCCATAATCGTCACACACTACAATCAGCCTGTAAAAAAGCACCTCCTCAAACGGTTTTAGAAGATTTATCGTATCGCTCCGGCAGATAGATTCCTTAATAATCCGGTTTGGCACTTCTTATCCCTCCATACATCTTCATAAAATCATCAAGCCGCAATGTCACAAGCCATTCCTTATTGTTCTTCCGATGGAATACCGCCGCAATCTCGCCGTCTTTCGCATCTCTTACAGCCTGTGCCATAGCATCATACAGATTCAGTTTTTCCACACGCTTACACTCTATATGTATGCCCGGCAGCCCAACCACATCAGCATCACCATTTGCGCCGCTGTACTGCTGCCCCCTCCGACAGTTATATCCATATTCCCGGAGTTTTGCGGCGAGTTCCCGTTCTCCGGCTGCTCCTTTATTTCTGCTGTTCATAGCCCTCCTTTCCGGCGGCAGAGACCACCCGCCGCCGATTCTGCGATATATCACATGAACAAATACTACGGTTTATTGTTGCCTAATCTGCTTTTATAAAATTTCCGTTCCCCCATCTAATACATCCCTTATGAATTCCAAACTTTCTATTAATTCATTCACAGTACTTGGACTAAATCTTTCTTTTGGCATAGCCAACGACCTCCTAATTCTCCAAATATTCCTCCAGATAAGACGCATAATTACTGATTCCCAAACAGCGCATCTTCCGCGCCGCCCTGCGCAAAGGACTGTTGCTCATACTGCTCCGGCGTGGGTTCCTGCACGTTCTGCTGTGCCTCCTGCGGTATCTCCGTCGCATCAACATCAATCGGCTCGTCAACTCCCTTTTCCTCCGCGGAATACATACCGCCAAGCGTACCAGGGAAAGCCTCCCTTAATGCCTGCACCAGCGCAACCTTGCGAATCATTGTTGTAGGCTTCTTGCTCCACTGACTGTTGAGAGAACCGTCCTTTTTCCTTGCAGCATATTCCTCAAAAGAAACCTCCGCCCGAAAACTGTGGTCACGGTCTTTACGGAAAACCTCTGCAAATCCTCCAACAAGAGATTCACCAGGAAGCTTAAAGGAACCGTCACGGTAAATTACCTCGCCGTCCTCGTTCTGCACGATAATCCCGGCTTTAAACCCATCATAGTTTGTCTCGCCCTCCGCGCGCTTTAAGAACGCGTCCTTCCCGGTCACAAGCGCCGCCGGGTCGTTCTGACTATATTTAATCAAGTACGCCTCTTTGAGCCACGGATTAAGATGCTGGAAGCGGCAGAGGTTCATGAACATCACAACCTCCTGCATCGTCACCAAATCCCGGTTCCCTGACACAAGGTAAGCCTTCACCGTTTCGGGCGTGAGGGTAAATTCTTCGCCGTTCGCTACAACCTTAACCTCGTTCTTTTTTACTTCCTTCTTTGCTAATGTGTTCTGTACTGCCATAATTCATCCTCCTTATATTCTACTAAACTCAATGTTCCTGCTCTCAAAAAACTCCTTTAACGCTTTTGCATCATCGACGGTTATAAACGCCTTAAATGACACCCATTCTTTAATAATGGTTTGCGTACATTCAAACGGAATTTCATCGCGTGGACTTAAATCTGTTTTACTTGGTTCCATGTAAGGAAATCCGGGCATATGAACGCCGCCGACATTTGCAGCATCTGCATACTCTTCATGTGCCTTTGCGATTTCTATTTCCTGTTCCCTGCGCAATCTCTCCTGCTCCGCTCTCGCCTTTTCCTGTTCAGCCTTAATCCGCTCCTGTTCCGCCTTGCGTTTCTGTATCTCTGACAGCCTGTGTCCCTCTGCAATGGACTTATTTAAGTCAAGGGTAGATTTATATGTTTCGATAGCTTCAAAGGCAAATTCGGGCAAATTGGATAGTGCGGAAAGGTCGTCATTGATGCCATCTAACCTAGCGTCAATCTCTGTCTGTACGGATTTCATAGACACCGAAGAGTTAAGCCACTTTTCATCAAATATTTTTTCAAAGAGAATATGCGGCTGATTACCAAAAACTTTTTCAAAATTTTCATATTTCCCACACCAATAGTTAAAAATCTCCTGCTTTTTAGCGCATTTTCGATTTTCCTCGTACTCCTTAATCTGCTTATCAATCAGTGCCACCGGCTTATCAATAATACCGATAATCTCGTTAATCTGCGATTTGAAAGCGTTAAACGGCTGCATGTACTCTTTCTCTCGCCGGATACGTTCATCATTCAGCGCTTTTTTCAGCCTGTTTAAGTCTGCCCGGTCAGCCTTTGCGCTCTTAATTTGGTCGTCCGTATAGACAAGCGTATCATACATCTTTACCTTGTCGGACAGCTCCTGTTTCAGTTCCTCGTAGTTAAACGCAATCTTTTCAGGGATTGCCACCTGTTCAACTTTAAGTTCCATTTCCTAATCCTCTCTTTCTTATATTTCCGGCAGAATTACCGGCGGCCTTGTATCACTTTTCACATACTCCCAAAATTCCGCCCCTTTCTGCATCAGATAATCAATATCGTCCTGCACCTCGCCGCGCTCGATGTGGTAATGCCTTGTTTCTAACCGCACATCACCGTCAAAATCCGTCTTAAGCTGTGCTTTCAGCACTGCAAAATCCGACTCCATCACCGCCATGTAAAAGCACACCTGACAGAAATAGTTCTGAGGTATCCTGTCGCTCCACTTCTCCCTCTGTCCGGCTCTAAGGATTTCAGTTGTCTTAATCTCCAAAATCCCAAGCCGACCGCTTTCATCTTCCAGCCACCCGTCAAGAGACGCCTGCGCAAACGGATAACGGTCATTGGTAAAAGAATTGTTTTCCTCATACATCACCTTGTATTGCGGGAAATCCAGCGCAAACAACGCCCTTAGATATTCCTCCGCCCGTGTCCCATACTGCACATAGGGCTTGTCTGATATATCATCAGCCGGACGGTGCCCGGTCTTAATTTCCCACAGGGTTACATTGTCTATATATGGGTTACAGCCGACAACTGCCGAGATTTCCGAACCGCCTATACCTTTTAACCTGTTTTCAAGCCAGTCATCACGGCTGGAAAGTATGTGCTTCTTTACCAACCCGTAACCTCCTTCATATCCTCGATGCATCTATCACAAATCCAGACTCGTTTCTTCCCGGAAAGGATATGCAGCGCCCGAAACTGCTGTATCTTTTCCTCACAGCATTCGCACCGGGGAATATCATCATATCTCGAATCATCTTCATCCCACGCGGCATCAACAACCATCTTGTTTTCAACCGTCTCAATCATTGTTAATCTCCTTATAATCCTCACAAGCTGGACTCCACTCGCGTTCCCCGCTGCGAAATCCGCTAAAAGTCTTCCGCTTGTGAAAAATAACTTCTTTTACGCATTTCCCATCTCTGCAATATGCACAATCCTCAATCTCGCAAAAAACAATCACTTGCAAATCACCTCGTTTCCCATATCCTCCAATCTAAGCTGCATACCGCAGCTGTCTTTAATCTTTGCAAACTGCGCCGACATTATCTGCCTTAACCGCTCCTTTTCAGCGCATTCTGGGCAGATGCCGCCAATCAGTTCACCGGCGTCGCAGTTTGCTTCGCAGATGTTACATACATACATTTACTTTTCTCCTGCCCTGTGCTATAATAAGCACTGATAAATTATTTCTCATGCAGCCCCAGCCAAGGAACCGTTTCTTCCTCTGGGGCTGTTCTTCATCTTCCTCATATTCGCCAGAATCTTCGCTGTTGAAGAGATGCAGCACTCTCTCGTACCTTTCCGTGCTCTTTCCGCTGGACAGTATCTTTAAAACTTCCTGTTCCATCCCCCTCACCTCGCCATTCTCTTTTCAAGCTCTTTGGCAAGCCTGTCTGTATCAAACCATATCTTGCCCTGCCCGGTTGCGCTTTTCCTAAATGCGCATTTCTGCCCCGGTGTATGCGCTATGTGCCGCAACATATCATCAGGCACGCCCATTTCCTTGCGCACTTCCGGCAAACTCATGACTTTTCGCGGGAACTGCACAGCTCCACCTCCTCCACAACCGCGCCTGTCCTGCCGTCCGGCAAGGGAATGACGCTCCCCAACTCGATGTTGTCGGACTTCAAAAGCTTAATCCCAAGCTTGTCCGCCGCTTCCTTTAATGCTTCCTGTACCATGCAACCCCTCCTATCCAAATACAAACAGCGCAATCGCAAAGCCAAACATCAACAGCAGGGTAAACATTGCAAATATCGTCTCTTCTGAAAGCCCCTGCTTCTCACATCTCTGCAACCTTGCCGCCTTTAATACCTTGTCAACGTGTTTTTCTGCCTTGCTAATCTGCTTTACTGCTTCTTTAAATTCCATATTTTTCCTCCTGTTCTTGCGAATACAGAGGAAATATGATATACTACCTACTGTAATCGCATTACTACCTTAATGCTTTTACTGCCCTGTTCGGTATGTCGGTACTGAATGGGGCGTTTTAATTAGACGTACTCGCGCCAATGTTCCGCAAAGTAGCTTGTGCCATTAAACTTCTTAAAAGGCTTATGTATGCCTTTCTTTTTCATGTTGGTCTTTGCGACCATTCTTTTAAGCTTTCTCGCTTGCTTATCCTCCTTGTATTGAATTTGTTTTGCTTATCTCTTATAATCTAAGTACAGGCTCTGCCAAGCCGAGTACGAAAGAAAGGAGATAAGTAATGACTAATAATGTAAACTTGAAAACATTCCCTCGTAGTTTCCACGAAGCACTCGCAATGCTTTATGTGGAAAATCAAGATTTATCGGGAATGACACCCGAACAAATACTTAACACGTACCTTGATGCCTATGAAAAGATTTGCACTCACAACAAGAAAAGGCAACAGGAACGCATGTTTGACAGTTAGGGTTTTACAAAACATCTGCTCTAGCGGAAATCAAAGCTGCCAGAGCAGATGTCATTTCGATGACTTCTTTTTTGTTTCTATCTCTAAAAAGTTCATCTGGATTAATTTCCTGCTGAATCCAATCACATATGCAATTTATTGTCTTGTCAATATTTTGACATGTATTATTATCCACCTTCCTCACCCCCTCCCGAAATCAACCAATTAATACTTTGACCGTTTTTGGTCAAATAGGATTAAAAAAATTACACTTTAATCTTTTCGATGCCAACTCCAACCCTGTCGCAGATTCGCACTACTTCTGAAAAGCCTGCGCTCTCGATATTCTTTTCGTATCTTCTATATGTAGTATATGGAATCCCCACAAACTTCGCAAACTTTTCCTGCGTCATACCTGCCAACGCTCTTAATTCCGCAAGTGTAACTTTCCCAGTAATCTGGACATTCTGTATCACAATATCACCTCTCTTTCATTTTGACCAATTTTGGTCACACCATTATAATACCATCTTGCCTTTTTAATGTCAACCGTTTTTGGTCAAAAAAATTAAATTAGTTATTGCATTTTGTCCACTTTTGGGCTATAATAGTTCATAAGTGAAAGAGAGGTGATAGTATTGAATGAGTCCGAACTTGAATTATATGGAATTGTCGGAAAAATGTTTCGCGAAATTCGTGAGGAAAAAGGTCTGTCTTTGGAAATATCAGCCGCATATTTAGATATTGCTCCTAAATCTTTGCAAAGATATGAATGCGGCGAAAGAAAGATTAAAGTCGGAACTATAAAGAAACTTTGTGAATTTTACAAAGTAAACTATGACGATTTTATAAAAGAAGCTAAAATAAAGTTTGGGGGAAATATTTATGCAGATGTTTCTATTGAAAAAGAGAAACCCCATAAAATTATGCAGTATTATGAGTTACTTAACGATACTGGAAAGCACGAAGCTACAAAGCGAGTCAAGGAACTAACAGAGCTTTCACAGTACACAAAATCCGACAATGACTTTAGTACAGAATTTTCGGCTGAAATCGTTCCAATAAAAGAACATTTGATTCCAAACGCCGCGCATCACAGGACAGATATAGATACCACGGACATTCCAGAAGATGCCGACGACAAATATTTTGACGAATAACACGGTGGTGATGAAGTTGAACTATGAATTATTGCTTATGGAAAGCGATAGCAACAACATTATTACTAAAGAGAAACCCTTACGGCTCTATGATGGGAGAATAAAAGGGAACAAAATATTAATAAGAAGCGACATGAACACAATAAGAAAATCATGTGTTCTCGCAGAAGAATTAGGGCATTACTATACAACCGTGGGAAATATCCTCGACCAGGCAAACGCCAGCAACCGAAAACAAGAGCGACGCGCTCGTTTGTGGGCTTATGATAGGCTTATTGGTCTGTCTGGAATCGTAAAGGCATATAGGCACGGCTGTGAGAGTCTGACAGAAACGGCAGAATATTTGAATGTAACAGAGGATTTTCTGTTAGATGCTCTAAAAGAATATGAAAGTAAATATGGGACAAGTGTTGTATATGGGAAATATAAGATTTCCTTTACTCCGGCGCTTGAAGTCAAACTGAAATAAAAGCATTAGCTTTTATGATAAAATTATAATTTCTTAGGAGGAAAAGCAAAATGGCACTTATTAATTGCCCCGAATGCGGGAAAGAAATTTCAGATCAGGCAACATCGTGTCCAAGCTGTGGAACACCAATAGGAAATAAGAAATTTTGTAAATTCTGCGGAGAGCAGATTGACAAAGATTGTGTTGTATGCCCAAAATGCGGAAAACAGGTTGAAGATTTGGGAAGTAATAACCCGAACATTATTGTAAATAATTCTTCCAGTGCATCTGCTGCCGCGTCTGCATCTGCAACGGTAAATACGCCTATCTACCGCGGAAATCCTAAAGATAAATGGATTGCATTCTTTTTATGTCTTTTTACAGTATGCGGACACAAATTTTACGAGGGTAAAGCTGGAATGGGAATTTTATATCTTTGTACATGTGGATTATGTGGAATCGGATGGATAATTGATTTAATTTCTATTTTAGGAAAACCCAACCCATATTATGTCTAAAAACGAGATATAACATGACCCTACCCGAATACATAGAATCTCTCAACCTCTCCCCTGAATCAATCGACGAGATGCCGCCGGAGCGAATGAGAAACATATTGAAGATTATTTTGGCGCTGGTGGAGGAGGAAAAAGAATAATTAAAAAAACCGCCCAGTGTTACCAGCACTGAACGGCTTTTGATAGATACCCGAATATGATATCTGTACGCAAAAATATTGTATCATCTTCGGGGACAGCTTGCAATCGAAAAATTGCTGGCTGTTATTTTTATACACTTTTTAAGGAGGATTGATACAATGGCAAAGTACAAAAAACGAAAAGACGGTCGGTACGCAACAACGGTCATGGTGGGATACAAGCCCGATGGCAAACCAAACAATGTATTTCTGTCTGCCAAATCAGAAAAAGAGCTGAAGGAAAAAATCTTTGAGTTAAAAATGAAGATTAAAACAGGCGAAGCAGTCAAAACATCTGATACACTGCTGAAAGACTATGCTGACAGTTGGCTGGAAACATACAAGGCATCTGCAAGCATTAACACCAGGGCGATGTATATAAACGCTATCAACTGCCACATAAAGCCAGAAATCGGACATCTGGCGCTGAATAAAATTGTACGGTCTGATATCCAAAAACTGATTAATGATCGGCAGGAGCACCCCCGAACCTGCGAAATTATCCGTCTGACACTTGTGCAGATACTCAACAGTGCGATAGATGATAAGCTGCTACATGAGAATGTAGCGAAGAAAGTAACGCTGCCCAAACGACACAAGACAGAAAAGCGCGCCCTGACGGACATCGAAAAAGAAGCGCTTAAAAAAGCTGATTTTACCATGCAGGAAAAAGCTTTTGTAATGCTACTATTTTACTTTGGGCTACGGCGCGGCGAATGTCTTGCCCTCACCAAAGCAGATATTGACCTAAAGAAAAAGACTCTGACAGTCAACAAGACCGTCGTGTTTGATAAAAATATACCTACAATCAAGGATGGCGCGAAGTCCGACGCAGGAAACCGCACACTACCTATCCCAGAAAGCGCAGAATCGTTTCTAAGGGATTTTTTGCGGTCAGTCGATAGTTTTTGCCTTTTCAAAGGGAAAACCACGGAAACGCTCTCTAGGACGCAGTATGTGAGAATGTGGGAACGGATCATCAAAAAGATGAATTCCGCCATTACGTCCGACAAGGAAAAGGAAATCGGCGCAGAGCCCATACAGGGATTGACAGCTCACATATTCAGACATAACTACTGTACCATGCTGTATTATTCCGGCATAAGTCAAAAGAAAGCCGTGGAACTGATGGGACATTCTGACCTGAAAATGATCATGGAGGTGTACGCACATCTGGACGAAGAAAAGGAAGCTGTGCAAGAGAAATTGAACAAGGCTATTGCGCTATAATCCTGCTATAATTTTGCTATAAAATGCCCCTATGCTATAATAATGCTATACAATTTTTTCAAATTTTTTCGAGTTTTTGGCAGTAATAAAAATCGCCCGAAAGCCTTGATTTTACAAGCTTTCAAGCGATTTTCATTTCATGAGACATCGGGGACTCGAACCCCGGACAACTTGATTAAAAGTC
>CARTDA010000034.1:0-44419 GCA_949066965.1 uncultured Lachnospiraceae bacterium
CAGGTGCTCCGTTTTATTTTCTGGAAAAATTCCCCAAGTAAAGTTACACTATCTTTTGGGGAAGGAGTCAACCTTCCTTTTTTATTTCAGCAATTAGTCCGTCTACGGTTTCATTAATGTAGGAGGTGAGGGAAGATGGAGGGAATAAGAAGCAGGGAACGGCACGAAAACTATTTAGAAATTATTATAAGGTTAAATTTTGTCGTTTATGGCTTGACAAATAAGTAAGACTGTAGTAGTCTGGAAATAGATACTACTACAGTCTTATCTGCGTCAGGCATTTTGGATGCCAAGGGTGTCTGGATGTGATGGGCAGATAAGAAGGCGTTAAAAAAATTTTAAGGAGAACAACGACATGACAAAACTTTTTGATTCCGAACTAAAGGTGATGAATGTCCTCTGGAAAGAGGGTGACGTGCCTGCGAAGCGGGTGGCGGATGTGCTGAACAAGGAGCTTGGATGGAATAAGAATACGACCTACACATTGATTAAGCGCTGTATAAAAAAGAGCGCGATCGAGCGGAGCGAACCGAATTTCATGTGCCATGCGCTGATTTCGCAGGAGGAAGTGCAGGAGGCAGAGACGAATGAGCTGATTGACAAGGTTTATGACGGTTCAGCCGACAAGCTGTTTGCCGCGCTGCTTGGCAGGAAAAAGCTGACAGCCGGGCAGATTGAACGGCTGCGGCAGATTGTTGAGGAGGAAGACGACAGGTAGGGAGCGTTTGCGGCAAGGCGCTTCAAAATTGCTGGGAGGAGGGGAAAGATGAGTATAGTACAGATGAGTTTTTCCGGTGCGGTTCTGATTCTGGCGGTCGTGGTTCTGCGTGCGCTGGCAATGAACCGGCTGCCAAAGGATACATTCCTGATCTTATGGGGGATTGTGCTGCTCCGGCTGCTGGTGCCGTTTTCTGTTCCATCGCAGCTTAGTGTATATTCCTGGATGGAACAAAAAACGGGGTGGGAGCTGCGTGCAGGAACGGATTTAGCCATGGGAAATGGCTCAGCGCTGAAAAGCATTGTGGATCAGAATACAAGTCCTGTAAGTGACACGGATGTCATAAATGATGAAAATAAAAAACATCCACCGGAAAATAATATAGCTAAGCACAGTAGCATAAACGCAAATCAGCCGCCAAAATATGACATTAATGTCACAAATAATACAACCCAGAGCCCAAGCCTTGAAAATGACATGGGTGTCATGTATTCGGCAATTGCGGAAAGGCTGACTGCATTTTATGTGAACATTGCCCCGATATGTTCTGTTGTCTGGTGTGTTGGGATGTTTGCCTGTATGATATATTTTATCGCTGCCTATCTGCGCTGCAGCATTGAGTTTCAGACCTCATTTCCGGTGGAAAATTCATATGCACGGCACTGGCTTGAAAAACACCGCCGCCGTCTGGTCACCATCCGGCAGTCCGACAGGATTTCCACGCCGCTGACCTACGGCATCTGGCGCCCGGTAATTCTGATGCCGAAAGATACCGACTGGGAAAATACGCAGCAGCTGCAATATGTCCTGATGCATGAGTATGTCCACATCTGCCGCTTCGACGCGCTGACAAAGCTTGTCTGCGTTCTGGCACTCTGTATCCACTGGTTTAATCCGCTGGTGTGGATAATGTATGTACTTTTGAACCAGGATGTGGAAATCTCCTGTGACGAGCATGTTGTGCGCCGTTTTGGCGTGGCAACCAGGTCGGCGTATGCAAAGATGCTGATTCAGATGGAAGCAAGGCGCAGCAACGTGGTGGATTTTTTGCCGCTTGGAAGCGGACTGTTGTTAAAAATAGGAAAGAATGCGATGGAGGAGAGGATTATGGCAATTATGAAAATGAAAAAGAAATCAGTCCCGGCGGTGGCGCTGGCAGCAGTACTGGTTATCAGTGTGACTGCGGTCTTTGCCACCTCTGCGGCAGAACAGACGGAAAAGACAAATACAGGTGTAGTTTCCGGCACAGATTTTACAGATGGAGAGTGGCATAAGTTGCTTGCCCTGCAATTGGACGGGTATGAGAATATGAGCATTTCCGACTATCAGGAGAAGGTGTGGACGCTCACTGACACAGAGGAATACAGGGAGCTGCTGGAGCGTTTTTCCCAGGACGAAATACTGTATGCGATATATGAGGGAAAAGGGACGGCTGACCAGAATACAAAGGAGATGCTCTCATTTTTTTACAATATTTATGAACCGCTGACAGGTGAGAAATGGCGTACAAGGGATTTTGGCGGATATGCGGTGACAGATTATTCCGGCGCATCGGACAATGCAGGCATGGAATATACGGTGACACTCACAGTTCTGGATGCGGATGCGCTGACGGTCGGGGAGTACGATGACGTACGCCGGAGCGTGATGGGCAGGTTAAACGATTTTTTTCAGAAAAGACAGGGTGAACTGCTGGTGACGGAACTGCGCGACGAGGAGCTTATGCAGATGCTGATTGACGAGGAGATTGTCAATATCAAGGCGACATATGGGGACAGGCGGCTTCGGATTGCGGTCTCGTATTTTTATACCCCATTAGGGGAAGTGCCTGCTGAGGAGATGGATGACTGGATGCAGGAGTCCGCGGTCGAGTGGGAAAATATGGTAAAGCCCTACGTGCCGTTTGGGCTGACATACCGATATGACTGGGATACAGATGAGTACAGAATGTATTTCAAGGGGAAGGAAGTCCGCGCAATTTATGATACCGTGCAAAATTTATTTATCTCCACACATATCGGTATCGGAGAGGGCATCTACGCCGATGATGCGGTGGACCTTTACGTTGAGTATGACGGCAGGAAAGTCACCGGTCTGCGGGAGGCTACACCACAGGAGATGGAGGAAGCGACAAAAAAACGCCGCGCCGTGACAGAGGCATATCAAAACGGACAGGAAAAATATTTTGACAGCCTCCGGGAAGATGTGCCTGCCACAGAGGAGGACTACCAGAGTCTCTTCTCGCTGAAAACGCCGGATTACCGCGCTAAGTCGATTGCGGATTTTAATGGGGAGCTTCTGGAATGGACGAATCAGAATTTTGAGCGGAAGGAGCGGATTGCCGTTGACAATATGTATGCGGATTACCGTGTTTTGCTGACTGAAGAGGAGAAGAAATTTGCGGCAACGACAGTACATCTGTCAACACTGGAGAACGCAGCGTACGTCAGGAGTATTCAGAAAAGTGAACCGGAACGCGACGTTGTCGAGGATGTCTTTTTGCGTGACAAGGAGGCATTTGACCAGGGCAGCAATCGCAGTGCATGGTGCACCTTGTATTATACCTTTTCCTATCATATTTCCGACAAGGAAACAGTCAGTGTTGGTGAACGCGACCGCTGTATTGGCGGAATGATGGACGCGGTTTTGGGGTTCTGGGAATCATCATCGGTTGACTATCTGGTAGCAATGACGGACGAGGAGATGCGGGGAAAACTTCATGAGATTGCAGGAAAGTTCAGCAGCGATGACATTGCCATCACGATTCTTGACGACCAGTTTTCATTTGAGCGCATGGATGGGCGTGAGCCATATAAGGCAGCAGAAGAAAACTGAACAAAGTGACAGGAAGGAGGTATCATGCCTCCTTCCTGCTGCAGTATTTGTTACCTTGACGGCATTTGGAATCCTGCAAGCGCCCTGTTCAGATAGTCGTTAAAGGGTTTCATAATTTGGAAAAGCTCTGCCGCCTTTGTGACAAAAAGCGCTGCATTCTGTAACGCTTCGTCTTTTATCGGATATTCCAGATACCAGCTTTTATGTTTCAAATATTCTGCAAGAGGATGGTTCTTGTCGTACCCGGCAGGGACATTTTTTAATGCCGTTCCCCGTACAGTGAAATATTTTTCAAACGCCGGTTCATGGATGATTTGTTCCCATTCCTGGCTGTGCCCGACAATATAATTGCGTATCATTGTTGTTGCGTCCTTAAACATATCCGCAAACAAGCCGCCACCCAGAAATGACTGATTGCCTGGCTTTATCATAAGATAATAGCCGACAGGGACGGGCAGCTTCCCTTCTGCGGAAATATGGGCACGGAAGGCAGGATGATAAGGCGATTTGTCATGGCTGAAACGGGTATCCCTGACGAGCTTGAACGTAAGGTCCTTTGGATTGTGACCCAGTATGCTGCTGTCAAATTTCCCGATTTCCAGCATCAGCGACTGCAATAAATTTTCAAATTCGTCAGTTGCCATTTTCAGGCTGTCCTTGTTGGCATGGTACCATTCGCGGTTGTTATTCATGCCCAATGCTGTTAAGTAATCTATCATGCACTGTGTATTCATATGTATTTTTCTCCTTTACGCGTTCTGGATAATGGAAAACTGCGTGGAATCCAAAAATTCCTGTATCAGCTGCCGGGTGCGCTCGGGAGACTGGTAGGGCTTGCAAAATGAGAAGTCCTGTGATAAATCATCGATATCTTCCATGGCGTTTTTCACATCCATCATGGTCTGCAGGGGGATTTCCGCGGCTGTCATATAGTCAAGCTGCAACGGATTGATTCTATGGCTCTGGATTGCATAATTGACTCTTTCCCTGCATCTGCATCTGCCGTTTCCATATTCCCCGCAATACTGCCCGAGAAAGTCCGCCATTTTTTTGCGGATCCGGCAGAGGCGCTGGCGGTACGCTTCTGGTGTCATTTCCAGAATATCTGCCGCGATGCGGCTGTCAATCTGAAACATGGTACCCAGTATGAAGATGCATCTGCTCTCCACATCAAGGCATTGCAGCATCACATTGGTACAGGACAGCTTCAGCTCTTCTGCCAGGATATTCCTTTCCACATTTTGCGTTAAATCGGGCACATCCTGTATTTTTGCATGTTCAATGTCATTTCCATAAAATTCGAAATTCAGCGGATGGCGGGCAAACATATGCTTTTTATAATTTTTCAGATGATTTACCGCAATGCGGAACACCCAAGTTGTAAAGGCGCTGTCGCCCCTGAAAGAGGACAGATGCGTAATCATTTTCAGCAGAATGTCCTGTGTGGCATCCTCCGCGTCGGCAAATGTGCCAAGCATCCGCAGGGATAAATTAAATACAATGTCCTGTACGCTGGCAACGAGCGTCTCAAGGGCTTTTTTGTCGCCTGTTGTGGCGTTTTCGACGAGAGCCTGTAGTTCCTGATTTGTTTTTTGGTTCCTGTTCGGATTCATATTGTTGTTCATAGATTTTTACCTCCTATATAATTAGACAACGCTGCTTTGTCCGTGTGACAGGTTTTTTATGTGCAGTTCCATGCAGAGGAAATATGCCGATAAATATACGCTATGTTATTTTAGCATAGAACCGGGATTTTGGCTAATTCATGCCATTGGCAGCAGGGAGACAAAAGGAACAGTTCAGCCTTCGGCTTCCTGTTACAGATAAAATATTTTTGGTAGAATCCCCGATTTGGATGTGATATAATCAGAAGAGCAAATAAGTAGCATTCAAAATCTGGGGAGGACATAAAGACTTGGAGGAAATGATGAAAAAAACCAATATGCAGAGATATCTGCCCATATAATCTTGGATTTGGAAAATAGATTTTTAAATTTCCCTTTGGATATCCCAGTTGCGGCCTGCAGTCTCGCGGTCTGCCATGCAGCCGCACGGCATTCGGGCAATCTGGGCTACGGTTGAATCGTGAGTATAAATGTAGTGAAGCGAGACAATCCTTCCCTCGCTCTCGTCGTGACACGCACCGCACAAAAACTGCCACATGCCGTCGTCCGCGTCATGCGAAACATGTAGGATGGGTGCGCCGTGATCCAGGATATGACAGCAAGTAATCACTGCGGTGTTCGGTGCGTCGTCAAATGGAAAGTCCATATACAAAATCCTCCTTAGGAACTGTAGGAAAATAAGTGATGCATATTGCGCAGGATATTTCTTCGAGGATGTATGTCAAAAAACGTAGGCGTAGCGGGCTACGACGAGGCTTTTTGGCATGCATAATCGGAGAAATAGTCAAGTCAAGATGCGTCAGTTATATTTCTACAGTTCCCTACGTCTGCTGGTACTGTATTGCTGCGATGTGGCAGTCCGGACAGATCTGGATATAATGAGTGCCGCAGGTTGTCCATTCCTCGCCAAGCTGTGCCAGATTATGGTCTAAAATGCAAACAATTTATATAACAGATGCGGAATTTCATGTTCAGGCGTCACTGCCGCCTGAACATAATCCCCTTTTTATGGGCATAATCAAAGATAAAGATGACAGACGCCACAATCAGAATCATAAAAGCAACCAGGACATCCCAGATATCCATGAGCGGTTCGGATATGATTTTTGACAGTACCGCGTTGATGACAAACTGCAGCGGAATCAGCAGCAGCACCGCAGTGCCCCAGACCGCAAGGCGCCTGTTATGGAACCGTTTGAATAAGAAAAATACCATCCATATATAAAGCATGGCGATTACCGCCATCCGTGCGCCGATGGAAAAGACGGCATGTGCCTTGATGAGCCAGCTTAGCAAATATAGATAGGGCAGGATAAACAAACTCAGTGAAATAAGACCGCCAGTGATTCCCCGCCTGCCCAGTATCATGATGGGAAACGAAATGACCCACGCGAAGACAATGGAGCTTATGGGAATCAGCGACCATGTGAGCCTGCCCGAGAGTGCGATGTCACAGATGATGCAGACCATGATGCCCACAAGCAGCGTCAGTGAGTAAATCATGGAGATGACCACGTTTTTGCTGAGATTGTTTTCATCCTGCCGCTTCAGTGCTATCAGATTTTCGTCCGCCCTGTTCTCAAAATTTTCCATATGAATTTCCTCCCCGCTCAGCAGTTCATTTACCGTAATGCCCAAAATCCCGCAAAGCTCCAGCATGATGGAAGAGTCAGGCATACTGTTTCCGGTCTCCCACTTTGAGACTGCCCGGTCTGTGATGCCAAGCTTCTCTGCGAGCTGCGCCTGTGTCAGGTTTTTCTCCTTACGGCATTTTGCGATAAATTTTCCGATTTCTTTTTGGTTCATTTTACTCCCCCCATGCCGCCTCTGGCGGCTCAAATAGATAGTGTGGAATTTCATATTTCTAGGGCAGCGTGTTTTGCCGCCGTAGAAGTATTTTGTCCAAGTATGTTTTCATTTTACCACAAAACGATGGAATATGACACGAACTTCTGGTTGAATGCGTGAACTCAACTGATGGTTGAGTGTGTAAACGGATTAAAAACAGTTTATTCAGTGGTTCGTCGAAGGATGCCAATATAACATTCTGTTGGGGCAGGCAAAGGAAATGCTCATGCTTGTCAAGCAGAAACTCCACAGCGCACAGTGGCAGATACATGAATTTGTTTTTTTGTGTTGACATTTATCATAAAAAGCGATATATTTATCTCATCAAGATACAAATATATCACTTCTGCAACGGTAAAACAAAATAGAATATTCAGGGTCAAGGAGGCTTTTATGAAAAAGGAAGTTAAGGAAAAAGAAGCAAAGAAGAAAAACGTAAGGATTATCATTGGCATGGGCATTGTCTGTCTGTTAATGGTAATTGGGGCATCATGGTACGCGGTTACATTTAACGACTCGCGGCTGGTTGTGCCGATGGAGATGCCGTATGAATTTACGGTCAGGGATTTGCCGATGCTTATAGCAGTCGGATGCATGGTTCTGTATCTGTTTTTCCTGTTCGGACTAGGCTATGTCAAGGGAAAGAGGGATGCCGCGGCACGTGTCACCAGAAGGATTAACCCCAGATTCGGTATTATGGGACTGATGGGATTTTTAGGGTTTATGGGATTTTGGACATACAGCGCGGAGGGAAAGATTGCCCCATTTTTCTTTTTCATCTTTTTTGGTTTCTTTGGCTTTTTCTATGAGGGAAAAATGTCGAATACGCTCAAGGATGAGCGGTATGAGGAAAATAAGTGTAAGGCACAGCTGAAAGCGCACGGCTTCGCGCTGGACAGTATCTTCGTGTCCTTGTTATTACTGTGTGCAGCAGAGGGAAGGCTTTTGAAAACCATGGATGCAAGGCTGATATTCCTTGTGGTTGCAGTATCATGTTCCATTGCCGCCGATATTTTTCTTGGCGAGTATCTGCTGTACCGATATGACCATGAAGAACTGCTTGACGAAAGTGAGGAGTAGGACATGCCGGATTTTGAGTGCAGATTAAAAAAATACAGGCAGCTGAAGGAGCTGACGCAGGAGGAGCTGGCGGCGCAGGTCGGGGTGCGCAGGGAGACCATTATGCGCCTTGAGAAAGCACAGTATAATCCTTCGCTGAAGCTTGCAATCGACATATCGCGGGCGGTGGATACGCCGATTGAAGAGATTTTTATTTTTCCGCATTGAGGTGTTTCGAAGTGGCTGTGTGCATCATTTTCCTGTCGAATTCCAATACTTCGTTGCGGTTCCGGGCATCGTCATAGATATCTGACTCATGGAATTTTCCGCCTTTGGCATGGAGCAGATAACCAGGGATAAGCTCCATGCCCATGAATGCCGGATATTGCTGCCCATTTGCGTCAGTAATCTGCCATGTGGAAGCTTCTTTAAAACCGAACTGGGGATAATATTCCGGCCTGCCAAAAAATAAGATTGCCCCATATCCGAGATTGGATGCTTTGCAAATCATATGCTTTATAAGTGCTTTTCCAATGCCCTGTCCCTGATATGCAGGCAATACGCTTAAAGGCCCGAAATTCAAAACCGGGATGGCGCCGTCCGGGGTTTGCACTTCTGCGTTGCTACAGATAATATGTCCGGCGATTTGACTGCCGGAATTGTTTTGGGAATCCTGTAATCCGATGGCGTCAATTTCTGCGACCAGACTTAATCCCAAAATACCGTCCCGCTTTCGCAGCGCATGAACCATCCAGTGTTCATATGGGCATCCAATGCCACCCCGCGCGATTCGCTCGGGATATGAAAAAGCAGCCCTTGTGAGGGCTTCAACAATTCGATAATCTTGTTCCTGTTCAGTTCGGATGGAAATATTCATAACAGTATCAGTACCTTTCCGGAATTATTTTATGATAGTGAATACAAGCCTACACTCGTTTTATCATATCAATACACCAGTCCTCATATTTACCTTGGTTTCCCTGTGAGTCCGTGTAGTCATATACACCGTCCAGGTGCAGTGCACCTACTGTTTGATAGCCTAATCGTTCATACAGTCTTTGGGCTGCGGGGTTGTCTGACGGATTCACATCAAGTCCCAGATAGGGGATTTCATTTTGCCTGCAATATTCCTCGCACGCCAGCGCCAGCCGGGAACCGATGCCATAATTCCTTAAAGGCGCTATGATAAGCAAGTCAATCATATCCGCGCATTTTTCATGATTTGTATATGCCATCACATCTTCTTTGTTCTCCAAAGACAGCAGTACATATCCGACAGCAAGGTTATTGATAAAAGCGCCGAAATAAACAGCCTTGCCGCCATCCTGCTGCCGGAATCTGTCCGTGTGTACCGAAACATCATTTTTGACCAGCAATAAGCTGTCCAAATCGCTTTCTTTTATTATCCGTATCTGATAGGCTACAGAATTTATTTCATATGTTTTTTCATTCATTCGTGTGTCCCCCCTTTAGTTATGCGGCTTCCAGCAACACTAAAATTATAGCATGTGCCGGACTGGAACACAATGTAATATTTTGCAGTGTGTCTTAAGTCAAATCTGAGGTAGTATTATATAAGGTTTTTGTTTTGGCGAAATGATGATGGAATATTTGAATTTGACATGATAAAATTGAGTGACTGGAAAGTTTATGAGGAACAGAAAAAAGGACACAGTGACAGTTTTCTATTCCGCAATTTTTTACAATACAGATTTTAAGCCTGTTGCTATGATAAGCAGGCAGGGACACTGTCAATAATATTTGAAAGGAAGTGCTGAGAATGGAGTGCAAAAATCTGTTTGAGAAATTTAATGAGGGAGGAAAGCTGCTTTTGCCGGAGGCCGCCGTTGCCTTTGACACGATTGGGGGGGTCTGCGCATCCTGCTTTTGAGGGTGTGGTGTTAAAACATATTGTCACATCCGAAAAGATGGATGGGCAGTTCAGCTTCCACCTTGTGCGGATAGCGCCCAATAAGAAAATAGGTAGCCATATCCATGAGAAGCAGTTAGAAACGCATGAGGTCATTTTTTGTAAGCCTTCGAGGAGATGCCGACCTGTTTTTCAAACTGTTTTGTAAAGTGGCCGTAGTATTAGTACAAGGAATGTTACATTGCAAATTCCTTCATAAAATGCTATGATTATAAAAAAACATGTTATGGAGAATGCCATGAAACGAAAAATAAAAATATTATCCCCGGTTCTTTTACTGACCGTATTATTGTTTGGATGTCAAAAAAATACTCCCGCCCCTTTGGAGGAAGTGCAGGCACCCGATTCTGATACGGTCAGCTTGACTGTCTGGGGCGCGGCGGAGGATGAGGAGCTGCTCCGCGAGATGATTGGCGGGTTTGAGCAGCAGTATCGGGGACAGGCGGATTTTCAGATTACATATCAGCCGCAGAGCGAGAGCAGCTGTACAAATGCGCTGATGGCAGATTTGGAAAATGGCGCGGATGTATTTGCATTTGCGGATGACCAGCTGAATACACTCGTGGCGGCAGGCGCGCTGGATCCGGTGGAAAACGCGGATGCGGTGCGCGCGTCAAATCTGCCGGAGGCGGTGCTTGCGGCGTCGGTCAATGATACGTTATATGCCCTGCCGCTCACGGCGGACAACGGATATTTCCTCTACTATGACAGGCAGTATTTTTCGCAGGAGGATATCGCTTCCCTGGACAGGATGCTCGATATTGCCGCGGAAAATGGCAAAAAGGTCTCGATGGACTGGACTTCCGGGTGGTATCTGTATGCGCTGTTTGGCAATACGGGTCTGACAGTTGGACTGAACGATGACGGGATTACCAACTACTGTACATGGAACAGTACGGATGGGAAGATAAAAGGGACAGACGTGGCGCAGGCGATGCTGGAAATCGCGGCGCACCCGGGCTTTCTCAGCACGGATGATGCCGGATTTGTCGAGGGTGTCCGTGACGGCACAATCATTGCGGGTGTCAATGGCGTATGGAATGCTGTCGCGGTGGAGGAGGCCTGGGGCGGCGGGGTTGGCGCGTCGAAGCTGCCAGTGTACGAATGCGGCGGGCAGCAGGTTCAGATGGCGTCCTTTTCCGGCTATAAACTGATTGGGGTCAATGCCTACTCGGAACAGAAGCAGTGGGCTGCAAGGCTTGCGGAGTGGATTACGAGTGAGGAAAACCAGAAACTGCGCTTTGCAAAGCGCGGTCAGGGACCGTCGAACATTGCCGCGGCGTCTTCCGGGGAAGTGCAGAGTGCCCCGGCAATCACCGCGCTGCTGGAGCAGTCGGAATATTCCTGTGTACAGCGTATCGGGGGCAATTACTGGGAGCCTGTCACGGCGTTTGCCGAGGAGCTTCTGGCAGGAAACCCGTCAGGGAAAGGCCTCCAGGAGCAGCTTGATGTGATGGTTGAAGGAATTACAGCCCCTTAGGGAGCGCGTTAGAGACAGAAAAGGAGTACCAGTTGTGATGAAAAATATCAGTTTAAAACAACGTTTAATCATTCCGATTGCCCTTCTGGGCATTGTGGCGCTTTTGTCCAATATTCTCTCCATCCTCAATATCCGCAATGTCAATATGAGCGCTTCCAACATTGCGGACAATTATATGGAGGGAAAGGACATGCTGTCGGATATTTGCCAGTCCTCCATGAATATACATAAGATGGCGCTAAGCCACATTGTCGCCACGGATTATGATACCATGACGACGCTCGTCCGGCAGATTAAGGAGCAGGAGGCGGTGCTCGATGGCAAACTGGCGGAATTTGAGCGGTATGTGCTGCCGGAGGATGCGGCGCAGTATGAGATGCTATTGTCGGACTACGATTCGTTTCAGCATGCGCTTGTCTTCCTTGTCTGTGCCAGTGCAAGCCATAAGACGCAGGATGCCTATGCCTTTGCAAATGGGGATGTCGCACTTTATGCGCAGGCCATGGAGACGGACATTGATGCGCTGAATGCTTCCATCAGCGCGCAGACGCAGGGTGCGAGGAATCATTTGTCTACAGTGTATCTCCTGTCACTCGTGGCTGGCGCTGCCGCCGCATTGATATGCGTCCTGCTTGTGTTTGCGGATTTGAAGCTGATTACGAAATATGTGATTATTCCGGTTAAGAGTATTCTTAAAACCATTAAGGAGAGCGCGGGGCGCATCAACCTGATGACGGGCGAGGTGCTCAAAAGAACACGGGCTTCAAAAGGAAGTGCGTCTGACCTGTCTGCTCTTGCCGGACAGCTCTCCGAAACGATTCAGGAGGTGGCAAGCAATGTGTCCGCGATTAATGACAATGCGGAAGCAGTCAGGCTGGATGCGCAGGATATGGCAGAGGAGTGCAGCGCCATATCGGAGTACAGCGTCCATATGAATGCTCGGGCAGACGAGATGCAGCAGTCGGCACAGAACAGTGCAAGGATTACCGGAGCCAAGGCAGAGGAAATCCTGGTTTCCTTAAACGATGCGATTGCCAAAAGCAAAAGTGTGGACCAGATTAAAAACCTTACAGGCGAGATTCTTTCCATTGCGCAGCAGACACAGCTGATTGCCCTGAATGCTGCCGTGGAGGCATCGCGGGCAGGGGAGGCCGGAAAGGGCTTTGCCGTTGTCGCCGGCGAGGTGCGCGACCTGGCAAATTCCAGCCAGAAAGCCGCCAACCGCATTCAGGAAATCAACAGTGTGGTGACAGCTGCCGTATATAATCTTTGCGACAATGCGCAGCAGCTGGTTGAATATATGCGCGTGTCAGTGCTCGCGGAATTCGAGGCGTTTGTACAGTCCGGCAGCCAGTATAAGGAAGATGCTGCCTATATCCGCCAGTCGATGGCACAATTCCATGAGCGGACGAACCGGCTGAAGCAGTCCATGTCGGAAATCGCGGATTCCATCGGCACGATTACGAAAGCCATCGGTGACGGCGCAAACGGCATTACCGGTGTCGCGGGCAATACCAGGCAGCTTGCCGGCGACATGGAGGATATTGCGCGGCGCATGGGCGTCAACCAGAAGGTCGTAAAAGGACTGGAGGAAAAGACGGTAGTATTTGACAATCTGTAGGAATGGGACAATGATGCCCGCCGAAGCGGGCGGATGGGAGTGAATGTGAATATAGGCATTTTTGATTCCGGCATTGGCGGCATGACGCTGCTCCATCAGGCGATGATGATGATGCCGCGGGAAAAATACATTTTTTATGCCGATACGGATCATGTTCCGTATGGGACAAAGAGCAGGGAACAGGTCATATCTTATGTGGATGCGGTTATCCGGTTTATGGCAGACCACGACTGCAAGGCGGTCGTGATTGCGTGCAATACAGCCACCGCAGTCGCGGCAGAGCAGATGCGCAGGAAGTATGCCAGTCTCCCGATAATCGGAATTGAGCCGGCCGTCAAGCCTGCTGTGGCAGAGAGCGAGGGGAAGCGCGTGCTGGTGGTGGCAACGCCGCTCACCGTACACGAGAAAAAACTGCAAAATCTTGTGGAGCGGGTGGATGACGACCACCTTGTCGATTTGCTTGAGCTGCCTTGCCTTGTCCGCTTTGCGGAGCGCGGTGAGTTTGTATCGGACGAGGTCACGGCGTATCTGAAGAAACAGTTTTCTGCATTTGATTTGGAAAAGTATGGGGAACTGGTGCTTGGATGCACGCATTTTAATTTTTTTAAGGATACGTTCCGGAAGCTGATGCCGCCGGGAACGCACATGATTGACGGAAGCCAGGGGACGGTGCGCCAGCTGATGCGGATTCTTGGGGAAAAGGGAGCGCTTGCAGACAGGGATACAGATGAAGGCTCGCGCTGGGAAGTATACAAAAATGACATAAGTGTCAGGTATTTTGAGTCGGGAAGGGAGATACTGGATGCGGACAGGCTGAACACGTTCCATAACCTCCACGAACGCCTTGAAAAAATGCGCTGTCTGTGAATGCACGGACAGCGCTTTGCATATTATGCACAGCTCCATGCAGAGGAAGTATGCCGCTAAGGCGGCGCATGGGGCGCGCAGCGAGCGGGGAAGATGGGTAATTACAGGAAAGAGAGGATTGATGTATATGGAGAGCGGAAGAGTCAGGATTGTCGATATTGCCGACGAGCTTGGCGTGAGTACGGCTACCGTATCGAATGTCATTCATGGGAAGACAAAGAAAATATCAGACGAAACGGTGAAACGTGTGCAGCAGCTTCTGGAAGACAGACAGTACATTCCGAGTATGGCAGGGATACTTCTGGCACAAAATGATTCTAAAATTATCGGGGTGGTTATCAATGACCATGAAAAATATGAAGGACATACACTGGAGGATTCGTTTATTTCCGCATCGGTAAATGCACTGGCAAAAGAGATAGAACAGGCAGGAAAATTCCTTATGCTGAAAGTGACTGGTAAATGGGATGAAATTCCCAGATTTGCTTCCATGTGGAATATGGAGGGAATGGTGTTAATCGGTTACTGCGAACAGGATTATAAAAAATTGAGGGAACAGATGCATATCCCGTTTGTGGTCTATGACGGATATATGGAAAGTTCTGGAAACCTTGTAAATATTGAGGTCAATCACTTTGATGGCGGGGTACAGGCTGGACGTTATCTGAAAAACAGGGGGCATGGCGCTGTGCTTTGCATATCGGATAATAATATTTGCATGGATAAGGAACGGTTTATGGGATTGAAAAGTGAGATTCCGGATGCAGAACTTATGGTTATTCCCATGGAACAGAAAACGCGTATCTTTTTTTACATGGAACATTTGGAGAAAATAAAAAAATATACAGCGGTTTTTGCAGTGTCCGATTACTATGCAATGGATTTGATTCAGTTTCTGAAAAGTGCGGGGGTATCTGTTCCGGAGGACATATCGGTAGTGGGGTTTGACGATGTGAGGGGAAGTGAAAAGTTTGTGCCGGCGCTGACCACAATAAGACAGGATAACAGGAAAAGGGCAGCTCTGGCAGTTGAAATGTTGAACCGGTTAAGAAATGGGGACTGTGGAGAAAAAAATGTAACGCTGCCGGTCACGCTTATAGAGCGCGACAGTGTGATGTAAAAGTGCATAAAGAATAAGGTTGGATTTTGGCAAGGGTTATGCGTTTAACCTTTGCCATTTTTCATGGTTTATTTTATTATTATTACAACTGCTATGCGGCAGATTGGAGGAATAGTAAAATGGAAAATAGGAAAAAATTTGAAAAGGAACTGCTCCAGATTGCGGTTCCTGTAACATTGCAATGCCTGCTACAGTCTTCCTTTTCTGTAGTGGATCAGATTATGACAGGGCAGCTTGGAAGTACCAGTATCGCAGGGATTGGGCTGGGAGGAAAGTTTGCATCCATTTATGCGGTAGTGATTGCGGCGGTTGCGTCTGTGACTGGTATTATGATCGCACAGTACATAGGGAAGAAAGATGATGAGGAAGCAGGGAGGAGTTTTTATACAAATATAGCAGTATCATTCATATTGGCGGCGGTTTTCACTTCATTAAGCATCATGATGCCGTACCGGATTTTGGGATTATACACAAATGACAGGGCTGCGGTAGAGGGAGGGGTGGAATATCTTAGAATCTATGCGCTCAGCTTTCTGCCTGCCGCAGTTACTTCCATTTTTTCGGCATATCTCCGGTGTGCATGCGCCGCAAAAGTACCGTTATATGCAGGCATTTTTGCCAGTGTGGCAAACACCGTCTTAAATTATGTACTGATATTTGGAAAAGCGGGTTTTCCGGCAATGGGCGTGAGGGGTGCGGCATGGGCATCCGTGATTGCACAGTTATCGGGCTGTACGCTGACAGTCGTATTCTTTTTTTTCCTGTATCGGAAAAATGCATGGAAGATTCCATTTGAATTGAGATTGGATAGGGTTTATCTGAAACAGTATCTGGTGATTTTAATGCCGCTGCTTGTGTGTGAATTTTTTTGGAGTCTTGGGGAAAATGTATATGCGTCCATATATGGACATGTGGGAACGAAGGCATTTGCCGCCATGACATTGACCAATCCTTTGCAGGCATTGGTTATGGGTGCATTAAGCGGCGTATCACAGGCGGCTGGTGTGATGATAGGGAAAAGACTGGGCGCCGATGATGCCAGAAGCGCTTATCAGGACGCCAAAAGGCTGATGTATACAGGACTTATCTGCTCCATGGTGTTATCTGTACTGGTGGTGGTATTGAACAGATATTACGTATTGATTTTTCATGTGGAAGACGACGTAAGGCAGATGACAAGGTATGTACTTATGGCATATGCCCTGGTCGCACCTGTAAAAGTGCAGAATATGATTTTAGGCGGGATTTTAAGGAGCGGAGGAAAGACAACAGTAGTCATGTTCATTGACATGATTGGTACGTGGATATTTGGTGTGCCGCTTGGATTGCTGACAGCTTTTGTTTTCCATTTGCCGATAGCGGCAGTCTATTTCGTTTTGTCTATGGAAGAATGCATACGTGTGATTATTTCATTGGTTATCTTCAGAAAAAAGAAATGGATGCAGACATTGTGAGTCAGACTTCCTGTTACGACTTCCCACACCATCTGGCGCGGGAAGCCTGAGTTATAAATTATTCCAGATTCAGTTTTTTGGTCATCATGTGCAGGTTTATGAAATACATCACCACTGCGACAAGGACCGAGAACAGAAGCGCCAGGTTCATGGTCGGCGACATCAGCCCGAATGCGGTATATTCCTCATAATATTCTTCTGCACGCATCATCTTCCCATACATTGGCATCGTGGCGATGTTGCCGAGTATCTTGAGGATAAACTGGACGGCAAAATATGCCACAATCGCCCCGATAATGCGGTGCTTTGCATAGAGCTGTCCCAGTGACACGCATCCTAAGACAGTCACAACGTTTGCGATGACAGCGATGATAAAATAGATTACCATATATACGAGACCTGCGCCGAGGCTGATGCCGAGCTCATCCTCAAATTCCGAGAACACCGCGGACATCTCCTGGAAGAACACCCTGCGCGCTTCCTCAATATCCCTGACATAGCTCTGGTTTTCCGCAATAATAATTGTTAAGATATGGTTGATGCCCACCTGTGCGATGATAAACAGGCTGCCTACAATAGCCAGTATCATCAGCAGGACGGCGGCAATGGAAGCAATAATCTTGACATTGAGTATCTTCTGCGTGGAGACAGGCAGCGTGTGGGTCAGGTAGCCCTGGTCGGTGTAACAGGTCTTGTAAAAGCGGATTGCGATAATGAGCATCACGCCCAGCGAACAGCCGATAATTCCAAAATAATAGAGGAATACGGAGAGCATCAGCGCCATCATGGAGTACCATGTAAAAGTCTCGTCGTATTTCGGGTTGATTGTTAAAATGACGCTGCAGGTCAGAACTGTTGTGCCTGCCAGTACAATCAGCATAATCAGCATAGGGAACCGAAATCCCTTCCACTCGTATTTAAAAAGTTTTCCTAACATGCGTATACCTCCCTGAAGTAAGTGTCTACCGACTTGCCCATCTGGCTTCTGATTGCGTCAACGGATGTATACAGCATCAGTGAACCGTTTTTCATAAAAATCACGTCGTCGAGTATGTTTTCAATGTCCGATATCAGATGGGTTGACAAAAGAATCGTCGAACCCGGATTGTAGTTGGTGATAATCGTGCGAAGGATGTAATCCCTTGCAGCGGGGTCAACACCGGCAATCGGCTCGTCAAGGATATAGAGGTCTGCGTGCCTGCTCATGACAAGAATCAGCTGGACCTTCTCCTTGGTGCCTTTTGAGAGCGTCTTGAGGCGTGCCTCCGTGCTGATGCCAAGCGCGCCGAGCATCTGGAATGCCTTTTCTGTCGAAAAGTCTTCGTAGAAATCCGCGAAGTATCCCACCATCTGGCTGACCTTCATGCTGTTGTCCAGATAGGTGCGCTCGGGAAGATACGAGATGACCTTCTTGGTGGCGGCGCATGGATTTAAGCCGTTAATCAGGACATTGCCGCATGTCGGCGTCAGAAGCCCGTTAATCATTTTTATCAATGTGGACTTCCCGCAGCCATTCGGGCCAAGCAGGCCAATAATGCGTCCCCTCGGGATAACCAGGTTCATGTGGAAGACGGACATATAGCTGCCCATTCCCGGGTATCTCTTGCAGAGGTCGTTGAGCTGCAGAAGCGGTGTGGCAGGAACGGAATTGCCGCCGTACATCTGGTTTTGCTGCGTGTAGGGGGCAGTGCCGCTTTCTTTCTGTGCATAAAGCGGGGTACTGTTTTCCTGCTGTGGATAAACGGACGGAGTGCCGGTCTGCTGCGGATAAGCCGAATCGTTTTCCTGCGGTACATAAGGAGACGTGCTGGCGCTCTGCTGCATATAGACAGAACTGTTTTCCTGCTGTGGATAAGCTGAGGCACTGTTGTTATCCTGCTGTGTTGCCATTGGATTTTCGTTGTTGTTATTCACATTATTTCCCTCCCTCAGGTAATTATTTTTCTGCAATGACGCTGTTGATAAGCACCATGATTTCCTGGTCTGTATAGCCAAGCTCCCGCATGTTTGCAAAGAAGCTGTCTATCTGCGCCAGTGCCAGCTGACGCTTGGCGTTGTCAATCATCTGCATATCCTCCGTCACGACGCGCCCGCTGTTGCGCAGTGTCACGATAAGTCCGCTGCGCTCAAGCTCGGTAAAAGCCCGCTGCATCGTGTTGGGATTGACGCTCGCCTCGGCTGCCAGGTCCCTCACGCTTGGCAGTCTCGTTCCTGCTCTATAGATGCCGCACACGATGCGGACAAGTATTTTGTCATAGATTTGTGTGTAGATTGGACGATCCGAATTCATTTCCCATGCCATCTTTATGCCTCCCTTTCTGTATTGCGTTATTAATACACTAATACATTAATACATATTACGTAATTTGTCAATAAATATTTTACTCTTTTTAAAAAACAATGTAACAGTTCCTTGGCGTTCTTCGGCTTGCAATAAAAGACCGCATAGGATATACTATAATTAAACAATAAATATTTCACAGGGCAGATTTGCACCCGTGCCGGATTCACAGGATAGGCAGGAATGGAGAATACTATGGAAGATACAAAAATACAATGGCACGCGGCGTTTGTGTCGGCAATGAATTTGGAGCTGGCACAGAACAGGTCTGATTTGGAATACCATAAGGAATATAACCTCAACACAAAACCGTTGGAGGTAGACCTGCTGGTCATCAAAAAGGATGCCGGTATAGAAATAACAAATGAAATAGGAAAACTGTTCCGCGGGCACAATATCGTGGAATACAAGTCACCGGACGACCACCTGAATATAGACAGCTTTTATAAGGCAGGCGCATATGCCAGCCTGTACAAGTCATATGGGAAAACGGTAGACGAGCGCAGGGCAGAGGATATCACGGTGACGCTGGTTCGTGAGCGCAAACCGTCAGGACTGCTTGCGTATTTTAAGGAACATGGCATCGCGTATACGAATCAATACAATGGAATCTATCAGGTAACAAATACCGTCTTGTTCCCGACGCAGATTATTGTGACGAAAGAATTAAATCCGAAGGAACACGTCTGGCTGAAAGCCCTGTCGGGTCAGATGGAGCAGCAGCAGATGCGGGAACTGCTTGAAAAGATTGAGAAGCTGGATTTAACGTTTGACAGGGAGCTTGCGGATTCGGTGCTGCAGGTGAGTGTGAGCGCAAATAAACAGATAGTGGAAGAACTGAGAGGGGATGAAAATATGTGTCAGGCATTATTGGAGATCATGGAACCGGAGATTAATAAAATAAAGGCAGAGGTAACAAAAGAGGTAACAAAAGAGGTAACAAAAGAAGTAACAAGGGAAGTAACAAAAGAAGTAACAAGGGAAGTGACAAGGGAGGGAATTAATAATACAATTTTGGCGTTAAGGGAGTGTGGACAGACAGAGGATATTATCAAACAGATTATCAGCAAGGCATACCATATCTCATTTCAGGAGGCAGAAGATTATCTATAAAAGACATGAGGCTCATGGAAAGGACAGAAACGGGTGTGACTTTGCAGGTTCGTTACATTTTATTATAAATATTTGGAAAGGTGAATACCGTTTTGCCTTGGTGCATGGTCTTTTGCTGCTTCACAGGAATTTGTAACAGCGTAGAACAGGCGGGCAGTATGATAATGACTCCATAAGAAACGCAATTAGGGAAAACTTAAAACAACGTAACGGATATAACACGGAAAATGTAGATAGTATAAACGAGGTATTTAGGGGCTGCAGCAGTTTGACACCATCACCGCGCGCGACATGGGACTGAAAATCGGCGCCGACCTCCCGAAATCCGAGGATTACCTGTATGATACCGCAGGACTTTTAGAGGGGGACAAGCTGACCGCAATGCCAAAGCTTTCCTGCACTATCACCGACACCGCAAAAACAGCAAAAGCAGGAACCTACGACATCACTGTATCTGAATTTAACGAGGAGCTCCCGCATGTCATCATTACCGGAAAGGGAAATTATACAGGTGTTTCTCGTTCCAGGGCAGCGTGACAGTCACCGGAACCGGACTGTACGGCAGCAGTGTCACAGTGAAGTTTGACATTAAGAGCAGGGACATCAATATGAGATAAAAGATGTGGAATCAAAGAAAAGAGACAGCATAAAAACAGCTGTCTTTTTTCTTTGCCGAAATTAGGGGAAGCTTTTTGGATAAAAATAAAAAATGCTCCCAATTTGGAACATAAAGCCGTGGAAAAACCTGCATAAATATGCTAAAATATCTATTAACTACACTGATAATAAAGGAGGATGGATAATGGAATACAATGAAGAATTTTTCAAGTCAAGCGCCAACAAAAAGGCATCAATTGTGTGGGCGATTATGTGCATACTGCTCCCGGGAATCTATGCGGGCGAGATTTTAAAGGGAAGAATGTCACACACTACATTTTTGACGATGCTGGTGTGCTGCTGGGTACCTTATCTTCTGGGCTTTGTGCAGCTGCGTATCAAGGGCAGAAGCAACGACTGGTACCAGGTGATTGTTGCGGTAGGGTATGGCATTTTCTATGGATTTGTGGTTCTGACAATTAACAGTACTGTCGCGTTCAGTTTTATGCTTCCTGTCGCGAGCATGCTGACGCTGTTTAAAAACAAAAAACTCATTATCGGGCTTGGAATCTACAATATTATTATCATATTTATGCAGAACATCCTGATTTACCTGCGGGGACAGTCAGCTGATGGGCATATGATACAGATGGAGATCGAGATGGCATGTACAATTATGTGTTATCTCGGCTACATTCTGTCAATTGACCATCTTTCGAGGTCGGACAACGCGATGATTCAGTCGATGGACAGCAACCTGAATAAGGTTATCAACACCATAGACCAGGTAAAGGGTGCGAGCACGTCCATTGTCGACGGCGTGACGGTGGTTCGGGAGCTTGCGGACGAAAACAAGCAGGGCGCCCTGGATGTCGTGGACAGCATGAATAAGCTTTCCATTAACAATACGACGATGAGCGAAAAGGCGATGTCGTCCCTCGATATGACAGAGGACATCAAGACACAGGTGGAAAATGTGGCATCCCTTGTCACCAAGATGGCAAATCTTATCAACGAGTCTGCGACCCACGCGAAAACGAGCTCAAGTGAGCTGTCGGCTGTTGTCAATGCCACAAACGAAATGGCTGACGCATCCGCCGATGTGGAGAAGGTGCTCAGTGCGTTCAAGACGGAGTTTGATATGGTGAAGCAGGAGACTGGTACCATAGAAAAGATTACGTCGCAGACAAACCTGCTTGCTCTCAATGCGTCCATAGAAGCGGCAAGGGCGGGAGAGGCAGGAAAAGGCTTTGCGGTTGTCGCGGATGAAATCAGGGATCTCAGCATGGGGACGAAGAATTCATCCAACAGCATTCTCGCAGCGCTCAGCCACCTTGAGGAGACGGCGGACAAGATGACGGGCTCCATCACAAAAATTTTGCAGCTGATTACGGACGCGCAGGGCATGGTCAGCCATGTCGATGAGAGTGTGGCAAGCATCAGCAGCCAGTCTGCGGAGCTTGACGAAGGTATCCTTGTCGTGGACAAGGCGATGAAGGAGGTTGAGGTATCAAACGAAAACCTTGTGGAGAACATGAAGCAGATTAATGAGGTCATGGAGATTATGACGCAGAGTGTCCTCAACTCCGAGGAAACCACCAAGATTATGCTCAGTAAGTACGAGGAGACCGCGAGCAATGTCATCCATATCGAGGACATTGTGGGAAAGCTGATAGAGGAACTTGGTGAGGGCGGTTTCATGGGCGTCAAGGATGTCCTGCCGGGCATGAAGGTCACGATATTTGTCGTGGGTGACAGGAGCCAGAAGGAGTATAGCGCGGAAGTGGTTTCCAAGACCGACAACAGTATCAGCCTGGGCGTGATTTCTTCGGAAACGGACACTCTTGACGCAAAGGACAAGGCACAGAAGTACAACCTGCACATCATTGTACATAATGCGCTGTATATCTGGCAGAATGTCAGCATCATGCCTGCAAGGAATGGGGAAAAGGGCGCAAATATTGTGAGCGTCGAGGAGAATCCCAAGGTTGTCAACAGGCGTAAATATCCGAGAATCGCAATGACAAACAGCTGCAGGGTGACACTGAAAAATTCTGACCTTACCTGTGACGGCAGGATGCTTGACATCAGCGCCAATGGATTTGCGTTTACAACCAGCGCCAGGGAGGTGCGGGACGCAAAGGGCAAGCCGATATCCGTGACAATCAGTGATTTTCCGCTTCTTGAGGGCAAGGCAGTCGAAGGCATGATTATCAGGGTATCAGACCATGACGGTTCCTATCTGGTAGGCGGACGGATGTACGAGGACAACAAGGCAATCTGCAATTATGTAAATGAAAGGACGAAATAAATTTTTAATTTTTTCATCCCTTTTAATACACCCTGTTTCGTGCTACAATGGGTTTTATGGATAATTTAGGTAAAATTCTTACAAGATATATAAATAATAATGAAATCATTCTGGGTGTGACAGCCAGCAATCCCCGCGACAGGGAAAAAATTCAGAAACTCCGCATACGGCCTGTGCGAAAAAAGGAGGAGCTAATATACCAGGCAGAGTGTTACGTGGGGACGAAGGCATATCACCGGAATCTGTCAAAAGAAGAGCTGCCGTCAGTCCTCGTCCGTGCAATGGCGGAGGATTTTCGGCAGCTTGAGCTGGAATCCGAGCGGCACAGGCTCACCGTGCTTGTGAGCAAAAAAGGGAAAGTGACCATTAAGGAAAAAGAAAAAAATGCGGCGGACGGGCAGACGGACAGAATTGATTTTTCGCATAACAGGCAGAAGCAGTACATTCTTCCGCAGGATGAGCCGGTTCCGTTTCTGGTGGA
The DNA here is from genome assembly GCA_949066965.1 of uncultured Lachnospiraceae bacterium. Taxonomy (GTDB): domain Bacteria; phylum Bacillota; class Clostridia; order Lachnospirales; family Lachnospiraceae; genus COE1. The sequence continues at coordinate 23,401 of CARTDA010000034.1, forward strand.
GCTGGGGGTACAGACGCCCGATGGCAGAATTGTACATGCAAAATACGACAAATTCCGGCAGATAAACCGGTATCTCGAGTTTGTCAGGGACATTCTGCCGAACCTGCCCGGGGAGGAAGGGCGGACGCTGAACATTATTGATTTTGGGTGCGGAAAATCTTATCTGACGTTTGCCCTGTATTATTATCTGAAAATAATGAACGGATATGACATACATGTCATTGGGCTTGACCTGAAAAAGGATGTCATTGCAGACTGCCAGGCGCTCGCGGATAAATTTGGATATGACGGGTTAAAATTTCTGGTGGGGGATATCGGTTCCTATGACGGTGCGGGACAGGTGGACATGGTGGTGACACTGCACGCCTGCGACACGGCGACGGACTATGCGCTTGCAAAGGCAGTCCGGTGGAATGCGCGCGTCATTCTGTCCGTGCCATGCTGCCAGCACGAGTTAAACAGGCAGATTGCCTGCGACGAGCTGGCGCCGGTACTGCGGTATGGACTGATTAAGGAGCGCATGGCGGCGCTGATAACGGACGCTGTCAGGGCAAATCTGCTGGAATCGCAGGGATATGACACACAGATACTGGAATTTATCGATATGGAGCACACGCCCAAAAATATTTTAATCCGTGCCGTCAAAAAGAATCACATCAAATACCACGCAGGGACAAAAACACAAGAGGAGCTGGCAAGGCTGGATGCACTGCTGCATATCAGCCCTACTTTACAGACACTGCTTGATACAAAATAAGATTCTATCTGTAGGAAAATATGGGTGACAGTTCAGCCCAGGACTTTGCACTTGCTGCAAAGTCCGTGAAACAGCGTAGTGGCAGAGAGGCATCAAGCCACGGAACGTGGCTTTGACACCAACAAAGTGGTTTGCATGGCTTGATGCCTGTAACAGGAAGCCGAAGGCTGAACTGTTACAAATATGGAGATTGTGTATGAAGAAAGTTATCAGTAAACTGGCTGTCTGCATTGTGGTTTTTGTGATCACTCTTTTTGTGAGCAGCAGTATCTACAACAAGGGAAACGAGGAACTGACCGCGAGTATGGAGCAGGCATCCCTCCCGCTTGTGCATATCACGGCAAAAGGGATTGCCTACAACTGCCTCCATGGGCTCAAGCAGGAGATGGACGGCAGTTTTTTCAGGGATACCATTACGCCGCTCGAGGAAGGCAGGACACTCAGTTTCGTGATAGATAAGTATGGCAACGAAATCCGCTCCATCCGTTTTGAGGTCAGGAGCATAGACGGGACACGTCTTGTCGAGCGGACAAAGGTCAATGACTACAGGGAGGATGACAGCAGCATACAGGCGGCTGTCACCATCAAGGATTTGATTGAACCCGGTGTGGAGTACAACTGGATTTTGCTTGTCGAGTCAGAGGGGGAGACAATTCGGTATTATACGAGAATCATTGACGGGGAGGCGTACAATACCTACGAAAAGCTGGCTTTTGTGAAGGATTTTCACGAAAAGACATTCGACAAGGAGAAAGCGTCCGACCTTGTCACCTATCTTGAGTCAAATTACAAGGGGGACAACACGACGCTTGCCCATGTGGATATCCACAGCAGCCTGAAACAGGTTACCTGGGCAGACCTGCGGGTCAGCCAGATAGGGGAGCCGCATTTTGTCATCAGCGAGATAGAGCCGCAGACGGCTTCTGTCAAGGTAGATTACAGGGTGCAGACTTTGGAGGGCAAAAGGCGCCACGACTATAATGTCGTGGAATTTTTCCGCATAAGGTACACGCCGGATCGAATCTATCTGCTCGATTATGAGCGCAGCATGAACCAGATATTTGACCCCGCCGCCGAAATTTATGGCGGCAATAAGATTATGCTTGGCATCCGGGACAGCGAGGTGGAGATGATGGAGAGTGACGGCGGGCTCAACCTTGCATTTATCAATGAAAACCAGCTGTTCTGTTATCATGCGGCGGACAAGAAGATTGCGGGGCTGTTCAGCTTTTATGACGGGGACGATGAGCGGAGCAATTACAATAACCATGACATCAAGATATTGAACGTGGACGAGACAGGAAATGTCTGGTTTATGGTGTACGGATATATGAACCGCGGAAGGCATGAGGGAAGCATCGGCATCGAGGTGTGCGAGTACAACGGTATGCTCAACACGGTGGAGGAACTGATTTTTATTCCGTACAACAAATCGTACTTTACACTCAAGACCGATATGGAACAGCTTTCCTTTATCAATAAAAACGGCGTGTTCTACATGTATCTGGACGGCTCCATTCTGGCAGTCGACCTGCTCAACCGGTCATGTGACGAGATTGCGGGCAATCTCCAGCAGGGAAGCTTCCAGGTGTCAGACACAAACAAGATGCTTGTGTGGCAGAATTCGCCGGACGCTTACGACTGTACGAAACTGATACTGATGAACCTGAACACAGGCAACAGGCAGGAGATACAGACAGAGAACCAGAACAGGATGCTGCCGCTCGGGTTTATCGGGGAAGACCTGATTTACGGTGTGGTGGCGTACGATGATATCCGCGTTGATTTTTCGGGTTCTGTCACGTTTCCGATGCACAGTGTCTTCATTCAGGACGAGCGTGGCGAGGTGCTTAAGACATATAAGCAGGATGGTATTTATGTGACGGATGCCGTCATAAAGGATAATCTGATTACGCTCACCAGGGTGGTGCGGGACGGACAGGGCGGTTATACCAGTGCAGAGGATGACCAGATTGTGAATAACCTGGTGGAGGAGGGCGGATACAATTCATCGGAGGTTGTTGTCACCCAGTATTATGAGAAGATTGTACAGCTTGTCCTGAAAAATGCGCTTGAGGTCAAAAAACCAAAAACTACAAAACCGTTACTGGCGTTGTTTGAGGGGAACCGGATTCTGGAAATCACCGTGGAAAATCCGGTCAGCCGCTATTATGTATATGGAAAGTATGGGATTGACGCGACATTTACCCACGAGTCGGACGCAATCAATCTGGCTTATGGCATCAGCGGAACCGTCGTCAACCACAACGGCAGCTATATCTGGAAAAAGACGGCGCGAAGCACCAGGAACCAGATTATGGCAATTACCGGAAACGCGGTGAGTGAGGGCAGCTCGCAGCTGGCGGTGTGCCTTGAGACAATCCTTGAATTTTCTGGTTCCGTGAAAAAGGTACAGCCGATGCTTGACAGGGGAAAGACGGTAAGGCAGATACTGGAAGAAAATCTGACTGATGTGACAGCGCTTGATCTGAGTGGCGTAAGCCTTGATGCAGTCCTGTATTATGTCAATCAGGACATTCCTGTCCTGGTGTCTCTGGAAAATGACAGCGCCATGCTTGTAATCGGGTTCAATGAGCTGAATGTCGTGGTCATGAACCCGCAGACGGGAACAGTCTATAAAATAGGAATGAACGATGCCACCAACATGTTCCGCCAGAACGGAAATGCATTTGTTACCTATCTGAAACAGAGTGCATAGGAACGGCTTGTAAATGGGCGGATGAGATGTTATACTCATGTATGTACTGTTAACTTAAAATTCTTATGGACGGAGGTATTTCATGAAGAAAAAACTAACTCTCTGGGCAGCGCTGTGTATGGTGTTTGTATGCTTGATGTCTATGACTGCTGCTGCTGCGGGAACAGCAACAATCAGCCAGTGTATCATCAGTGGCGGAAACCAGATAACAGTCGTTGCAGCAGCATCGGGTGTTGCGAGTGATGACGGCAATCTGTACTTGTTTGAGATGAAGCCATACCAGAACTCGATTGCCGGAAGGACTGATTTCTGTGCGGTGGCGCCGAATGCGCCGACAGTGACATTCGTGACATCACTTGACCAGGGAACAGCAAATGCAAAGCTCTTTTCAAAATTTGTGGTGGCAGCAGTGCAGGGGGGGGCGTTTGTTCCAGTCAGCCAGGAGTACTACATTACAAATCCCGAGGCGCTCGCCACACATACGGCGCCGAATCCGGTGACAACATCCATTAAGGGCATCACTGCTGATAATGCGGCAATGGCAGCAATTTCCGACCTTGGCGCCAAGCATGTAAGCTACGAGATGGCGATTGACAGATTTTTCGAGCCGGGACCGGGAGTTCCATTTAATTACAATGGAAAAACATACAATTTCCATCAGGGAGTTGTCGCAGAATACGATATGGTAATGACGCTTTTCGCATCGCAGAAGGTCGAGGTTACCATGAACCTTGTAAACTATTATAACGCGGCGACGGCGCTTACGGTCAAGCCGTCAGGGCGTGTTGGGAAGTACAGGCACTATGCGTTTAATACGGACGAGCAGCTTGGTGCGGAATCCATTGAGGCACTGATGGCGTTCCTTGCGCAGCGTTACAGCAACCCTGCAACGGGACTGATTTCCAACTGGATTATCGGCAACGAGGTAAACAATAACAATCCCTGGTATTTTGCAGGAAATTACAATGTGACAAGCTTTGCGCTCGAGTATGAGAAAGCATTCCGTATGTGCTATAATGCCATCAAGAGCCAGAACGCAAATGCGCGTGTGCTCACCTGTATCGACCAGAGATGGACATGGGAGGACGGAACGGCAAACCAGTACGGAGCGAAAAAGTTTATTGACGCGTTTAACATGGATGTGGTTTCCCACGGAAATATCGACTGGGGTGTTGCATGGCATCCGCATCCGGTACCGCTCACTGCAGCGCGGTTCTGGGATATGCCTGCAAACTACAAGTCGATGCACCTGATTGACCACACGGCAAATACCAGGATGATTAACCCGCAGAACATGGATGTGTTTACAGCCTATATGAGCCAGCCGTCATTTCTGGCGCCAAACGGACAAGTCCGCTATATCATCATTTCGGAGATTCTGTTTAACTCCATGACTTCCGATGAGCAGACACAGGCGGCATCCTTTGCATATGCCTACAAGCTTGCGGAGAAGAACCCGCTGATTAAGGGCTTCATCGTTCACAGGACAGTGGACAACATTTATGAGAAGAACGCGGATAAGATTGCATGCGGTTTATATAACTGTGATGCCAACGGTCTTGCGACTACGCCAAAGCAGATGTATAACGTATTCAAGTATATTGACACGCCGCAGTCGGCGGCCTACACGCAGTTTGCACTTCCGATTATCGGTGCGGCAAGCTGGCAGGCGCTTGGAGTCAACCCATAACAATCTATACGGAAAATGCCATCCGAACGATGGCATTTTCTTTTTTTACTTTATAGGGAATTGCGACAACGTAGACCATTTAAACAAAAAGCGAAGCTTTTTGCTAGATGAGCGCGCTGGCGCTCATTTTTTTTATTTTTTCTTCATTCTTTTTTAAGATAAAATTGAAACAATCACATTATTATCGTATAATGGGTGAAGAATGATAAAAGGGGGGATAAAAGTGAGGCTTAGGAATGTAACGGGTTCACGCGAGGTCATCGCGGGGAGTCCTTTTGTGGTACATGAGCCTGCATTGCAAAAAGGGAAATGGCATGAATTATTTGGAAACGAGCGTCCGGTGCATATTGAAATCGGTATGGGAAAGGGGCGTTTTTTGATGGATTTGGCAGCTGACAATCCGGATATCAATTATATTGGCATCGAGAAATACTCGACCGTGCTTCTGCGCGCGGTTCAGAAGATGGAGGAGCAGGCGCTTCCCAACGTTCGGTTTATCCGCATGGATGCGGAGGATATCTGCGAGGTCTTTGACAGGGAGGAGGTTGGCAGGATTTACCTGAACTTTTCCGATCCATGGCCAAAGGACAGGCATGCAAGGAGACGCCTGCCGTCAAGACAGTTTCTTGCCAGGTACCAGAAGATTTTATCACATGACGGGACCATTGAATTCAAGACGGACAACGTGGATTTGTTCGACTTCGCGGTTGCCGAGGTGGAGCCGGCAGGGTGGCGGATTGAGGCAATGACGAGGGATTTGCACCATGATGAAAAAATGATGCAGGGAAACGTCATGACAGAGTATGAGGAGAAATTTTCTTCCATGGGAAATCCGATTTACAAATACATTATCTGCCGTTCATGACAGATATACTCACGACAGATGAAATCTGCCGTGAGTATTGCGCCAGCCGCAGCCGCAAAGCGGCATGTTTCCTTATGCGGCTGTGTGCATAATTTTATACTGAGCGGTCAGTCTTTTCGACCGCCAGTATAACAGGAGGAGGTAAAGGAATATGTATGTTTTATTTTTTCTGCTTTGGATTATCTTTAATGGGCGGATTACCATGGAAATCGTGCTGTTCGGACTTGTGATTTCGGCGGCGCTGTACTGGTTTATCTGCAAATTTATGGATTACTCGCCAAAGAGGGAAATGATGTACCTCAGAAAAGGCGGTTACCTGATACAATATCTGTACTATCTGATAAAGGAAATCGTGATTGCGAATTTTGCGACAATGCGGCTGATTTGTACGTCGAACAGGGTCGTTGAGCCTGTTCTCGTGGAGTTTGAAACCCATTTTAAAAACGATACGTCAAGATTTCTTCTGGCAAACTCCATCACGCTCACGCCGGGAACCATCACAGTCTCGATAGACGGGGATAAATTTATTGTCCACTGCCTGGACAAGACGCTTGCCGAGGGCATGGATTCGTCCGTGTTTGTGAAACTGCTGGAAAAAATTGAAAGGTGATGGAGGAGAAAGGATATGAATAGCGGAAATATGGCGCTGGACGCGGCTTTTGACATTGTCCTGACAGTGCTTCCGATTGTGCTGGCGCTGATGGTGTTCGCGTGCCTCATACGCGCAATTAAAGGACCAAGGATTGCAGACCGGATTGTGGCGGTAAATATGATGGGTACGCTTACGATGGTGATTATTGCCATACTTGCGGTAAAGATGAACGAGGGATATCTGGTCGATATCTGTATCATATATGCCATGATTTCGTTCCTGGCGGTGACGCTTCTGACCAAGGTGTACATGGGCGTGTATGCGGAAAGCAAAAAGAAGGAGAAGGAGGGGAAACAGCATGATAGCACTACAGTGGATTAGGTTTCTCGCGGGAGTCAGTATGCTGCTCTGCGGGCTGACCGTGTTTTCAATCGAGTTGTTTGGCGTGTTTAAGTTCAACTATGTCCTCAACAGGATGCATGCTGCGGCGATGGGCGATACGCTTGGGATAGCGCTGTCCATGATTGGGCTGATGATACTGTCCGGATTCAATTTTACTTCATTAAAGATGCTGCTTGTCATTGTATTTTTGTGGTTTGCCTCCCCGGTGGCTTCCCACATGCTGGCGCGCTTTGAGGTGGCGACGAACGAAGAACTGGACAAGAATGTCGAAATACAGAAGAAGGAGGACGGGGTATGAAAGTCTTTCAGGTTGTGTTGTTTATATTTTTAATTGTGTGCGCGATTTCCGTCAGCTTTTCCAAAAACCTGCTGAATTCAATTATTATATTTATGTCTTATAGCCTGATAATGTCCATCATCTGGATTCTTCTGGAATCGCCTGACCTTGCCATCACGGAGGCGGCGGTGGGCGCGGGTATTACGAGTATTTTGTTTTTCGTGACGCTCAAGAAGATTCACGCAATCGTTGCGGTTGAGCATGATGAAGAAAAAGCAGGCCATCACGGGCACGACAGGAAGGGGGGAGCAAAATGAGCCGTCTGTTATCGGAGCAGGAATACCGCAAGACCAAGGCGTTTAAGGTAAAACGCTGGTACCGCGGTGACAAGGACCCTTATATCGGGAGGGTGGAGCTAAGACCCCAGAAGCCTTTTGAGGAGGATGTCAACACACAGAAAAAGCGCATCCACGACGAGGCAATTTTACAGAGGAATATTTATGACATTGAGCACAACAGGAAGCTGATGATGTTCTCGAAGTTTTATAAAGTGATTTCGGTGCTCTTTGTGTTTACGTTAATCGGAATCCTGCTGTATATGGTATCGTATCTCCCGCCAGTCGGAAATGCGGCAAACCCTGACAACAACGAGGTTGCGACGAAGTACATTGAGGATGCGATGAAGGACACGGGCGCGGTCAACATCGTGACGGGAATGATTTTGGATTACCGTGCGTTTGATACGCTCGGGGAGTCCAATGTCCTGTTTATAGCGACGTGTACGGTATTGATTCTTCTGCGCGTTGACAGCAGGTCAAAGAAAAAAGAGGAGGAGGAGAACGATCGCCTTTATGAGCCAAAAAATGACATCATTCTACAGAAAGTGGCATTTTTCCTTGTGCCGATGATTATCATTTTTGGCATTTATGTCATATTAAACGGGCATCTGTCACCGGGCGGCGGCTTTTCGGGCGGCGCGATTATCGGCTCGGGACTGATTCTGTACGTCAACGCGTTTGGCTTTCAAAAGATTGAACGGTTTTTTACGCAGAGAACATACAAGTGGATTTGCTTTGTGGCGCTGTTGTTTTACTGCCTTGCCAAGACATATTCCTTCTACTGCGGCGCGCATCATCTTGAGACAGGAATCCCCCTTGGAACGCCTGGGGACATCCTAAGCTCGGGACTGATTCTTCCGTTAAATATCTGCGTTGGCATGGTTGTTGCGTGTACAATGTATGCATTTTACGCCATGTTCCGAAAAGGAGGCTTCTAGTATGGGTGGAAATTTGCTTGCAAACTATGGGGAGGCTGTCGCCATGATTCTGTTCGGCATCGGTTTTTCCAACCTTTTGCTGCAGAAAAATTTAATCAAGAAAATTATCGGGCTCAACATCATGGACACGGCGACATACTTGTTCCTTGCGGAAAAGGGCTATATCGCGGGCAGGGCTGCGCCGATTGTGGTGGACAATGTGACGAGTGTGGAGGCATACATCAATCCGGTGCCAAGCGGCCTGGTGCTGACGGGCATCGTGGTGTCGGTGTCTGTCACTGCGCTGATGCTTTCCCTTACCATCCGGCTGTATCGCAGATACCATACGCTGGATATGGATGAAATTTCGACCATGCTGAAAAAGGAGGATCAGTAGGATGGAGTTTATACGCAATTTTCCGTTTTTCAGCATTCTGCTGTCGCTAGGCTCCGGCGTGCTGACTTCGATTATGAACAGGAAGGTGGCACGGTTCTGGAATACGTTTGTCCTTCTTGCGGTCACTGTGATGTCCGCGGTTCTTTTTGTCTATATGCTTGGCGTGGGAGAACCGTATACGTTTATGATGGGGCACTTTCCCGCACCGTGGGGCAATGAAATCCGGGCCGGCGTGCTCGAGGCGGGCATGGCCTTGTTTTTCTGTATTGTGATGCTGCTTTCGATGAAAGGCGGCGAGGAACATATTGACAGGGAAATCGAGGACACGAAGGCGAATCTGTATTACATCATGATAAACCTCTTGCTGAGTTCGCTGCTGGCATTGATTTACACGAACGACCTCTTTACAGCTTATGTTTTTGTGGAAATCAATACCATCAGCGCGTGCGGCCTGATTATGATTCGCCAAAGCGGGCGCACGATAGAAGCGGCGACGCGCTACATGATTATGAGTTCCCTTGGCTCCGGTCTTTTGCTGATGGGGCTTTGTGTCCTGTATGACATTACGGGGCATCTGCTGATGAGCAATATCAAGCAAAGCATTGCCTATGTGTATACGCAGGGGATTTACAACATTCCCCTTGTGGCGTCGATTGGCATGATCTGTGTCGGGCTTGCCATCAAAAGTGCGCTCTATCCGTTCCACACATGGCTGCCGGATGCATATGGGTATTCGACCGTATCCAGTGCGGCGATATTGTCAAGCCTTGTATCAAAGGGATATATTTTTCTGCTGATTAAGATTTTCTTCCGCGTGGTCGGATTTGACATTATTGTCGATTCGAAAATTGTCAATATCTTGTTTGTATTCGGACTTCTGGGCATGATTATGGGCTCTGTCAACGCGATTATGGAAAACGACATCCGGCGCATGGTTGCCTTTTCGTCGGTGGCGCAGATTGGCTACATCTATATGGGTCTGGGGCTTGGGACAACGTTTGGCATTGTGGCAAGCATCTTCCATGTTCTGTCGCACGCATCCACGAAGTCGCTGCTGTTTGTCGCGGCGGCGGGGCTTACGGACGCATCGGGGGGCAGCAAGCGCTTTGAAGACCTGACAGGCAGCGGCTACCGCAACCCGATGGCGGGGATTGCCTTTACGATGGGCGCTTGCTCGATGGTCGGCATTCCGCTGTTCTCGGGATTTATCAGTAAGCTGCTTTTTGCTGAGGCGGCGGTGCAGAACAGCCTTTCCAAGATGCTGCCCACGTTAATCTGTCTGGCAATCAGTACGGTGCTCAATGCAATTTATTTTATGAAAACAGTCATACGCCTTTATACGCCTAAGAGCAGAAATGTGAAGAAGACAGAAGCAGGTGAGGCAGCGATAGTCAGCTTCAGGGAGCATCCCCTGTACAATTTTACCCTGATACTGATGATTGCGCTGAATGTGCTGCTCGGCTGCTGCTCACAGCCGATTGCAGACTGGATTATAAGCGGGATAAATATGTTTGGTTAGGAATGGGGGAGTGAGATGAATTACATGATTTTATTGCCGGTTGTCCTTCCTGTCATCGTTGGATTCGCGCTGTTGTTTTTGCACGAGGGTGTATTTCGGGACAGGCGGGGGCTCTTAAAAGTGACAGGCGTGTCATTTGCTGTGTCTGCGGCGCTGGCTTTGTATGTGATAAGCGGGGCGGCGGGGGACAGGCTGATATTGTTCCGGCTTGTGGACGACATACCGGTGTATTTTGCGGTTGATGACCTTGGCAGGCTTTTTGCAGGGGTTGTCGTCGCGGTGTTTCTGCTTGCGGGGTTTTTTTCCTTTGTATATATGTCGCATGAGAAAAATGAAAAACGCTATTACAGCTTTTACCTGATTACGTTCGGCGTGCTGATGGGGCTTTGCTTTGCGGGAAATCTGGTCACGCTGTATCTGTTCTATGAGTTTATGACGCTGGCTTCCATGCCGCTTGTCATCCACAACGGTTCAAAAGAGGCTGTCATGGCAGCCCTGAAATATTTGTTTTACTCGTTCTGCGGCGCGTATATGGCGTTGTTTGGGATTTACTTTCTGTATCGGTATGCCATTGTGTTTGAAAATCCCGGGGATGCGCTTAACGGTACGCATTACTATGAGATAGCACACATGATGGGCTTTGTGCCGGGCGGTTCGCTGGATATGGCGGCTGTCGTGGAGTCGGGAAATGCGACCCTTTGCCTGGTGGCAGTATTTCTGATGCTTGTCGGCTTTGGCGTGAAGGCCGGGTGCTTTCCGCTCCAAGCGTGGCTTCCGACGGCGCACCCTGTCGCGCCCGCGCCCGCATCGGCATTTCTGTCGGGAATTATCGTGAAGGGGGGAATCCTTGCGATTATCCGGACGGTATATTACTGTGTGGGTGTCGATTTCCTGCGCGGGACATGGGTGCAGACCGTGTGGTGCATTCTTGCGGTGATTACGCTTTTGATGGGCTCCTCCCTTGCTTTTAAGGAAAAGATTTTGAAAAAAAGGCTTGCGTACTCGACCGTGTCGAACCTTTCATATATTTTGCTTGGGCTTTCCATGATGAATGCGGCTGCATTTACCGGAAGCCTGCTGCATGTGGTGTTCCACGCCCTGATTAAGAGCGGGCTGTTTCTGTTTGCCGGTGCGCTGATATTCAGTACGGGCAGGGTGAAGGTGAAGGAATTTGCCGGTCTTGGCAAAAAGATGCCTGTCCTGTTCTGGAGCTATACGATTTGCTCCCTCGGGCTGATTGGCATCCCGCCGACAAGCGGCGTCATCAGCAAATGGTATCTGGCGGAGGGCTGCCTTGAGAGCGGCATTGCGGGACTTTCATGGATTGGTCCCGTGGCGCTTCTGGCTTCGGCGCTTCTGACTGCGGGCTATCTGCTTCCGCTTGCTGTCAACGGCTTTTTGAAAGCGCCGCTGGATGAGGGGGCGCTTGACAAGTACAGGGAGCCCGCGCCGTGTATGCTGGTTCCGGTTGTGGTACTTGCGGCTGCAACGCTGCTGCTTGGCGTGTTTCCGACACCATTGATGGAATTTGTAGGCGGTATTGCCGCCGCACTGAAATAAAGGGAGGCGATTGTTCATGATACTGGGTTTAATGCTGACTGTGATACTGCTTCCCTTTGCGGGGGGCGGGCTGCTGCAGCTGATAAAATTCAAGGAGAAGCGGAGCAAGCAGTGCTTTATTTTTGCATATGTCCTTGCCAATACGCTGCTTACCTATATCCTGCTGGCGCAGGGACCTACGGATATTATCCGGATTATCAATTTTGCCGGTGCAAAGCTTAATTTCTCACTGAAGATAGACGGCATGGGCATTGTGTTTGGCGGGCTTGTCGCGACGCTCTGGCCGCTTGCGACGCTCTACTCGTTTCCGTATATGGAACATGAACACAATGGGCGTGTGCATGAAAATATTTTTTATCTGTTCTACACGGCGACATACGGCGTGACGCTGGGAATCGCCATGTCGGGAAACATGCTGACGATGTACTGCTTTTATGAGCTTTTGACGCTTGTGACGGTGCCGCTTGTCATGAATACGCTGACGCATGAAGCAGTGCTTGCAAGCCGGAAATACTTCTACTATTCGCTTGGCGGCGCGGCATTCGCGTTTATCGGGCTTATTTTCCTGATTGTGTACGGGGACAGTCTCTCCTTTATCTTTGGCGGGGTACTGACGCCGGATGCGATGCGTGACAAGAAGGATTTGCTGCTGTTTATCTATGTGCTTGCATTTATGGGCTTTGGCGTGAAAGCGGCAGTCTGCCCGTTTAATTCGTGGCTGCCGCAGGCAGGCGTGGCGCCGACTCCGGTGACGGCGCTGCTCCATGCGGTTGCCGTTGTAAAGTCGGGGGCGTTTGCGATTATGCGGCTCACTTACTACAGCTTTGGCGTTGATTTTCTGCGCGGTACGTGGGCGCAGTATCTGCTGTTGTGTATTGTCATCTTTACGATTGTATATGGGTGCAGCATGGCGGTGAAAGAGACGCATATCAAAAGGCGGCTTGCCTTTTCGACGATATCGAATCTTTCCTATATCCTGTTCGGCGTCCTGATTATGACACCGCTTGGGCTGGTCGGCGCGCTGTGCCACATGGTATTCCACGGTGTGATGAAAATTTGTTCTTTTTTCTGTGCCGGTGCAATGATTACGCAGGCTCATGCGAATTTTGTGCATGAGATAGACGGAATGGCGAGAAGGATGCCGAAGATTTTTGGTATTTACACGGTTTCGGCGCTTGCGCTGATGGGTGTGCCGGGACTTTGCGGATTTGTGTCGAAATGGCATCTTGCCAAGGCGGCATTCCAGAGCGGCAATCCGCTGGCGGTTGTCGGCGTGGGCGGTCTGCTTGTTTCCGCGCTTCTGACGGCAATTTATATGCTTAGCATTGTGATAAGGGCATATTTTCCGGGAGACCAGTTTGACTATGGGAAGCTGCATGACGACATTCACGACCCGGACTGGCGGATGCTTCTGCCGCTCTTTCTGTTTGTGGGGGCGATGTTTGTGATTGGTGTGCACAGTGCGCCGCTTGTCGACTTCTTTACAAGCGTGGCTGGCGGTATGTTATAGGAAGGGGGAATGGGTGATGAATGGTATTATTTTTGCAGTGCTCTTTCCGTTTGCGGCAGCTGTCCTGTGCTGGTTTTTGTTTCGGAACCGAAAGGGGAAGAATGACATTGCGGCTGTCACAATGCTTTTGGTGAGCGCTGTGGAGACAGCGGCGGTGACGGTTCCCCTGCTGAAAAATATAACAGGCACGCAGTTTGACATAGTTACGATAGCGGGTGTGGGCGGTCTCGGGCTTCATTTCATGTATTCCGGTTTTCGGGGTGTCTTTGGGGTGCTCACCGCACTTGCGTGGTTTGTCACGTTCTTATTTTCCAAGGAATATATGGCAGATGACGAGAAGGTGGTTCGGTATGACTTCTTTAATCTCATGACGCTTGGCGCGACGATGGGGATTTTTTACGCGGCAGACTTTTTTACGCTGTTCTTTTTCTTTGAGATGATGTCGTTCACATCCTTTATGTGGGTGGCGCACAGGCAGACGAAGGAGTCCGCATATGCGGCTGGAACCTATCTTGGCATTGCGATAGCGGGCGGCATGGCGATTCTGATGGGGCTTTTTATCGTGTACAGCAGGATTGGGACGCTCTATTTCGGGGAAATGTGCTGGGAGACAGTCGCCCTCATAAGCCTGGGCGAGAATCCTGCATGGATGTATGTGGCAGCGGTCTGTATGTTTGCAGGGTTTGGCGCAAAGGCGGGTGCGTTTCCGGTGCATGTATGGCTGCCGGATTCCTACACACAGGCGCCTGTCCCGGCAACGGCGCTGCTGTCGGCAATTCTCAGCAAGACAGGCGTGTTCGGGCTGATGCTGGTATCGCTGGAGTTGCTGCCGCTGCAGGGGAGCTGGGGCGTGTTCCTTCTGGTAATTGGCGTGATTACGATGGTTGTCGGCGGAATCCGCGGCGTTATGAGCAGCAATTTCAAGACGACGCTTGCATTTTCGTCCATGTCGCAGATTGGGTTTGTGCTGACTGGCGTGGGCATGCAGGTGCTTCTGGCTGAGATGGCGGTTGGATTTTATGGCGATGCAGGGCATTTTGAGGAGGCTGTCGGCGTGTTTGGCATGGCGGTGAACGGCACGTTTATCCACATGGTCAACCATTCGCTGGTGAAGCTGGTGCTGTTTATGACGGCTGGCGTTGTCTTTGCACAGGTGGGAAGCTATGAGCTGAACAAGGTGCGCGGGTTTGGGCGCGGGAAGCCGTTTCTGCTTGTGACGTTCCTGCTGGCGGCGGCAGGCGTTGGCGGCATTCCGGTATTAAACGGTTATATCAGCAAGACGCTTCTACATGAGAGCATTGTGGAGTACACAAGCCTTCTGGGGGATGGGGCGGTGCTTTCCGGATTTATGAAAGCCGTGGAGGGACTGTTCCTGTTTTCGGGAGGACTGACGGTTGCGTATATGACAAAGCTTTTTGTGACGCTGTTTGTCGAGAGGAATGCAGACAGTGGGCTTCAGGCAAAATATGAGGGGCAGAAGCAGTATGCCTCGCTTTCTACAAAGGCTGCCATAGCGCTGTGCGCGCTGCCGATACCCTTTATCGGACTGTTGCCGGGGCTGACGGCAGAGCGTGTCGCGGCGTACGGATTTGTCCGCTCGGAGGTGGAGCAATGGTATTATGTGCCTGTTGATGTGCACTATTTTTCGCTCACGAGCCTGTCTGGCGCGATGATTTCCATCGCCGTGGGTGTGGCAGTTTATGTTCTGGTGGTGCGCCTTTGGATGCTTCGCAGGAAATCGGACGGATACCAGGAGGTATTTCCAGCGTGGATGAATATGGAAAAGTATTTATACCGGGCAGTCTTTTACACAGCGGTTCCGTTTGTGCTGGGGATAATTTCGCGGATTCTGGACAGCATTGTGGATACCCTTGTGGTTTTACTGCGCAGGACGGTTTACTGCGACAGGGCGCTGCCGTATGAGCTGCCCGAGGGAAACCGCGTGACACACCGCATCGGGTGCAGTATGGAACGGATTCGTATGGTTTACTGTATGATTGCCAGAAAGGAGTACGAGTCGAAGCATTATGAGCATAAGCTCGCAATCAAGAGTACGGATATCTTTGAGAACTTCCGCATTATTGAGCGCAGCCTTTCCTTTGGACTGTTTATGTTCTGTGTGGGACTCGGGCTGACGATGATTTATCTTTTGGTGGTGAATTAGGAAGGACCGCGCGCCCCATGCATGGGGTTGCGCATAAATGGTGTTTAACTGTGGAATGTCTATCATTTGTCAGGCATTTGAAAAGGAAACGATGCACTTTTTTCTTTTCATCATCCGCCTGTTATATCCTTTGTTTTATTCCGTTAACAAAAAGTGTTATACTGGAATCGGTTACAACGCACTTTACTCAAATGATACGAAGCGGTCAGCCGTTTCGGCCGCCAGTATAAATCACAAGGGACAGTCATGCGGCGTATTTCCCATGGCTCTCCGGATTGGAAAAGGGGGATGAAGTTGTTGCTCATAGCAGTTTGTGATGATATGCCGGTAGAATGTGCCAATATTGCAAGGCAGATTGAGACCATACTGAAACAGTCTGACACTGATTTTGTCATAAAAAAATTCTTTGGCGCGCAGGAGCTGATACAAAGCAGGGAAAGCTTTGATATTGTTTTCCTTGACATTAAAATGCCTGAAATAAGCGGCATGGAGCTGGCGAAGGAAATGAGGAAGCAGGGCAGGCTGAGCCTTATTATTTTTATTACATCCGCAAGCGAATATGTTTTTGACGCATTTGATGTGGAAGCTTTTCAGTATCTGCTAAAGCCGATACAGACTGATAAGCTGAAAAATGTTTTGGAAAAAGCCACAAAGAGAATACAGATTGACGACAATACAGATTTTTTGATTATATCAGCAAACCGCCAGATCCAAAAAGTGTTTTTAAAAGACATTTTATATATTGAGTCCATTGGCAGGATTGCCATAATTCATTGTAACGGGGGAACATTGGAAGCTTACGAACAAATAGGTGTTTTGGAAGATAAATTATCAGACAAATCCTTTTTCAGATGCCATAAATGTTTTTTAGTAAACCTGAATTATGTTGATGCATTTAATAAGACCGAAGTTCAGTTAGAAAACGGGGAAAAAATTATGCTGGCAAAAAGACGGTATGAGGATTTTCAGAAAAGAATCTTATCGCATATGAAGATAAAAGGTGGTATTATGTGATGCGTGTTGAAATAGACATGTTATTTGTTTTAAATATCGTCATGCATACGATACGGCTTGTGGGTCTGGATAAATTGGGCAGCATGTTTTATCCTAAAAAGAAGGCTGTCGCAGGTCAATATATTTGCTTTTTGGGACTACTTACGATTACGGGAATTTTTCTAAAAGACAATTACATGGTTCGGTCCGTTGTACAGCAGTCATTGCTTATTCTATTCTTTTTCCTGATTTTTCGTGGAAACTGTTGGGAAAAATCAGGCTTTTCAAGTGTCCTGATTGCTGTTTGGGAATTTGCATGGAATGGAACGTCATCCGTATTGTCAATTGGTGCCATCATCTTCGCAAAACCGGGCAGAGAAGATATATCTTCCATAACGATACTTTCCATTGTGATACCCGCAGTTTGCATGTATCTGCTTTTTAGCAGGACGAAACTTGCTGAAGGAAATTTTCTGCATGGAAGTGGTAAAATCCTGTTCACTGTCTCATGTGTACTGCTGGTTTTGATGGATGTGTGCGGTTTCGGGATCACGCAGGGCATTGTCATGGTTTCAAATGGCAGCGGGGCGGAATACTGGAATACCACCTACAACGAAATTTTGACACATTTAGAAGTACTTGTTTTATCCGCGCTTTGCATGATAATATGCCTGTCGCTGCTGTTTGGGATAAACAGGCTGATCGGGTATCTCACCATAGACAACCTTCGTAAAATGGAAATCAGCCGCTATCAGGAACTATTGGAGCAGTACAGGAAACAGGCGGATATAAGGCATGACCTGAAAAACCATCTGATAAGTCTGTCGGCCCTTGCGGGGCATGAAGAATGGGATAAGCTGAAAGAATATTTATTAAAGCTTTGCAATGCGGGGATGATCGGAGAAGAAGACATCGAAACGGGAAACAGTGTCGTGGATGCCATTGTCAATACCAAAAAGCAGGCGGCCCGGCAAAAAAATATAAAGTTTGACTGCAGCGTAACGATTTCAAAACCGCTGATGATTGATGAGTACGATTTATGCATCATATGGGGCAATATCCTTGATAATGCCATAAAAGCCGCAGAAGTTTCGGAAGAACGGAATATCCTCGTCCAGGCGGGGATAGTAAAAAGAAACCTAATCATTAATGTAAAAAACACAATGGTGCCTGATGGCAGACAAAAAGCCTTTGGGATGGATGACTGGGGCACCGGACTTACCAACGTAAATAAAATCGTGCAAAAAGAAAACGGGATAATGGATATTGAAATCAAAGGCGCCGTTTTTGACATTTCCATTATGCTGCCGGTTGCCGTATATGACATGAAGTAAACCGAATATGCCATTTTTATAATATATGACTTTTCTGCTGCCGAAATCATTTCAAATGATATGTTGTTATACTCACGACATATCATTTGAAAAATATTATGGAAAGGGAATGGTGATTTATATGAAAGCAGGAAGCATGGAAGGATTGATTGGGGCAAGTATCAACACGAAAATATCACGGACACCAATGCGTGTATTTAAGGAGGCAGAGCTTAGGGGAGATACCGAGACAATGAAGCGAGCCATGGGCTATGTCAGAGAATATCAGGACAAGGCACAGGAGTGTAGTGACAGGGCACAGGAAGCGCTTCCCAAAGAGCTGGAAGAAGAACGCAGGGAACAGGAAGCCAGGCGTCAGCAGGCTCTTGAGCGCAGGAAAGAGACAAAGGAATATGTGGAAAAAGTACAGGAGAATAATAAGCCGGATACCCCGAAGGAGGATAACGTAACAATCAGTGAGGAAGGCAAAGTATCCCTCAAAAACAATTCACAGACGGAGGAAGCGGATGCTCCGGCTGCGGAACCTGCTGATGTAAAAATGTATACCAGTGAGGGAAAGCCAGTGTTAATTGAGGCGGCTGCCGAGTCCGGTGACAAAAAAGTGGATATAAAATGTTAAGAAGCCATACACATCATTTCCAGCGTAAAGGTGTCGGATGGGTGTCGGATGTTAAAATGCTGTTGACATATATAGATAATCTATATATAATGTAAATGTATATAGATTATCTATATAAAAACCTGTTAACCATGACACTATATAAGAAGGGACGGTTCAGCTTAGGATGTTGCATGGCTTAATGCCTTCAGCAGGAAGCTGGGCTGTTATCTTTCAGAAAGGAAATGATGCAAATGGCAATTGACAAGTCACTGGTTTCGGGCAGTACCTCCATGCTGATTCTCCGTTTACTGGAGGACAAGGATATGTACGGCTACGAAATGATTGAAACACTGGAAAAGAAATCGAAGAATGTTTTTACTCTGAAAGCGGGAACGCTCTATCCGCTGCTCCATTCCCTTGAGGAGAAAAATTACCTGACTTCCTATGAAAAGGAAGCCAGCGGCAAAACCCGCAAGTACTACAGCATTACAAAAAGCGGAAAGAAATTTCTAAAATCAAAGAAAGAAGAATGGCAGACGTATCAGACGGCAGTTTTGGACGTGCTCTGCGCAATGGCATAAGGGGGGCGCTGAAATGAATGAATTTATAAGGAGACTGACGGAGCAGATGCGGTGCGTGAAGGCGCGCGAAGGGGTGGCGCGCGAGGTGTCCGACCATATTTTGGACCAGGCAGCGGCGTACGAGGAAACAGGCATGGAACATGACAAGGCAGTTGAGATGGCAGTGCATGAAATGGGGGATCCGGTGGAAATCGGCGTGTCGCTTGACCGGATACACCGGCCGCAGATGAACTGGAAACTGATACTGGTTACGTTTGTGCTGACGATGGCAGGGCTGTTTGTGATGTACAGCATTTATGGGATGTCCACGATTGTGAGCAGGCAGTGTGTTTTTGCGGCAGCGGGCATGGCAGTGATACTGGCAGTGAATTTTATTGACTACAGCGTGATTGGACGGTTCGGATCCCTTGCCTACATCCTGTTGACAGCCGCATTTTTCATATGTGGTATGACGCTTCAGCGTGTGAATGGAAGGATACCTGCACTGGCAGTCCTGGTATATCTTTATGTCCCGGTATTTGCAGGCATTTTGTACCGCCTGCGCGGCGGGAGCTATGGTGCGGTTGGAGTAGGAATGGGGCTGGTTTTCCTGACAAGCTGCCTTGCTGCCCGATTTGGCAGCAGCGTAATTATTGGACTGAATATTTTTCTGATATTGCTTGTTACACTGCTTCTGGCAGTCAGAAAAGGTATGTTTCGGATTCGCCAGAGAGGTACTGCCTTTGTGATCGCTGCGCTGGGGATGCTGCCGGTTCTTGTACCAGCCCTGGCGCTGTGTTTTATGGAGGGAGGATTCCGGAAGGAACGCATTCTTGCCTTTCTTCACCGGGGAGAATACAATCAGTCGGCAGGATACATTTATACCGCGATTGACACGATTCTGGGAAGCTCACATTTCGTAGGAAAGGGAAATGAGACGGTTTATGCCCTTTCCGATTACGGAAGCAACCTGGTTTTACTGCGCCTGATGCATGAATATGGGCTGATTGCCGGAATTGTCCTGCTGCTGCTGTTTGTTGTCTTTGCAGTGGGCGTCATGAAAATTGTGCAGAGCCAGAAAAACCAGCTTGGTATGCTGGTGTCGGCTTCCTGTTTCCTTGTCTTTGCCGCAAACTGCCTGGAGGGAATTCTTGTCAACCTGGGACTTCTGCCAATGACCACGGTCTCCATCCCGTTTGTCACGTTTGGCGGCAGTGTGGCGCTTGTGTATTCCGTATTAATCGGGCTGATTTTAAGCGTCCACCGCTATGAAAAGGTGCTGCCTTTGGGGGCACAGGAACAGCGCGCAAGATGGCATCTGCGCGTAAAGCTGGAAAAAGAGTAGGATTGGAATGTGGCTTGCAATCCCATTTGGCGCAGCTTTTGTCATCGGGAAAATCATATATTCTAATTCTTGACAAAATGGGCAAATCATGCTTATAATGAAAAAAGTATCGGCACAGTCCGAATCGGATTTTTTCATTATATAGAAAGACAATGACGGAGACAGTACACATTTCCAGAAAGTCGCAGAGAGCCGGGGCAGGTGCGAGCCGGCATGAGTATGGGATTGTCGAAGATCACTCCCGAGTTTCGGTCTGAAATGTCTGAACTGGTATTATAAACCGTAAGTCAGGCATAGTAGGAACCGACGTATTTCCTGCGTTACAGGGGACGTGTATAAAAGTTTCGGGTCTTTTTGACATGTCGTGTTCAGGCAAAAGCACGCGAGACGGAGTACGATGTAATTAGGTGGTATAACGATTGTAAGGCTCTCGTCCTATTTACAGGATGAAGAGCCTTTTTACATTTCATTATTTTTTG
>CARTDA010000035.1:0-43698 GCA_949066965.1 uncultured Lachnospiraceae bacterium
GCAAACAGGGAACGGAAAGAAAGAGACCATGAGACAGGACGCTCCACTGTCCCTCCAGAATGGGACGCATACGAATTATACCTTTCCGACAGCCCTTCCTATGACATGATTTTAAGAAGGCTCATGCTTGCGGGCAATTTCCTCGATATTATATTTGACCACCCGGAAACAATACATGAGCTTGTCACGGATGCGGATTTATCAAAAATATTGAAAGAACTAAAGCCGCACCTCAAAAATATGCTCTATTATCTGTTCCTGCGTGACTATTCCGCAACGGAGTATGCGGAAAGTATCGGACAGTCTGACCGGAATATCAGAGGTATCAGGGAAACTGCGTTGAAAAAGATACGGGAGCTCTACGGCGACATACTTACATACAGGAAAGAAAACAGTCTGCCGATGACGCTTGACGAAAAATATTTCTTGGAAAATGGAGTGCGGAAGAAAAAGGACACCAGACAGCTTGACCGATAACAAGTAACTGTTTATAATATAGAAGATATTACATCAGATGATGTGGCAGGATTGATGGATTGGAGCAGATTATTTATGAAGAATTTATTTGAACATACCAGTGCGCCGTGGATTCGGTACAGTAGCTATGAATATAAGACGGGCAGCGATAATAACCTCTATATTACGGTTTCCAAAGATGCCAAACCGGAAATGTACCACCCCATGCAGGAAGCGGAGCAGCTTGTCATTGATGCCGTAAATGTCGGACTTGCCGCCATGCACAAAGTACCAGAAGAAAAATTGAAAGAGTCCGTGCTTAACTTTACCAAAAAATATGGTTTTCTCGGCTTTATGACAGCCCTCCCGACAACAGCGGACTTCATTACTTATGAATCAGTGTATCTTCCAAAGAACCACTTTATAAAGGAAGAATCCCTCCCTACGGAAGACTATCTCGCCTATTTCTATCCTTTTGACAAGCCGGATTTCAGAAAGAACGGCGTGGAATCTGGCTGGTCTGTAACTGACCGTGAGGGCATTGCAATCACGATGGCTATGGGAAATGCGCCGCAGGCTGTGGCGATGGGATTGCAGAAGGAATATGCGGAAAGATACGACTGGCTTGTAAAGGAATTTACCGACTGGGCATTTACCTTTATGACAAGCTTCCTTTATTACATGGATTATGATACGCTTGACGAACAGACGCGCAGCCTATACCGTCAGGGCATTACCGCTTTCGGCGGTATAGCCCCGACTTACCGGATCGCGCTCGAAAAGGATTCTCCCGTTATCGTATGGGATTTCCATTCGCTGCTGATTATGGTGCAGATGTGCTTTTCATTCATGCTCACGGACAAGGACAGTGATATGCGTATGTGCAAGCACTGTAAAAAAGCCTTTGTTGCAAGCCGGAAGGGGAATGAATTTTGCAGCCAGAAGTGTAAGAACCAGTTTAATGTCTACAAATCAAGGGAAAAGAAAAGGGGGAACAAACCGGATAACCGCTAAAAAATGCTTGCGGCACTCTGAATATTGTGGTATATTGAACATAAAGAAGGACATCTGCGCTAACAGATGCCCAACAGGAGCTACCGATAGACGGTTAGCCCGGTTAAATGATTATGACAAAAATAGTCGCCTCACTTTAGCGGAGCAGGGCGGCTATTTCTGTGTCTTGTTACTATCCTTACCGATAGAGTATCCTATTCCGAAGCAGGTCAAGCCGAAGCTCAGCACTGCAATAAGTCCTAAAATATCCATTGGCTCAGCCCTCCTTTCTCCAGATTCCCTTGCGGGTTTCTATGTAATCGGAGGGTCACAGTCCCTCCGGAGAGAGCTAACCGCCTACCATCTTGGTATTCCCAAATAAATACTACCATAATTCGACAGGAAGTTCAATTTAATTTTTCACTATCCACTGTACGAAATTCTGGCTATAAAAAGAAACGGGCAAGCCGTAGCAGACTGTACGGTGAAAACCCATTTCTTACTGTCAATCATAAACTATTTCTTCCGTCCTGCCAATCCCCAATTTTGATTTTTTCAGAATACCGCCATTGGCATTTTTAATGCAATGGGGGGACTTTGTTCCCCCTTGACCGCTTCATAGCAGGATACGCAGATGATATCAAGACCGCCGCAGACGAGGCGGAGCTGGTGTCTTGACATTATCTGCGTATTCTGCTACAAAACCGAAATTGTGTTGAAATATTTTAGCAGAAATACAGACTGCCGTATCAAAATGACAGCCTGTACGATTTTCGGTGATTTAGCATTAAAGGGAATATATCAGATCATGCAGCACTACTTCCTCCGCCCTGCTCCTGATGCTGTTCATTTTTTGGAGCCAACAGAGCCAGTCATCAGATTTAAGCTGCTCCGTCACTCCCTCTTTCTTTGCCATCTGCCTTACAAGCCTGTCTATCATCTCATTACATTCTTCGTCAATCTCCGCAAGATGTTTCCATAAGGTTTCTGACAAAATCATATACGAATAAATGCCCCTATGGTTTTCTTCTAAAAAACGCTTCCTCATCCGTCCATACTTCCCGATCTGATACTCCGTTGTATCCGAAAGTTTGAGGTCTGGAATCAGATAGTCGCCTTCCCAATGATATGTAATTTCCATATACAACCGCCTTTCTTTGTGCTAAACTGTTTACAGATACGAATAAAAAGATTATCACCTTCTTCCTTTACCACAACATCTGCAAGTTTCCATTCACCACAAATGAGCCAGCCGCATATGTTGTATTTTTGCAGATGCGCATTTCCGCTAAAATACAGCGTTTTACGGAAATGTTTACATCTACAGTTCACAACATATCACATCATTGATATACTGGCATTTCATGTGCATATCCATGGCACGCTGGCTGCTCTGTCCTCCCACGCCCGCCACTCTCTGCATCTTGGTATAGCTGTAATTATTCTTATAGGCATGGGCCTCATCCACAAACAGGTTATCCACGCCCAGTTCCTCAAAGGAAATCGTTCCGTCTTTCTTCCCTGCATTATAGAGCCTGTCAAAACGGTCCTGTAAATTATGCCTGAATATCTCCATCTGTTTTAAGGACCATGTTTTCCCGGAAAGCATCTTCATTTCGTCTATCTTCTTTGTGATTTCATCAATCTCCTCCTGCATGGCGGCTAACTGCCGCTCTCTTGAAAGAGCGATCAGTTCAAAGGAACTGTGTCCCATGATGATACAGTCATAATCCCCTGTGGCGATACGGCTTACAAACCGTCTCCGACGTGGCTTTTCAAAATCTTTGTTCGTTGCAACTAAGATATTGGCATTAGGGTAAAGCCGCATAAACTCTGTCGCCCACTGTTCTAAGGTATGGTTCGGTACTGCAATCAACGGCTTGTTACATACTCCCAGCCGTTTTCTCTCATAGGCAATAGCACAGGCTGTCATGGTCTTACCGGCTCCTACCTCATGCGCCACCAGAAGATTCCCGTCACTGTAAATACCCATGGCTACCGTGTCACGCTGGTGTTTTCGCAGAGTAATGGCATCATTCATATCCGGCAGCATCAGGTCATCCCCGTTGTAGGTTCTGGGACGGATGTTGTTAAAGCGGTCATTGTAAAGCTGCGTTAATGCAGCTCCTCGCTCCGGTTCTGCAAACAGCCATGATTCAAACTCCATTTTGATCTGTGCCTGCTTCTCTCTGGCAAGCAGGGTTTCCCGCTTATTCAGCACATACCGCACCTTTTCCTCCCCTGTCACCGGGTCCTCGTACTCCTGCCTGTCACGGACTTCCACCGTTTTCAGGTTCAGGGTATATTCCATAATCTCGTAGGCATTCAATCGTTCTGTCCCGTAGGTTTTATTTGCGGCAATGGAATCTCTCTCAGCCCTCTTTTCAGTAATGAAATAGGTTCCTGTATATTCCGCAAACTCGATATGGATATTGCTGTCCCTGTTATGCTTGCTCGTTGCAAACTTCTCATACATAAAATCCTGATAGTATTTCACCGGTATCCATGTAGAGCCAAGCACGAAACTGATGTCCTCCGGCTTTAACGGTTCCGGCTGCACCTGCTTTAGTGCTTCCACGTTCCGCCCAAACCACTCCGGGTACTCCTCTGCCGCTAGGACAGCCTGCGCCAGTTTATCCTTTACATAGCCGCTTAAGTATTCCTCTGCAAGCACCCAGCCGGACGTAGCATCTCCTTGCTTCCACTTTGCCGGATCCTGATACACCCTCTCCCCCAGTTCCTCCAGAATATCCTCCTTGCTGCATATCTGCCCGTCCTTACGGTACAGATACTGCATATAATCAAGGTCAAACTTTCCTTTGGCATTCATGGTAATGCGCAGGGCTTCCTCCACATTGTCTGCTGTTTTTGGCATACTCTTTGGACGGATCGTGGCCTTATGGAATACTGCTGTCTTTTTGTACTCGCCCTTTACCTTTTTCCCATGCTCGTCCTTTACTTCTTCCTCAATGGAACGTAAAAGCGGAGAATCTGCATCCTTGGAAAATGCCATGACATTCCCCTGCAAATTGAGATACCCATATTTTTTTATATAACTGTCATACTCCCGGTTCAGACGGTCTAATAATTCTTTCAGTCTCTTTTCATACTCCATGGTGGGCAATTCCCACCCCAGTTTAGGATCGCCGTGAAGCTGGAAGTCCATCAGTTCCCGCAGGGCATCCCGAATGCGGAGCATTCCGTCCACCCTCTCTGCCTTCTTCCCGGTCAGTTCCTGACGGTACATACGGGAATCTTCCCGGTAATAGAAAGTGTCCCCCACCTTGGTATAACTGTAATTCTTCACATCCGGCGTTGCAGGAATCCACTCTTTGATAACCGTGTCCTTATCGTCCGATAGTTCGCTTGCCGGTTCTTCATAATGACCGTGGAGCCTTCCCACTGCTTCCGCCAGCAGTTCACTCAGGTTTTTATCCGGGTATGGCTTGCATGTTACAAAATCATGGCTTCCATACATACCGGTTTCCTGTGCCATGGTTCCCAGCACCATCTCCGGGTGATCTATGAAATAACTGTTGTAGGGGATTCCGTTCTCGTCTTTTTCCACGGAAAGCCACGGTGTATTCCTTTCATCCGGTATGATTTCCTGCTCCCGCTTTTTCAGAAACAATATGTCCGTGGTCGCTTCTGTTCCCGCCACCTGTTTGAAAGCATTTTCCGGCAGCCGGATGGCACCAATTAATTCCGCCCTCTGTGCGATATACTTCCGCACGGTCTGGTTCTCCTTATCCATGGTGAATTTTGTGGTAATGACTGCAAGGATGCCTCCGCTTCTTACCTTATCCAGACTTTTCGCCAGAAAATAGTCATGTATTTTGAAATTATAACGGTCATACCGCCTGTCACTGACTTTAATATTATGAAAAGGTACATTGCCCACTACCACATCAAAGAAGCTGTCGGAAAATTCCGTGTCCTCATATCCTTTGATAAGGATGTCCGCCTGCGAATATAACTTCCTTGCAATGCCCCCCGCAATGGGTTCCAGTTCCACGCCATAGAGTTTTGAATGGTTCATACTCTCCGGCAGGGCTGAGAAGAAGTTGCCTGTCCCCAGTGCCGGATCCAGAATATTTCCCGACCGGAAACCAAACTTATAAAGTGCCTGATAGATATACCCTATGACTTTCTGATCCGTATAATAAGAGGTCAGGGTAGATGCCGATGCCGACTGCATTTCCTCCTCTGTCAGCAGCTCTGAAATCTCATCATATTCCTTTTCCCAGCCTTCCTTTCCGGGTGTCAGGGCATTGGCAAGCCCGCCCCAGCCAACAAAACGGGCTAAGACGATCTGTTCCTCCGTAGTTGCAATACGGTTCTCCTGCTGTAACTGTTTCAGAAGCCTGATTGCTTCCACATTATTGCGGAACTTTGCTTTAGGACCTCCCTCGTACAGACGATGCTCCGGCTGATAGTGATAATTCAGTGTACCGTCCCGAAAACGCTGTTCCATTTCCTTTGCCACATCCATGGCATACTTCTCATTTGCCTGCCCGATGCGGCTCATGTTTTCTATCCGTTTCTTTGCTGCTTCCGAAAAATCTCCATCCTCTACGGACTGCACAACCGCCTGAGCCACTTCTCCCTCTGTGTAATTGGGTTGCAGAAGCTCTGCATTTTCAATCAGGACTACCGGCAGTCTCTCTATGACCTTATATCCATGAAGCCCCTGTAGCTGCTCTATATCTCCCAGTTCAACCGTATGGTTATCGTCCAGATACTGAAGCACTTCAAAGATCCGGTTGTCATACGCAATCCGGCTTCCCACCGGGAACGGCATATATCCGCTCTTTATTTCCTCCGGCTCTGTTTCTTCCGGCAGTATCTGGTCGCCCCCTTTCCCGTCATCCTCGTAAGGACCGGGATAAAGTTCAAACAGGCTGAGCTGTCCGTCCTCATGGTCTTTTCGGGAACCAAGCTGCATATCTTCTATTTCATCAGGAATATTGAAATCGCCAATGGCATCTTCTTCCTCATGGTATGGGATATACTCGCTGTTCTGCATCAGAAAGTCTATCACATGGGTAATCACATCCCACGAAAGCCGCACAAAGCCCTCTTCCCCGAAAAAGAAATCCGCCACATCCTTTCCCGGCATGATTCCCCGTGTTCCATCACTGCTTTTTTGCAGTCCGTAATCAAGGTAAATATCCCTGACGGCATTCCTTTTCACAGCCGGAACTGTCTCTTTTGCAAACACCTGATTGATACGGTCATACAGTTCCAAAGGAAATACGCCGGTATCGGTCAACAGGCTCTGCACTTCCTCCCAGTCCTTATGCTCCGTGATATTCTCCTTGGTTGCCGACTCTGGAAAACGGAAAAAGGAACCCGATGCGGTATTTTCCGCTTCGGATTCCTCTGATGCTTTTTCGGTATTCTTTTTTACAGGCTCCGGCTCTGCCGCTTCCTCTTTTTCTGCTATCTTAACTGGTACACTACTTCGTGCAGGATGATCTCCTCCGCCTGTCTGGTTATCATCTCCATGTGTCCGGCTCTCTCCAGCATATCCTCGGTCTCCGGCATCGGCTGTACCTCCAGAAGCTGCTGAATCAGCGTTTCTTTCTTCGCTTCTGCTTCCTCGTCCACCTTGGCTATCAACTCGTTTATCTGCCCCAGTGCGATCAGCTCCGACAGTCTCTGCGGGTACTTCGACTTCATGTAGTCCTTCCATCTTCTCCCGAACATCCCTGTCGGTCTTAAGTCGTACTCCTTGTTCATGGATATCTGAAGGTTCGGATACAGCATCCCGTCCTCCCCTTTCGTGTATTCCAGTTTCGCTAACGGTTCTCGACTCATATCTCTGACTCCTTTCTTCCTTGATTTCCTCGATCTGTTTATGTATCTCTGACAATACCGGTCTTGCTATGGCGCAGGTATAATACCCAAGTCCCATAAACAGTTCCAGACTTCCAAAATGGCTGATATTCTCAAATGCCCCTGTCTCCTCAAAAATCTCTGTCCTGATTCCGCATTTTTTGAAAACAATGTAAGCTGCACTGTCTGATACAAGTTTTGCAAACTCTGCCTGCACTGCTCCGGCAGGAAGTCCATACAGTACACTGTTTTCATCCTTTACCTCTACACGGGAAAGATATTTTTCAAAAAACGCATCCGCCTGCATAACGGCAAGCTGGCAGAGACAGTTTTCAATACTATTCTCGTCTGTCCCAAACTGTTTATGGAAACGGTCTAATATTTCCGGCTGATACTGCCTCTCCAAAGACCAGACCGCACTCATGGCTCTCCGAAAACCCTCATAGTCGCCACGGGTATCTGCAAGGTCAAAATAGTAAGCAAGCGTGGCTTTCGGATTATTCATATCCACAACGCCGATGCCTTTGGAACCGGCTTTCAAATATCTTCCGGTCTGCTTCTCCCAACCCATCTTCGTTGCAAGAAGTCCCGCATCCGGTCTTTGCACATAAATCAGCACATTCTTGTCAAAGGACATCTTGTAGTATTTTGACACACTGGACAAAAGCCCCATCCACTCTGTCCTGTTCTGTGTCAATGCCTGTACTGACTGGCGGTACAGGTCTGCAAGATAGGTTTCTCTACCCAACCTTCTGCTCCGGATTTTCGCTGTTCTGAGCGAAATAAAACTCCAGTGCCTTTACAATCGTATCCTCGATTTCCTTTCTGCTCTGCTCCCTGCCAAAAAATCTGTTGATGACTGTCTCCTTGATTTTGATGGGTTTGGGACTGCTGCCCTTGGGTGCTTTGGTCTTTTCTCCGGTGACAATCTGCCGTATCAGTTCCTCAGTCAGCTTGCCTTTCTTAGCATAGTCATGTATCAGCGTTGATTTCTTAATATCCACACCATGCCCCGCTTCTATCATTTCCGCTATTAAATATTGTTTTTCTTCCTCTTTTACGAAAGAAATGTCATAAGCTACTTCAAAAGCAATTTTCCGATTATCAAGAAGCTCCATAAGTGGAGAAATCAAAGAGGCTATGCGAAGATACTCTGCAATTTTATCTTTCCCAAGACCGTATTCCTCGCTGACTTTTTCATTAGCATTTAACTTTTTCTGAATTTCAGAAGAAGTCCCGTTTTCCCCAATTTCATGCGGGTTTACGAGTTCTTCAATCTCTTTTATCAGATCATTTCTCCGCCCCTGGCTTTTGATTGCATCATAGTGCTGTTTCAGACAATATGCCTTTTCAGAGGGGCTTAAATCATCAAAAGAACGCTGGCGCAGATTTGTCTCTGTCGCAATCAGAATGGCATCCTCATAGGTCAGATTTTCCTTGATAATGACCGGACCTTTGGTAAGTCCGGCGACACTTCCTGCGTTCTGTCTGTTATGTCCGCTTAAAATCGTGTTTTTTCCGTCATGTACCCATACGATAAGCGGTTCTAAGATACCAAACTCACGGATGCTGTCTACCATGTCCTGAAGCCGTTGTCCGGTATAAAGCTTGAACTTATGATTTGGAAGCGGCTCCATCACAGCAAAGTCCATTTCCGTAATTCCCGTTCCGCCGTTTTCCTGCTCCGGCTGGCTTAAGTCTTCCTTTGTCTTGAAATCAAAGAGGTCGTCCATACCGTCCAGAGAAGAATTAAGCAATGTGCTTCTTGCCGGTATTTTTGGTGTTCTGGTCGCCATTTCCCATCAACTCCTTTACAAATTTTTCATAGGCTTTCGCCGCCGGATTATCCGGTTCATACTCACAGATCGTCATACCATACTCTACAGCCTCCGGCACTTTAATAGACCGGGGAATACTGTTTGTAAAAATACGCACTTTTTCCCCAAGTGCCTGCTGTAACTGCGCTTTCACACGCTTAGATACCCTTGTCCGTTCATTATCCATGGTGATAAGGATTCCTTCGATTTCCAATCTGGCATTTGCGTGGCTCTTGATTCTGTGGAAAGCTCTTAGAAACTCTGCCATTCCCTCTACCGCCAGCGTTTCCGACTGTACCGGAATAATCAGACTGTCACAGCATATCATCACGTTTATCATAGCTGTCCCCATCTTCGGCATACCGTCAATGAGGATGTAGTCATACTGCTCCTTAATGGTGTCCACAAACTCTTTCAGCTTGTATTCTGCAAAATCAGTATCACACATCAGCTTATCAAAGTTATCCAGCTTATTATTCGCTGGAATTAAATCTACTCCTGTCTCTGTTCTTATCATGTAGGACTCTTTATCCGGCAGTTCTTCGTTCATCACGATACACTTCAAAATGTCATAGATTGTCACGGAAAGCTGCTCCGGTGCGGTCACTCCGCAAAGTTTTGTTGTGTGCCTCTGCCCGTCAAAGTCAATCAATGCGACCTTACAGCCCTCCTTAGACAGCAGATATGACAGGGTTGTGGCGGTCGTGGTCTTACCTACTCCGCCCTTTCTGTTTACAATTCCTAAAACCTTGCCCATACGTTTGCTTCCTTTCTCTTGTTGAATTTGTTATTTTGGTTACATTGGATTCTCATACAGGCAACGAGCCAAGATCAGGCTTGCTGAACCTTAGCGACTGCCCATAGTTTCAATTTCATATGACACTTGGATAAAAGTAGGACTGTTCACTTACCTCCTCTGTTCTTGTGCGGCAGCTAAATCAGCCTCTATCCTGCAATTTCCTTTTCCAGCCTTTTTCCGGGCGAAAAAAAGCGGGACTAAAAGAGCCTGCATAGAAGAAGGCTAATTTAGTCCCACCCAAAATTCATTTTTTGCATTTTGTAGCTTATTACCGCAAACAACCCTCCTTATGTTACATAATTGCTACATCATGCGATTTTACTCCAAAATATGATTGCAAACAGGCCTGTCCTAACCAAACTTCTGAATAAAATCAATATTTTTCATTAGGACTGAATTAGCGGAATCCCCTTTGTTTACGGGCTTCTTACTAACGTAACCTTATTATATCCCCCTCCCCCCATTCCATCAGAAGAGCCGCCGCACCCGCGGCAAACGGTGTCGCAAAGGATGTTCCCGACACCTGCTCATACCCGCCGTTTGGCACCGGCACCGTGATATCCACGCCCGGCGCCGTCAGGTCAGGCTTCACGTCCGCGATAATCTGCTGCCCACCTGCCGTATCCGTCCTGCCGTCATCATAGCGGTATACATAGCCCCTTCCTGAAAAATCCGCATAGCTTTTGCGCGTTACATCATAGGCGCCAACCGTGACTGCCCGCCTTGCCGTCGAAGGAATCGTGATTGTCATTTCCGGCGTCGGCAGGAAAAATCCGGTTGCAGCGTTTCTTGCCGCATAGCCCGGAAGGTAAAAGCGGTACTCCCCTGTCACCAGCGATACCGGCTGAAGCGCCATGCGCCACACCCCGCTGTTGATATAGCTTCCTGCCGGTATCATGTCAATAAAGATTTCCTGCTGCACATTATACGGAAGCGGTTTTCCCAGATAACACAGCAGCTGTGTCTGTTCCAGTGTACGCCGTACTGCCTGCGCATCCCTGAGACTGGAAAGCTCCAGTGTCATCTGCTCCCTTCCGGGCGATGTAATCACCAGGTTAAAAACGTCCTGATAAAACTTCCACAGCTGTATGTTCAGTCCTGTCTCATAATCTGCCACCGCAAGCTCCGTCACATGAGATGCCTCCCGCACTACCCCGGCAGTATGCCCTCTCGATGCCCCCTCGTTCCCGCTTCCTATGACCAGAATACTCCTCCCAATCCCAGACGCATTGTCGACAAAGCGCTCTAACAGGGAATTTCCCTGATGGTCACCGTACGTATTGCCAAAGCTGATGTTCACTGCCACCGGCTTATTCTGCTCCACACCGAATTTCACCGCATAGTCAATGCCGCGCATCAGCTGAGTCGTTCGCGGAAAAGAGTCCCGCTGCGGGCTTCCAAGCCTGACAACCAGCAAATCCGCCTTTGGCGCCACACCAATCCCTGTTCCGGCCGCCACGCCCGCCACTGCCGTGCCATGCCCTGACAAATCAAAAACAGGCACCAGCTTCTGTCCGCTTTCGCGTCCCAAAGCCAGTGCCTCGTTGATCATCTCTCTTGTATAAAGCACGCCTTCCCTGTATCCCGGGGGCGGCAGTCTTCCCTGCTCCTCATCAGGCATTCCTGTCTGGTCCCAGATTGCCAGAATGCGTGTCTGCCCGTCCGCATCACGGAATTCCGGAAGAAAATAGTCAATCCCGCTGTCCAGCACAGCGATGATTACATTTTCGCCTGTGAGATATGGTTCCTGCTGTGTCACCTGCACCATGCACGACTGTGCCTTTTCAAAATCATTCATACAGCACTCACACTCGTTTTTATGGATTGCATACTCATATTAATATATGCCAAAAAATAAAGTGTGTGTCGCTTATAACAGTTCCTGCTTATACCTTAAACTTGCTCACCAGGTCAACCATGGAATCCACCTGCGCTTTCTGCTGTTCGCTGACGGCAGCCGTCTCCTCGGACGTCGCCGAGTTGTTGTCCACAATTCCAGCCACATTGTTGATTCCTTCGTTGATATGGGAAATGCTCTCCACCTCAAGCTTGAGCTTCTCCACAATCGCCTGCATGCGCCCTGTCGTTTCCTCTGCGCCCATCTGCACTTCTTCCATGTTCGATGCTGCCTCACGCGATATCCGCGTGCCAAGCTCGACGGATTCCACCGTCCTCTTAATCAGCTCGGAAGTCTGTCCCACCGCATTCTGTGACGCCTCCGCAAGCTTCTTAACCTGCTCTGCCACGACCGCAAACCCTTTTCCTGCATCGCCCGCCCTTGCAGACTCTATGGATGCGTTGAGGGAGAGAAGGTCAATCTCGTCACCGATATCCGATATCGCGGAAATAACTGCAATAATCTGCTCCGAACACTGGTTGATTTCCCGCATTGCCGCGCGCAGCTCCTTCATCTTCTGGGCGCCCACAATCAACGTGGAGCTTGCCAGGTTGGAAATCTTCACAGCCTCCTCCGCCTCTTTTTCATTGTACTCAATGCTGTCTGTAAGATTTGACAGCAGTATCATCAGATCAGAAACAACCGTCGCCTGTCCGGTACATGCCGTCGCCAGGTCCTCGGCTGCAAACGCAAGCTGGCCAGCACCGCTGTCTATCTCACTCGTCACCGCCTGTATGGTCGTCACGGTTCCGCGCATGTCCTCCACGATTTTATTCAGCGAATCCTTTATTTTCACGTACTCGCCCACATACTCCTGATTGACCGTTATCACATAATTTCCCTGCCCCATCTGCTCCAGTATGTATGAAATCTCATCAATAATGGCTGCCATATTATTCTTCATGAAACGGATGGCTGCGACCATGTTTCCAACCTCGCTGTCATCCTCTGCCAGGTCAAAGTCCGTATGGAGATTTCCCTCCGCCAGCAGCGTCATCTGGTCAGAAACCTTGATAATCGGCTTCAAAAGCTCCTCCTGTGAAAATTTGATTGTCTTCAGGCACTGTAACGCAAGCCTGATAAACCCGGCAAGAAATGCAGCTGCACAGATAATCTGTACTATCAGGAGCATGTTTTTGGAAGAATCCAGACGCCCCTGTATCCTTGTGATGACATCGTCTGTCAGGGAATTAATCTGCTGGATGGTATTGGCATACTCCTCCCCAAACACAAACTCCGTAGCGGACGCCACATCGCCTGCGTCCACCGATGCCATGGCTTCCTCCTCAAGCGGAACAAGATTATCCGAAAGCGCTGCAATTTTTTTGAGCTCATCCCACTCATAATCCTTAATGTCATTTGCCTCGAGGCCTGCCCACGCAATGTCCCTGTTCTTGTCCGTGTCCAGTTCCCTCATATAATCGTCATAATATATCCTGTCCCCCGTAACCGCGTAAGATTGTACTGCCGTAGTCAATGCCTTCGAGCCAAGACGATACTGGTTCAAATACATCGTACTCTCAAGCTGCTCCTGCGATACCACTGCATATCCGACACTGGCAAAAAACAGCAGCGCAAGGAGGACAACCCCCAGCACCAGCGAGCCCCTCGTCTGCTTCACAATTTTTTTCAACCGTGCTGCCTGGCTGTTTTTCCCATATACTGTACCTTTCGATGCATCGTTCATTTTCTCCATACAATGACCCTATCCTTTCATACTTCTGTCGTGTTACTATTTGTGAAAAATACCATAACTATATTATGCAGTTCCATAGTTGTATGCAAAAAAACTCTCAAAACATCCAAATCAGGCAACTCCTTTTGTGATATTTTTGGCAAATATATACTATGATTATACTTGATAAGAAGGATATGGTCAACAGATATTACAATTTTTTCTGCCCCCTCCATGTCTCAAACAATCCACCAAACATCAGTATGACTGCCAGAGCCTGGACAATATGTCTGACATACGGGGGCACCGCCTCTCCAATCAGAAGCGAGCAGCTGTTCAACAGCAATCCTGCGGCAAGCAGCATCGAAATCGATCTGGGACGCCCTTCCCCAGCAATCCCATCAATCCTCTCCTGCATCTCCCTAATCTTTTCATTCAGGCGTGCCAGGGCGTTGATGCATCCGACCAGAATCGCGCCGATTACAAACACGCCGACAAATCCGAAATGGAATTTCCACTACTTTGATGAACATCTAAACAGTAACATGGAATATACTATAATAAATCATCATTTCAGGGAGACTCCGCCATATGTCGAACGCAAAGCTTGAAAACCTGCTCAACCTCGCACTTGCCGCAACCGATGCAGAAATGCAAAAATCCCAGGTTCTTGCAACAGGCTATACATCTGCCACAAGAACCTGGGAACTAATTGTAAAATATCATGGCGCACTTGAACGGCTTGAGTCAGAAGTCATCCATATCGAGCCGCTGATAAACGGCTACGCCATCGCAACTGTCCGTGAAGACTTTATTGACGCCTTCGCCGGCCTTGACGAAGTCGAATTCATTGAAAAACCAAAACGCCTGTACTTCGAGTGACGCCTTCTACCTGTATACGGCAGCGTTCCAGCGAAGCTCATTCTTAAATGCCCTGATATCCGTATTCTTGTCAATTACAATCAGCGAAGTTGCAACTGCCGGACCAGTCTTTAATGTAAATACGAGCCTTGCAGGGTCTTCCCTGTTGCCCATTGAAAGCGGGCAGACCTTAATCGAGATATCGCCATCGGCAATTGTCGGGCACACTTCAAGCATGTGCGCCTGCAGAATCCCCTCCTTGCCCGGGACAAAATTGTATGTGTAGTCCTCCATAAAAGAGGTACCCTTTGCATCCTTTACGTTTGATGCCATAATCTTCATCAGGCGGACCATGGCAGCAGTCTTCCAGTCACCCTCGCCGCCAAATCCATAGCCTTTTTCCATGAGACGCTGGATTGCAAGACCCGGAAGCTGCTTTAAGCCGCCAAGCATGCCAAAATGTGTGACAATGGCATATGCTCCGCCACATTTCTAAGACACTCGTCCCCATATAAATCCTGTGAGCCTGTCGCAAACCAAAACTTGTAATTTTTCCTGTTTTCATGGTATCCCTACACATCAATATTCTATTTCAGGCAATATTCTGAGTAACAATCCCTTATGGGTCCCTAACAAATCCCTTCACTTGCCCTGAGCTGCTGGATGTCATATATTATTTCCATTGCCTCTTTTCCGGTTTCCATGCGGTATCTGCCAAGGATTCTGTTCACCACCATATCCGCATTCTGCCTGTTGACATCCATCAGCAGCGCCAGCACCTGTGAAGAGCTGTACCGCGTCGTCACATCGCCCTTGCGCAGGGAGGAAGTCACCGCATGCTGCAGGTGCTCTAACTGTCTTTGAAGCGTCGTCTCATCGGCTTCCAAATCATC
Source organism: uncultured Lachnospiraceae bacterium (assembly GCA_949066965.1). Lineage (GTDB taxonomy): Bacteria > Bacillota > Clostridia > Lachnospirales > Lachnospiraceae > COE1. The sequence goes on from CARTDA010000035.1 coordinate 15,230, forward strand.
TGCAATCGTAAAGAGCACGCACTGTACCTCCCTGTTTTCACGAATCAGGTTTCGCTCCATAAAGCGATAGATGTTTTCAAAGTTACCGTATTCCACCTCAAATGAACCTTCCATTTTCCTCTCCCTCAGCTTACTTGTTATCTCCTTCAGCGAACTGCTTGGTCTGGCACCTCCTGCCCCGCGCTCTGCGATCCTTTCGATATCCTCAAAGAACTGATACCCGTTCTTCCCTCCGTTTTTCGTAAAATAGAGTGCCCTGTCCGCATTGGCATACAAAGCTTCATATGTAATGCCGTCGAGCGGCGCGCGCGCAATCCCGATGGAGACCGTCACACGCAGAAGCCTCCCGGGCGTCACCAGTCCGCGCTCAATCTGCCTGATAATCTGCTGTGCCTTCATCCCCAGTTCGTTTTTGTCCCTGCGCCCCGGCGAAAAAATGACAAACTCATCGCCGCCAAGCCGTGCGACAATATCGCCTTCCTCCACAACCGTATTCAACGCCCTGGCAAAGCGCACAAGCACCCGGTCCCCTTCCATATGTCCATATGTATCATTGACACCTTTAAAGTTATCCATGTCCATAATGAAAAATGCGCCCTCACAGTCTGCACGGAGCATGGCATTTACATGGTCGGATACCTCCTGACGGTTGCGCAGTCCGGTAAGCGGATCCTTTTTCGCAAGCGCAATCATCTCCTGCTGTCTCTCAACAGTCTTTGCCATCTCCTGAAGCTGTAACTCCAGGCTCTTTTTCATCCTTTCAAGCTCCAATACCTTTCTTTTTTCATCTTTCTTAAAATCCGACTGAAAAATAGTTTGCATATCGATCCCTTCCACTACTTTAATAAATCACTCGTATGTTTTCCATCGTATATGTTTCCTATCATATGTGAAACATATGATACTCACGACAAATTTCATTTGCCGTGAGTATCGCACCAGCCGCAAGGGGGCATATTTCCCATGTGAAAAATTTCATATAAGATTTTTCACATTGTGGCCTGTGTGCATCATCTTATAATTCAATTTATGGCTTACCGGCGGCTGTTTCTACCCCCGATAAGCCATATTATACATCATATGTATTCCAATTTCCATGGTAATTTATAGTGATTCCACGTAATCTCAATTTTGACGTAAAAAATAATCCAATGTGTCAAATTTATAGTCGAATTTACCAATAATAGCCAAAAATTTATTTTTTATTACGGCATTCTGTGCTAAAGATATTATAATGAATGTACGCATATCTGCACAATTTGCGGTCTGTTACGTCCAACAGTGCGTTCGCCTGTCTGCACATCCTTCCACCCATCGCCTTTATCCGCAGTTTGCGCCGCAGCTGAAACAAACCATTCTGCTCAACAGTGCGCAGTCCCGTGTGTATGCGCTTCTGTCAGAAGCGTACGTCCTGCAATTATGGAAGCTTATTTATGAACAGCTTCCCGAAAACGCGCCATCGGTCTCTCCCACATCGAATACCTGATGAAGTACCGCATCACAGAGTCCGCACTGCGCATGAAACAAAGAACCAGCGACTCCATCTCGGAAATCGCCGGCACTGTCGGTTTTAACAACACAAGCTATTACAGCAAGGTTTTCAAAAAATTCATGGGATGCACGCCGTCCGAATACCGCCAGATATTACTGTCGCCTGCCGCCCGCCTGTAATAACAACAGACCGGCAGCCATGCATACCGTTCCGGCGATAACCAGAACCAGCGACTCACCGGCACCCAGACTTTCCTGAAACAATACCGGAAGCAGGCGCTGCATCCTTTCCGGATAAAATATCGCAGCAACCGAAACTGCATTATTCAGGAAGTGCATGAGCGATGTAAGGAGTATACTTTTCGTGCGGTATACCACATAGCAGAATAATATTCCCAGTATCCCGGTTGTGAAAAACTTCACAAAACTCAGATGATAGATTCCAAACACGGCGCCCCCTATCAGGATTGCCGCCGCAGGGCGCAGGCGCTTCCCGGCTGCCGAGAAAAAATATCCCCGAAACAGCGCTTCCTCACAGACTGCCGGGGCCAGGGCAATGACCAGAAGCGCCGGCACGAAGCCCGCCCCGCCAAGGATGTGGTCCATCGTTTCATTCACGGTCTGTATATCCTGCGGAAACAGGCTGCCCAGCACAAGCGAGACCACCAGCACCAGCATATAGCATCCTGTCTCCGCAAGCACAGCCCCAAGCACCCATACCGGTTTCGGAAGCCTTAACGAGAAGGTCTCCCGCACATCCCTTTTTGTGTACCAGACAGCCAGAAGCGGCACGCCTATGATAAGAAGCTGCGTTATAAAAAGTCCCCACAGCATAAATTTTGCCTGCACAACCGAACCGACATACAAAAGCAGCAAAAGCGCAGTCGCAACCACAAGCACCGCATCGGACATCGTCGGCACGCCGCCGCCCTTGATTTCCTTCCTGCTTGTGAAAATCTGTATGCTCGCATCCCCCTCGCCAAACATCATCTCCTCACTGTCATACAGCCGGATTAGCAGGAGAATGGCAATCGCGGCATACACAATATTTGTCGCAAGCACAATCATGATAACGGAAAAATCATACTCAAAGACCAGGATGCTGCTGATGAGCAGGCTGATATTGACAACCGGCACCGCCGCGAGCAGCCCCGTAAATTCAATATTTGGCACAAATGTCACAAAGCTCGCGAACATCACGACAAGCATCAGCGGTGTCGCATAGTTGTTTGCCTCCTTGAAGGACCTTGCAAATGTGGTAACGCACATGGTAACTGCACTGATAAACAGCGCAAACGCGACCGTGCACAAAAGCACAATCAGAAGCGCCGGAATAAAATCTGTCAGGTTAATATGCAGCTTTTGTGCATCCTCAGTTTGTATTACGGCATAGAAATAAATACTCATCAGGAGCATGGACACCAGATTCAGCACTGCCGACGCCACCGCTACCGTCGATACCGCAAAAAATTTTCCGGTAATCAGCTCATCATTTCCAACCGGAAGTGTCAGAAGCGTTTCCAGCGTCCCCCGCTCCTTCTCTCCTGCCGTCGCGTCCACGGCCGCATAAAATGCCCCCATCAGGATACTTGTCACCATCAGCATTGGCAGCATCATGCCCAGCAGCCTTCCGACCCGCTCCTCATTTGCCGACTGGTCATCAAATGCCACCGCGACAGGCTCCAGGAGCACTTCCGGGTTCTCGACGCCAAGTGCCGTCAGAATCTGCCTGCTTGTCTGTTTTTTATATATTTCCAGCTTGTCCGCTATCATGTCCGCCGCTGTCTCGGAGGCAGACTTTGACGAGAGATAGTATATTGTAAGCACGTTTCTGCCGTCATCTGCCGCATCCGGGGCAGCCACCTCTATATATGCGTCTATCGTTTCCGCGCCAAGCGCCCCGGCGCACTCTCCTGACGGAATATCTTCTATTATAAGATGGTATTCCAGTTCATCCTCCGTATCTGCCAGAAGCTTCCTGAGCGCCGCGCCGTCATAGCCATTGATGCCGGAATCTGCCGCATCATCCACAACAGCAATGTGATACTCGTCCGACTGCATGCTGCTTGCGATTGCAGAACCAAAAAGCATGGATCCCATCATTATCAGCGGGTAAAGCAGCAGCGGGACAACCACCATCATAATCAGCGTTTTTTTGTCCCTGAGCAAATCGAGCATTTCTTTTTTGTAGATTGCCTTAATTTTTGTCATCTTTGTAGTGCCTGCCAGATTTCTCATAGTTTTCCTCCCTGTATGTCTGCCTCGTCCTCAATCAGCTTCAGGAATGTTTCCCTGAGATTTGTCGTCCGGGTCTGCTCCTTTAATTCGTCCGGAGAACCCTTTGCCACCACACGCCCCTGGTAAATCATCACAATCCGGTCACACAGAAACTCCGCTTCCTCCATATAGTGCGTCGAGTAGAGCACCGTCTTCCCATTTTCCTTTTCCTGCTTCATGAAGTCAATAATCGAGCGGCTGCTGATAATGTCAAGCCCCAGTGTCGGCTCGTCGAATATATAGACCTGCGGACTGTGCAGAAGGCACCGCGCGATGGACACACGCTGTGTCTGCCCGGTGGAAAGGCGCTCGATGCGGTTGTCCACAAACGCCCCAAGGTCAAGGATATCTATGATCCGCGCAATCCTTTCCTCCGTCTCCTGCCTTGTCATGCCATATATCTCCCCTAGCATGGACAACATCTCCCGCGCCGAAAACCGCTTATACAGCTTGGTATTCCCTGACAGGTAGCCGATGTTCTGCTTGATTTCGACCTCCTGTGTCAGTTCCCTGCCCGCCGCGTCCGTAATCGTGACCGTTCCGCCTGTCGGCCGCATCAGCTTGCCAAGCATGCGCAGAAGCGTCGTCTTGCCCGCACCATTTGGTCCCAGCACACCCAGTATTTCACCGTCGCGCGCCTCAATGGATATGTCGTCAACCGCGCGAAACGATACGCGTTTCTTCTTTTTTTCTGTACGTGTAAACGTCTTGGTCAGATTTTTTGCCTGTATCATCGTTTTTCCTCCCTCTCCATGGAAAAATAAAGCCGCGCAAGCTCTGTAATCTCTGCGCGCCCGCTCGTTGCCTCCGTTATTTCCTTACAGAGGTGTCCGTATGTTTCTATCGGCGCAGTCACGGTCATCACGACATCCGCCCCATAGACGCTGTCCTCAATCTTCACATTGCTGCCGGCAAACAGATACTGCATTTTCCCGACCGAGTTGTAATCCGTGCGCACCGTAAACCGGACGCCAAACTGCTGCCGGGAAACGACACACTTTTCAAGCGCTTCCTTCACTGCTCCCGAGTATGCGCGCACCAGACCACCCGTCCCCAGAAGCGTGCCGCCAAAATACCTTGTCACCACGACTGCGGCATTCCGGATTCCGCTTCCAAGCAGTACCTCGAGCATCGGTCTCCCAGCCGTGCCGCCCGGTTCCCCGTCATCACTGCTCCTTGTTGTCTGTGCCCTGTCTCCTATTACAAATGCCGAACAGTTATGCCTGGCATCATAATATTTTTTCTTCATCTCCTCAATAAACGCCTCCGCCTCCGCCTCGCTTGCCACAGGACGGACCGTTGCGATGAAGCGCGACTTCTTTTCGACAATTTCCGCCTCCGCGCCTTCTGCCAGCAGCAAAAACGTTTCATAATCCTGACTGTTTGAACTCTTTTCCATATTCCACCTCATTTTTGCACGATTATACCATAAACCTGTATGAAACGCAAAAGATATGTGCAAAATGTTATAATATAAAAAAATCCTTTATTTACCTAATTAATTTTGGTATAATGAGTAGATGATTTATAAAATCAGAAGTTATACGCACGACAAATGAAATCTGCCGTGCGTATTGCGCCAACTGCAGCTGCAAAGCGGCATATTTCCTTATGCAGTTGTGTGCATCATATTATACTGAGCGGTCAGTCTTTTCGACCGCCAGTATAGAGTTCCTTACATAAACCATTTAAGCAGTTTTTACGGAGGTGATTCTATGAATTATGGGAAACGAGGAATTTCAAAAGTCCAAAAATCCCTGACTTCAAAAACCATAAAATTCAAGAAAATGTTTTTTGTGACCGCACTCAAGGTGATACTGGTTGTTGTCCTCTCGACGGGAGTAATCGGCATCTGCCTTGGAATCGGCGCTTTCAAGGGAATTTTAAGCTCGGCGCCGGACGTCGACCCCGAGGCAGTACTTCCACAGGGCTTTGCCACAGTCGTTTATGACGCCAAGGGCAACGAGCTGACAAAGCTTGTCGCGGCAAACTCCAACAGAAGCTATGAGAAAATGGACAAAATTCCCCAGTATCTTGCCGATGCCTTTGTCGCGATTGAGGATAAGCGGTTTTATGAGCACAACGGCATTGACATCCAGGGTATCATCCGCGCCGCATTCATAGTACTGCAGGAGAGAGACCTGTCGCAGGGCGCATCCACCATCACGCAGCAGATTATCAAGAACAATGTCTTTGACAACTGGACCAATGAGAGCGACATCCAGAAAATCAGGCGAAAAGTCCAGGAACAGTACCTTGCGCTCGAGCTTGAGAAAAAAATGTCAAAGGAACAAATACTGGAAATCTACATGAATACGATTAACCTTGGGCAGAATACCCTCGGTGTCAAGGCAGCCGCAGCGCGTTATTTTAACAAGCAGCCTTACCAGCTGACGCTTTCCGAGTGCGCCGTTATCGCTGCCACCACATCAAATCCATCCCGATACAACCCCATTTCCCATCCGGAGGAAAACATGAAACGGCGCGAAACTGTCCTTAATTATATGAAGGAACAGGAATTCATCTCACAGGCAGAGTATGACGAGGCAATGGCAGACGACGTGTACAGCCGTATTTCCCAGGTCAATCAGGAAACAGAAAACAATTCCGTCTATACATACTTTGTAGACGAGGTTACAGAACAAGTGCTTGCCGACCTGATGGAAATAAAGGGATTCAACGAAACACAGGCACACCGCCTCCTGTTCAGCGGCGGCCTGAGCATTTACACGACACAGGATCCCGACATCCAGGCAATCTGCGACGAGGTATATGGAAACGAGGAAAATTATCCTGAGAACACAAAGTGGTATCTCAACTATGTGCTCACAATTGTAAAGGCAAATGGTGAAAAGGAAAACCACAGCACCGAAATGTTCAAGGCACACTACAAGGAACAGAATGCATCCTTTAACCTGCTCTACGATTCCAAGGATGCGGCTTACGAGGCCATCGAGGCATACAAGCATGACGTGATGGCGGAGGGGGACAAGGTAGAAGGCGAGCGCGTCACCCTGACACCGCAGCCACAGGTTTCCATCACAGTCGAAGACCAGTCTACCGGGTACGTGGTAGCCATGGTCGGCGGACGCGGCACGAAGGAGGCAAGCCGTACCCTGAACCGCGCATCCAACACGACAAGGCAGCCCGGCTCCACGTTCAAGGTCGTCTCCACCTATGCACCTGCGCTTGACAGCGCCGGCCTTACCCTTGCGGACGTGCAGAACGACGCGCCGTACAATTACGCAGGCGGGCGTCCCGTAAAGAACTGGTGGGGCAGCAATTACAGGGGGCTTCTGAGTCTCCGGTACGGTATCGCGCAGTCCGCCAATATCGTTGCGGTAAAAACGCTCACGCAGATATCACCGCAGCTTGGCTTTGACTACCTGCAAAACTTTGGTTTCTCGACCATGGTTGACAAGCGTGTCGAAAAAGACGGCACCGTCGTTTCCGACATCGGACAGCCGCTTGCACTCGGCGGCATCACGGACGGCGTCACCAACATGGAGCTGAATGCCGCCTACGCCGCCATTGCAAACAAGGGCACTTACATCAAGCCAAAGCTCTACACAAAAATAGTTGACCACAATGGAAATGTCCTGATAGACAACACGGTGCCGGAATCCACACAGGTCATCAAAGAAACCACTGCATGGCTGCTGACGAACGCAATGGTTGATGTTGTGACATCCGGTACCGGCGGTTCCGTAAACTTTGGCAACATGGCGATTGCCGGAAAAACAGGCACCACGACCGACTACAAGGATGTATGGTTTTCCGGATTTACGCCATATTACACTGCCACGACATGGACAGGATACGACAACAATGTAAGCATGAAATCCTCCAAGGAGAAAAACCTTTCCAAGACCATGTGGAAGGCTGTCATGTCAAGAATCCATGAAAACCTTGAGTATCAGTCCTTCCCCATGGCAGGCGGCATCGTCACGGCATCCATCTGTTCCAAATCCGGGCGGCTTCCCATTGCCGGTGTGTGTGATGGCTGTATCAAAACCGAATATTTTGCGGAAGGCACAGTTCCCACGGAATATTGTGATGTCCATTATTTTTCCAATGTCTGCCTGTATTCGGGGCTTGCAGCATCAGACGAGTGCCCGTTTAAACAGGCATCCGTCATTGAACAGGTACCGGCGCGGCTCCAGGACAACAACCTCGGCTCTGCACTCATGACAACACCTGATGACGCGACAGCCGAAGCCAAGCAGTTATGCCCACATAACAGCTACTTCTTCGCGGCGCCAAACGCACAGGAGGTACTCCAGCAACAGATGCTTGAGATGCAGCAGCGTGCGGCTGCACAGGCGCAGTCGTCTCAGGCACCGGCAGAACCCGTATCCGACACGGATTAATGCACAATGCACAGTTCCGGAAAAGTATATTTTTTCCCGAACTGTGCATTCTATTTTTGAAAGGGAGGTGTCATAAATGAATCTTGACAAGATTGTATGTAACTGCCAAAGCGTTACAAATGGCATGATTAAGGACGCCGTTTATTCCGGGGCAAGTACCCTGGAAGAAGTCCAGGCGGTGACGGGTGCCGGAACGGTATGCGGAACCTGTCTGGACGACGTGCAGCGTCTTGTAGAACATTTTGTGAAAGAACGCGGACATCAAGGCGAGTAGGGGAATGTCGATCTCCCCTACCCGCCGCAGAAGCGCCCCATGCGCCGCTTCTGCGGCATACTTCCATGCGTGCATTATACGCATTTTGCATGGGGCTGCGCATAAAAACAGGCAGGGAATATGGTTATCCCCTGCCTGTTTTTATGCAATCAAGCTGCTAACGGGAATCGGACCCGTGACCTCCGCACTACCAATGCGACGCACTACCGACTGTGCTATAGCAGCCAGTTCCAGCAACCAAGTCGCTGTTACCGAAAAATATGATATCACAATCCACTCCTGTTGTCAATCATTTTTATTATTTTATCCCTGTAATGTATCTATTTTATTACAATAATATTAATAAAATATTAGAATAATAAACGATACATGCGATTTCTTGCCAATGCGGATCAGATAAGCTATACTATATTTGCGAAAGCCATTTTGCCCCACAACCAGACGAGCTTATACTAGAGCGTGTTTGAAAAGACTGACTACTCAGTACAATATGAGTATAACGAAACTGCGTAAAAACGAGGTGACATTTATGAAGAAAACAACAATCAATACAATCCTGATATCCATAATAACTGTCATGTCTGTCTCAATCTGTTTCCTGATTTTCTGCATCATAACGCGTCCTCGTTATGCCATTGTCGACGAGACAGAGGCCGCAACGATTGTGGAATCCGTCAGCTTAACCGATGAACCGCAGGCACAAAGCGCTGCCGCCACTGCATCCATGGCATCCGAACCGCTCCCGGATGTGGAGGACACGCCCGCCACCAAACATGGCAAAACCTCCACGCGTGTCAATATCCGCAACGCGGCATCCGAGGACGCAAAGGTACTCGACACTGTCGATGAGGGAACGACTTTTGATATACTGGAAATAATGGACAATGGATGGACAAAAATCCTGTACCAGGACAACGAAGCATATATTTCATCCAATTTTGTGATTGTCCTCAATGATTAAACCGGATGCAATGCATCCGGTTTAATCATTGTCAGGCTCCCTTCGCCTGCTGGACTCCGCAAGCAGGTCATCCAAATGAATCTGTTCATCCAGCACATAATCATCATAACCGCACTTCACCCATTCCAGCGCAAGCGCCTCATCGCTTTTATCCTCCCAGCACTTTTCCCTGTTACCACAAAATAAACACATCATATGTCATTTTCTCTCCCTACTCGTCTTCTCTTTGCACGGAACTTAATCAAAGTTCCTCTTTGCACCATCAAATCCCCATGGTATTTATCCTTATAGTACTCGTATGCCCTTCTGTAATTATACCCGTATTCCGCAAACTTACGCAGAACCACATTGATTTCGGCGCCGACAAACACAATATTCATTGTCCCATACAGCCACAAAATGAAAATCACGACTGTTGCAAGGCTTCCGTATGTAATCGAGTAATTGGCAAAATTACTTATGTAGAAAGAAAATGCCCACGAATAAACCAGCCAGGCAATTGTGGAGAACAGCGCCCCCCAGAACTCATAGCGGAGTTTTGACTTTCTATTGGGAAAATTCATGTACACCAGCAAAAAGAAAAGAATCAAAAACACGAGCATACACAGGTATTTTCCGTATTTGAACAGCGTGTCAAACACAGCCATTCCCGGCACAAACTGAAGCAGCCAGTTAAAAATATTGTTCCCTAAGACAATCAGAACCATCATAAGCCCCATTGCCGAAAAAAAGGCTACCACATAGAGGACTGCGAGCGCATATACAAATACCGTCCCTCTGGTCTCCCTGATGCCATATACCGCGTTCATACCGATAATAACCGCATAGACACCCTTGGATGCACAGAACAGCATGACCAGCATGGTAAATGATTTTACCATGGTCGTACTCTCCGCATACGCCTCCGCAAGAATCTGGTTCAGAAGCGGTGCAAATCCTTCCGGTATGACACCAAGCAGATATGCCGTAAAGCGCCCCGTGTCAATCGGAAGATAGTTGAACATGGATATGCAGTACATCGCCATCGGAAACAGCGACATAAGCAAAAATAAAGCCGCGTGTCCTGCAAATGAGGACACGTGGTCATATTTTATTTTTCTCAGGAAGCTATAAGAAATTTCGTATAACTTTTTTATATTTTTTCTGGTTAATCTCTTCTTTCTATCCTCTGTACCCATTTATTGCTGATTTTCCTTCTCTTTTGCCTTCTTGATAAGGAAAAGGTCACTGATTGCCTTACCAAGGTTATGGGGATACAGCTGTACGACAGGACTATTGATAATATCCCCGACTTTCATCCGAAACCTTACCTTCACAAACCGCTCTTCATCTGGAAACTCGTATGCAATGTATTCTCCATCCTCCATAAATTTTGCTTCCGGCGTTGATATGTCCGTTTTTCTCTCCAGCATGACACTCATGGCAGTCGCTGCTGCTCCCATCATCTGGTTCATTGCCTCGGACACTGCACTGATATGAAGCTCCCCCAGCTCCAATTTTGCAAAATCACCATTTCCATCGCTTCCCATCATCAGGTCGGCAATCGCCTTGGCATCATGCTCCTCAAGCATCAATATACTGCATCCCTTTACGCCTTCCACATAATTCACCTTAACAAAAACCTTTTTGGAGGATACGTTCTTCGTATATTCGCTTTTCTCGACAATTTCGACCTTCGGCGGAGTAATATCTACTGTATGGCGCACCAGCATACTGAGTGTCGATGCCGACGACCCAAGACATATGTTTGAAATTTCCCCAATCGCATCAATCTCCATATCCGTAAAAATATAGCTGCCCATTCATTTCCCTCCATTTTTTAATTCAACAGTGCCGATGGGTCACATTCCAGTGCCTTTGCAAGTTTCCGTATCAGCCGTTCCGGCTGTCTCGACAAATCGCAGAAAGAAGCCTCACAGTTTTTCACTGCCGACACTCCGTAACCCATTCGCTCTGCAATCTGTTCCCTTGTCTTACCAAGCTGAATCCGCCTCATTTTTACCGGGGATATTTTGGCAAACCAGATGTACATGTTCCTGCCATCATAGTTGACTGTATTGACCAGCTGGACAATCTCACCTGAATTTCCCATGGTGTCCTTATCCACCTTGTACATCGACGAAATCGTTGTCATCATTTTCTTGAGCAATTTCTCATCATCATAGTGGCTTAAGTTCTCCATGGGTATGTACAAATCAATATAAATTGACTTCAGCTCCCGAATCTGTTCCTCGTCAATTTTCACGACATAGTTGTTCTCCCTTGCCGTGTCATACATGGACAATATTTTACTCCAAAACGCATCCTTATCAAATCCTGCCATTCCTGTCCTCCGCTCTTCTATCAACCGTTTTTTATTACATTGAATCAAGTGCAGTATACATCGTCATCATCGGTGCCATACATGCAGCTACCAGTCCGCCAACCACAACTGCGAGCACCACAATAATCATTGGCTCCATCGCTGCCATCAGTGACTGCACTGCCATTTCGACTTCTTCATCATAGTAGTCCGCAAGCTTATCCAGCATATCTTCCGTATTACCGGATTCCTCACCAATACGGAGCATATGGTATACCATCGGCGGAAACAGCCCGCAGTCCTCAAGCGGACGGGACAGGGGCATACCAATGGACACCTGGTCAGACGCATCCTTCAATGCTTCCTTGAAGTAAATGTTGCCCATGATGCCTGACACGATTTCTGTCGCCTCGACAAGCGACACACCGGAACCCAGCAATGTGCCAAGCGTCCTTGCCATCTGTGCCGCTGCGGACTTCACTGTCATGTTTTTCAGGATTGGTATCTTTAAGGCAAGCATTCCAAAAAAATGTTTTCCTGCCAGTGTTTTTGCAAAATAACCGATGCCAATCGCAATTCCCGCAATAACCGGAACAATGATAAACCAGTAATTGATCAGTCCGTTGCTCAGTGCCACATAAAATTTTGTGATACCCGGAAGCTCCGTGCCCAGGTCTACAAACATCGTCTCATAGGAAGGAATCACGACAACCAGCATGACAACCGTTATGATAATCGCAATAATAAACACTGCAATCGGATATATCATCGCCTTTTTCACAAGCGCCTGCGTCCTGCTTGACTTGTCAAGCTGTGTCGAAACCCTGTCCATTGCAATATGTAAGGTACCTGATGCCTCGCCTGCCGCCACCATGTTCACCATAAGGCTTGGGAACACCTTGGGGTGGTCACCGAGCGCCTGCGCAAGCGTATCACCCTTTTCAATGCCAATTCTTACCTCATTGAGCGCATCCTTCAATCTCTTGTTTTCTGTCTGTTCATGTAGCATGCGCAGCGTCTCCATAATCGTTACGCCCGCCTTGTTCATACTGACGAACTGACGGCACATGACGCTGAGATCCCTCGCCGTCGGGTACCCTCCTATCTGGATATTGATATCCTGTGTCAGTATGCTCTGTCCCTTTACAGAGACAACAGTCAGCCCCTGGCCTCGCAGTTTACTTTTTACCTCGTCCTCGCTGTCTGCATCTATGGAACCTTTCACTTCTTTTCCAAGCTTATCTATGGCTTCATACCCATATTTTGCCATTTCTGCCACTTTCCCCTTTCATGCTACCCGCTTCTTCATCCGCGTCTTTGTATTTTATGGTGTTCTTTATGAATCAAATGATATGCGCATGACCTCCGAAAAGGAAGTTGTGCCATCAAGCACATAACCTGAACCGCTCATCCGCAGGGTCCTCATTCCTTCCTCAATCGCTTTTTCCTTCAGGACATCCGCACCATCCCGCCTGCTGATAATCTTTTTGAGCGTGGGCGTCATCTTCATAATCTCATAGACACCGATTCGTCCTTTATAGCCTGTATTTTCACACTTAGAACAGCCACATGGGTCATAAATCGTGACTTCTTCACTGCCATCCACTCCCATGAATTCCTTCTCCTGCTCCGTCGCCGGTCTCGGCTTCTTGCAGATAGGGCAGAGCCGCCTGACAAGTCTCTGGGCAATGACGCCGATTACGGAATCTGCTATCAGATAGGACTCAATTCCCATATCCTCAAGACGCGTGATGGAGCTTGCAGCCGAGTTGGTATGCAGCGTGCTTACCACAAGATGTCCCGTGATGGACGCCTGCACCGCTATGGCTGCCGTCTCCGTATCTCGAATCTCACCAATCATGATAATGTCCGGATCCTGTCGCAGGATGGAGCGCAGTGCACTCGCAAAGGTAAGATCTGCCTTGGGATTTACCTGAACCTGGTTGATACCATCAATATTTGCCTCGACAGGATCTTCTACCGTAATAATATTAACGTCGTTTGTATTTAATTCGCTCAACGCGGTATACAATGTCGTTGACTTACCACTACCGGTCGGTCCTGTTACCAGAAGGATGCCATGTGGATTTTTGATAATATAGTCAAACTGTTCCAGCTCATACGGCTTCAGGCCAAGCTGGCTCTTTTCCCTTGTAAGCGCCATCTTTGCAGTGAGTCGCATAACGACCTTCTCGCCAAATACCGTCGGAAGGATGGAAACACGGATATCATACTCAACATGGTCTACAACTTGTGTGATACGCCCATCCTGCGGCTTTCTCTTCTCGGAAATATCCATGCCGCCTATAATCTTGATACGCGCGATGATTGCCGGAAGTACGGAAACATTGTAGGTCGCCTTCTTCTGCAATACACCGTCGATACGGTAACGCACGCGGATATAGTCCTCCATCGGCTCCACATGGATATCCGATGCGCGCTGGCGCACGGCAAGGTCTATCATTTCCTTGACAAGCTTTACAATCGGGGAGCTGTTGATTTCCGTCTCCTCATGCTCATCCACCTCAACCTCAAGCTTCTTTTCCTTTGCATACTGGTTGAGTGCATCTTTCATTTCCGCCTGCCCAAAATACTTGTCAATGGCAAGCATGATGCTTCTGGTCGTCGCCACCACAGGCTCCACCTGATAGTTCGTGATGATGGATATATCCTCCTGCGCATATGTGTCGAGCGGATTTTCCATCGCCACCCGGAGGACATTCTTATTGTTCTCACTGAATGCATACGGAATCATGGTATATTTTTTCAGGATATTTACCGGAACAAGCTGTGTTACGGACTTATCCACGTTTATATTCTGCAGGTCGACAATCTCGATATTCAGCTGATTGCTCAGTGCCACTGCGATGTCATCCTCAGTGATAAACCCCTCGTCTACAAGGATTTCCCCTAGCTTTTTGTTCCGCTCCTTCTGCTTTGCAAGCGCCCTCTGGAGCTGTTCCTCAGTAATACAGCCAGTCTCCACTAGCAAATCGCCAAGTCTAATTTTTTTTCTTTTAAAATCCATGAACTTCCACATCCTTTTTTAGTCGATTCTTTTACATCTATCTATAAGTATAACTTTTTGACTGTCAAATTGCAACAATTATGCGTAAAAATCCTTATACCATTGTGCAAAGCGACGCAGGCCATCCCGCAGGCTTGTTTCCGGCTTAAAGCCAAAATCGTGCTCAAGCGCGCGCACATCGGCATAGGTAATCTCCACATCGCCCGGCTGCATCCCTACCAGCTCCTTATTTGCCTCAAAGTCATAATCCTGTGGCAGTACGCCTGCAGCCTTCAGCTCTTCCTGCAAAATCTCCACAAAGTCAAGCAGGTTTTCCGGCTGGTTGTTTCCGATATTGTATATATTATACCGCACACCGTCTTCATTTGGAAGCGGCGCACACTGCATGACGGCTGTCACGCCCGTCACAATATCATCAATATAGGTAAAATCACGCTTGCAGTTTCCATAGTTAAATATCTGAATCATCTTATTGTGCACCAGCTTGTCCGTAAACCCAAAATATGCCATGTCCGGACGTCCCGCAGGTCCATACACGGTAAAGAACCGGAGTCCGGTGGACGGAATCCCATACAGCTTGGAGTACGCGTGGGCGAGCAGCTCATTCGACTTC
The DNA here is from genome assembly GCA_949066965.1 of uncultured Lachnospiraceae bacterium. Lineage (GTDB taxonomy): Bacteria > Bacillota > Clostridia > Lachnospirales > Lachnospiraceae > COE1. The sequence goes on from CARTDA010000035.1 coordinate 30,546, forward strand.
TTGGTGGCTGCATAGAGGGAAACCGGATTGTCGACCTTGTCCTCCGTTGCGTATGGGATTTTCTTATTGCTGCCATACACAGAGGAGGAGCTGGCATATACGAGGTGCTCCACACCATCTGCGCCGTTGTCATAACTGTGGCGGCACGCTTCCAGTATATTGTAAAACCCAATCAGGTTTGACTCGACATACGCATCCGGATTTTCAATGCTGTAGCGCACACCCGCCTGTGCCGCAAGATTTACCACCACCTGTGGCTGATACCTGTCAAACAGTTCATTGACCAGTGCCTTGTCCGCAATGCTGCCCCTCACAAATGAAAAATCGCCCGATACGGAATCCTCAAGCTCCTTAATCTGATTCAGCCGGAACTCCTTGAGCGAGACATCATAATAGTCATTCATGTTGTCAATACCGATGATATGCACATTTTCCGTGCCTTTTAAAAGTGCAAGCACAAGATTGGAGCCGATAAAACCGGCAGCCCCAGTCACGAGTATATTTTTATGTTCCAGTGTCACATTTTTTGTCAACATTTCTTTTCTCCTTCTCTATTCATTTTTTATAGTATATCATCTTTGAATTTTTTACACAATGAACCGTAACCAAATCCTTTCCGCTGCATACAATATATATGAACGTAGTGTACCATGGCGGTTCCGTATATGAAACATTATAATCGCATATTCAATATATTATACACCATATGCCTGTGTCTGACCGTACTGGCGCTGGCAAGACAACTTCTACCGTACAAAACAGTTTTCACCACTTCCCCGGCAGTGAAAAATACTCCCGGAAACGATTCCGCGGAAATCAGGCGAGTTGCCCTCACGTTCGATGACGGTCCGCATCCGGTATATACGGAAAAACTGCTCGATGCCCTCAAGGAACGCGGCGTGAAGGCAACTTTTTTTGTTACGGGAGAACACGCGGAGCTGCACCCTGACGTCATAAAAAGAATCCATGACGAAGGGCACTTAATCGGCAATCACACATACAGCCATATCCAGCTTACTTCCGCAAACAAGGAGCAGTTTCAGAACGAGCTGATACAGACGAACAAGATTCTTTCCGACATAACAGGCGACGAAATCCAGTATGTGCGTCCCCCATATGGTTCCTGGGACAAAAAAATCGAGACGGAACTCAATATGTTTCCTGTCCTCTGGAACGTCGACCCGCTCGACTGGTGCACCGCCAACGCCAGCCGCGTGGCAAACGCCGTCCTCAAAAAAGTGTCCGACAATGACATTATCCTGCTGCACGATTACTATGATACCTCCGTGGACGCTGCCATTATGGTTGTCGACGAACTACAGAAACAAGGGTATGATTTTGTCACGGTCGATAAAATACTGTTTGATTAAACCGGAAAAATGTGCCATTATTATACTGAGCGTCAGATAAATCTGCCACTCAGCATAACATGATGCACACAGCCGCATAAGGAAATTTGCCGCTTTGCGGCTGCGGATGGCGCAATACTCACGGCAGACTTCATCGGCCGTGAGTATAATTTATCAGATTTTTTATGGAGAACACATTATGCGAAAAAAATTTTTGTCCCTTGTCCTGCTGCTCATACTCTGCTTCTTTGCCGGCATTCTTCTGGGAAGTGTCCCGCTGTCCCCCGCAAGTGTCCTAAGATGCCTCGCCGGATTTGACAGGGATTCCACCGCCTATGTGCTTGTTTATACCGTACGTTTTCCCCGCGCCGCCGGGGCGTGCCTTGCCGGAATGGGACTTGCCACTGCGGGCGTGCTCCTGCAATACGTCATGAACAACGCCCTCGCAAGTCCAAACACCATCGGCGTAAACTCCGGCGCCGGATTTGCCGTCATGCTCGCCTTATTATTGGGAAACGGACAAGCTTCCTGCATCCCTGCTGCCGCGTTCCTTGGCGCACTTGCCACCTCGCTTGCCATCTTCGGGCTCGCCTACATGGCAGACAGCTCACGCACCACCATTATCCTTGCCGGAATTACCGTCTCAAGCTTTTTAAATGCAGGCATCAACACGATTAAGCTTCTTGACACGGATATCTCGGTCAATCTCACTTCATTTATGATTGGTTCCCTGTCCGGCATTACTTATGAACATTTAAAAATTCCCGGTGCGGCCATTCTCGCAGCGCTTCTGATGACGCTTATTTTTGCCAGGTCAGTCAATGTCCTCGGGCTGGGCGATGACATCGCGCGTTCCCTCGGACTCAATGTCCCTGTTGTCCGCCTGTCCATACTGGTTTTGTCGAGCGTGCTGGCAGGCTGTGTGGTAAGCTATGCCGGGCTGCTCAGCTTTGTGGGGCTTGTCGTCCCCCACATATGCCGCAGGCTTTTCGGAAATGACGCGCGGTACCTGCTGCCCTGTTCTGCCTTGCTGGGCGCCATCTTCGTATTAATCTGCGATATTCTGGGACGCGTGCTGTTCGCACCGTTTGAGCTTCCGGCAGGCGTCCTGATGTCCTTTATCGGGGGACCTTTTTTCCTGTACCTGTTGTTAAAAAAGAAAGGAGGACGCAGGGTCAATGCTTGAATTTTACAATGTCAGTGCAAGCTGTGGCGGAGTGCCCATACTGAATGACATTTCCGTCTGCTTTCAAAAAGGGGAAATCACCGCCGTCATCGGTCCGAACGGCTGTGGAAAGACGACACTGCTCCAATGCCTGAACGGTTCTTCAAAAGTCACTTCCGGCACCATCGTGCTTGAAGGGGCAGATTATCTTGCTATGCCGCACAAGGAACGCGCCCGCCGTATCTCCTTCCTGCCACAGATACGCACGGTGATTCCCGCCCTGCCGGTAAAGACACTTGTCGAACACGGACGGTTCCCGCATCTGGGATTCTCGCGCAAAAAGTCCGAAAAGGACATTGCAATCGTCAGTGAGGCAATGCAGTTTGCCCATGTGGATGCATATGCCGCGCAGTATGCCGACACGCTGTCAGGCGGCATCCGCCAGCGCGCCTTTTTTGCCATGGCGCTTGCACAGGACTGTGACTATATCGTCCTTGACGAGCCAACCACATACCTTGACTTGAAAGGGCAGCGCGAGCTGACGGAAATGATTTTGCAGTTGAAGAACCACGGAAAAACTGTCATCCTCGTCCTCCATGATATCGGACAGGCACTCCGGATTTCTGACACGGTTGTCATAATGCACGACAGAAAAATAGCCGCCACAGCCACTCCGGAAGAATGTCTGCGGCAGCACATTATTGAAACAGTCTTTGATGTCCGGCTGAAGGAATTCTCCGACGGTGAAGGGTGTTACTATTTCTTTTATTAATCCGCATCCGTCTGTTTCTGTTCTTCCCCATAAAGAATGTCTGCAAGCTTCTGATAGGCTTCCCCCCACCTCGCATTGGGTTTGAGGTTGTACAGCTCCTTTTCAAGCATGATGTACCTGCCCTCCTTCACGGCAGTCAGCTGATTCCATGCCGGGTTGCCAAGCAGCGTCTCCTCCACGTTCGCATAAACTGCCTGTGCATCGCTCCCCTGTGTGGTCACAAAGATGAAATCGGGGTCTGCCGCTATAATCGCCTCCATGCTCAGGTCGTCAAGCAGGCTGTCATCGTCATCCGCAATATTGATGCAGCCCAAATCCGCAAGCATCTCACCGCCGACACTCCCATAGCTTCCCTTTGCCTTGACGCTCGATGCGCTCGCCCTTAAAAACACAACCTCCGGCGCGGGTTTCCCCTGCATATTCCTTATGCTGACCTGCTCCCTCGCCTTGTCAATCTGTGCCTTCACGGCATACCCGTTTTTCTCAAGAAGATCCTTTCTGCCTGTTATGTCTGTGCATATTTCAAGCATGTTCATGTACTCATTAAAATTCGAAACGGAGAAATATGCAGTCGTAATCCCTGCATCCGCAAGAATCTTCTCCATGTCCATATCGGCATCCGTGTTTGCACTCGCTATGACAAAATCCGGTTTCGCCGCAATAATCTTCTCGATATCCGGCTCCACATGGGAACCGATGTTTACGACATCCGCGCCCAAATCCAGGTCAAAGCTGGTCCATGAGTCATTGGCAGCGCCCACTACCTCACCGCCCGCAAGCATCCAGATGTCCGTAAAGCTTCCTATCATCGTGATTACCCTGTCGTGGCTCTCCACTGTCACTGTCCTGCCAATGTCATCCATAAACGTGACCCCGTTTTCCTGTGTCTGTGTCTCTGATGTCTCCCTTTCCTCTGCTTCCTTTTCAAGCTTCTCCTCAAGGATTGTGCTCCTTGATTCACTCTGGCTGCGCTCCTCCTCTGCAGCCTCCACCGCATTGACCGTATCGACATCCGCCTTTTGTCCGCAGCCTGTCAGCAGTATCGCCGACAGGATAAGAGGTACATACCCTTTCCTGATAAATTTTTTCATCTCCTCAAAACCTCCAAATGATTTCATCAGAGCATGTTTCTCACCGAAACTGATTCTCTGCCTCGTCGTAATGATAATCTATCTGGCGTAATTTGTCTACTATTTTCTGCATATCCTCGCCTGTATCCTCACAGAATGCCGCAAGGCTCGGATAATAATCCCTGAGTTTCAGGTTGATGTAGCTTAGGAGCATCACTGGATCATTTGGCATCATTTTACTTCCTTCTCCTTCCTGTTTTCTTTCTCCGCGCTAAGCCCGACAATAATCAGTTCCACGCTCAGCACGTCCGGCATACGTCCCGTCTTGACACTCTCCTCCGCCGCAACACATGTCCGGAGCGCCGCCTCAAGCTGCGGCTGTTTAAACCGGGATGCCTGGGGAATATACTTTTTCTTGAGAAAATAAGGATTTAATCCTGTCCGGGATGCAATCTCGCCCTCCTGGTAGCCTTTGGACTTCATCTCCATAACCTGCAAAAGCATATGGAACTGCCGGGCAATGAGCGCCAGTATCTTCATCGGCGCTTCCTTGAGGGCAAGCAGGTTATAGTACAATTCCAGCGCCCGTTTCTGGTTTTTCTGCGCGACCGCCTCAACCATGTCGAATATCTGGTTCTGAATCTGCACGATACACAGCTCCTCCACATCCGCGGCGGTAATTCCCTCATCATAATATTTATAGCAGACGAGTTTCTCGACCTCCCTCCTGATGTTTTCCATACTGGTACCGGTTTTGTCTATCAGCAGGTTCAGCGCATCCGGCGTAATCTGCTTATTTTCCTTTTTGAGCAGCCCGAGTATCCATTTTTTGAGTGTCGCCTCGTCCTGCATCTCGCAGAGCGCCGCATAACCCTTTGACGAAACAGCCTTGTACAGCTTTCCGCGCTTATCGACTTCCCCCTCCACAAATATGATATGTGTCGTATCCGGAATCGTTTTAACAAGTTCGGCAATTTTATCATTCCCGCTTTTGAACCAGCCGCTGTTCTCAATGACAATGACCCTGCGCTCCGCGAAAAAAGGCATCGTCCCCGCGATGTCCGCAACCTCCCCGGCGTCGATATCCTTGCCTGTATATACGCTGCAGTTCATGGCATCGTCCTCCGGCACAAGCGCCTTCTTCAGGTTGTCGCGGTACTGCCTGCGCAGATACGCCTCCTCCCCGTACAGAAGATAAACATTGCCAAATTGACCGCTTTTGATATCCTGCGCTATCCGTTTCATGATCTGCTCCTTTTATACGATGTGACTGTATAATTTCCATTTTTTATCTGAATTATTATGGCTCCTGTGTCCTTTGTTATCATAATATCAGTTCCTGCCTGTCTGAACCGCTCAATTGTCTCAGCATGCGGATGCCCATAGCTGTTGTCCTCCCCGCAGGATATGATGCCAAGCCGCGGGACGGCCGCAGCGATTAATTCCGCAGTGTTCGCCGTCCGCGAGCCGTGATGGGACGCCTTGTAAATATCAATTCCTGTAAAGTCCGCCCTTCCTGCAAGTATTTTGGCCGCCTCCAGTTCACCGTCCGCTTCCACATCCCCTGTCAGCAGCGCTGTCACATATTCAGTTTCCCCGCTGCCTGTGTGCCCTGCAATCTCAAGCTTCATGACAAGGGAACCGGCATTCCTTGACGATGCCTCATAACCCGCCTGCGGGTGCAGCACTTCAAAACATAATCCGTGCGCAGTTACCCTGTCCCCAGCCTTCATCTGATACAATGGTATATTTCCTGCCTCGCACAATGCCGCCAGCTTCCCATATGCCTCATCTTGCACTGTGGCGCATGGGATACATATCCCGCCAATCGAAATTCCGCCGCCCACGCCTGTGCTGTCATCGAGCATTTCCAGCACGCCTGAGATATGGTCGCTGTCAAGGTGTGTCAGAAAGACCACATCAAGCCTTGACACCCCCATGTATTTCAGGTACGGAACAATTGTATACTGCCCTACACTGCGTTCCGAAGTGCTTCCTCCATCTATCAGGAAATGTTCTCCCGCCGCGCTCTCAACCCATATACAGTCACCCTGCCCCACATCGAGGAATGTCATGGACGCACCGTCAGGCGAAGAATCGCTTATCAGCACCACTGCCGCAAGAAGAACCATCCATTTGATTTGCGGCGGCAGTCCAATCCGGATGCCCCGCCTTTCACATGCTTTTCCTTTTGAGAAATATACGGCATAGCGATGTGCCGCGTACAGGAACAATAGTACCATAACGTACGCGCATATCCGCCAGTCCGCGGGTCTTCCGACAATCCACTCCGCATACGGAAGCTTCAGTGAAATCCCGCAAAGCCACTCAAACAGGCTAATCATGATATGGCACACTCCCCCGGCAAGCTTTGCCATTCCGGCTCCTGCTGCCACTGGCAGACTGCCAAGCCCCAGGCACAAAAGCCCGGTCACCATCACGACCGTCATGGCAGGTATGATTATCAGGTTCAGCAAAAACGAATAGACCGGAAACCCATAATACCCATACAGCATCACCGGAAAATGTACCATAAAAATGCCCGCACCCGATGGTTTCATGATATCGCCAAAGCAGCCGATGCCCAGCACTGCCCCGAATGAGAGCAGAAACCCGGCATGGTGCAGATAAAGCGGCTGCTCTGCAAGTATCAGCACTGCCGCCAGCGCCAGCGCCGTGAGCATGTCATATGTGCGCCGCAGCAACTTTGCCACAAGCTGCATGGAAAACATAAACACTGCCCTGTACGCCGAGCTGCCCATCCCGACCATATTCCCATATGCAGTCATCAAAAAAATTGCCGTCAATGCAGAAAGAAACTGTGGAAGGCATACTTTGCGCAGCAGCCTGTACAGCCCCATTCCAAGGAGCGTGATATGCAGCCCGGATATGGCAAAAATGTGCGCAATCCCGCTTCTCTGAAAAAGCTGTCTGCTCTCCGCGTCAAGCCCGGACTTTGCCCCGAGAATCATTGCCTTCATGACAGAGGCGTCCTTCGCGGAAAGAACCCGGTCAAATACATTTTCGAAATAACGTCTAATCCGGTATAATGTCTCGTGATAACCCGAATATCCGCTTCCCACAGCGCATACTCTTGCCTTATACAGCCGGAAATCTATGCCAAGTATCTGATAATGGCTCTTTGCATCAAAGCCCCCGGGATTTCGCGCCTGCTCCAGATAGGACACTTCCCCTTCCACAGCAGCGGTACTTCCCAGTCTTGGCTCCTCCGCCAAATCATCCGGCTCCACGTAACACATCACTTTACAGGCTTGTGCACTGCCGCTGATGTTTTTCAGGTACAGCACAAGCGTACTGCCCTGCCATTCTTTCCGGCACACCTCGCCGCACAGCGCAATCCTGCTGCCCTCCGGATGGTCATATATGGTCTGCGGTGCCGGGTTCCATTCCAGATATAAGAACACAATCGCCACAAATGCCGCACAGACGCAGCACAGTGGTCTTTTCATCCCCATCCTCCAGTTCTTATATTTTCAATTCCCGCCAGATGCCTATTGTTCCACAAGCGACAGATTCCGCTCAAATACAGTCGAAAGCTCATATTTGTCCCGAAATTTCCCATCCTTGTTTCCCTCAATGGCTATCTGTACCTTGTTGATGTTGCTCAACTCCACCAGGGAGTTGACAATCGAATAAATTGTCACGTCCGTCGTCACGTTATTGACCGCGGTAATCAGCGTACTGTCAAACGTCAGGTAGCAGACACCATCCTTTACCGTGCTGTTTATCAGCTTCGTTCCCGGACTGATTGTCGGATAGGATTTGTCGTTTGCAGGACCGCTGATCAGCTGCTCGACAACCAGCTTCTCCATCGGGACATTGGAGACATCTGCATTGTGGGTCAGTTCCCTGTTCACGGTAATCAGTCCGTCCCCGGACTCGTTCGCAAAATATAACCGCAGGTTGACTTTGCTCTCCACCGTCTCCACCTGCGTTCCCGCATTGTCGACAAACATGTCCGCAGTCATAATTCCTATCGCGTTTCCGGACAAGTCCGTCAGCGATTCCCCATTTACCGTAATCATCACATAACGCACCCCCGGAATGTTTGTGAGGCTCCTGACAAGCGCCGCCCTTGTCAGCACTTCCGTTGTCTTGGGAAGCTCCCTATACTTCTCACCAAGGGACACGATGACCTGTTCCCCATCGTAGGAGTACGTGATAATGTTAATCCCTGTCGTGAGCGTCGCCTTCAGTTCCTTGTTGTCCGGCACGGAACACAGCAGTGTCAGAACTTCCACAATGCGTTCCTTGGTATCCTCACTCTCAAAATAATGTGTCTCCGTCACAAGCTTTGTTTCATTTTTATTCAGATATGATATATCTACAGGCGTCCCCTTTTCCTCTGTCTTGCTGCATCCGTCTGTCAGAATCATCATCAGGCATGCAATCACCAAAACCGGAAAAACCATATGCCGCCTGCCCACAGACCCAAAATTCATACAACTCCTCCATTCCGGAAAACCGCCTATCTTCACACTATGAAATGTACGTCAGCGGAATCCTTACAGTAAAAATAGTCCCGATTCCTTCCTCGCTGTTGACCGATATGGAACCTCTGTGCATCAGTATCGCATTCCGCGTGATTGCAAGCCCCAGTCCTGTCCCGCCGATTTCCTTGGAGTGGGACTTATCCACCCTGTAAAAACGCTCATAAATATGCTCGATGGACTCCTGCGGAATGCCCACACCGGAGTCGGAAACCTCAACGCAAAAATACTGGTGGTCTGCATCCAGTATTACTTTTACCCATCCGCCCTCATTGTTATACTTAATGCCGTTCTCGACAAGATTCGACAGTGCCAGTGTCAGCTTGACCTCATCCACTTCCGCGATTACCGGCCTGCGGCTCTCAAAAATCAGCCTGACATCCGCCCTTGTCGCGATAGGTCCCAGGCGCTTCAGCAGCAGCTCGAGCACTGCATTGATGTCCACCGACTCCACATTCATGTCAGCGGATGTCCGCGTCATCTTTACAAGTGACAGCAAATCCGTGATTATTTTGTTCTCCCTGTCGATTTCCTCGGCAATATCCGTCAAAAATTCGCGGTACAGCTCGGTCGGTGCATCCTCCTGCGTGAGAAGCGAGTCTGCAAGTACTTTCATGGACGCAAGCGGCGTCTTCAGCTCGTGGGACACATTTGACACAAATTCCTGCCTCGAATCATCGAGCACCTTCATACGTCCCATCATCTGGTTGAAGGCATCACCGATATGCTCCGTCTCAATGTAATCCGTCACGCTGATTGCTTCGTCCGTAAAACCGTTTTTCACTTCGTTAATCGCGTCCGTAATCTTCTCAAACGGTTTCAGCATCTTCCTGCTGAGCAGAATTGCAATGCCAAATACGACAACCATCGCGACGATTTCCAGCAGAAATGCACTACTCTGTATATATTCGTACCCGCTCATGATGCTGTCTGTCGAAACACTGGTGAGCATCACGCCTGCCACCCGTGTCTTGTCCTCAAGCTTCTCCTCAATCGGCACGATAATCTCGATATATCCGGTTTCATTAAACAGGTTGGAAGCGCCGCCGCCCTTAAAACACTTGATGATTGCCTCCGAGATAATTGTTTTCCCCTCGCTGATTGCGTAGGTGTCCTTTATGATTTTCAAATTGCCGTCTATGACAAGGACACGCCCATCATACAGATTGGAGAGCTGTGACAATTCCGCATTGACCACATCACTGCTGCTGTCAAGCATATAGTTATATGTAATCAGGTGGTCTGCGATAATCTTTACCTGCGTCTGCACGGTGTTGGTGCGGCTTAACACGGCATTGTCCAGATAACGGCTGAGAATGCCGTAGTGAAGCACCACGCAGGGAATCATGCCTGTCAGCATCAGAAAACAGAATATCCGCGTTTTCAGGCTCCTGAAGCTTGTATATAGTTTTCCGCTTTTTATTTTTTTCCACAGTTTTGCCACGTTTCCCACCTATTTATAATAGTAACCCACACCCCACTTTGTATGCACATATTTCGGCTCACTCGGGTTCGGCTCAATCTTCTCGCGCAGTCTCCTGATGTGCACGTCCACCGTGCGCACATCACCCGGATAATCCTCTCCCCAGACAAGCTTTAACAGGTTCTCCCTGCCATAAACCTTGTTGGGATTGAGTACCAGAAGTTCCAGGACGTCAAATTCCTTTGCCGTGAGATTGACTTCCTGCCCGCTCACATGCAGACGCCTTCCGTCGCAGTCCAGCCGTAAATCGCCTGCCTCTATCACCTGCACCTTCTTGTCCCCTGATTCCTTTCCTTTCCCGCCAGTCCTGCGTATGATTGCCTTAATTCTTGCCTTGACCTCAAGGATGTTAAATGGTTTGGTAATATAGTCGTCAGCACCGTATTCAAGCCCGAGGATTTTGTCCATGTCCTCACCCTTCGCCGTGAGCATGATGACCGGCACGTCAGAAAATTCCCGAATCTGCTGGCATACCTCCAGCCCCGTCAGCTTTGGAAGCATGATATCCAGCAATATAATATCGTATTTATTATTCTTTGCCAGTTCAAGCGCCTCCTCGCCGTCATAAGCACACGTGACCTCCATGTCATCCTGCTCCAGACTGAAACGAAGCCCTTTTACAATAAGCTTTTCGTCATCCACTACCAAAACCTTTTTTCCCATTGATTTATGAATCTCCCTACTTCTATATTTTAATTTTATCCTTTATCTTAGAAAAAAGCCCGTCCTTAATCCCCTCTACTTTTTTGATGTCCTCTATGCTGCGGAAGGCGCCGTTTTTTTCCCTGTAGTCTATAATTGCCTGCGCCCTGCTCTCACCAATACCTGACACGCCTGTCAGTTCTGTGACGGTTGCCGTATTGATATTGACAAGCCCGGAACCCTCGTCCGCACGTTCCTGTCCGGATAATTCAAGCGGATATGTCCCTGACGCTTTCAGCAGGGCAGCCTCCTCCTGTGTCAGGATTACCACCTGCTCCCCGTCCGCTATCTCCCTTGCCATATTCAGGCAGGCGGCATCCGCGTCGCCGGACAGCCCGCCAGCCAGCTCGACCGCCTCATACAGACGGCTTCCCTGCTTCAGGCAGTAGACGCCGGGAAGCTCAACCGCCCCGCACACATATATATACACCATCCCGCCAGATTCTGACACATCTGTCATAATTCTGTCATTCCCTGTCTGCACGGATGGCTCTGTCCCGGTTATATATTCTGTTTCAGGTAAATTTGCGCCGGAAAATTTTGTTTCAGAAAGACTTGTATCGGAAATTTCCATTTTAATATCGTCATGTGCCTGCGTGCATCCGCACAGCATCACTGGCTGCAGCATCGCCAGTACGAATACACCCAGCATGCATAGATGCTTTTTTCTAAAAATGATTTTGCAACGTTTATTTTTTGCATTTGCTATTAAATTTTTCATAACGGATATCACATACTCCTTATTTCTCCCCCCTATGCATATCCACTAATTATTCTATGCTAAATCGACTTTTATTACAAGTGCTAATTTTTACATTTGAAGAAAACCTTTTTTGCAATACCGATATGCCCTTTCCGCATTTTCGCTGCCGGAGGCATACAGACGGACGGCTGCACGGATTGCAATGTCCGATGTCCATGGTGGCACGCTTTCTTTTCCCTGCCCGCGGCTTTTCTGCTCGATTGTTTTTACATATACTGTCTTTGCCGTCCGTTCTTTTTGCTCGCTCTCTGTCGAGACAGCGCGAACCGCCTCTGCCGCAATGCTGTTGAGTCCCCTGAAATAATCAATGATTTCCGTGTAGTCATTGATATGCTGCAAAAAACAGCTTCCATATTCGGCAAGCTCCAGGTTTGCGGTCGACACTGCCTGGAGGCAGAGCTTGCACTCGCCATTGATGTCAGATGCCTCCATAAGGATATCGGGCCTCTTCTTCAGCACGGACGCAAAATATGCCTTTGCCCCGGCTGCGTCCCTGCGCCAAAAATAATCCGCCATTTTTTCCATGACTTCATTTGTCTCCTTCTTCTCACCGATTACGGCAACCCTGCACTCATATGCCTTCAGGTTCCTTGCCTTCACCCACACATACAGCAGGAACTCGGAAATGAATCCAAACACCCGCTTATGGTAATCGTCCGCAAAGGTCAGGTCAATGCGCTCCTGCAATGCAAAAAAAATGGTAAAAAGCCACTCGCAGTACGCATCATACAGCTTTTTCTCCGCCACCATGATATTGCCAAAATATGTTTTGTCCTGGTGCACCAAACTGACAAATGTGTCATAATATTCCGGATAAATTTCTGAAATAATGCGCCCTGTCTCGTCGAGCATGCTGACATTGTGATGTGCGCCAAACCCGTTTCTGTACGAGCCGGGAAGTTCCAGCTGCTTTGTCGTGACAATGTCGTACGTCTGCAAAATCTGCTCATACTCCGCCTCCGAGAACACATAGCCCTCCTCGCCCATAAGAAACCGCCGGTAGTGGCAGATTCCCACATAGTCCGCATCCACAACATTTTTCCACACCCAGTAGGCGCCCGAAAGCTCCGCATAGTAACAGTTCAGTTCCGATATGTTATCCCCTGTATCATCCCCGATATAGCCAAAGTCTTCTTTTGCATTTTTGTGGCCCACATGAAGCGGTACGTACATGGGGTCATCCGGCACTGCAAACTGTTTGTGCGTCATTGCATAAATTTTAACAGACATCCTTCGTATCTCCTTTTTTATACATTATTATATAGTTACGGCAAATTTATTACAATCCCATCTTTGACAGTTTGGAGAAAATAAAATCGCTGTAACACCAGTAACCGT
>CARTDA010000036.1:0-43479 GCA_949066965.1 uncultured Lachnospiraceae bacterium
CGTTTATATGGCCTGTTTTTCTGTTGCATCTTCAGTGAGTTTCCGAGACTACTCAGTTAATATTTTATATTTTAAGGAAGGAGATCCTATGCCTTGGGTATTTCCTAGATAGGGGGAAAATGTGAAACAATACAATAAGTATAATGAATATGATAGTAATCAGAAAAGAGAGTTTGTTCAGGAAAAATTAAAATCAAAAAAAGAATTATTTTGCGTTAAAAATGAGATGGATGATCTTGTCATAACTTATTTACCTTATAATTTGGATTTTGTATATATTCCAGAAGGGGAGTATGACAAAGGGTTATCCTTAAAAGAAAGACAACAGGCTAAACGTATAAATAAAGATGTGATTTTTGAAAATGATGAACTTGAATTAGAAAAAGGAGTTCATGTATCGGATTTTTTGGTTACTAGGACACCAATATTAAATTCATTTGTTAATCAACATATTCGTATTAATTATTATACAGGTGAAGAAAATTTTGCTGCATACATAAAAAAAGAGAATGTTGACTTTTTGTGTCAGAAACTTGGTCTGAGACTGCCTTATGAGGCTGAATGGGAATATTTTACCAGGGCTGGAAGCACAGACTTATTTGCGTTTGGCAAAGAGTTGCCAAATGATGACGAACTAGAGAAATGGTTATGTTTTGATTTTTCGGATTTGTCAAAGTTAAATAAAAATAAATTTGGAGTATATGGCATTTACACAGGTGAATGGTGTGGTGACTATTATAAAAAAAATAACTGTTCATTGGCAACAGATGATTTTGTGATTAAAGGTGGTGGCGCATATTTCTGGCCATGGCAGTCAGATGAATGGATATGGTGTATGTCCGCAATGAGAATGTCTTCTGACGGATTAATAGATGGTGAGTGTGGTTTTAGGTTAGTGTATGATTTAAACTAAGATTTGATGCCTGTTCCATAATGGGAAAGCAGAAAAAATTGCCAGCGTCAGATTAAAAAAATAATACAAAAGACATAGTAATACTGCCAGCGCCATCTGCAAAAAGGCGGATTACGATTTCACGGAAAGGGAACAGCCAATGAACCAGACAAATAGAACAATCCTGTTTGAACAGTTAAACAGCAGGAAGGAAGACCTGATATCCATGGTGGGAAGCAATGACAACCGGTTGAGCCTCACGGATGGGGAAATACAGGAAATCCGCAATACGCTTGAGGTTGGAAGCTTTGACGAACTGATACGCAGGTTTGAACCGGAGGTGTACATACAGATAGACACGGACAGGCAGCATGTAAATATACGGCGCTCCCTTCCCGCAGGAGCCAGCGGCTATACGGCACTGCCCATATGCGGGGAGAAGACTTTTTTGAATGCCCTCGTCGGGCTGATGGACAGCAAAAAACAGAAAAAGTATGTGCTGTCTTCCTTTCAGGACTTTGCGGACAAAATAGTGCCGTCATTGCCTCCTGCCCCGTTTCTTGACATGCGTGACAGCCTGCTGCAGCTTGTAAACAAAGGCTGTTTCCGTGACGCGCAGATGCTTCTCGACAGTCTGATAGCGCGGTACGATGATGGGATTTTTATGGTAAAGATCTTTCTGCAGCAGATGTCGGCATATATAGATGGGGCAGGCAGGGAGGGGGACGGCAGATGCTTCGTGATAGGAGGGGACGATGCGTGCCAGGTACATCCGCTTGAGATATCAGACAGATTCCTTGCATGGAACAGGTGCACACAGGACGAATGTGACCAGTATTTTGACTTCCTCAATACAAGGCTGGAAGAGAAAAAACCGAGGAACCAAAACCTGATGCTGATGCTGTTACGCATGGCATGTGTCCCTGATTCTGGAAATCCGGCTTTGCGGCAAGAGTATTATGACAGCTATCTTAAGTTTTATATCAGGATTCTCAGGGAATTTTGGCGGGAAGCAAAGCCGCTGATGGAAGCACTGCTCGGAATCAGAAGCTATTTTGAACAGTACACCGCGTCGGATGGGGAAGGGAAAGCAGGGATGGCTGAGGGCGTGCCGCCGCGCCTGCTGGTAGCCAACTGCTACCCTGATTCCGTCAGCAGTGACAGGGGTAAAAGTGCGTTAAAGCAGTACCTTGAGTCCGTCAATGAGAAAAAAAACCTGACAGACGCCATAGGGTACGCCATTCTTCCAGGCGTGGAATATGCAGGCAGGAAGCAGGGAAATATCCGTGAAAGATTCCAGTCGACAGGGCAGTACAGGGGATACAGGACAAACCAGGGCGCCGACGTGGCGGTACTGGCGGAGCTGTTAAGCGCCTATAGAATACAGTGTTTTGTGAGCGCATATCCCATGCCGGAGAGCACGTTCAAGGGATTTGTGAGAAGCGGCATGGAGCCGTGGCATCAGACATTTGCATGGATAAGCCGGATTGAAAATAAGGAGTATGTGATTCCATGTTTTCCTAATTTCACGGTCATGCCGCAGGAGTACGCAATGCTGATGGCGGGCTACCGGACAAGCTGCGATTCACTTGAGGGGAGAGTCGTGACAGAGGGTGCGGAAAGGCTGTGGCTTGACGCGCTGAATGTGGAGGCATCCTATGTGGCTGCGGGGCTTGTGGGTTCCTGTCAGCGCCTGCAATATCTGGAAGGCTGCTATCCGGATAATGCCGTGGATAATATGCCAGATAGTGCCTGCCAGATGCGCGGCAGTGGACACAACAGCATTATGCTCACACAGATGTTTCACGAAATAATAGATTACCCACATGATTTATATGGTCAGATAGCGCGTGAGGGTCAGGGCATGATATTTGCGCCATATGGCAGCAGGGTCATGGCGCTGACGGACAGGGCGTACTTATACAGGGAGCATCGGACTGTGTGAATGGGATATTAGTGTAAAGGAGCCTTTTTATGCGTTTTTTTGAGGATGGCTTTGACTATCAAAAATATATAGAGGACAGGCTTTTGGAAGTCGGGAACCTGAGCGAGAGAAAGGAACTCAAAGAGGTGATGGGCAGGACCCTGCTGCCATTTTATGAACAGGCAGAGGAGGCGTACAGGGAGCTGGAGCAGCGGCTTTTTGCATGTGACCAGAAAAGGGAGGACGCGTACCGGATTGCCATAGGAATAGAAAGGCGGGACAGGATAGACCTTGCTGACAAAAGTCTGGTGCCGATGTGTATGGAGGACATGCACGAGCATCCGTTTGATATTGCGAGGTTCAGGGAATGTCAGGAGGCAGGACTTGGCTGTTATGCGTATACGGTGTTCATGAATGCCGATTATTTGAAGATAAAAAGTATGGACGGTGACGGCAGGCGGTTTTGCGGCACGGTAAAAACAACATACGGAGAGGAATACAAGGCACGGTTCCAGGTAAAAAAATGCCGCAAATACATAGACATGCTGGGGAAACTATATGGCGAGTTCATCAACAATGGGATTCCATGGAGGACTGTCTGTGCGCCCTATTTATACAAGCTGTATGATGTGTACATCATTGGCACGGACTGTCCTGATGAAGAAGAAATAGATACGATACATGTTGACTTTGAGGAGTTTGCGGATAATGTATGTTATCAATATGTCCCCTTATGGAATATCAGCAGTGTGGAAGTCATGACAAGTTCATATCCGGAATTCGTGCTTGATAAGATACATTATCTGCATACGATATTTGCCACAAAGCTCGATTCCAAAAAGGATTACCTGATATCCAATCAGGTGCGTCTGTGGGATGTATCAAGGCAAAATGGGGAGCTAAGGATACAGTGTGATGAGAAAGAGCCGGTAAACTGGACGCTCAGGGAATTTTTCTACGAAAAATCCATGATGGAACCAGGCCTGCCAGTTTTTGACAACAAGGGAAATACCGGGCGGGAGAGCATCCATACGGTGGCAGAGGCAAGGCATTATGTACTGCGGCTTGGCTATGGCGAATATTTGCGGCTTGATGACATCCGGCTTGATGACGGCAGCCTGCGGGAGGAAACCTATGGGATGGATGCGTTCATCACTGAGGAAATACGGCAGCGGGATGACCGCAGGAAGCTATATTTTGTTTTTACGGCGTCGGATGGAAGGAATGTACTGAACCGTGACATCATGAGCTACCTTGTAAGCTGTATGCAGTTAATTTATCCGGAGTATCAGTGCATAGGGAGCATAAAGTAAGGAGTATGCGGAATGGAAGATATATGGAACAGGGTGATGGAGGATCCTGCCACGGTGCGGTTTGTACAGGCTGATTCTTTTTCGCCATACTGCGAGTCGGTTGTGGGAAGCATACGCCATGACGGAAGTCTGGATGTGGTTGAGTTAAATGGGTTTTACCGGTATGGCGATATACTGCATGCGCTTTTTGCCATGGAAGGAAGGGAAGACGGTGTGTGCCAGCTTATGTTTGACTGTCTCATGCATCTGCTTGCGCGGCTTGAGGTCAGGAACGGAGTGACGCTCTCGGAATTCCGGATGCGCCGTAAATGGGACATGCTGGCAGAGGGACAGTATGGTGAACCCGTCCGCAGCTGTTTCGGGAAAATGGATGCGCCGGGAAAATACCTGACGGCACATTACCTGTCACGGCAGGAGCAGACGGGGGAGAGCGTGGCGCTGTTTGCAAAGGCGCTGATAGCCATTCTGGGGGACGGCGTCATTTACAAAAACGACAGAAATCCAAAAGAGCTGCTCCTGTACATGGGACGGGAGCAGGGCACGCGGGATAAACTGGCTATAGAATTGTGCTGCGAGCTGTTTCTGCCGTTTATGTATTCGCTTCGGGTATTTTATGAGGCATCTTTTGGGATTGTGGACGAAAAAGACTGCATGGAGCTTGGCAGCATTGAAATCTTTTAAACGGAGGGAATGCCAGATGGAACATTATGATGAGAAGATATTAAAGGCAAGGTGCGCGGCGGCACAGGAAAAGATAAACGAGGCGGAGAAAGAGGACTTGGAAATGGAACAGCAGGAATCTATTATGGATGCCTGTGTCCATATTGAGGGGAAGGAAGTCTGTTTTTCACGCAGGGTCATAGAGGAAATGGGAATCTCGATATATATGCCGGAAAGCTTTGAACAGATGGATGATGAGATGAAGGCGGCAGTTTACCCTTTTGGGAACCCGCCGCAGAAGGTATATGCCGATCTGGGGATTCCGTTCCAGATTACGCTGAAAAACACAGGAAGCGCGGTGCCGGATGAAGGAATACCGAAGTTTATGCAGATTTCGGCGAAGGTGCTGGAAAATTTCGGACCGAAGTCAAAGATACTGGCAAATGGTGTGATACGGCATCATGACCATAATATAGGAATCATGGAGGCAGGGACGAGGGCCATGGACTGCAATGTGCACAATGTCATGTTCGACATCAGCATTCATGACCAGATCGTCATGGGGAATATCCATTTTGCAACAAGATACAGCAAGAGAATGATTCCGATAGCAAAGCAGATGATAGACAGCATAGAATTTTTGGAGGGCAATGATGGAAACGATAACATATCTCAATCTTAAAGTCGGGGAGACTCCGATAACAAGGATAATTGACCTGCATATGGAGAACGGGGTAAATCAATATGGCAGGGCGCATGTGGAGGGCGAGGTAACATTTGCTGAGGGCAATGATTTTGTGAACCGTATCCAGCCTGATACCATGGTGACCATATCAACCGAGGCGCAGGGACAGCCGCAGATTCTGTTCAGGGGCGTGATAGCGAACGCAGGCGTGAAAAGAGAGGCAGACTATGCCGTGCTTACGCTTGAGCTTTCCGCCATGGCTGCAAAGCTTGACAGGGAAAAGGAACATAGAAGCTTTCAAAAGACAGGCAGTACCTATGCCGAGATTATCAACAAGGCACTGAACGGAAGGGCGGAACTGCAGATGGAAGTGCCTGACCACGCGACAGGAAGCCTCATTATGCAATACAATGAAACCGCATGGGAATTTTCAAAACGAATGGCTTCTGCCTTTGGGGCGCCTGTCTGTGCCGATGTGACAGAACCAAAACCAGTGCTGACCATAGGGATACCAAGTACTGGTAAAAGCTACCAGTTCAGTGACGTGGAGTATGGTTTTTCGTCGGAGGACAACGCCATGAGCACGATGCTGACAGGAACGCAGGCAGTCCGGATAGGGGACGGCATTTCGTATTCGGGCAGTACTAACGTCGTAAAAAAATATAAATCACAGATGCAGGGCGGGGTGCTGAAAACGACAGTCTATGTGATGCCGGAAGGGGAGGCAAGGAGCTGCCGTTCGGGCAGGGGAAGTGTGCCCAGGGTAACCAATACACAGGCCGCCGGAAAGATGTTCACGGGTGTGGTCCAGGAGGTACAGCGCGACAAGGTCAGGGTGCACTTGCTGGATATTGATGAATCCTTTGACGGGGGAGGTGACTTTTGGTTTCCGTATTCCACGGCGTATTCATCAAGCGACGGAAGCGGCTTTTACTGTATGCCGGCACAGAATGATATCGTCAGGGTCTTTTTCCCTTCGGATAATGAGGCGGATGCGTTTGCGGCAAGCTCCGTGAATGTGTCGCCGCTGGACAATCCGCTGCATAAAAAGTGGCGCTCACCCGCGGGAAAGGAAATCCTGTTCACGGAGGAGGGGCTGTACATTACATGTAAGGATGAGAGAATCTTTATCGACCTTGAGGACGAGACAGGGGTTACCATCTGCTCGGACAAGGACATCAGCGTCAGTTCCAAGACAAACATGATGCTGTACGCAAAACAGGGCATCACGCTCCATTCGGAGAACAAGATTCTTATAAGCACGGGCGAGGCTTACATAGACATCACGGACAAGCTGATACAAATGGGCGCCCAGCAGATACTGATTAATTAAAGTACAGAAAGACAGGGGAAAAGTATGACGGAGGATAGTTATGTCAGCAGTTTCCGCCAGACAGAATTCAGCCAGTGTGCTGCTGATTTCTGGCAAAAAACGGATGAGGGCATGAAAAACCATATTTCAGAAATAACAGGTCATCTCAGGGAAAATCTTCATGAGCTGTTCGAGGAACTTGGCAAGATACAGAAAAGGAAGAAGACAGAAATAGGAAAAATCACAATGTCGCTTATCAGGATGTCGGCATGGGAGGATGCCCTGCGGATGAAGCTGGAGGCATATGACAGGGATGAGATTGTAGGACATCTGGTATGTGAAAAGGACATGGATGTGTCCATGGTTTTTCCGGAATGGAACGGACTGCAAAAACAGCTGGCATCCGTGGCGGAAAAGAAACAGGTAAGGAGCCACATAACAGACCCGGTGATTCGGTTCCTTATGGAAAGCCTGCTTGGCGACATGGCATTGTATTTATATGCCGTGTACAAATATGTGCTTCTGGATGCCGAAGAACTGGAAGGATTTCAGGATTTTGAGAAAGGGCGGGATTTTTCCATAACGATAGGAGAATATCAGGACTGGCAGAAGCCGGTGTTTGTCCGCAGGGAGCCAGCGGAAATAAGGCTGCATGGGAAAGAAGAAAGCAATTACATATTCTGTCGTTTTGAAAACAAGAGCTTCAAGGTCATGGACTTTAAGGATATCAATCTGGAAAAGGCAAAGTTTGTAAGGTGCAGTTTTTTTCACTGTACGTTTGAAAACGCCAATCTCAATGATGTCCGGTTTGTGGAGTGCCGGATGCATGATGTGCAGTTCCTGTCAGGGACTATGTATGGCGCAATGCTGGTTGACTGCGACCTGATAGACACGGACATGGGCGGTATGGAACAAAAGTGGGTGCCGTTTCAGGGGGGCAGGAAAGAATATGATGTCTATCAGGACTGCATGATAGGAATGAAAGATGAGGGGGCTGGATGATGGAATATTATTTGATGGAGCAGTATGCCGTGACCCCGGTGGCGCCAGTGCTTCTGGAACACGAAAAGTACAAGTACCTCCTGGACAGAAAAAACTATGAAAGCATGCCGGCAGTCAGCATAGGATACTATGAATATGGGGCAGGGGCGGAGTTTCCGGGAGTGATGCGGCAGCCGACCTTTATGGTGAACAGGACGGTAAGGGACGTATTTGCGATGTATGATGATTCCATCCGCTTTAAATCCATTGTCCTGCTGCCAAATGTCATCGAAAAGTCAGATGAGGCATCAGAGAAATACTACATTCCGGATCTGAAAAGATATGGATGTCTGGACGAGAGTGCTGATGTGCTTCAGGATGGAACAGTCAAAAGGATGGTTTTGAACCATAAGAAAATGGCAAATGATGATGTGTTTCAAATAGACGGTCTCATACATAATAAAGTTGTCGTGTCACTCAGGCTTGCGGAGAGCATAAGCAGGCGCAGCGTATATGGGATTGCGTTTGAACGGGTCATAATTGTATAGGTACGGATGGAGGATGAATATGGGAAGTGCGGAAAGTGCGGCAGCGGCGATGGCGGCAGGGCTGCAGATATTTGGAGGGATGGAAGAACGCAAAGAGTGCGTACAGCGTCTGATGGTTGCGCATTGTGACAAGGGGACATTGGAATACCAGTTTTTGAACCTGCCAAAGGATCATGGGGTATATTTTCATGACACAGAACATCCCCTAATGAATGCACTGGATTATAAGGGGGAAAAACATGTACTACATTTTGGTAGATGCAATTCCCCGCAGAATCCGAAGAACATGATAACCGATGAAATCAACAAGCTTGCGTCCAATCCGATAATCCATGCGATTCCAGGGGTGGGACAGGTTGTAGAGATGGCGGCGCTCGTGGATGGCGTAAAAAAGTGGATGAAATGTGATGGGTGCAAATGCAGCCCCAACACACTGAAGGTATGGGATGAGACAAACGAGGGGAACTGCCTGGACGGCGCGGATGGAATTCTGAATACAAGCGTGCTGACATGCTGTTATGGCGGCAAGATCGAAGTCACAGAAATACCTGCCGACAACAGCCAGCAGGATGATCAGAACCAGCGGCAGTCCAAAAAGGGTATAGCCGAACAGGTTCCAAAGGCGATGGCTGATAAAATCAACAGCCTGAATGAATCGGAGGACTTGCCAGTGCCTGAGGGGGATATGTCAGCAGAGGATGCCTTGGATATTTTTGATGATCAGGGGACAGAAGGCAGTATGTCGCTGGGGTCTGCCATGGAGGATGAGGCAGGCATGGAAGGAAATGAAAGTGCGCCGGACAGCGGAATGGATGAATGGATACTGGAACTGATTGAGGACATGAATTTGTGGTATGGACAGGTTCCGGATTTCCCGCAAGTCTATGGGATATCAGAAGGGCTTATGTGCGCCAATTATGCAGGCAATATGTGCCTGTCCCTGCCGGAAGCCGCCATAAATGATGAGGGGTACATATGTGACATGAGCGAACTGTTCGGCTTTCGCATGGGAGGAAGCAGCGCGGCCCAGATAGGCGGAGCCTGTGCCGCGGAATACAACCTTTTAAATGCCATTGGTAAGGAAGCGGATTTCAGCAGTCTTATCATGCACGCCGAGAGACAGCAGACAGTCACAGGCTGCATCGATCAGGGTCCAATGGCAGTAAGCATGTTAAGCGCCAGGGATACCCTCAAACGTTTCGGCGTGTCAACAAAGCCGGTAAATGTCTGCACACTTGCAGCCGAAGTAAAAAAACCCAATACCACCGCCATCCTGGCAACGGCAAAAAAAGGTCAGAATGCCGAGTACCATACCCTGCAGTCGGACAGCAAAGGAACCTTCCGCTGTCTGGAGCGCACCGCTGATGTTTCCACGCTGCTTGGAAAGCAGGAGGGAGTGGTGAAGATGGCACTGGTGGTTCAGGGAAGATAAGGTTCTTCGCGTTTGCAGATGAAAAGTGTGCGTTGAGCTTTTAGGTGGGACAAAGTAGGTATCTGGAAAGGATAGATAAAAATATGAGTGCAGAATTAGAAAGTATAATAGTTGGAATGCAAAATGGCTATAAGCAAGGCGTGCAGGGAGACATATATCATGGATTGATAGTTCGAGAAATACAATATCTTTTTGAAAGAAAGGAACTTATTGCTGGAAAAGTAAGTGTTGTATTGCCCATAGTTTTTGAGGACATGAACGAAAATATGAAAAAATTAAAATATCCGGCAGAGGGAAGACCGCAATATATTAAAACAAGTCTGGATACAACAGTAAACTTGTGTTTTAGCCTATTGGATCAGGATATAACAGAGAATCAAGTACCCTATTTGAAGGATCAAATGAAAATGTTGTTGATGAAAATGCAGCCGGCAAATATATTTTTTGAAAATAAAACAGAACGAAAAAAGAAACAGGTATTTGGATGGTTTACATATAAAGGGTTTACAATTGATGAACCAATCTATACACATATGTTTGTCACAAACATTGATAATAAAGTATTTCATGGAACATTTAGCTGTCTTTTTTCTGAAAAGGAATTATGGAAAAGAGCATTTACAGACATTATGTTTTCTGTTAGAGATATGACGGAGGAAGAAAGTGATGAAAATAGTGAAAGTGTTTAGTGATATGGTTGATTTTAATGCTGTTTTAGACTGCAAAATTGATAGGGAAATAAATGAACATGGACTTGCAATGATAAAAGGGTGGATAGATGAGGAGCAAGACATTTTAAAGCACATATCTGACATTACTATTTCAAATATTTATGGAGAAACCGAAGATGGAAAAATAATTGCTTTGTTTTCAGGTATTGTTGACAATGTGATTCAAAGGATGTCGAATGGGGGATTAGAGTGTGTAATAACTTTGGTTGGAATGACAAAATTAATGGATATGGATATAAATACGACATCATATCAAAATCTAAAACTGACATACTATCAGATTATTGAAAAAATCTGTAAGAAGTATAAGGCTGTGTTTAATGATAATGTAAGTCTTTTGCAGCCGGTAAATGAGTTCATTCAACAATATAAGGAGATTGATTGGAAATTTCTTCAAAGAATATTGTCGTATAAAAAGGCGTATATAGTGCCACTGTTCACATCGAACCAAATATTTTTTGATATTGGAATAGACAAAAAAATTCAAATCCTTAAACCTGATTTAATAGATTATTCTATGGAAAAAGCGATGTACACTCTGAATGATGAGAATGAAAGGGAAAAGATGCAGTATGTATTAAAGTTCCATTCAAGGGATTTTTTTGAATTAGGTGACAGAATTGAAACACTAGATGGAAGTTTAATGTATATAGTGAGGTCGACAAGTAGGTATGAAGGGGCAGAATTGGTAAATTATTATGAGCTTAATTTTTTTGAGGACATCAGAACAGAAAGAAAAACAAATAAAAGAATAATAGGCGCTTCCATGAACGCAAGAGTGATGGATGTTCGAAAGGATAAAGTGAAAGTTGACATATTGGCATCAGATAAGGGTGACAATGAAATTACGAAATGGTTCCCGTATTCATCCATTTATTCCTCTCCGGATGGAACAGGATGGTATTGCATGCCAGAAGTAGGGGATGAGGTAAGGGTTTATTTTCCTAGTGAGGATGAGACAGATGCATATGTAATAAGTGCAGTGCATAAGGATACGTCTAGCCAGTTAAGGAATAATCCGGATAATAAGATTATAGTCAACAGATATATGAAACAAATTGAATTTACGCCAACTACTTTAAAAATGTCTAATGGTAATGGAATGTCAATTCTAATAGATGATGATGAAGGAATATTGATTGAAAGTGATAAAAGTATCAGGTTTATTGCGTCAGAGAGTTTTGAAATGTTAAGTCTGACTGATAAAGTGGAAATTGCCGCAGACAGACAAGTAAGTTTAAAACAGAATAATACAAGTATTAACTTAAATGACGACATAACGGTTTCTGGTAGTCAGATGTTTGTCCAGTAGGAGGATGTATTATGAAACACATAATTAGTGATAAAGCAGAAGTGCATATAATGGTGAAGCAAATAGTTATGGAAAGTTTCCGGACGCATGTTGAGGAATGGGATATGATAAAGGATAGTGAACCGAAAAAGGAAATGCTAAGAGCGATGGAACGAGTATTTGATTTGACCATTCGGGCGCAAAGAGAGAAAGGAAAGGAGGATATTGCATTTATTAATGTTCATTATTTAAGGGCAAGTTTATTAGATGGTTCTTTTAGCTTACTGATTAATACATATTCTGAAAAACATTATTTGGATGATGTAGTCTGCTTAGCAGAATGGATTCCAACAGAAATAAAAAGATTTTTTATGGAGGATATGGTTTATTTAGAAAAAATGATTATACAAAAAAATATTATAATATCACAAAGAGAACTATATGATATTAAGAAAAAGCATTACTTTGATTATTTGTTCTTATTATTGATACAGATAAAACAATGTTCGAATGACATAATATCAATAAAAGAATTTATGCAAATGAAGAAAGCACACATATTTTTTATATTATATGGGGAAATATATGGGCGCTTAATCCCGGTTTATAAAGGTTGGTGATATATGAGATATTATAGAATGGAACAAGATGATAGAATTCATCATCTTCCACAGTTGCAGAACTGGTTTCAGGTCATAAATGAGAAATATTTGCATAATGGGTATTATCATTTGATTCCAGACAAGACAATGATATACATAAGGCACGATGAAAATGTTGTTTTTCCGGACATAATGATACATCCATTTCAATGTTGTACAGAAACAATAAAGAATAAAATAATACAATTTGAGCCTAATATGGGATACAAAACTATATTTTTGGTTGACAAATATAATAAGAATTTTCAGAAATATTTTATACCTTTTTTGTCAGAGTATGATTGTATACATAACAAAAGTGTCACAAACAGGGATAAGAGTAAAATAGATAAGCTTGTTCTAAAGAAAGCTAAAATACCAAATAACAAAGCAATTTTTTTGTTGGCAGGCGTCAATACAAGATGTATTGTCGCAAGGGTTGATTTTATAGAAGGAATGCTTAGAAGTGGAACATATGGATTAAAACTGACAAAGGTCGAATTGGAAGAGGATGAAAATGATTGAAGTAGGAACAATATGGACAGAAGGAAGCGTGGAAATATCAAGAATTTATGATATATCAATAAATCAAACTTTTAATAGTCATGGGACTGCGAGTATAAAAGCATACGTGGATAATGCGGACATGATACGAACTTTAAACGAAGGCGCTGAAATTGAAGTATGGGGGAAGAATGTTGATACAAATCTCCTTCTTTTTTGTGGAAGATTAAAAGAATGCAAATTAACTGCTATTGGTAACAAGTTATATGCATTGAATATTTTTCTGGTATCATATTCTATTGATTTGGACAGGGAAAAGAAAAGACGTTCATTTCAGGATATAACGTTGTCATATGCGGATATTGTGAAGATGGTTGCAGATTGCAGCGTATTTGTGCTTGGTGACAAATGGAATCATATGAAACCAGTTGCACCAATAATCCAGTATGATGAAACGGATTGGGAATTTATTATTAGAGTAGCAAGTCAAATCAATGAGATGGTGTCAGCAGATTTGCTTGCAAAAAACTGCCAAATTTATTTAGGAAACAACCTGGAAATGGAACCGTGTCAAAGCGAATGGCAAGTAATTGAAAGTGGTGTTTCTGGGAAATTTTATGCATACAGGAAATGTAGTCAGAAGGAGTTTATATACTATTTAATAGAGTGCCATGATATGCTTGGCTTAGGAAGCAGTGTCTTGATTGGAGAAAATAAGCTGTATGTATATGAAAAAATGTTTTATAAAGAGGAAGAATGTCTAAAATGTACATATTACCTAGGAAGCGCAATATTTTTACAACAGGAAATTAAATATAATCAAGGTTTTATTGGAAGGGTGATAAAAGGGGAGGTATTAGAGACCAAAAATGAGACACTTAAAATTAAAATGGAAATTGATAAAAATCAGAGTAAAGATACAGCATATTCATATGATTGGAAGCCAGAAACGGGAAATTTAATGTATTGTATGCCACAGATAGGTACAATTGTTTCTTTATATTTTGGTGATGAGGATGAAAGAACTGGATATATCATTAATTGTATTCGTACACAAAATAGTATCTGCCAGGATATGGATAATCCGAATAATAAAATTTTTACATCTGAACATGGAAAAAGATTGGTGCTGAATGAGAAACAGATTTCTTTTTCATCTGACTATAAGGATGAAAATGCACCTTCTATAAAACTACAGGATGAAGAGGGGGTATCTTTTTATAGTAATAAAGGTTTGAAAATAATTGCCAATGAAAGTATAACTGTTGAATCGGAAGATGCTGTAATCGAAGGCGCCAAAGAAGTGGTTTGCATACAGGGAGAGGAGGAAGGCGGGAATAATTCGGCAGCAACAGTTACGGTCAAAGAACGCGTAGATATTATAGCAAAAGAAACATGGTTAGAAACAAGAGAAATTTATGAGTATCCTAATATATTAGATACAATTGAAGAAGTAAAGAGAGATAGTCTGGTAGGAAAAGTGTTACTAGGTATAGGTACGGCTGTTTGTGTTGCATTGATTGGGGCGGTCATTGTTACATGTGGAGCAGCTATAATTGCCACAGCAGGAATTGCATCCGCAGCAATAGCTTCAATTGGATATACGGCTATTTTTTCCTCGGCTTTTATTGGAGGGACGGTGGCAGGAGTTGCGGGTGTTGGAGTAGAAGCGTATTCGGATTATAAAAAAGGAAATACAGATGATTATGGGGATTATATGTCGATTGCGGCAGCGAATTCGGGTGCCTCTGCATTGACAGGGGGGATATCGGCACCAGTTAACGAAGCCATTGAATTGGCAAATGTGCCTTTTAAAATGTGGCTGGCAGCCAAGATTAGTCTTGGGGCAAGTGATTCAGGAGTGAGTTATATGCTGTCACAAAGTTTTTTAGGAGAACAGATTGATACAACAGATTTAAATATTAATATGCTTGTTGGTGCCATTTTTAATTTGAATGGAAGACTAATTGATGAATTAATTGATGGTGAGCGCGAAATGGGAGAAGCGCTTGTAGATGCATATGCTGACGCATATATGAGCGGAACACATGTAGGAAGCCGAGCATATAAAGAATATTATTCGTTTGTAGAAAAAAGTAAGTCTCTTTTGAATGGGCAAGTACCCGAAGAGGTATATAGTTGGATGGTTCAAATGAATAATCCGGATGCTATGCTGTCCAATGTATTTAGCAATAGCTTGAAAAGTACTAGAAGTATGATGGAGTTAATTACAAATGATGATTCTCTTATGGACGATGAGAAAGAGAAACTTATTCAGGCTTACCAAAATGAGGTGTTGAGCCGGGTTAATTTCAAAAATCAATATTATATTGTCAGGGGGGCTGTCTTAAAGTGTTCAAAGGGATCACACCATAGGAGAATGGATTTGAATAGGGATAGTGGGATGCGATCATTATCAGGAGAATATCCACATCCATATGTCAATGAAACACAGTGTGTAGTGGGGGAATGTGAGAATATCAAATTTTTTGGCTTATGCCAAAACTGTAAAGAAGGGAAAGAGATATGTGTGATGAGTCAGGATGGCAAAGAGAAAATTGTGGGGATTAAATGTGAACCCGATCTTTTGGGTTCAGTATGGATGGACACAAAAGAAGACGGGTTTGTTCAGGCTGAAAAACTGGTTTCGAGTATGTCATATTTAATGTGCAGGCATGGAGGATGTATAACGGTCCTTACAAGTGGAGAAGAATATTGTGGCGAGTTAGATGATGGTGAAATTAATTGTTGGATGCAGAATGAAGGAGATTAAAAATGGAATCCAGATTTGTGTATCGTTGGCAGAATGGGGGTAACAGTGGAAAACAATTTTGATGAACAAGTTGAAAAAATAGTCTTAAACCTGAATAAAAAGAATGATATTTATAATCGTGGGACAAAAACAGTGTGTATTATTTCGGATATTATAATGACAGTTATTGTTACGAGTTGGATATGGATATTGAGAAACTTGATTGTCACAGAAGATGTAGGATATATTATTATGTTCATCTGTGCATTTATAATCGGATGTCAGTACGGATGGCTGCATTTAAATGACACAATAATAAGAAAGTACTACATAAGGCATGGAGAAAAGCATGCTGCAGTAATCGTCAATGTAGAGCAATATGAAATTCATGTAAAGGGAAATGAAAAGACAAACGCCAAACATAAGGAATACAAATTACGAATTAAATCAATTCAGGATTCCCAAGTATATTCATTATACGGATATTACCTTGATCCTAAAGTATATCTGGAAAATCCATACTGTAATTTGTACATTTATGGAAAAAAGGTTGTTGCAAGTGACTTTAAGGTAAAGGATAAATTTATTTCAGAAAGTGGATATTTGTTAAAAAAGGAGAAAAATCATGAAAATAGTAAAGAAAGTAAATGCTAGGCTCACGGTGCTTCTAATGTTTATATTTTTTTTGCAGGCGTTATTGTGGGCAGGGTATTTGACAGGGTATTTAATCTATATGCGAAATGTAATACCATTTATTCTGTTTATTTTTGCCATACTGACCTTGGGCTTGTTTATAGTAAGGGTAACAAATTATTTCACCAAGGACTTCAAATTGTTTTATGACAGTCTTGATTTGTATGATAAATCTAAGTTAGATGCCAGAATTGCGACAGTATCCAGCGGGCAGAGTACAATTTTTATGGATACGTATTTTGTAAATTATTCTTTTGTTGTGTTAAAAGTAATTCCATACAAAAACATTGCATTGGTAGAACATAAGGGTAAAAAGATTTTAGTATGTGGAAAAACACCAAAAGAAACAGTAGCCATAGGAGAAACAGAACAACTGTCTATATCGGATATATTAGAAAGGATACAGAATGAAAATCAAGAGATTATTGTGAAATAATTAAGGAGTGATATTATTTAGAAAGGAATGATAGCCACATGATACAGACCAACAGAACGCTCCTTGTGGAGGAGCTTGAGCCAAACAGGGAAAACATCGTGTCCATTGTCAGGTACATAGAGAACCGGGAAAGCTTTTCGGACGAGGAAATTGCCGAGATACACAGCCATCTCGAGGTTTCTTCTTTTGAGGAAGTGATAGAGAAATTTTCTCCGCGGATATACATGGCGCTCAACACGGATGAGCAGAAGGCCGCATTTTGCCGGAAGCTGCCTGAAAATGCGCAGACAGCATACCAGGCGGTGCCCATATGCGAGAGCATGGCATTTTTTGATGAGCTGGTTTCCCTGATGGAAAACAAGAGAAAGCGCAGATACGTCCTTACATCGTTTCAAAATTTCGGGGAAAAGCTCCTTCCTTCCGAGGAGCCGGACGCTTTCTGGAGGATGCGGGAAAAAATACTGAGGGCGGTTGCTGCGGACAAGATCCAGACGGCGGCAGGGATGATGGAAGGACTGCTGCGTGATTACGATGACGGCATATTTCTTATCAAGGCATTTTTAAAAGAGACATACCAGTATATACAGGAGGCAGCGGCTGAGAATGACAACCTGTGCTTCGTTGTTGAGGACGGGGAGGGGGTGGAGATACATGCCATGTCCGTATCAGACCATTTTGCACATAATTACAGCCACACACAGCAGGAAGAAGAAAAATACTTTTCATTCCTCAGCGGCTATTTAAGGGAGCATGAGCCAGGGAATAAGAATCTGATGGTGCTGTGCATGGAGCTGTTCTGCAAGCCCAGAAGGCAGAACCTTGAGCTGCTTGAAAAATATTACAGGGAATATCTATCGTACTACATTAATATGCTACATGAGTTCTGGTGGGAGGCGAAACCGCTGATAGAAACCATGCTTGGAGTCAGGAATTTTTTTGAAAGCTACACGCCCGCGGAGGGCGTGATGCCGCCCAAGATGGTTATAACCAACTGCACACCGGAGTTTTTGCAGGATGCACGTTACAAGGAAACATTCCGTCTTTACATGGAAACGGTCAATGAAAAGAATTATGTGGACGGTGCCATATGGTATGCAATTATCCCCAGGCTTCCGTATGCGGACGGCAAGAAGGAAAGCGTCCGGGAGCGTTTCCTGTCAACAGCGGGGGACACACATGTATATCCTGCAAACCGGACAGAGGGAGTACAGGTGGTGCTCGAAATACTTGGCAGATATCAGGTACAGACGTTTCTGAGTGTCATTGCACAGAATGACACGACATTTTATTCTGTGCGGGAAAAGGGCATAGACAGCTTCGAGGATTCTTTCCAGTTCCTCAACAGCTCCGACAACAGGGAGTACATCATTCCCTGTTATCCGAACTTTACAATTATACCACAGGAGTACACGCTCATGATGCCCGGGATAAAGACAAGCTATGATGCCTTCGAGAACCGGATACACCTGGGCGGTGAGAAAAAGGTGTGGATGGACGAACTGATTGTGGAGGCATCCTATATTGCAGCTGGTCTTGCCGCGGCATGCCAGTGCCCGTCCTATCTGGCAGAGCACTATGGGAACAGGATGGTTCAGGAGAACATGCCCGGCGTGGCGTACAGACTGTGCGGGGAAGGGCACAATGTAAAGACCAAAACGAGGATGTTCGGGGAAGTGGTTGATTATGGTGAGGAAGTATACAGCCAGATAGATCGGTATGGGAAAGGAATCATATTTGCCCCGCGCGGGGGGCAGGTAATTGCGCTTACAGACAGGGCACATTCCCATAAATCCAGCACGTCGGACAATATCGCGGTTATCCAGACACTCACCTACATTGAGCGTGTTATCCGGTATGAGACCCAGGACTTTAAGGAACACCTGATAAAGGACTTTTTCCAGGAACGTCCGGGAAGCATCATAGTGCGCTGGAAACAGGCAGCGGGGTGTGTGAACGGAATGCTGAAAAAGGAGGAGGGGCTCAGGTATTACATTGACAGCGAGGGTGGAACATGCCTGTTTGAGCTGAAACTGAACGAGCGGAAAATGACAGATACGGTACGTATCAGCAAATAGTGAAATGAAAGATTGGGGAACAATATGGCAATGAGATTTTTTGAGGATGGATTTGATTACAAAAAATACATAGACGAACGCTTGCTTGAAATAGGGGACCTTGACAAAAGAAGCCAGATTCGCAATGCCGTGGGAGGCATGCTGCTGCCGTTTTACGAGCACATAGAGGAAAGCTACCGGAATATAGAGGACAGGATGTTTGCAGCCCGGAGCGAGAATCAGGGGAACTTCCAGATTGTCATGGGCATTGAGGAGAGGAACAGGATAGATGTCACTGACACCACCATGGTACCGATGCGCATGGAGGACATGGAGGAAAAGAAAATTCCGGTGGAGGAGCTTCTCGCGGCGCTTGAGCAGGAAAAAAGCTACCGCATCTGTACGGTATTTATCCATGCGGATTATGGCGTGATACGCGACATAGAACAGACGGACAGGAAGTACAGGGCAGAAATCATAACCGCGTATGGGGAATATCCCGCGTTTGTGAAGCTGAAGAAAAACCATGAATATACGGACATCATCAGGAACCTGTACCAGGAGTTCGTCAACAATGGAATCGAGTGGAATACGGTGTGCGCGCCGTACCTCTACAAAATATTTGATGTGGAGGCGGTCTCGGCGGAGTGTCCGGGTGAAGAACAGATACAGGAGATAAAAGTGCATTTTGAGGAGTATGAGCCGTATGTCAGATACCATTATGTGCCGCTCTGGAATATCAGGAAAGTGTCGGCAAGGACAAGCGCGTACCCTTCGTTCTGCCTGGACAGGATACATTATGAGCACTGTATCTATGGCAACAAGCTGAGGCAGACAAGTGATTATATCGTGGCGGGCAGCAGGCCGCTGTGGGGAATATACAGGTCAAATGGCGATTTGTACATTCAGTGCAGCGAGGAAAACTCCACAAACTGGGAACTGTGGGAATTCGGGCATGAACCTGTCACAAGGCAGTATACCCTGCCGCTGATGAAAAACGCGGGAGGCGCTGCAGGAAGATGGGTGCGTACCATAGCGGAGGCAAAAAATTACGTGGAATGCCTGGACTGCGGGAGCTATATCAGCCTGATGGATATCAACCAGAAACCGCATACACAGAAGAACGAGACGTATGACTGTGATGCGTTTATTGTGGATGAAATACGCAGGACGCCCCAAGGTCCGGCGCTGTATTTTGAATTTTCTGCCGTCGACAAGGCTTCCATACTGACAAGGGACATGATGAGCTATGTGGTGAGCAGGCTTCAGCTTATTTATCCGGAGTACAGCTGCAAGGGCGTACTCATATAAAGAAAGGCGGGGACGGTATGGAGGACATATGGAACAGAATCATACAGGATCAGGCAACAGTCAGGTACAGCCAGTCGGACTTTTTTTCACCGTACTGTGAGTCTGTTGTCGGAAGCATCAAAAAGCAGCCGGATGGGACAGACCGCATCACAATGAACACATTTTACCGGTATGACGACATCTTTCTTTCCCTGTTCGGAAAAAAGGATATCGGGGAAGATACACGGGACTGGCTTCTGGACTGCATGATGCATCTGCTGGCAAGGCTTGAGCTGCGAAACGGCGCTGACAGGCATGAGTATGAGCTTCGCGGCGTTTGGCAGGAGATTGCGGGGGGCAGGTTTGGGGAGAGACTTAAGCTGCTGTTTGGCAAACTGACCGACAGCAAGCGCTACCTTGCCTCGCATCTGATGCTGCGGCAGAGGCAGTGCGGGGAGAGCACGGAATTGTTTGCGCGGGCGCTGACGGGCATCACGGAAGACGGTGTCGTGTATAAGAGTGACAAGAATCCCCGGGAGCTTATGCTCTATATGGGAAGGAAATCAAATGAACAGACTATGCTTGAGATTGAATTTGCCATGGAAGCGTACATGCCCTTTGATTACAGTCTGCGGGTTTTCTGGAACCACCCGTTTGGAATCATGGAGGATGACAGGTGTATGCAGATAGGCAGCATAGAAATATATTAAAAGTTGTAAGGAGGATGCATATGGCAGGATATAGTATGCCCATTTTCTCAAAGGGCAGTTTATTGTCACAGGATATGCTTGAGGCACTGAAGGAATATGGGCTTCAGGTTACACAAAACTATTTTGCAGGCTATACGGATGGGATTATCGCGGGGGCGGAGATTCACGTGAGCCAGGGAGTCGTTTACATCGGGCAGGGACTCATCCGGTATGACGGCAGGCTGTTCTCCGTTCCGGAAAATACGAGAATTGCAATCCGTCCGTCAAACGAATGGCAGAGAGTATGCGCAGTATTTTCGGATATGAGCAAGACAAATACCTTTGAAAAACAGGCGATGGAATTTTGCCTGTCCACAGTCCTTGACCAGGAGGACAATGCCATTGAGATATGCCGCATCCGTCTTCAGGACGGGGCAAGGCTCCGGTGTGATTACAGGGGGCTTGCGGATATGGACACGGAATATGACACGGTCAACCTGATTGATGCACAGTGGTCGGCATATGGAAAAGAAAGCATCAACCCTGAAATCCTGCGGGAATTTGTCCGTGAGACACAAAAGCATAAGGTGGACAACCCGCTGGACATCTCTTTTGTGATGCAGCTGCTGGGCAATGACGGAAGGGCGGTAAACAGGGAACTGATACAGTACTATCTGGAAAACAGGCTTGAGAAAAAGGGCAGGGATTATACGAACCGTGAGATTTACCAGGGGCTGTGCAAGGTATTAAAGCTGATAAGCACGGGCGTGCAGCAGACTGCCGAGGTGCGCAAGCCCAGAAGGCTTCTGGTCGATTAGGAATGAGGAAGGAGCGTGCGGACGATGGCGTATACGGATGAAGAAATCCTGAAAGCAAAGAAGGCGAGGCAGCAGGAGGAACAAAAACAATATGAACAGGAAAAACTGGAAGAGGAAAAGGCGGAGAGCATCTTTGACGGCAGCGTGCATATTTATGGGAGAAGGACGGCTTTTTCACGGCGTGTGATAGGGGAATACGGCATTTCGATTTATATGCCGGAGGAATTTGAGGAGCTGGATGACGAAATCAAAAAGCTGGTATTTCCGTTTGCCCACCCGCCCAGGTATGTGTTTGCGTCGGGGGAGACCCAGTTCCAGATAACACTGAACCTGACAGACAATGTTGTGCCGGACAGCGGCATGCCGAAGTTCATGAAAACCGCAAAGGCGCTGATGGAGCGGATGGGACCGCAGGCAAGGGTACTTTCGTGCGCGACGGTGCAGAAACAGGAGCACAGCATCGGGATTATGGAGGTGTCGACAAGGGCGGTGGACATGAACGTGTACAATGTCATGTTTTACCTGAGTGTCAACCAGAAGCTCCTGACAGGCTCCGTGCTCTGCCCGGCAAAGTGCCATGAGCGGATGGTGCCGATAGCCAAGGAAATTATAGACAGTGTGGAAAGGGAGGATTCGGATGGAAACAATAACATATCTTAACCTGAAAGTGGACGGGGCGCCGATAAAAAAAGTCACGTCGCTCACAATCAGCAATGCGGCAAACAGTTATGGGACAGTGCAGCTTAGCGGCGAGGTGGAGCCGGCAGAGGGAGAGGGTTTTGCGGCAAGGGCAGACGAGAACACATGCATTACAATCAGGACAAGTGCAGCGGGACAGCCGCCAGTGCTCTTTATGGGTGTCGCGGAGTCCGTTTCCCTGTCAAAGTCGTCGGAGTATGCGCTGTTAAACCTGACGCTCAGGGCGGAGGCGTCAAGGCTCAATACCAAAAAGGAGCACCGGAGCTTCCAGAATACAGGCAGCACCTATGAGGAAGTCATCAATAAGGCGCTTGGCGGGAAGGCGGGGCTGCAGATGAATGTCAGCGACAAGGCGACCGGCCGCCTCATTGTACAGTACAATGAGACGGCATGGGAGTTTGCCCTGCGGATGGCGTCGGAATTTGGGGCGCCGCTTTGTGCGAACGTGGAGACACAGGTTCCGCAGCTGACGGTCGGGGTTCCGGAAACAGGGAATACATATCAGCTCAGTGATGTGGAGTATGACTTTGGCTCCAACGGAAATGCTTACGAGAAGATGAAGAGCAACAGCGGCAATTCCTATATGCAGGAAGATTTTTCGGGAACAGGCATATCGACAGACCAGTACGTGATGCTGGGGGATACCATTACCTATGGGGGACAGACACAGCAGGTACAGCAGTTCTGCTCCACCCTGAAAAACGGAATACTCCGGACAAGCATCAGCGCGGCAGTCAAGACAGGGTTCACACAGGCTTTGCAGCCCAATGCGCAGGTATCAGGAAAGATGTTCCTCGGAGAAGTAAAGGCTGTGGAGAAGGACAAGGTACAGGTACATCTGGTGGACATAGATGACGCGTATGATTCAGGCGGGAACCTTTGGCTGCCGTATTCCACGGCGTATTCCTCAAGTGACGGGAGTGGTTTTTACTGTATGCCGCAGGAGGGGGACAGCGTGCGGGTATTTTTCCCGTCAGACAATGAGAAGGATGCATTCTGCGCAAGTTCCGTGAACGTTTCCCCGCTGGATGACCCGAAGCACAAAAAATGGCGCTCCCCGGCAGGAAAGGAAATCCTGTTCACGGAGAAAGGAATATTCATTACCTGTAACGAGCAGAGGATATACATCAACCTAGAGGATGAAAACGGCATCAGTATCTGCGCGGACAAGGACATCAACGTCTGCTCCAACAATAACATCCTCCTGTACGCGCAGAACACGCTGCAGGTGCAGTCCGAGAACAAGATACTGCTAAGCACAGGAAATTCCTATATTGACATAACAAAAGAAAGCATACAGCTTGGCGCAAAGAATGTGGTGATTAAATAAATGAGAAACAGTAGCATAGATGAAAAAAAAGCCTGTATACAGGAATTTGAGGAACAGGAATACCATGCGGCAGAAAGGCAGTTCATGGAGAGGACTGCCGCATATGTAAGGGAGCACGCGGATGCGGTCATAGAGGGCATCAGGACAAAACTCGACGGCTTCATGGCAGAAATTGCGCGGCAGCAGAAGATACAGATGATACCAGTCGGTCAGATTACGCTCTCGCTGATGCGGGTGTCGGCATGGGAGGAGAAAAAGCTTATAAGGATGGATGCCTACGACGCAGAACAGCTGATGGGCAGGAACGTGGCGTACCAGTATGTGGATGTCGGGTGGCTCTTTACACAGTGGCAGGCGTACTATGACAGCCTGAAAAAGGCAGTAAAGGACAAAGGCAAAAGCCTGTATATCCGCGAGGCGGATATCCGGAACATGATGAACCGGAGCCTGAAAAAGCTGGCATACATACTGGCGGCAACGCTCAAATACACATTGAACGATGCGGATTACGTGGCGCATTTCGGGGAGTGTGCAAGGGCGGAGGGGTTTCTCATCAGCGTCGGTGAGTATATGGACTGGCAGAAAGTGCTGTATGCGGAGCCGCCCGAGGTGGATATCTTTTTCAACCAGGGCAGACATCCCCTGGTATTTCAGAAACTGGAAAACAAGCGTTACAGGGACAAGGAATTCTGCAGCCTGGACCTCAGGCATGCGCGGTTTACGCACTGCGACTTTATCCGGTGCAGTTTTGAAGATACAGACTTGTCGGACGTGTGCTTTGTGGACTGCCGATTTAAGAATGTCGACATGAAATCAGGAAAACTGTACGGCGCCGCATTCCTCGGCTGCATAATGGAGCACACGGACATGGAGGGCATCCAGACGAAGTGGGTTCCCTTCTCGGGAACAGACGAGAGGGAGACAGACGTATACCGGGACGTGCAGTATAAGAAGTGCTTTATTGACGGGGAGCCGACAGATGATGCGGCGCCCGCGCAGACGGAGGAATAGACAATGGAATATTTTTTGATCAGGTCATGTGCCGTGACACCCTTTGAACCGATGCACATGGATCGCAGCCTGTACACAAACCTCATGACAGACGAGGCTTTTGAAAAGCTTCCCGACGACATTATCTACTATTACCATCTCAGCGCGGAGACAGAGCTTCCGGAAGTGGTGTTTCGCCCGACCTTCATGGCAGGGGACGGCCTGCATGATATTATCAGCCTGTATGACGAGACCATCCGGTGGAAAAACATGCAGATATTTCCCGATGTGGAGGAATTTCCGAAAGAGGCGGCAAAGGGGTACTGGATACCGCTGCTGAAGGAATACCGCTGCCTGCATGGGGATACGGTGCTTTTGCCGGACAGGACGACAAAAAAACCGATTCTGGACAGGAGCCGTCTCCGCAACATGGATATATTCAGGATATCGGGGGTCAGCGAGAACCTTGTGGCAGTATCGCTGGCGCTGGCGGAAAGCATCAGCAGGAGGGAACTGTACGGGGTCATATTTGAGAGATTGGAGGTGCGATGACGGATGGATATGCCAGGACAGAAGAAACAATTTGTAAGGAGACTGATGGTGGCGGCATGCGAGTGCGGCTCGCTGGAGTACCAGTACCTGAATCTGCCGGAGGACCACGGCGTGTATTTTCAGGATGTGGATCATCCGCTGATGAATGCAAACGACCATAAGGGGGACAAGCATATCATGCAGTTCGGAAGATGCAAGGCGGAGACAAATCCCAAGAACATAATGAGCAAGATGCTGTCAAAGATAAGTCCGGCTTTTGCCCTGATAAACATGGCAAAGGAAGCCATGGGCTGTGACGGCTGCAAGTGTTCGCCCAAGGTCATTAATTCCTGGAAAAACGGGGACAAGGCAAACCGGCTGGACGGCGCGCCCTGCATTACGAACGAGAGCAGGCTTTATTGTTTTTATGGGGGTCTGATAAAAATTACGGAGATGCCAAAGAGTGCGGATGAGGACGAAAGCGCGGAAAATGTCGATGCGCCGGAGGAAAAGGAGTATAACCCTCTCGACACGGTTCCGGAATCCATGCGGGACAAGATTAATAGCAAGAATGAAAGCATGTCACCATCTGAGGGCAGCAGTACATCAGACAGCGCTGCGGATGCAGGGGCAGCGGGCGGTGTCCAGGGAGCCGGAGGCTCGTCAGGGGGCGGTATGTCCGGCAGCTCGTCAGGGGGCGGCATGTCTGGCGGCAGTGCACCGGAGGGCGGGGGGTTCTCGGGGGACACGTCGGGTCTGGCATCGGATGCGCAGCAGTGGTATCAGGACAATGAACAGGATTTCATGGAGATGTACGCCGTGTCAGATGCGCTGATAGACCAGAACTACATGGCAAACAGGGCGCAGGTGCTCAATCCGGCATGTTTTAACGAGGGGGGTTTTATAGCGGACAGCTCGCTGTTGTATAACTTCAACATGGGCGGCTCCAACCTTGCGCGGGTAGGGGCAGGCTGTATTGCTGCATTTAACCTCATGCACATTCTCGGGATGCCGATGGAAATGTGCGACATTATCCGGGATGCGGAGAGAAGGCAGACAGTAAAGGGATTTATGGACGAGGGTCCCATGGCAGTCTCGCTTTGCAGCATGGCAGACGGGATGAAGGCAAAAGGAATGCCGGCAAAGCTGCTTTGCGGGGAAAAAGCCATGTCCTCGGCAATGAAAATGAAGGCAGGCGAGGCGGCTGTGGTCGGTATTTCGGACAAAGGAAAAGCGCAGTTCTGCACCCTGAAATGTGGCGCCGAAGGAAAAATCAGCTGCGCGGAGCATCCGGGACTGTCCGTGGAGAAGCTTTGCAGCGTGTCACCAGGAAAACAGCTGGCAGTGATGAAAGTGGGAAATGCAAGGAAGGTTACGGACGCAGTCAAAGGCGCCGGACTGGAAAACCGGAAGCTAGGAGCCGTGAGGGCGCCCAAAGAAGGTGTTTTCCACAAAATGGGACAATAATATGAGGAAAGGTACAGGAAGATAAGATGAAGAAGGAAAGATATTTGATATCAGACCTGAAACTGGATACCGCAGTAGCGTACAGCGCCATCCTCTCCCTGCGGATAACCTCCGGACAGGGAGAACACGGCAGGCTGTATATTACCCTTGAGGTTGACGAGGGATTATCGCAGTCCGATGTGCTCCGGTACAACGATACAGATGTGGCAGTAAGCCTGTCAGATGGGCGGAAAATATTTTCCGGTGTGTGTACAGGCGCATCATTGTCGAACCAGGGGCAGTATAAGTGCGTGATGATGGAAGCGTGTACGCGCTCTGTCAAGATGGATTCGGAGAGAAAAAAGGCGGTATTCCAGGATCCGGGAAAGACATTGCAGGACATCCTTGGAACTGTGTGCGCTTCCTATGGCGCAGTGCTTTCGCTTGACAGTGACCCTGCCATGAAAAATGTGGAGTACCAGCAGGACGAGACGGACTGGGCGTTTTTAAAGCGGCTGTCGGCAGCACAGCAGAAGGCAGTGTTTACGGACTTGTCGGGCGGCGGGATAAACATATACTGCGGTGAGACCGGATTCCGGTCTTTTGGCGGAGACATACTTGCGGAGCAGTGCGGCAGCAGCCGCAACGTGTCCGAGCTTGCAAGGGCAGGGGAGCTGGAATCGGTTTCCGGATATATGTTTGACACGGTGGAGTACCTGAGCGCGGAGCCATGTGCATCCGCAGGCGATTTGGTAGACGGCAAATATTGTGTGCGCCGGTCAGAACTGACGCTGGACGGCGGCGCACTCACGAACAGATTGTGGCTGGGCTACAGCGACAGCATGCGCCCGTCCGTGGAGGAGAGCACGCAGCCCTCGTTTATGAGCGGTGTACTACAGGGAACAGTGCTCGCGGTGAGCGGAAATCAGGTACAGGTGCAGTTTGATTCCGACGCAGGCGGTGGATCTGCAATGTGGATTCCGTATGAGTCGGCAATCAGCAATTCTTTTTACTGTATGCCGGATGAGGGGGACAGGGTATTTGTATACCAGGAAAATGATGGGAAGGCAGTCTGCCTCGGAAGCCGCCATGTGGAGACGGGGCGCCCCGATTTTACAAAACCGAAGGAGGACGTGCTCACAAACCATGACAAGATGGTGAAACTCGGAGAGACGGCGCTGACCATCACTGCGACGCGCGATGCCCATGACAGCGGCTCGGGGGATGAGATTACAATACACATGGACAGTGACGAGGGCATCACCATATCCTCCGGAAAAGACATCTACATCATGACAGCCGCAAACATGAATATCGGCGCGAGGGTGCCGGAGGATGCGGACGAGATGCAGAAGGAGGGACATGACCGTGTCAAGGAGCGGGATGCGGAGGGTGATGCGACATACAGCGTCGAGAGTCTGGAATACTTCGGCGGAGCCGCGCTTGGGGGACTGCTGAAGGAGAGCGCAATACAGTTCGGCGAGGATGTGAAGCAGCAGGCGATTGACACCATCAAGGCAATGACCTTTGCCGACCTGTGGTTCCCGAAGACGGAGAATGCCGCGGTGGGGAGCGAGGAAGCCTTTGAGACCGGCGTGGTCACACTCTATGGGTACGACCACCTGGTGCTTTCGGTGGGTGAGAACAAGATTGAGCTCGGGGCGGACGACATCAGCATAACCACGGACAAGTTTTACTGGCTTGGATATGAGCGCCAGAAGCACAGCCCGGAGGAAATCCCGCTCAAGGACTGGTGGGAGACGGCGCTTGACGGGTTACAGCTGGTACTTGACATAGCAGGCATGATACCGGTGTTCGGCGCAATCCCCGACCTCATCAATGCCGGGGTCTCACTTGCAAGGGGGAACTACGTGGAGGCGGCGATGAGCGCGTTTGCCGCAATTCCCGGAATCGGCGATGCCGCCGGTGCGCTCAAGACGGGCGCCAAGGTCGTAAAGACCGTGACGAAGCTTACCAAGGCGGAGAAGATCATAAAGACAATCCAGCTGCTCTATCAGGGGCTGCAGCTCGCCTACTCGGTGTACCAGAACAGGGAGGCGATAGAAAACATCTGGAACAAGCTCACGACGGGCACACTTGACCTGAGAAATATTGACGACGTCAACGACCTTCTGAGCGTACTGAACCTGGCGCCGGGCATGGTACAGTTCGGCATGGACGCGAACAACCTCAGGAAGGGGCAGAAGGTGGACTACTCCGTGGACGGACCGGACAAAAAGCTTGACGCGCAGACGACAAACAGCGATAATGATTACTGTGCGACAGACCCGGTAAACGTCGTCACCGGAAGCCTTGTTGCAGACTATGACGACCTGCAGCTCCGGGACATCCGGGAGACCTTCATCCTCCGGCGCACCTATGAGTCGGCATACGAAAACAAGGGGCTGCTCCTCGGGAGCAGATGGTTCCTGAACATCGAGAGCCGCACCGCCATGGAGGGGGACACCATGAAGGTGCAGCTGCCGGACATGCACCTTCTGAGCTTCCGCAGGACAGGGGACGGCGGCTGGGAGAACATGAAGGCGGGCGACCACAGCATGGAGCTCATGGACACGGCCGACGGGATGCAGCTTAAGGACAACAGGGGACGGAAGACCTACCGTTACACGAAGGACGGCAGGCTGGAATCCGTCAGCGACCGTTATGGGAACACCACGCGCTTTTTGTACGAGGGGGGCGTGCTCTACCGCATGGAGCTTGCGGGCGGCCAGTACCTTGACTTCGAGATGAAGAACGGCAGGCTCGACACCATCAGGGACACCATGGGGAGGACATACCGCTACGAGTACGAGGGTGAACTGCTGACCTGCGTGACGCTTGCAAACGGCGGGAAAATACGCTACGAGTACACGTCCGAGGGATGGATGAAGCGCATAACGGACCAGAACGGGAAGTGCTACGTGTCAAACGAGTACGACCTGCGCGGCAGGGTGGTGAAACAGACGACCGCTGACGGCGGCGAGTATGCGATGTTCTACGACGCGGCGAAACACTGCAACACCTTCACGGACCTTGCGACGGGCGAGGTGACAAGGTACGAGTACGGCAGGCAGCGCGTGCCGACAAGGACCATTTATGCGGACGGCACCTACACCGAGACACGCTATGACGAGTGGGAGAACAAAATATACGAGCGCGACAGGAACGGCGCGGAGACCTTCAGGAGCTTCGACCGGTACGGAAACCTCCTGGAGGAAAGGCTGCCCTCGGGGCTTGCCACCACGAACACCTACGATGACGATGGGAACATCATCCACCAGACCGACAGCATGGGCAGGGAGGTGCGCTAGGAGTACGACGAGAAGGGGATGCTCACGGGCGAGCACATGCTCCTTGACAGGGACACATGGTGCAGCATGCGCTTCGAGTGGGACAGGCACGGACGGCTCCTGAAGGAGACGAACCCCAACGGCAACGAGACGCGCTACCGGTACGACACGATGTTCAGCGAGCCGTCGGTGAAGATACTGCCGGAGGGCAACGAGATACGCTATTTTTATGATAACGTAGGACGTATGACTGAAATGAGAGATGCACTGGGAAGTATATTTTATAGTTATAACAGGAGCGATGCTGTGACTGAGATAACAGACAGGAATGGGGGAAAGATATGTTATAGCTATGACTTCCTTGGTAATAAGACAGGTATTACAAGTCCTGAACAGTATGAAAGTGGTTTAGGTACACGTTGGGAGTATGACTGCCTTGACCATATGGTAAAAACAATTACGCCATTGGGAAATGTATATTTATACCAAAAAGGGAGTGATGACCGTTTACTTAAGGCTGTAAATCCCAATGCTTATAACGCTGAAACAAATGATGGTGACGGTATAACCTTTGACTATGATGCGACAGGCAGGCGCATCAGGGCGCACTATCCCGATGGTGGGTGCGAGAGGTATTTCCTTGATGGGAATGGGAATATCATTAAGAGAGTGCAT
Organism: uncultured Lachnospiraceae bacterium; assembly: GCA_949066965.1. Classification (GTDB taxonomy): domain Bacteria; phylum Bacillota; class Clostridia; order Lachnospirales; family Lachnospiraceae; genus COE1. The sequence goes on from CARTDA010000036.1 coordinate 30,608, forward strand.
CCGGAGCAATATGATGATAAGGCAGATGATGGTCCCGGATATTCTTATACTTATGATTTGTCAGGACACCTCATAAGTGAAAAAGACCCATATGGAAGATTGGTAAAACAGTATATGTACAATCAGGTAGGGGACATTATTGGTTGTGTGGATGCAAGGGCAGTTGAGGAGGCAGAGAAAAACGGTCATGAACCAGCATTAACGATATATAAATATAATCTTGCCGGATGGATGACGGAAAAGCGAGAGCCGATTGAACGTGGAAATGATGGAATCATAACGTACAAGCTAACTACATATATGTATGACCGAATGGGAAATATACTTTCAGAAAAACGGTATATGGAACCGCAAAAAATGACAGGAATGTCAGGTGCCACGCATACAATCAGATATGAATATGATCGTAATAACAGGATTGTAAAAGTTAGCGATTGTACTGGAGCTGCTATGATATATCATTATGGGAAACACGGGCTTGCAGATGATATAAGGATTCGTATTGACGAGTCCAGATGGCAGGAAACAAGATATCTTTATGATGCAATGGGAAATATCATAAAAAAGGCTGAGGTCATTTCGGACAATGTATACGCAGTGACCGAATACAGATATGACAGGAATGGAAATATCATTGAGAAAAGGCTGCCGGAAGGAGGAAAGGTAAATTATATATATGATATTGAGGATAAACTCATAAGGGAGGAGCATCATGGGGATGGCATTGAAAACACCGTATCATATGATTATGATAAACTTGGAAATATCATTTCATTAACTGATAATGAGGGATATTCAGAATTGAGTGAATATGATCTTCAAAACCGCGAAATACGTCATACTGCAAAAAATGGTGGAATCAGCGAATTCATTTATGACAGGAATGGGAGATTAAAAAAATACATAAAGCCAGAGCAGTATTTATCAGGAATGATGGGTAATACGTATGAATATGATTTATGTGACAGGTTGATAAGCATTACATCACCAGACAATATAAAAATTAGAAAAATGAAATACAATAGTGCTGGTGATGTAGTTAAAAAAATAGATGGTTTTGAAAAAGGAATAAGCATTACCTATGATTTAACAGGAAAGCAGAGCATGGTAGAAACTACAAAAGGAAGCTGTCAGAGATGGACATATGATGCGGTTGGAAATGTGAAGAGTACAACGGATGGCATGGGTAACCGGACGGAGTTCCTTTTGGATAAATGGGGAAGGATAACCGGTATCAAAAAGGCAGACGGAGGATGTGAACGCTATGTTTACGACTATGCAGGGAATATGACAGAAGTTGTTGATGGAAACGGCAATCGAACAACCATTGAATATGATCTCTTAAACCATCCAGTAAGACGCACTGACCCATCAGGCAGATCTAGACTGTATTCGTATGACAAAGAAGGAAGGATCATTCTTGCAACAGACCGTAATGGAAATAGAACGCATATGACATATAACATGTACGGAAGTCTTATGGGAAGAACAACAGTTTCATCTGACAAGAACCAAAGGATAACGGAAAGTTTCTGCTATTATCCCGATGGAAAACTGAAGAGCCTGATAGGCGGAGGGATGCGGTATGAGTATGAATATGATGCTGCCGGGAAATTAAAATCCAAAAGTGCAAGCGGAAAGAAACTGATACAGTATGAGTATGACCTGAATGGAAACCGGACTTCTGTCAGGGATGTCACTGGAAAGAAAACCGAGTACAGATATAATGAACTTGACTTGTTGGCAGAGGTAAGCGATGGGGGAAAGAGCCTTGCAAGATATTTTTATAATCCCGACAATACATTAAGACGGTTGGAAGTTGGCAGTGGCCTTATAACTGAATATGGATATGATGCCAACCGAAATGTTATAAGCCAGAAAACAATAATGCTGGGAATGGACAAAGGTTTTATTAAGGATACAGACCTGGTATTCAAGAGTGTGTCAGAGCTTTTAAAACCCACAGTACTGGTTGATAATACTTATGAATATGATGCCAATGCCAACTGTATTAAAAAGGATACCCTGTCAGGAATGTCCGAATATACTTATGATGCAGTGAACAGACTGGTAAAGGTACAATATCCGACATGTAGTGAAGAATACCGTTATGACTGGTCTGGGAATAGAACCTTTAAAGGTGCTGCAGGCAATACCAATATTGAATGTGTTGAGGAGGTGTATACGTTTGATGAATGTAACCGTGTTACATTACAGGATATAAGGTCATTCAGACACGGTTCGGGCTGGGAAAACAAGCAAAATATATATACATATGATAGACAAGGCAATCTGCTAAGTGACGGGGAATACCAATACACTTACGATGTAAGAAACCGTCTGGTGCAGGTAACAGATTCACAGGGAGCAGTACAAGGAAACCATTATGATATAGAGGGGCTGCGCACAGAGCTTGAAGAAAATGGTAAACTTGTGAGGTTCATTTACGATGGGGATAATGCTGTTGTAGAGGCAGATGACAACAATACCATCCGCTACATCAGGGGACTGAGTATGGTAAGTTCAGACAGCGAAGCGGCAAAGACCTATTATCATTATACTTCGGATGAAATGGGAAGCGTGACACACATAACAGATGAAAATGGAACTGTCCTGAACACTTATGAGTATGATGCTTTTGGAAAATTCACTGCCAGAGAGGAGAAAGTGGAGAACCGTTTCGGCTTTGCAGGCGAACAGTATGATAAAGCGTCAGGAATGTATTATCTTCGTGCCCGTTATTACAATCCGGTGGTCGGGCGTTTCATACAAGAAGACATCTATTATGGGGACGGATTGAACCTGTATATATATTGTCAGAATAATCCTATAAGGTATATAGACCCAAGCGGAAATACATGCGTAAATAAACAGGCATCACTTGATTACCTTAAGGAGAAGCATCCTGACTGGAAACCTGAACAGATAGAAGCCGAATACAGGAGGGTGAGGGATCAGTGCACATCTGCAAGTGAGGCAAGAAAGCAGATAACGGGAACGCAGGATCCAACCAGACGAATGGATGAAGGTGTCACGGCAACATTCAAATATAAAGATAAATTTGATGAGGCTGAATTCAGACGTCAGGTGCAGAACCAACAGGATGGACTTAATTCGCTGACCATTCAGGAGTATCTTGAAAACAGGGAGAGATATGATAATGAAGGACGTTCCAAGGAAGGAAATGCAGCTCAGAGGGAAGCAAGGGAAAAAGCATTAGCAGAGAAAGAGAAGGAGCTAAGAAACAAAGGAAAATCAGCGGTGGAGGCGAAAGCAGAAGCAGAAGCATGGATGAGAACACAAGCAGCATTGCATGATCCGGATCAAATAGCTGGAGGTAATCCTTTGCATGTAACTGGAATGGGAGACAGGAGAGTAAATTCATCATTAGGTTCCCAGTGGAAGAATAATAATAATGCTCAAGGAATGTATGATGCTATAAAAGAGATTGCAGACTCTATGACTGCAGAAGAAAGGGCAACAACATTTCTAAATGTCAGATTAATAATTGAATAAGTAGTATTAAATATTTATAAAAACCATTGAATTTGCAAGTGTCTAGACCGTTATATTTGTGTTTCATAATTTTTTGTCAATCTTGAAATTAATAGGCTTAGGTAGTTCGGAGTAAAATATTTTGTCTATAAGAGGTAGATGAGGAGATATAGAAACTTAAAAGTTAAAACGGTTGATTTTTCTAGCAGAACGTATATTAATTAGCTAGATCGATTTTGTGGTTAAAACGTTTATACAAACAGCATTTGTACAACCCATCTATTTTGAAAACGTTCTATAGGGGTGAGCTGATTTTAGTATATAAAGTTTGATGCTACTGGTTGGTAATAGGAGGTAAATAATATGAACTATGAAGTAATGATTGACTTTAAAAAGACAGGAGACATTCCCAAAGGGGTAATAGATAAGTATGTAGGACAACTGCCAGTAACCATACTTAATATATGGAAAGAGTACGGTATGGGCAGATTTTGCAATGATTATTTGAAAATTATAATTCCTGATGAATATCAGAACATCGTGAAAGAATCATATTATGACGGTAATAATGCAATTCCGGTAATGACAACAGGATTTGGAGATGTTATTGTATGGAAACCAAAGGATGAAATAATGACACTATTGCTTTATCGATACCAGGATCTTAAAGTTTTGGAAAGTGGCTGTACATATTTTTTTGAAGATTTAGTGGATAAAGATAGTGTGTTAAATAGTAGGTTAAAAAAGAAAAAATATGACAAAGCTATAGAAAAGTATGGTAGCTTAGAGTATGACGAATGTTTTGGTTATGTACCACTATTAGGACTGGGAGGCAAGGAGAGTATTAGTAATATTCAAAAAGTTAAGATAAAGGAACATATTGAATTGATTACACAGATGGTAGGCAAAATAGAATAGTGTTTATAAAATACTGTATATGTATAAAAGAAACGCTATCCTATACTGCAGGGCATCGCAGAATGTAAGGCGCGACGCACACCATCCGGTGCGAATATAACCGCTCGTGCGGACAGACAGGGACACATGGAAAGAAACGCGCTACCTTTATGATGCGCAGGGGCGCGTCACAAAGACGGCGGAGGTGCTTTCCGACGGCGTGTATTCCATAACGGAGTACGCATATGACAGGAACGGGAACATCACGGGGGTCACGATGCCGGAGGGCGGGCGGATAAGCTATGCCTACGACGCGGAGGACAGGCTCATATACGAGGCACACGAGGGTGAATGCATCAGCAGTTCCCTTACCTATGCATATGACAAGACGGGCAACCTCGTCTCGGTCACGGATGCAGACGGGCATACGGAAACCTACGACTACGACCTGCTGAACAGGGAGACACGCCGCACTGCAAGGGACGGCGGTGTACAGGAAACACTGTATGATAAAAATGGAAATGCGGTAAGGCGCATCAATCCGGTGCAGTACCTTTCTGACAAATCGGGCCTTACCTACAGCTACGACCTCTGCAACAGGTTAAGCAGGGTGACATCGCCGGCAGGAAGCATCCTTGAGGAGAACACATACAATGCCGCGGGAGATTTGTTAAGGCGTACCGACGGCATGGGGAACGGCGTCAGCATGGCATATGACCTCATGGGCAGGCGCCTCAGTGCAGCCACGGCGGCCGGGAGCAGCCAGCAGTGGGAGTACGATGCCATTGGAAATGTCAGGGCGTCCACGGACGGACTCGGAAACCGGACGGAATTCACCCTGGATAAGTGGGGACGCATAACCGGAATCAGGAAAGCCGACGGAAGCCACGAAAGCTACACCTACGACCTCATGGGCAACATGACATCCTCCACGGACGGCGAGGGACACACGACCCTCATGGAGTACGACACGTCCGGGCAGATGGTGAAACGCACCGACCCGTCAGGGAAGACGGAATATTACGGCTACGACAGGGAAAACGCCTCGTGTCAAGCACCGACAGGAACGGCAGCACCACGCGCTACACCTACAACATGTACGGAAGCCTGACGGGCAGGGTCACGACATCGGCAGACAGGGAGAGAACCATCACCGAGAGCTTCGGCTACTATCCCGACGGAAGGCTGAAGTCCGCCACGGCGGGGGGAATGCGCTACGACTATGCCTATGACGCAGCCGGACGCCTTAAGACAAAGCGCGCGAGCGGCGTCAGGCTGCTGTCGTATGAGTACGACCTGAACGGCAACCGGACGGGGATGACGGACGTGACCGGAAAACACACCGCCTACCGCTACAACAGCCTGAACCAGCTGGAGGAAATCACGGACAGCGGAAGAAGCCTTGCAAGGTACAGCTACAATGCCGACGGCACCATAAAGCGCCTGGAAGTCGGGGACACACTTGTAACCGAGTACGGCTATGATGCGGACAGGAACATCACCAGCCAGAAGACGGTGATGACCGGAATGCCGGGGCATGGCATAAAAGGACTTCCGGCACTTCCCGGAACAGGCGCGAGCCCGGTAACCATGGTGGACAACACCTACACCTATGACGGCAATGCGAACCGCATAACCAAAAACACCCTGTCGGGAAAGACAGGCTTCGGCTACGACAGCGCGAACAGGCTCGTCAGGGCGGACTACCTGCAGTTCAGCGAGGAATACCGCTACGACAGGGCAGGCAACAGGACATCAAGGCATTGGACAAACATGGGAAATGCTGAAAGGGGTGAGGAAACCTACAGCTATGATGCATGCAACCGACTGACGGTACACGACATAACAGGCTTCAGGAACGACGGCACGCAGGAAAATACCCGGCACCTGTATACCTATGACATGCAGGGCAACATGCTTTCCGACGGCGACAGGCAGTACAGCTATGACGTCAGGAACCGCCTTGCGGAAGTCCGCACAGCCGACGGAAGCTGGCAGAAGAACCACTATGACGGGGAAGGCCTGCGCGCCGAACTGGAAGAAAACGGCAGGCTCGTGCGCTTCATCTATGACGGGGACAGGGCAGTCCTCGAAGGGACGGACGAGAACACCATACGCCACATCAGGGGCTACGAACTCGTAAGCTCCGACAGCGAGGCGGCAAAGACCTACTACCACTATGCATCCGACGAGCTGGGCAGCATCACCCACGTCACGGACGAGGACGGAAACGTCCTAAACCGCTATGAATACGATGCCTTCGGCAACTTCACCCTAAAAGAAGAAACCGTGGAAAACCGCTTCGGCTTTGCAGGCGAACAGTATGACCCGGCAGCAAACCTCTATTACTTAAGGGCACGCTTCTACAACCCAGTAATAGGACGCTTCATACAGGAAGACACCTATTATGGGGACGGACTCAACCTCTATACCTACTGCCATAACAATCCGGTTGGGTATGTTGACCCGAGTGGGCACACAACTTGGGATTGCCCTAATAAACAGACTGCGATTCAGTATTTAACGGATAATGGAATGTCTGAACAAGAGGCACGAAATAAGTATGATGAAATACGAAAAAAGAGTGGTAGTGCTGAGGAGGCAAGAAAGAGAATTACAGGTGAATACAATGACCCAGGTGATAGGACAAGGATACCACGAAACAATGGACATTGGGAAGGGGAAGCTGGTAATGGCATTTGGCATTCGGATATAGAAGAGGTTAATGCTATAACAGGAGGTAAAGGTATACCATTTAAGGATGGAAGACCTGATTTTTCCGAATGGTCTCAAATGGATATAACGTTTGCGGAAGGTATTCTAAATGGTTCATATGATGATTTCGGCAGAGTATATGAATATTTGGCACAACATAGTAATGGGCAATTTGCATCAGGCAATGCGGCAAGGGAATGGTTAAGGGAGCAGGGACTGACCCCGCATCATTATTCCAATACTGTTATCCAGTTAATACCCACTGATTTGCATGCAAATATACCACATATTGGTTCGGCATCTGATTTGAGAAGGAGTTTAGAAAATGAATGAGTTTGAAAGAAAATGTTATGATATTTTTGATAAAAATATTGATAATGCCATTGATGCAAAAGATTGGGACAGACTAACGGAATTATTTAATGGAGAACTCGATGGTGAGTATAAATTTGTGTTAGACAATTTTGGCGGGGTATATGTTAAGGAGGGGATGGGGTTTAAGGCCATACAAAAAACACCCTTAGCGACGAAGGATGGAATGGAGACATTTTCCTTTTTTTCAGGAGTATATGGAAACGATAATATTTTTAAAATACAAAAATTATATTTAGGACAAATTCCTCCCAATTTGCTCCCAATTGGATGTATTGATGGAGGTAACTTGTTGTGTATGGATAAATATAATAAGTTCATTTATATTTGGATACATGACCAAGTGGGCAATAATGTTTACTTGGCGAGTAAGAACCTACATGATTTTGTAATGAGCTTTCAAATGGGTGGTAATAATGCGGATAAAAATGACTTGGGTGTAGTTGGGGTAAAATGCTCGCAAGATTTTTTAAAGGCATTAAGAGGGCTGAAAAATAATTAAGTTTCTCATGGTGAGTTTGTAAAAGGCGGCATACAGGAAACACTGTATGACAAAAATGGAAATGCGGTAAAGCGCATCAATCCGAGCAGTATCTTTCTGACAAATCGGGTTTTACCTACAGCTATGACCTCTGCAACAGGTTAAGCAGGGTGACATCGTCGTCAGGAACCATCCTCGAGGAGAACACATACAATGCCGCGGGAGACCTGTTAAGGCGTACCGACGGCATGGGAAACGGCATCAGCATGACCTATGACCTCATGGGCAGGCGACTCAGTGCAGCCACGGCAGCCGGGAGCAGCCAGCAGTGGGAGTATGACGCCATTGGAAATGTAAGGGCATCCACGGACGGATGCGGAAACCGCACGGAATTCACCCTTGACAAGTGGGGACGCATAACCGGAATCAGGAAAGCCGACGGAAGCCACGAAAGCTACACCTACGACCTCATGGGCAACATGACATCCTCCACGGACGGCGAGGGACACACGACCCTCATGGAGTACGACACGTCCGGGCAGATGGTGAAACGCACCGACCCGTCAGGAAAGACGGAATATTACGGCTACGACAGGGAAAAACGTCTCGTGTCAAGCACCGACAGGAACGGCAGTACCACGCGCTACACATACAACATGTACGGAAGCCTGACGGGCAGGGTCACGACATCGGCCGACAGGGAGAGAACCATCACGGAGAGCTTCGGCTATTATCCTGACGGAAAACTATGCAATGTTGAATTTACAGCATTTTTGCTTATGGCATACCCAGTTTAAAATTGCCAGAAAATTATTGTAAAGTAAGTACTAGAAAAGAGGTGATGCGCAATGAACCAGAATTTAAAAAAGGCGGTAATCATTGAAAATAAATAAAGGATTATCCAATTGTGATAAATATCGACACTTGCGTTAACAACCGGAAACAAATCGATACAATATTCGATATTCATCATATCATACTGGACAATGAAATTATATGCCAATTTCTTCTCTGATATTTTGGAAATTCCTTATGATGTGTTTATTGAAAATGAAATTCAAGAGTGGCATGTCATACAATTGTACTTTTCAATCATAATAGATGAATACTGGAGGAAAACAAATGGATAATATTGTAAAAGCCGGAGGCAGTCAAAAAATAAAAGAGTGCCTTATATCTGGACTTTCCATCAGTCCGGAAGATGCAGAAAAAGTGTTTGATTATCTGAAGACTGCGTATCAGGAGAATACAGCAGAATTTGGCTGCATTAGTCAGGGCACTGACTCAGGGCGGGGACTTGTATTTGGAGATGGGCAGTATTATATCAATCTTCCCAAAAGTGTCCTTATGGTTATAGCGCTTATTCTCGATATTACCCTTACAAAGGGTATCGTTTCAGGGGTATGTGGTATGCTTGGGGTTCAAATGCAGTCGTTTTATCATATAAACCAGCATAAAGGTGAAACCTGTCTGCTCAGGGAATGCCTGCGTAATGATAAAATGGCTGATTCGGATGAGTATAGCCACCTGACAGGAAACGAATGTATTAATAACGACCTTAAGTGTCAGTTCCGAAATGGGGCTGGGCAATGCAGTATTCAAAAAAAGATGTTGAAGAAGTACTTACACGTTTTAGGGAGGCACAGATTATATAATATGAATTACAAGGAGACAGCAAATGATTAGAAGCTATAGAAGATTCATGGCGGTCATTATTATGTTCATCATACTGACCAGCGTATGGCTGGCTGTATACCTGCCGCCATATGAAAAATTTACATACGCCAAGAGCAGGATTCTCGCGCTTGGCGAAATCGAAAAAGCGTCATATGGTTTTGAAGGATATAAGGGCGGGGAAGATATCCCGCTGTTTGACGCATCAGATGCGACAAGGTCAATACGGGATGACCATGAAGATTTTTTCAGACTCAAAATAAATGCAGCAAATCTAAAGCCAATGGGCGTGTATCGTCCTGCGGCACAGGATGTTCCATATACGGCATATGAAACAAGTGCGGTGAAAGTAATGCTTTTAAGGACAAAGGAAAGCTATGCCCAATATTACATGGCTGTATTTGCTAATGGGGAAGAAATGCCTGTTTTGATTAATGACAGAGCTATTAGGATTCCAGACAGGGGTGAAATCATACTTCCCATAGGACGGATAAGGACAGATGGCAATCTTAAAAAAGTAAGCAGTGAAAGCCTTGTGGACGAGAAATTTATCAATGCAGCCACTGGATTTGCAAACAGCCCTGAGATGAAAAAGCTGCACGATATCCGGACCATGTCAGCTGCCGGGCTTATGATTGCGGCATTCGCCGGTGTAATCATATGGATGGCAATCGTCCAGATGCGCAGACAATAAAAGGATAAACATAAACCAGAATGCCGGAAGCAGAAATGCTTCTGGCATTCTGGTCTTCTGAAATCCGGCAATTGACTACTTCGGCACGATGGAACCGTGCTTATTCTCAAAGCTGGCGATGTACCTTTTCAAAAGGATTTCTAATTGGCGGTTTGAGGAGCGCCCACTGTAGTCAGCAATGTAGTGGAATTTCCATAAAACATCCTTGCTGGTGCGCAGTGTGAATTTTGCGGCTTCTTCTTTCATAATAACTTCTCCTTTTTCTTTTGTAATTTGACATATATGCTGAAAACTTTGATTCAGGCAGGCATTAAACTTCCAGCCCAAAGTCCCATGACGGAATAGTATTATAATACAGGATGGCGCAATTGATAAGAAAATTTTTGGTAACAATTTTTGACTATCCTTGTGCAATTTGGTATGTACTTTTTCTAAAATATTTTGTAAAATATATATGTAGACTAAAGCGGATTGCATGAAAAGTGCGATGTACATTTTTAAGAAAATATTTTTGGAGGAGGTGCTGTATGGTTGCTGGCAGCTTTACATATACCATAGGTCAGATGATAATGAATATACGGGAACAGCAGGGCATTACCCAGGAAAAAATATGCAATGGAATTTGTTCCCAGAAAATGATGTCCCGATATGAGTTGTGGACATGCATTCCGGACAGATTATCTTTAAACCTGATTTTGCAGAGACTGGGGAAGTCTCCGGATCATTTCATCACATTGCTGACCAAAAAGGAATACCAATATTTTTTGTGGAAAAGAAAAATTTTTGTTGCGCTCCAGGAGGATGATGATGCCGTGCGGCAAAAAAGACTAAAAGAACTTTTCCAGGCGCCAGAGGCAAAGGACCGCACATGCCATAGGGGACTCCAGGAGCAGTTTTACCAGTATATCCAAGGGTATATTTGTCAGGACGTGGACAAAATGAAAGAGGCAATTAAGATTACGGTCACAGATTATGATGACGGATTGGGGAGGGAAAGCTTTATTGGCAGTACGGAAATAAGTTACATTCTTCTGTATCTGCAGACAAAAGGAGGAATGGGCATAAACATAAAAACCGAATTGCGGGCATGCTTGGATTATATTGAACGCTACACGGTCGACGAGGGTGAAAGGGTGAAGGTATATCCCAGGGCAGTCTGTCTTTACTGTAAGTATATAGATGAAAACATTTTTGAGAAAATTGAATATTGCAGAAAGGCGATTTCCCTGCTGACCGGGAACGGAAGAATACAGGAACTACCTGAATTATTAAAAATGATGGGTGATGCGTTACAGAAAATAAGCCTGAAAGATGCGCGCAGATACAAGATGCAGCACTGGGCGTTACAGGAGGTCTATAAGGCACAGGGGATGAAAAGCGGCAGGAAGGATAAACTTTTGGAGGAATTTGACCAGGAAGTATTGCTATTGAACGAAATTTTGAAGACATACCGGGAGGAAAGAAATCTGAACCGCGAGGAGGTCAGTGAAGACATATGTGATGTCGGTTCTTATGCACGGATAGAGAGCGGCGCAAGGGGAATCAGAAAGAGCAACTATGAAAAGCTGATGCAGCGCCTGGACATACCTTATGGATGGTATACATCAATGCTTGTCACGGATAATTACGAGTGCCTGATGCTTGCAAGACAGGGCATTCTGGCGGGCAAGTTTCATGACTGGAATAAGATGGAAAGAGTAATTTCCAGACAAAAACAATTATTGGATTTGAGTCAGGTAAAAAACCAGCAATATCTTATGGAAATAGAAAATCTTTTATTATTTGGAAAAGGGGAAATTACGTGTGATATTTTTCAGGAAACAGCTGTGAAAGCGTTACGAATGACATTTCCGAAATGGAATTTAAGTGAGAAAATGGTACATTTTTATTCTAGAGAGGAAATAATATTGATAAATCAAATTGCGGTTTCTTATCGGGTGCAAAAGAAAAGTGAGATAGGGGAACATATTATAGCAAATGTTTACGAAACTTTGGAGAAAAGTGATGTAGATAAGCTGGAACGAGCAGAGGAGACATTGTTGTTGTTGTCAACATGGAAGAATCTGCTTACAGATTTAGAAGAATATGATAAAGCGATTGAAAAGGCAGATATAGGAATAAAAATTGCATTAAAGTCCGAGCGCGGCGATAAACTAGATACACTTGTATATGAAAAAGGGTGGAGCAATCTGAAAAGTACCGACTCGGATAAGCAATATAACAAAAATGACCTAAAAATATGTGTACAGGCATTTTTTATCAGTGATTTGTATAAAAGAGAAAAAAATAAAAATGATATTCAAAAATTTATAAATAAATACGAAGCAGAAGTAGACCTTCAATAAAAGTCATCCGACAAATCACAACAAATGGAAATTCCTGTATCTGTACTGTCCGAAACAGATATTTTAAATATTGAAAGACATAATATACTGGCTACAAATAAAGCTGTCATAAGTTCTTTTTTCATCGTTAACCTCCGTTTCTGCATGTGTGCTCTCGGAAACTCGAACCTCTTGTTCTATAAGGCTTCAGAAATTTCCG
>CARTDA010000037.1:0-40770 GCA_949066965.1 uncultured Lachnospiraceae bacterium
ATGCCGGGATACCGTTAGCGGTTTAATCACTGATATTTAAGCAATGCTGTACTAGATGTTTGTCAAATATCATAAGTGTGCTTTTCCCTTTATTTCGATACTCCGCTCACCATCTCATGTATCTGGTAGTCTCTCCGTCTCTGCCAGGCAATTTATAACTGTTTCATTAGCCATAATTCCTTGAAGCAATCCCTGATTAAAAACGATTAAGCTATGTTTTTAGTTAGTGGCGCAGTCTTTTTAACTAAACCAAAACTCTTTATCCCTACATTGACATTCTTCAAATCACCCTATGCTAAAATAGGGCTGCCGGAAAATTTTATTTACTATATAATTTGACGCATCCTGTAGCGCATCAAATTATAGTCAAATTATGTTTTCCGACAGTCCTATCTCATAAATTAATATGTCTCAACCGAAATATTGATTTCCAGTCCGAAATTATTTCTCACCTATACATTATCTGAAAGATTTTGATTTCTTTCTTGCCTTAGAGACAAGCACTCCACTGCACTCTCCTTTATTCCTTTTGTTGTCAGATAATTCTTCATATATGTCATTTCATTTTTGGTTCCAGATAATATTTTGTCTGTTTTTTCTTCTTTAAACAATTGAAACAAATTCGAATCCCCACAAGGCATTTTCTTTAGCAAATAAATAATTTTAGCTCTGTTTTTTCTCTGTGTTGAAACTAAAACAAACTCTCCTTCTTGCTTTATTATTGCCTGCTTTATTTCAGGAGGCATATTCCCTGTACCATCTATTTCGGTTGCATTTCCACAACTTTCACAATAGTATGTTTGATACCAGCGAAAATTGTCATTATAAATACAATCACCTACAGTGGCTTCAATAATCTTTCCACAATGACATTTCATTTTCATAACTGCCATTATTTTTTCCACCCCCTCATTCGCATATATTTCTCTATTGTTTCATAAAACCTTTCTTCTTTATAAGAACATCTCGGATGATGATTAAATATACCTTTTTTCCACCACCTATGATGTAATTCTTCATGAATAATTGTATCCCTTAAATCTTCTCTTGAAGAAAACATATTTTTACCTATTTGTGTTCCCATATCCTTTTGAGCTATACCAGTTCTAATAAATGGACTATATTTAGGCTTATATGTTAATTTTAAATCTGGAAAATCTTCCTTTAAAATTGCTTCAATAGCTCGATTTCGCGCCTTTGCCCCCTTCCCTGTTACATGTGACAAATCAGATGTATACACTTGCGGTTTCCTATAAGTTATTTCTTCACTTATAAATACATCAACATTCTTATAATTATCTTTTCTAATGTCTCGCTTCAGCGCCTCAACTGCCTTACCTGCCCCATAGAAGGTCACGCTTGCCAGTCCGCCCATCACTGCGCCGGATACGACATCCCTGACAAAGCTTCCAAGACTGAACCTGTCATTGCGGTGTGTGGTGTTTCCATTGCCGTTAGCGCCACTGCTTCCCCTCTTCGGATTGCGCATTCCCTTTAGCGGTTTTGGTCTGATGCAGTCTGACTGCGGGCATCTGCTTCCTGTCGGTCTCGGGTTTCTGCTGTTCCATGGAGTCTGGTTTTTCTTATTCCATGGATTCCGGCTTCCTGAAGTTCCCGGATTTCTCCTGCCGCCCGAACCATATGCATTCCGCAGCTTATTGTCAAGCACGTCGGCAATATTATAGGCTCCGCCCTTGAGTGCGCCTTCGAGTGCGCCCCTCATAAAGGCGTCCTTCGCGTTCCGCAGCGGGCTTGTTCCGTACAGTCTGCCGCCTGCTGCATTGAATGCACCGTCGACTGCCGCGCGTACAGGCGATAAACGTCCGCCTGCTATCTTCTGTTCCGCAAGGCTTCCTGCCATTCCTGCCGCAAAGTCCACGCCGAACGCCAGCGGGATTCCTGCCCCGGAGCCGACGAGCGCGCCCCTTGCCGCTCCCACAATTGCGCCGTTTGCCGCCGCCCCCCATGCCTTTCTCGCACTGAAGCCGTTTCCTGCTGCTATCTGTGACAGTGCCGAGCCTGCGAATCCGAATGCGCCTCCGATGATTCCGCCCGCGATGCCGCCAAGGAGGATACTTGCCACCTCGCCTGTCGGGTCGGTCTGGTTTACGGGGTCGTTGTCGCAGTATGTGTATCCGTTCAGCCCCCTCTTCACCGGGTCAGCGCCGAGCATCCTTCCCTGTGACGGGTCGTACATCCTCGCATGTGCGAAATGCTTACCCAGTACGGCGTCATAATCATACGTCGTAAAGCGGAGTCCTGATGCTATACTGATATCATCGCATATCGTTTCAGGAATTCCCCATATGTCATGGACTGCATGGTGTCTTATCGCGCCCTGCGCGTCTGCCGCAAAAAGCGTGCTTCCGTACAGGTCATGCTGGAAATAAGTGTCTGCCGCCCCTGTGGCTGTCTCCGGCATAAAACGCTGGCTGACACGTCCGTATCCCTGTCCGTATACCGCGTTGACGGTTCCTACGCCTGCAATCTGCGTCACAAGGTCATTGTGTATCCCGCCCGCGTAATTGGGCATGTATGATGAGGCCTGTGCGCCTGACGTCTTTTTCACCCTAGCGAGGAGTCCGTTATAAGTATACTCCGATTTTGCATTACTTACAAGATTTGTTCCTGAAATCATGCGGTTTGCGGCGTCATAGGCATAGCTCTTTAATACCTGTTCCCCAAGCCGTTCCTCCGTCAGGTTTCCACGCCGGTCATAGAGGTAACTGTATGTTTCCTCCCCCTGTGTCATGGCTGTGAGCTGGTTCATGGCATTGTACTGGTATGCTGCAGCCGTCTTTCCGTCCGTCTGTTTTTCCGTCCTGTTTCCAAGCGTATCATAGAGGTAGCTTTCCGTATTTTCACCGTCGCCGTATGATGCCAGCTGTCCGAGCGCGTCATACGTAATCTGCTCACTGGCGCGCGTGTCCACGCCGAAAAGGTGTTCCGCCGTTACTTTTAAGTCTTTGTTATCTTTTGCCAACTTACTCGTCGTATACGCCTAAATATCAGATTTCTGTCCGTAAGGCTATGATTGATTATTTCACTATCCCTTCTTTTCGTCCACATCTCACAATGCAAACCTTGAAAATCACAATAAAGTTCATTGGTAGCTACGTCTATATTAACTTCCACCATTGGTAAACGATAAAACCATCGTTTACCACCATTGAACACAGATATGCCTTTATACAAAAAAACCTCTATGCCAATTTAATATAGCATAGAAGCCTTTTTATTAATTTTCTCTCATTTTACTTCTTCAATAATCACATTCAATCTCTTTTTTTGCGCTTCTTTTAAAAAGTCCATCGCCTCGCCCCACCTCATTTCAGCAAATTGCCACTGTTCGTCTTTTTCTCTCACTATTTCATATATTTTTGAAGCCGAAAATTTATTTAATTGCGGACATAATTTTTTCAATATAAGAATCTGTTTATTTTTACTTATTTCTCTGTTCCATATTATTGTCAACTTCGCTTTTTTATGATTCCAAAATCCCAGTTCATATAAATCAGCATATGGAGCTTCCGGAAGTGGAATTTCATCATTTAAATCATCATACAAATTTTTTTTAACCATTTTACTTATCCCTCCGTTTATTAATTGAAACTTTCTTATACATATTTACTGATTTACTTTTTCAAACTTCTACCAAATCTAAATAAGCAGCTACATCTTAGATTTGGTAGAAGTATTCAAAACCCATTATCTAACTTGCCTTTTCCTACCT
Source organism: uncultured Lachnospiraceae bacterium (assembly GCA_949066965.1). Taxonomy (GTDB): domain Bacteria; phylum Bacillota; class Clostridia; order Lachnospirales; family Lachnospiraceae; genus COE1. The sequence goes on from CARTDA010000037.1 coordinate 3,734, forward strand.
GCTCATAATCATTTTTTTAAGTGTTTGTAAGCAGGATGTGTATTCAATACATGCCAAATATCCTCAGCGGTATAGTTTAAACTTAAATCTACTTTTTTCTGCCACATATACGCATTGAACTCATCTTTCTTACTCTTTACTACTCTATCTATCCAATGTTTGGTTTCATGTGCCAAAGTACCCGCTGCTGATTTAGAATTTTGAGCAACCCATTTCCCTGATGGCAACTTTACTTTTTTGTATAAATAAATCCTTCTTGTTGGAAAAAAGTATGAACCTGCTCTACCATCACTAAAATATTCTGATACCATAACTTGTATTTTTTTCCTTTTTAGCAATTTTGCAACAGTATCTCCTTCTATACTATTGCTCGCTCTTAAAGCATGCATAATTTCACTATAATTTAGTTCTCCCGAACTATATGGTATCTCTTCTAATGGTATTCCAGCATTACTTATATATCTATTTCTTGTGTATATACCATCTTTCAGCGCCTCAACTGCCTTACCAGCCCCATAGAAGGTCACACTTGCCAGTCCGCCCATCACTGCGCCGGATACAACGTCCCTGACGAAGCTTCCAAGACTGAACCTGTCATTGTGGTGCGTCGTGTTTCCATTGCCGTTAGCGCCACTGCTTCCCCGCTTCGGATTGCGCATTCCCTTTAGCGGTTTTGGTCTGATGCAGTCTGACTGCGGGCATCTGCTTCCTGTCGGTCTCGGGTTTCTGCTGTTCCATGGAGTCTGGTTTTTCTTATTCCATGGATTCCGGCTTCCTGAAGTTCCCGGATTTCTCCTGCCGCCCGAACCATATGCATTCCGCAGCTTATTGTCAAGCACGTCGGCAATATTATAGGCTCCGCCTTTGACTGCCCCTTCAAGCGCCCCCCTTATAAAGGCGTTCTTTGCGTTCCGCAGTGGGCTTGTCCCGTACAGTCTGCCGCCTGCTGCATTGAATGCACCGTCAACTGCCGCGCGTACAGGCGATAAGCGTCCGCCGGTTATCTTCTGCTCCGCAAGGCTTCCTGCCATTCCTGCCGCAAAGTCCACGCCGAACGCCAGCGGAATTCCTGCCCCGGAACCGACGAGCGCGCCCCTTGCCGCCCCTACAATTGCGCCGTTTGCTGCAGCTCCCCATGCCTTTCTCGCACTAAAGCCGTTTCCTGCTGCTATCTGTGACAGTGCCGAGCCTGCGAATCCGAACGCGCCACCGATGATTCCGCCCGCGATGCCGCCAAGGAGGATATTTGCCACCTCGCCTGTCGGGTCGGTCTGGTTTATGGGGTCATTGTCGCAGTATGCATATCCGTTCAGCCCCCTCTTCACCGGGTCAGCGCCGAGCATCCTTCCCTGTGACGGGTCGTACATCCTCGCATGTGCGAAATGCTTACCCAGTACGGCGTCATAATCATACGTCGTAAAGCGGAGTCCTGATGCTATACTGATATCATCGCATATCGTTTCAGGAATTCCCCATATGTCATGGACTGCATGGTGTCTTATCGCGCCCTGCGCGTCTGCCGCAAAAAGCGTGCTTCCGTACAGGTCATGCTGGAAATAAGTGTCTGCCGCCCCTGTGGCTGTCTCCGGCATAAAACGCTGGCTGACACGTCCGTATCCCTGTCCGTATACCGCGTTGACGGTTCCGGCGCCTGCAGTCTGCGTCACAAGGTCATTGTATATTCCGCCGGGGTAATCAGGTATGTATGATGAAACTGCCGCTCCTGATGTCTTCCTCACCCTCGCAAGGAGTCCGTTATAAGTATACTCCGATTTTGTACCACTTACAAGGTTTTTACCGGAAATCATGCGGTTTGCGGCATCATAGGCATAGCTCCTTAATACCTGTTCTCCAAGCCGTTCCTCCGTCAGGTTTCCACGTCTGTCATAAAGGTAACTGTATGTTTCCTCCCCCTGTGTCATTGCAGTAAGCTGGTTCATGGCATTGTACTGGTATGCTGCCGCCGTCTTTCCGTCCGTCTGTTTTTCCGTCCTGTTTCCAAGCGCGTCATAAAGATAGTCTTCCGTATTTTCACCGTCGCTGTATGATGCCAGCCGTCCGATCGCGTCATACGCATAGCTCCTGGTGAATGCATATTCCGGTATGGATGACGTGCCTGTATGCGTTTTGATGCGTCCAAGTGCGTCATACGTAATCTGCTCGCTGGCGCGCGTGTCCACGCCGAAAAGGCGTTCCACCGTTACCGGCCTGTTGTTTTTGTCATAGGTGTACGATACGGTATTTCCCGGCTGTACTGCCTTTGCCAGGTTTCCTGCGCCGTCATAGGTGTAGGATATTGACTGCATTGCCGCGTCGGTTATCTTTTTCAGCCTGTCATTCTTGTCAAATGCAAATGCCGCCCTGCTTCCGTCCGGGTAAACGATGCCCGTCCGCCTGCCCATCGCGTCATACTCATAGGAAATCTCCCTTCCCTGCGGGTCTTTCGCCTTTGTGAGCCTGCCGGGTGTGTCCCTTGTGAATGATGTCGTGCCCGTCCAGTCCTGCATCTCCACAAGCTGTCCCCTGCTGTTGTAGCGGAACCTCGTCTCCATGTCCGTGCCGTACTGTATCCGGGTCGGCAGGTTGTTGAGGTCGTAGGTTACGACGGTGCGGTTCTGTTCCCCGTCAACGATTTCCGTCATATTTCCATTGCCGTCATAGCTGTATCCGGTCTCTTCGAGCAGCGGGTTGATTTCCTTGATCATGCAGCTGCGTTTGTCATACTGGTAGAGCGTGATGCATTCCTTTTCTTCCCCTGCGCCCCTGTATTCCCTGATGCAGTTGTTTACGGCGTCATACTCGAATGCCGTCCTGTTGCCGAGCGCATCCGTAACTTCCGTAAGGTTTCCGTTGCCGTCATATGCGTATGCGGTGCTGTTGCCGAGCGCGTCCGTGACCGTGGCAATCCTGCCGTCCGCCGTGTAGGTAAAGGTCGTGCTTTTTCCCATGGCATCCGTAACGGCCGTCACCTGTCCGAGTGCGTCATGCGCGTATGATGTGGTGTTTCCAAGTGCGTCGCGCACTGTCTTTACCTGTCCGAGCGCATTGTAGGTATACTCGATGGTTTCGCCCTCTGCCAGCGTGAGTTTTGTCAGGTTTCCGTTCGGGGAATATTCGCATGATGTGGTATTTCCGTTTGCATCCGTCTGCGTGAGCACCCTGCCCATGGAATCATATGTGTATGCCATACTGTTGCCGTCAGCATCCGTTATCGCCGTCAGCCTGCCCCTGCTGTCATACGTGTAGTCTGTCCGGACGCCTTCCTGGTCCGTGACTGACGAAAGCCTGCCTGTCGCCGTATATTCCATGGAAATACCCGCACCGTTGCCGCCTGCTGCCTGTGTGAGCCTGTCCAGACTGTCGTAGGTATATGTCCAGATGTTTCCGTTCGCGTCCGTATACTGTACCACATTTCCTGCCGCGTCATACTCGCAGGAACTGCCGTGCCCTTCCTCGTCTGTTATTCCGGTGAGCCTGTCCAGACTGTCATATGCATACTGTCTTATGCCGCCTGCCGCATTTGTCTCCCTGGTCAGGTTGCCGTTGCCGTCATATTCGTACACTGTCCTTCCGCCGCAGGCATCCGTCACTGCCGAAAGCATTCCCCTGCCGTCATACTCATATGTGACCGTGCCGCCTGCCGCATCCGTTACCTTTGTCACGCGGTCATTGGCATCATATTCATACGCCGTCACGTTTCCAAGGGCATCCTCGACTGTGAGACAATTGCCGTTCTTATCATACGTATATTTTGTAACCGCTCCGTTTGGCGCCTCTTCTTCCAGTATGCGCCCCGCACTGTCATAGGTGTACGTAATCCGGTTCGTTTCCTTATCTTCATGGGAAATGACGTTTCCGTCCGCATCATAGGCTGCTGTCTCCGTATTTCCGCAGGAATCCTCGACGGACGCAAGCCTGCCCAGCGCATTGTAGGCGAATTTTACGGTCTCCTCCTCCCTCGTGATGGAGAGCAGTCTGTCCTCCTTGTCATAGCTGTACGTCGTGACAATGCCTTCCTCGTCTGTCATAGACAGTATGTTCCCATTGCCGTCATACGTATACTCTACCGTATTTCCAAGGGCATCCGTTACTTTTGTGATGTTGCCTGCATTGTCATAGCGGTATGCCGTCAGGCGTCCTTTTTCGTCCGTCATGCCTGTTACCTGTCCCATGACATCATACGCATAGCTGATTTCCCCGCCTGCCGCATTCCTTATGACAGTGAGCCTGTCCGCGTCGTCAAAGGTATAGCTGGTGGTGTTTCCGTTTTTATCGGTATGGGACGTCACACTGCCCCACTGGTTATGCCGGTAAGCTGTCTGGTATCCCATCGCGTCCTGCTCTGTCGCAAGATTTCCCTCGTCATCATAGGTAAAGGTCTGGACATTCCCCATGGCATCCGTGACGGATACAAGCTGCCCCGCTTCATTATAGGCAAACTGCTGTGTGCCGCCCATCCTGTCCGTAACACACGTACAGCTTCCGTTCGCGTCATAGCTGTAAAGGATTTCCCCACCGGCGTCTGATACGCTTAACAAATCCCCATCCTTTGAATAGGTGTATTCCACGGTATGTCCTGCAGGGGATGTGTAGGATGTCAGGCGTCCTGCGTCATCATGTACATACTGGTATCTGTTTCCAAGACAGTCCTCTGCCTCCTGCAGATGGTTTTTCTTGTCGTAAGTATAACTCCACAGGGAACCGTTTCTGTCCGTGAAAGCAGTGAGATTGTCACTATCATCATATTCAAAACCGGATACATTTCCGTTTCCGTCCGTTATGGAGGTTACGTTATTTCTTCCGTCATAGGTATATCGTGTTGTCGTCTTATCCCGGTTCTCGACTGATACCGGCTGGTTGTTGTCATTGTAGCTGACTTTTTCTTCTGTTTCGTCAGGATATGTGATGCAGGTCATGCGGCCTCTGCCGTCATACTTCATTTTCGTGACATTTCCGAACACATCCGTCTGCTCAATCAGGCTGCCGATGCTGTCAAACTTGTTATGGATGCCAGTCTCGGAATTCCTTATGTCCGTGATATTGCCATAGGTGTCATAAGTATACCTGGTATAATACTTATCTCCGGTGTAAAAATAAGTCTCCCTGTTGGCTTCATCATAGACAACCCTGTTTTCCGCCCTGCCTGTCATAGTCTGTCTGGCAATCCGCTGTTTTTCGTCATACGTATTAACCAGGTAGCCTGTGCCTGTAAAATCCGAGACAGTGAGGAGATTGCCGGCATCGTCATAAGTAAAACTGATGCTCTCGCCGTCCGCATTCCTTATCGCCGCAAGACACTTGTCCTTATACAGCAGGCTTACTTCATTCCCTGTCTCATCCGCAACTTTTGCGACATATCCGTTCTGATAGGTAAATGTCAGCTTCTCGCCGTGCCTGCCCGCAATTTCCAGAATCTTTCCATCCATGTCTGTCTGGATACGGTACTCCGTGAGTCCATCCTCTTTTATATAGGAGAGATGACTGCTGTTATCATAATGGTATTCTGTGCCGTCTATGTCTGTCACGTAATAGTCGAAATTCTCGTCGCGTCCAAGACTGTATGTGGATTTTACGCCTTCCGCCAGACAGTGCTGATGGTTCCCGGTTCTGTAAAACGGAATGACGCTACCGTCCGGCGTCTCAAAATATACATATGCATTGTCTGTGTAAAGCATGTAGTTCAAGGAGTGTGTCCATTTTTTCCCCATCTTTTCGTAATGGCTGCCACGCTGTGATTCATACATCGGAACAAATTCGAGGCCGTCCCTGCCGTTTCTTGCAAGAAATGTATGCTGCCACAGGAAGGCGCCTGTCACGACATTGACAGGGTCGAGCTCTTTGTACGCCTGTTTTCTGTCCGGATGCTTTTTCCTGGGCTTTCTTGGCGGGATGCCTGTATCCTTCCGGTGTTTCGGTTCAGGAATTGTCTCTTCCGGAAGTGTTTTTATTTTCTGCGGTGTGCCATATCTGCTCGAACCGTCCGCGTTGTTGCACCGCACAGCATAGGTATGCTCCGTATCGGGCTCCAGTCCTTCAATGTCCTTTGACGGCTCTGTTGTCCTGTGCGGTGTCCCATCAAAGAGCACGTCGTAGCTTGTGGCTCCGTCCACCGCCGGCCAGCTTAACGTGACTTTGTCTTTTGTTGCGGATGCATGTGGCGAGGATGGCGCTTTTGGTGTTGTCCTGACTTTTTTGGACGCACTTGGTCTGCTGCTTCCCCCTGCATTTTTGGCGCTGACACTGACATCATGGTCCGTATTCGGTGAAAGTCCGCCTACCTTATGGGAATTGCCTGATGCACTGTATTTCTTTCCGTCCACGTCAACCTCATATCCATCTGCGCCGTCAGACGCATCCCAGCTAAGGTCCGCTGAATCTTCGTCCGTGGATGCTTTTACGCCTGTCGGGGATTTCGGCGCCGTATGCGCTGTCTTTGTCGGTCCGTATGCACTGGCGCCATCTGCATTCTTTGTGCGGACACTATATGGGTACTTTGTATTTGGCTTCAGTCCCGTCACTTTCTTACTGGTTCCGGTCTCATTGCTTGTCTCTCCATTGAAAAAAAGCTCGTAACCCGTCGCGCCACTGACTGCATCCCATTTTAATTCCACCTCGGTATCCGTATTCTTGGAAGTGATATTGGCAGGCGCCTTTGGCGCTGTCGTCACGCTCTGCTCGGCACTGTAGTCTCCTGTCCCATATGTATTCTTTGCTCTGACCTTGTATCTGTATGGTGTATTTGCCTCAAGTCCCGTAATGGTTCTTTCCGGTAATGTCTGGCTGTATATTTTTCCATCGAACATCAAGTCATAGCCTGTGGCATTGCTGACTTTATTCCAGTCCAGCGCCACGGAACTATCCGAAGCGTGTTTGCTTATCCTAAATGGAACTGCCGGAAGGAGTGACTGTGTCGTCACTGACCGGACAATGCCATATTCGCCCGTTCCGTCCGCATTTTTACAGCATATTTTATACTGATACGTCGTATTCTGCTGTAGTCCGCTGACTGTAAGCGATGTATTTCTATTGCCGTTTACATTGTACTCCCTGTTATTGAAATGAACGGTATATCCTGTCGCTCCCGGCATGTAAGACCAGCTGATGGTTACCGAATTTGCCGTGCTTTCCGCCCTGGCAGATGACGGTGAATCCGGTGCTGTTGACACGATCTGATCTGCACTGTACGCACCTGCACCGTCCGCGTTTTTCCCACGCACCTGAAAGTGATAGCCTATGTTGCTTCTAAGTCCTGTAAATGTCTTACTGGTTGTCGCCACGCTGTAAGTGCTTCTGTCAAAATATACTTCATAGCCTGTTGCGTCTGCAGCCGGATTCCAGCTGATAGTTGCGGAATTATTTGTTGCCCTTTTCTGTATCCCGGCAGGCACGCCTGGAAGCTGCGCCAATGTTGTCACGGACCGGCTGTTGCCATACGCCCCTACTCCATCCGCGTTTTTACAGCACATCTTGTAACTGTATGTTGTCTTCGGGTTTAACCCGCTGACTGTGTAGGTCGTGGCGGACGCACCGATATGGTAATCCTTATTGTTGAGATTGAGGACATACCCTGTCGCACCTGTCACCTGATACCAGCTTACGGTTACCGTGTTCGCCGTACTTTTTGCACTCATTCCTGTCGGTGCCTTTGGTGTTGTCGTCACGGTCTGCTCCGCGCTGTATGCACTTGCGCCTTCCGCATTTTTGGCACGCACCTGAATTTTATACCCCATATTGCTGCTAAGTCCTGTCACGGTCTTACTGGTTGTCGTCACGCTGTATACTTTTCCAATAAGCTTGAAATCATAGCCTGTTGCATTTGCAACCGGATTCCAGCTAACGGTCACGGAATTATCCGTCGACTTTTTCTGTATCCCTGTGGGAACTCCTGGGAGCGCTCCCTTTGTTGTCACGGAGCGGCTGGTACCGTATGCCCCTGTTCCGTCTGCATTTTTACAGCACATCTTATAACTGTATGTTGTCTTTGGGTTCAGTCCGCTGACTGTATAGGATGTGACGCCTGCTCCCAGATTGTAATCCCTGTTGTTGAAATTGAGCGTATATCCTGTCGCCCCTGTTACCTTGTCCCAGCTGATGGTTACCGTGTTAGTCGCACTTGTTGCACGGATGCTTGCCGGTGCCTTTGGTGCCGTTGTAACTGTCTGAGCCGTGCTGTACTGGCTCGCCCCCTTTGCATTTCTGGCACGCACCTGAAACTGATATCCTGTATTTGCGGAGAGCCTTGTAAACTCGTTGCTTGTTCCTGTCATACTGTATACATTTCCGTCAAATTTCAAATCATATCCTGTCGCGCCGTTTACAGCAGACCAGCTGATTACTGCCGAACTGTCTGTGGATCTTTTTGTGATTCCGGAGGGCACCTGTGGTACCTGGGAGGATGATGCCGCCTGTGTTTTTATACTCTTGACAGCGCTGAACGCTCCCGCGCCATCTGCATTATTGCAGCATACCTTATAATTATAAGTGGTATTTGAATTGAGCTTGTCTATTGTCAGGGATGTATTCCCTCCCGACACTACATGGTTCCTGTTATTGAAGTTAACCGTATACAGACCTGCTCCTGTCACCTTGTTCCACTTGATTGTCACTGCATTTGTTGTACTTGTTGCACTAATGCTTGTCGGCGGTTTCGGTGCCGTAGTCACGGTCTGCTCCGCGCTGTATGAGCTTGTGCCGTTTGCATTTTTGGCACGCACCTGAAACCGGAATCCCACATTGGAGCTGAGACCTGTCATCGTCTTGCTCGTCGTTGTAAGGCTGTATGTACTCCCATTGAATTTCAAATCATAGCCTGTCGCACCCGATACAGGGCTCCAGCTGATTGTCACTGATGTATCTGTTGATTTCTTTGTGATTCCGGACGGTATCCCTGGAATTGCCGTCTGTGTTGTGACCGTCTGTGTTGCACTGTACGCTCCTGTCACATTACTGTTTTTTGCCCGGACAGCATACGTATGTCTCGAATTCGGCGCAAGACTGGTAAATGTATAACTTGTACGTGTCGTATTATACACTCTGCCGTCAAACAATATATCATAGCTTGTTGCACCAGTAACAGGGTTGAAAGAAAGGCTAATCGAGACGGTGCCCACATTTGCTTTTATATTGGTCGGAACGGATAGGTTTTTTGCGTAAAAGTCAGACGGCACCGTCAGTTTTATCTCTTTAACAGCCAGCGTGGAACCATTTTTTCCATTTGCCCACACTGTAATTCGGTACACACCGCCTGGAATTACCTTATTTCTGGAAACACAGCTCGTCGCGCTTGTCACCTCGTCATGCAGAACGCTGCTGTCTGCCACAAGAACGAGACGCACCAGATAATAGTCTAAATTTGCCACACTTGACCATGTACACGATATTGTCCCATCCTGGTTCAATGTGGCTGTAACATTAAAATTACTGCTCATTTTTATTTTCTCCTTTTCTCTCATATTTGACCGGTCAACTATGAAAGAGGAGAGAATTTCAAAAATGTAAACAAAAAAACTCCCACAATTTCATGAGAGTTTTTTCAACCATTCCCTTATTTCAGCATCTCCGACTGATTGACAATCGCCGTATTATACAAAAACAAAATATCCGCGTCCGCAAAGTCCACATAATCCCCAATCAGCGCCGAATTGATGTAGCGCAGGTCAATCAGTGTAATTTCCCTGTACGCCCCAAGCAGAAGCGGTGCCAGACTGCTTGTGTAGGAATCCCGGAATACAATCAGCCGCCTGTCCGTCGCCGCCTCAGGGCTCCTTATCACCTGCAATGACGATGCCCCGCCCAAAAACAGATCATACTTGTCCAGACTCATCGCATCCCCGAGCTTATCCGTGCGGTATACCGGCATAAGCACCGCCCCAGCCTCATCCGGCAGCACGACCTTCCCGCCCTGAAAATTTTCCTCAAGGCTCCACACAAAAGCCGATTCCGTCACTTCATTCGTGAGGTATACAATCGTGTCCGGCTCCATCGGCAGCGCCGCCTGCCCATAATACACACCATAAAAATCCTGCACTGCATTCGCCTGATAATCAGCTTCCTGCACGCCGGAAACATCATCCATTCCAAACGCATCCAGTAATGTATCTGCCGTACCAAAAATCCGCTCCTGTCTCCAGTGTGTGTCCGTATGGTAATAATCATCAATCGCCAGTCCGGAAAGAATGTCCACATAGCGCGCACCGCCTGCTTTTTCCATCTCCGCCGTCAAAACCGCCAGCATGCGCCCATAATCCATCGCCGGAAATCCGTTTTCCCGCGCGAGGAAATAATTCTTGTCCGGCACCACCGCATAACAGAACGCCTGACCCGGAAAATAGGTTTCCCTAAGCCCTGTCATCTTTTCCGCAAGCCGCCTTACCGATGTCTCCTTCAGCTCATAGTCCAGTTTTGACGCATGTGCACCGGCAGTATAGATGTCATTGTTTTCCTTCTGCAATAACACGTCATAGGAAAAATGCGCCTTGACGCGGCGGAACGCGTCCCGGAACGGAAAATGGTCAAGCAGATATTTTTCAATATTCTCCATAAACGATTTATCGAGCACGCTTTCCAGCGTCAGCGCCGGTTTTTCCGCAAGGCGTCTCCGCTCTGCCTCTGACACGGTTTCCTTGGGACAGATAACGGTCATCAGTGTCATGCCGACAATCCAGAAAAGAAAGCCATAAATTGTAATACGCTGTTTCCATCTGTCATTTTTCATCCGATCATCACCTCCGACAGTTCCTAAAACCGAAAATACAAAAATGGATTGAATGACCCGTCTATCAGGTATGCCGTGCACAAAAGCAAAAGCCCGACTGTCAAAAATCCGCGCGCCACATGGATTGCTGCCTCCCCTGCCTTACATGTCTTAAACCGCTCCTGTACCCTTGTCCACAGCCATATGGGCAGCGGCGTCGACCCGACGATTCCGGCAACCAGTATCACCATCCGGTTCCGCAGCAGATATGTCCATACCATCCGATCCGTCTCCCCTGCACCGGCTGCGATACGCCCCCCGCAGGAAAACAGCGCCTGAATATCCGAGACAGCCCCTGACAGACTTTCATTGTGAAATACCAAAAAACTTATTAGCACAATAAAGATCAGGTAGGCGTGGCGCAGAAAAAATGTCAGAAAAGCGGGAAGCCGCACCGTTGAGCCACACAGGCGCGCGACTGCCTTCTCAAACACCAGAAGCACGGCAAACAGAAGTCCCCATGCAATAAAATTCCACCCTGCCCCATGCCAGAGCCCTGTAAACAGCCAGACCACCAGGATATTCCATATCCACCTGGACATGCTGACCCTGTTCCCCCCCATGGGGATATATACATAGTCCCGAAACCACGCGCCAAGTGTCATATGCCATCTCCTCCAGAACTCGCTGACACTTTTTGCGATAAACGGATACCGGAAATTTTCCGGAAACGAAAAGCCAAGGATGCTCCCCAGCCCAATCGCCATGTCAGAATACCCTGAAAAATCAAAGTAAATCTGAAGCGACACTGCCGCCGCATATGCCCACGAGAGCACAAGGTTTCTCTGCCCCAGCGCCGCGACCTCCGCCACAAACTCGCCAAGCACATTGGCAACCAGCACCTTCTTGCCCAGACCGACGGCAAACCGCACAGCCCCCCGCTCAAAATTGACATGCATGTCCGAAAAACCGGTTCCCTTTATCAGCGTCTGGTCAATGTCGCTGTACCGCACAATCGGCCCGGCAACCAGCTGCGGAAAGAGTGTGACATAGGCGGCATAGGTAATAAAATTTTTCTGCCGTTTTACCTTCCGATCGTATACGTCCACACAGTAGCTCACAATCTGAAACGTGTAAAACGATATCCCAATCGGAAGCGGAACCGCCTTTACATCCAGATGAAATATCGTTCCTGCAAAAAAGTAAAAATATTTAAAGTAAAACAATGCCGCAAACGGCAAGAGGACAGACAGGATATAGAATATCCTGCCCATCCTCTTCTGCCGGAAGCTGTCCATCAGCCACACAAGGACATACGATGCCACAATCTGCGCAAGCATCAGAAAGACGTATACAGGCTCGCCCCATGCATAGAATAGTATGGACACCGCAAAAAGGACAAGGTTCCTGCCTTTCTGCGGCACGAAAAAGTAGAGAAGGATAACCAGCGGCAGAAAAAAATATAAAAATGTAATGCTGGAAAAAAGCATGGCAGCCTCTCCTGTTTCTCTTTTATATTGGGTTTGTCTTCTCGATGGTATCGGAAGTTTTCATCTCCCTTGCCTGCGCCGCCGCAACCGCCTTATCCATCACGGCATCCACGGTATCCTGGTGACCCATTACAAAGAAAACATCATTCCCGAACAGCGCAGCGCTCTGTTTCTCCGCAGTGACACAGACCCACTTTGCGGGGTTAATCTTATCCATAATCTGTTGTCTGATGCTTTCCGCATCCGCTTCATCTGTTGTCCTGATGTACACAGCACTGTATGCTGTCGAGGTCATCATGGATTCCGACAGATACACACCGGCTATCCCGTTGATGTCCGTAAGTCCTGTGTGATACTCCATCATATCCTTGTCGTTGATATCAAGCTCCGTCGTCATGACCTCCATAGGGAGCAGATCCTCTGCTACTCCCCCATATACTTCGTCAATAAACGCCGACACTTCATCGACACTTTCCAGATGCACCATTCCGGCAGAGTCCGGTGCTGCCTCAGTCGATACTTCATCCGAATTTCTGTCTGCCCTGTTGCCGCACCCTGTCAGCATTGCCATGGAAAGCGACAGTGTCACAACCATAATCCCTATTTTGTTTGCAACCGTTCCTTTTTTCATAAAACATTTCATAACAGGTAATCCTCCTTTTCCCATGTGAAACAGTGCTTCTGCACCATTCCTATTATCTCCCTGATTTCCGCTAACTATTCATACTGCATCTTTTCATTTTACAATGCTGTATGTCAGTGCCCCGGCATCTTCCTCCCGCAGCCGCAAGTCATAGATACTGCCTTTCTCAAGCCTATCTTCCTCATTTTCCGGCGCTGATGCCACAATCGAGATTGTACTCTTATCCTGTAGCTCCGAGTCCTCGGATTCTACCACCCTTGCTGTATATAAAATTCCGCTCTCTGCTGCCGCATTCACATCCACAATTTCAACCTTGGCCGAAAAAATTTCCGGCACCGCCTCCATGGCATTTTCTGCCATGCCACCCTTATCGTAAGCGGCCTCTGCGGTTACCACTGCATCCTCCGCGGCACTGTCCATACTGACCCCCGCGCCGCTGCCCGATTCATCGCGCGGGGCTGCCTGGTTCATATCTGCCATAAGATGTTCTTCCGGCGCATAGCCGTCTGCATTGTCTGCTGCATATTCCGGGGGAGCCGCCGTATCATTCTGAATTCCCTTCATCCCTCCCAGATGCGTTTTCATCACAGGAATGATGACTCCGACACACACACATGCCGCAGCCACAGTCGCCCAGACTTTTATGGGAAAAACGTTCTTTTTCCTTGTTTCACAGGCAATGCCGCTGCTGCCCTTATCGTCCAGCCCTGCCTCGATGCGCGCCCACAGATCCGGTGCCTCGCAGTTCACAAGCGCCCTGTACTCCTTTTCCAAATCCTTACTCATAACCACATCTCCTTAATTTCTTGATCGCATTCTGATACCGCCAGGTTATTGTTCCAAGTGGGATTTTCAATAGCTCTGCTATTTCCTGAAAGGTCATTTCCCCCATTATTTTGAGGTTTACGACCTCCCGCTCACCAGGCTTTAGCGCCTCCAGCGCCTGTTTCAGGCTCATGTCCGCTATCACCTCCTGCTCGATGCATTCAGCCGAGGCACCCTCCGCAGCCGAATCCAAGCAGTCCTCTGACGGCATCTCCCGCCTCATTTTTCTGAGTAAGTCTATCGCCATGTTCCTTGCAATCGTCGCCATCCATGCCTTATGTCCGTTCCCGCCGTGATATGTATCTGCAAGCCGCCACAGCTTTATAAAGAACTCACTGGTCACATCCTCTGCATCCTCGCGGTTCGACACAACCTGAAACACAACGGAGTATATATATCCGATATACGCCTCGTAAATTTCATGCAGCGCGTTTTTGTCGCCGGATTTCATGCGCTCCATGCATTCACCAAACTGCTTCTCCTCCACATTCCCTCCTCTCTGGTAAAACGCTGTAACCCTCCTATAATCATATACGTTTTTCCAATTGTTTTTTATGGTTTCTTTTATTTTTTTATACAGCGAAAGGAGCCTTTTGCCAAAAGCCCCTTCCCATATTACTTATTTATCAATGTCGGTTCCGCAAATACCTCGCAGTAGCGCTCCGCGCGCTCCCAGATTACAACGTCAGGATGATATTTGTCATACATGCTGTACTTAAAATCCCGCGCATCCTCCCAGTAAACTTCCCTGTAATATCCCTTGCAAATCTGCGACAGGAATCCGCCGAAGGAGTCCCCGACATAGAGAAGCACCTGGTCATGATACTGCGCCTTGTCCGCAGAATCCTGTTCAAATACATACACCTTGTCAATTTGATACTTCTCATTGAGTCCCGCCAGCATTGCGAGGTCCCCCGAATAATTTTCGTTGTCCACCCGGAATTGCACAGAATCCATATCTGCATGTGTCCCATAAACTGTCCGGAAAAACTCCTGCATATTTACAAACGCACCAATCTGGTTGCTATGGGAATCCGTGCTGTAATAAAGCTGTGCCCTGTCCTTGTTCGCCACCAGCGCATCCTTGGGATAGACAAACACAAGATCCGTATTCTCGTGCAGATAGTCGGCAAGCTGTTCACCGCGCGAAACCTCATTCACCCGCGCTATCGTGTCCGGCATGTTTTCGGCATAGATAATCTCCTTGTTTGGGATGCACATGGTATAAAATTCAATTCCCTTTTCTGCCAGATGCTCCCGCGTCGCCGTGAGGTTTGCCGCGATTGCCGCCATCTCCTCCTGCGTAAAGTGGTTGATTCCCATATAGTCCCATATCGGATGCCCGTCCAGCTCCGTCTTATAGAAAAACATGTTATTTTTTCCCATAAGCGTCTGCGTCGACTCGATATAGGTGCCGCCGGTCAGGAGCGAGGTCAGCTCCGTGTTGAATGCAATCAGCTTTGTCCGTCCAAACAGGCCGTCCGTAAAATTGCTGATGCTCTTCTGAAGCGCCGCAAATCCCGTGTCCTTTTTCACATCGCCTGCTTGATCCCCTGACTGGGATTCCTTATCGGTTATTATGGTTCCGTTCTCCTCCAGGATTGCCTTCTCCTCCTCCGTCAGCCCCTCCTGCTGCCTGTCCGGCAGAATATTTCTCGCAACAGTCACAAGGGGTATGGTCAGGATAAAAAGGAGAAACGCTACTGTTATCCATTTGTCCCTGCTTTTCATTTTTATCTCCAATTTCTTACTTCTAAAAGTTAAAGTATATAAACGGATTATACGCATTGTTACAGATAAACGATACGCTGACCACAAGGCATGCGACCACCCCCACCGCATATGCGGCCTGCCAGATTCGGCTGTCCTTCAGCTTCTGGTCAATCCATGGCACAACGGGCGCAGACCCTATGATTGCAAATACAAAGTATATCCAGTTCTGTGCGATATATGCCCAGACTGCCTTGTCAATGATTCCCTTGGCGCCAATGCCAAACATTGCCTTAATGTACAGGAATGCATTTCCCATGCCCGTAGACCGGAAAATGACCCATCCGATGATGACAAGCACCATGGTATAGATATGTCCCCACCAGTGTTCCTTCTTTCCAAACCCAGTCAGCTTTTCAAATGTCAGTATCACAAAATACATCAGCCCCCAGGCAATAAACGTCCAGTTCGCCCCATGCCACATTCCGGTGAGCAGCCACACGACAAAGATATTGAAAACCAGCCGCGGCCTGGAAACCCTGCTGCCCCCAAGCGGGAAATACACGTAGTCGCGGAACCATGTCTGCATGGAAATATGCCATCTGCGCCAAAATTCCGATACCGTTTTGGAAATGTACGGGTAGTTAAAGTTCTCCTCAAAATGAAACCCGAACATCTGCCCCAGCCCGATTGCCATATCCGAGTACCCTGAAAAGTCAAAAAATATCTGGAGCGTATACGCAACCGCACCAAGCCACGCCATGCCGGCTGACGCCTGAAATTCACCATTGATAATCAGCCCGAACGCATTGTCCGCAATGACTGCCATATTGTTTGCAACCAGTACTTTCTTGCCCAGTCCGATGCAAAACCTTGTGACGCCGGCGGTAAAATCCTGCAAGTTCTCGACCCGGTGCACAATCTGTTCGGCAATCGTCTCGTACCGGACAATCGGACCTGCTATCAGCTGTGGAAACAGCGCGATATAAAGCCCTACCTGAAGCGGATTCCTCTGCACCTTTCCACGCTGCCGGTATACGTCAATCACATAAGACATCGCCTGGAATGTGTAAAAGGAAATTCCGATAGGCAGCGGCACAATGGGCACCGGTATATTGGTGTGCAGAAACCGGTTTATCTGCAAGACAGTAAACTCACTGTACTTAAACCACCCCAGCGTCCCGATGTTCGCCAGTACCATCAGCGCCAGAACCAGCCGCACCACCGCCTTTTTGTCGCGGAACCCGTCCACCAGGATGCCGAAAAACCAGTTTGCAAGAATCGTCCCTATCATCAAAAACACATAAACCGGCTCGCCCCACGCGTAAAAAAACAGGCTCGCAAGCAGCAGAAAAATATTTTTCAAGGTCTTTGTTTTCCGCAGGAATGCATAGTACACCACAAGCACGACCGGAAAAAACACGAACAAGAAAACTTCACTCGGAAAAAGCATGTGACATTTCCTCCTAAACTAAACTTCTTTCCGAAACCATCAACACCTTATCAGACTTCGACGCTTCCCTCAAACACCGTGGCAGCCGGTCCCGTCATGTAGACAAGATTGTCATCCCTGTCCCACTCACAGAGGATTTCGCCGCCAAGAACCTTCACATTCACTTTTGTGTCCGTCCGTCCGTTCAGTACACAGGCTGCCGTCGTGGCACAGCATCCGGTTCCGCAGGCGAGTGTCTCCCCGGTTCCCCGCTCCCACACACGCATCTGCACCGTATTTTTGTCAATGACCTTCACAAACTCCGTGTTGGTTCTCTCCGGAAACCGCTCATGGTTTTCAAAATATGGCCCAATCTTCTCAATTTCAAATTTCCCCATGTCGTCAATATCGTCCACAAACACGACTGCGTGCGGATTTCCCATTGAAACACAGGTCATCCGGTACGTCCGCCCATTCACCATGATTTCCTCGTCGACCACCTGCTCATTGTCCGACAGGACAGGCACCTCGGATGCCCTTAATACCGGGGCGCCCATATTGACCCGCACAGTCGATACCATGCCGTCCGCTCCAAGTGTCAGGTCAAGATATTTCACCGCGCCAAAGCACTCTATGGTGATGGATGTCTTGTCCGTCAGTCCGTAATCATACACATATTTCGCCACACAGCGGATGCCGTTGCCGCACATCTGTGCACGCGTTCCGTCCGCGTTGTACATCTCCATCTCGAACGCGGCTTTTTTGCCGGGGTTAATAAAAATCACGCCGTCCCCGCCGATGCCGAAATGCCTGTCACTCAGCCTTCTGACAAGCTCCGGCTTATTGTCTGCATCGATATGCTGGGAAAAACCGTTCACATAGATATAGTCATTGCCGCAGCCATGCATTTTCGTAAATTTTAATTTCATCTTATGATTATCCCTCCTACTGTCAAGCAGGCTTTGCTGCTCCTTTAATGCGCCCAGCTCCAGCTGAGTACCTCCGTATCGCCTTCCGTGCTTTCCTCGCTTATCTGCACCGAAATCAGCTGCAAATCCTGAACCGCCCTGATTCCATGCTTCTGGCCTCTCCTGACGGAAACCGTATCGCCGCGCGAAAGCTTCATCAGGCAGCCGTCCACGACAAGCTCCCCCTGTCCGTTCACCACCGTGATGACCTCGTCCTTAAACCTGTGAACATGATAATCCTGTGCGCATCCCGCATTGATGGTGACATGCTTTGTAAGTGACTTTGTGCCGTCAGCATACTGGCTGTAATCATATACCTTGTATTCACCCCAGCGCCGCTCCTCATACATCGGACGTTTGTCTATATTCTCCACATATGGCTTGATATAGGAGCTTTTATGCTTGTCCGATACAAGGATTCCGTCCTGCCCTGCCGCAATGACAAGATTCTGTGTGCCAAGCGCCACAACAGGTATGGACAGTTCGTTAATCACATGCGTATTCACGCATTCCTCACCCATAATGACATCGCCGATGCTTTCTTCTTCCATTTCCTCCGACAGCGTGTTCCATGTTCCGATGTCCTTCCAGGAACCGTCATAAGGAATCACCGCAAGCGAATCCGCCTTCTCGACAACCTCATAGTCAAAGCTGTCCTTTTTGAGCTGCGCATAATGCTCCACGACAAACGAAAAATCCCTGTCCTTCACATATTTGTCCGCTATGCGCATCAGGTATTTCAGCTTGAATGCAAAGACACCCGCATTCCAGAGCGCCCCCTGTTCCATCAGTTTCCGGGCGGCAGCCTCATCCGGCTTTTCCTTAAACCCGGTCACCTTCCCATCCGCACCCTGTAAAATATATCCATACTTTTCAGACGGATAGGAGGGCGTAATGCCCATCAGCACAATGTCGGCATCCCCCTGCTGCACCCGCTCGTCCATCTTCCTGAATGTCTCAAAATATGCCACATCCACATAGGGATCCACAGGAAGCACAATCACTGTCTCCTCCGGATTCATCTTCTTTCTGGATTCCAGATAGGATGCCGCAAGCACAATCGCAGGAAACGTGTTTCTGCGCTCCGGCTCCACCACAACATCCACATCATTCTGAAGCTGTCCCCGGATGGACTCCACCTGCGCCGCCGAAGTTGCAACCACAATATCCGCGTCAATGCCGGCATGGACAATCTGGCGGTACACGCGCTGCACCATGGACTCATGGTTTCCATCCTCATCACACAGTAATTTCAAAAACTGCTTGGATCTGACATCATTGGAAAGCGGCCACAGACGCTTGCCCGAGCCTCCCGATAGCAAAACAATGTTCATATTTATAGCCATGCTCCTTTCTCAGACTGCAAGTTTGGGCTGTCAAGCACAAACTTTTCCTCTCCTACTTCATTGCCAAAAGCATCTGTGCCGTCTCCACCATGCTGACACTGTAATCCATGCTGTGTTTCTGGAGATAGCGGTGCGCCTCCTCCTCCGTCATGTGATTCCGCTCCATTAACAGGTGCTTTGCGCTCTGTATGGTGGAAGCTTCCTCCTCGTTTCGCACCCTGGGCCTTTCCCTGCGCTTTTTTTTGCGCCTGACCAGTCCCTGCACCAGCATGCCGACCGTACTGATTAGCTCATGCACCCTGAGCGGCATGGCAAGTCCGATAATCCCGCTGCCCGACACATCTGCCAGCACCCGCTGGGAAGCCATGACCACCATCTCAAAACCGTCCGGCAGATTCTCCTTGAGTTCCATGCATGCCATGTCCGTAAGCTTGTAACCGGATATGACAATGCCGTCACGATACTCATCGGCATATCCCAATGCCTGTGCACCGGAAGTACAAACCGCAGTCACGCTGATTCCATTTTTCACCAAAATATTTTTTATGCTTTTGGCATCCTCAATTTTGGAAAAAACCACAATAATATTTGTCAACGGTACACCTCCAAACCTTTTCCAACCATCTGAAATGTGTACTCAAATCTTATACAGATACGACTCAATCTCCCAGTTTGTCACCTGGGAATCATACTCTTTCCACGCCGCAAGCTTGGATGCGTAATACTGTTCAAACACCCGCTCACCAAGCAGCCTGCGCAGAAGCGGATCCTTGCGCATCTCCTCGCACGCCTCGTAAAGGTCAGTCGGAAGCTTCCTGATGCCGCGCCGGGCAGCCTCATCCTCTGCCATGGCATTGATGTTGTCCCGCACCTCCGCCTCCGGCTCTATCTGGTTTCTGATGCCGTCAAGCCCCGCCATCAGGCACGCAGCAATCGCAAGGTACGGATTCGCGGACGGGTCGGGACTGCGCAGTTCAATCCGCGTGTGCTCGCCGCGGATATTCGGGACGCGAATCAGCGTGTTTGCCCCCAGCGTGCTCCACGCGATGTAAACAGGCGCATCAAATCCGGGGCGGAGCCTTTTGTAGGAGTTCACCAGCGGATTGGTGACCGCACAGATTCCCCTTACATGTTTCATAAGCCCTCCCATAAAATAATAGGCTTCCCTGCTTAAACCGTTCTTATCAGACGGGTCGTCAAAAATATTTTTTCCATCCTTGCGCAGTGACATATTGATGTGCATGCCGGAACCGCAAAATTCCATCCGCGGCTTCGGCATAAAGGTTCCATGCAGTCCATGGTGTTTTGCGATGGTTTTGACGGCAAGCTTGAATGTCATGATATTGTCTGCCGTCGTGAGCGCCTCATCGTACCGGAAATCAACCTCGTGCTGTGACGGCGCTTTCTCATGGTGGGATGCCTCCACTTCAAACCCCATGTCCTCAAGCGTCAGCACGATATCGCGCCTTGCATTCTCGCCGTTGTCGAGCGGACCCATGTCAAAAAATCCCGCCTGCTCATTGGTATTCGTCGTCGGCTGTCCGTTCTCATCTGCATTGAACAGGAAAAACTCACACTCTGGTCCCACCTCAAAGGTATATCCCATGTCTGCCGCCTCCCGCAGGGCTTTCTTGAGAATATACCGGCAGTCACTCTCAAACGGCGTGCGGTCGGCGCGGTACACATCACAGATGAAGCGCGCCACCTTCCCCTGCTGCGGTCTCCACGGAAAAATCGTAAACGTGTCCATATCCGGGTACAAAAACATATCCGCGTTGTCTGTCGGAAGCATTCCCTTGACAAGGGAGCAGTCAAACATGCAGTCGTTATTGAGCGCCTTTTCAAGCTGGCTCGACGTAATTGCCACATTTTTAAAATTCCCCTCGATATCGGTAAACTGCATGCGGATAAATTCCACATCCTCATCCTCCACCATCCCAATGATGTCCTGCTTTGTATATTTTGCCATAATCAGCACCGTTCCTTTCCCTCAAAATTTCCTGATTACATTTCTTTTTGCAAGCCGGACGCATAATCCCGGCATGTTCCTCATACCTTTATAAAAAGAATAAAAATGGAGTCGGTTACATGAGCTCTAACACCAAAATTGTTGTACTTCGCTCAAAGGAATTAGTCTATGCACTTGTGCTTCTGGTTGTGAGTGTACTTATAATAATGGTAGCAGTTTCACTTTTCATCCCTTCGAAGGACAGCACGGATGAAAAGTCCGCACAGCCCTCACCGGAAGTATCTTCGGAAGTGTCATCGGAAGCCTCCCAGGGTGTCTCATCGGAAACCCCTGTTGATGTAAATGCCGGCGCCGGCGCGATATACACAACAGACACCTATGTTCCCGGTATCTACTCAAGCACGCTGCAGCTCGGAAGCTCCACTGTGGAATTGCAGATTACCGTTGACAAGAACCACATCAATTCCATAAACATGACAAATATTGACGAATCCATTACTACCCTGTATCCGTTAATGCGTCCGACACTGTCCGAATTGTCCGCTGTCATCCTTGCCGAGCAGAGCATCGACAACATCAGCTACAATGACGAAAACCGCTATACCTCTATGCTCCTGATGCAGGCAATCACCCAGACATTAGACAAAGCGGTTGTGTCCGAGAACGAAGACAAACCGGAATCAGGCATCATATACTAAACGCCCAAAAGCAGTCCGGGGCGCGCGGCGAGTAGGGAAGAAAGCCATTCCCTACTCGTTTTTTACCTCGTACTGCACACAAGCATCCTGCGCAGATCCTCCATCTCGAAATTGTACACCTTATCGCAGAACTGGCACTTTACCTCGACCGGCCTGGCTTCCGCAATCATTTCCTGTATGTCCTTTTTCCCGATGCTGATGATTGCGCGCTCGACACGCTCGCGGCTGCAGTCACAGTAATACTGTGCGGGAATCGTATCGTTGATTTCAAGTCCGAGATCCCCCAGCAAAATCGCAAGGAGCTGCTCCGGGGAATTTCCGTCATCCAGTATTTTTGTGACACTGTCCATCGTCTTGAGCTTTTCTTCCAGGGCACCAATCGTCTCGTCATCGGCAAACGGCATCAGCTGAATGATAAAGCCGCCTGCCCTTTTTACCGTGTTATCCTTTTCCATCAGTACGCCAAGCCCTACAGCCGATGGTACCTGCTCGGATGTCGCAAAATAGTACGTGAGATCCTCCGCAATTTCACCGGTCTGCAGCTGCGTCTGTCCGACATAGGGTTCTTTTAACCCCATATCCTTTATCACACTCAGTATTCCAGTTCCGACAGCCCCGCCGACATCAAGCTTTCCAATCGCATTTGGCGGCAGCATTACCTGTGGTTCCAGCGCCGTCCCCCTTACATTTGCCTTTGCGTCTGCCGTCACCGCAAGACCGCGTACCGGTCCATCACAGTGTATCTGTAATGTAAGGACATCCTTCTCTCCTTTCAGCATACTTCCCATCATTGCCCCCGCTGTGAGCAGCCTTCCCAGAGCCGCTGTAATCACCGGACTCAAATCATGTATCGCCCTCGCCCGCTCCACAAGTGCCCTCGATGTCACTGCAAAGGCGCGTATCTGCGCATTTGCCGCTGTCCCTCTTACAATATAATCTTCCATATGCCCCCCATTATTCCTCAATCCGTTTCGCTATTTCCTGCGCCACACAGTAAATGCGTTCGCTCTGCGCCGTCACACTGCCCAGTGTGTCCGCATCATATGCCTTGCAGAATTTAAGTCCTGCGCCCTCTATCAGGCGCATCATTTCTTCCAGTGTATATCCCCTCTGGATATGAACCTCCTCAAACCGGGCGTATAACTCCCTTCCGGCGGTAGATGCCTCCAAATCGCGCACATACACTGTCAGGTCATATTCATTCAGCCCGCTCTCCGCGTCAAAAAAGTTTTCCCAGATAAAACTACAGTCTTCCCTGTTCTCCGCTATGACATCATCCCCGATAACCGTCTCATATTTGTATCTGGTATTAAAATCAAAGATAAAAATTCCCCCGGGATCAAGGTAGTTATTGACAAGCCGGAAACATGCATCCAGGTCGGCATCCTCCAGAAGATAATTCAGGCTGTCACACACACTCACGACAGCCCGCACGGTGCCGTAAAGCTCAAAGCTGCGCATATCCTGGTTCAGGTAAAGGATATCCCGCCCCGACTGCTCCTTCTTTGTGCAGGCAATATTGAGCATCTCGTCCGAACAGTCCACGCCAATCATGTCATAGCCCTTCGCCGCAAGAAGCTCTGTCAGGCTCCCCGTGCCGCATCCAAGTTCCAGGACAATCCCGTCATGGATGCCAAAATTTTCCATTTCCCTCGTGACATTTTCACTCCACTGCCCATAGGGTGTCTCATCCATAAGCTGGTCATACACCCCCGCAAAACCAGTATACGCCTCCATCAGAACCTCCACTAAGATATGATATGCATTATGCCCCAAGCTTTAACGAAATAAAGAACCCGGCGACAAGCAGCACAACTCCTGTTACAATTTCGATGACACCCACTGTCCCGATTTCCATCATAATCAGTATCGCAATCGGTGACGCCACAATCAGCCCGATAATCGCCCAGTATGTCACCAGCGGAAACTTCTTTAGCATGAACTCAATAAGCTTTGCCACTGCCACGATGCCGACAACCACGCCAATGCCAAATGGCACAAGCACCACAAAGGTATCAAGCATTGCCGGAATGTCAAAGTCCTTCAGTGCATTGATGAATGCATTAATCGTGTCAATTATCGTATTGTAGTATCCCAGTATCATCATAATCATGGAGCCGCTCACACCCGGAATTACCATCGTCGCCGCCGCAATGATGCCGACACCGAACAGCTTTATCACATTGACCACGCTAAATGAAATGTCCGCACTCGCTCCGCCGCCTTCCCCGACAAACGCAAATCCCACCACGGTCACAAAAAGCAGGAGAAACGCGATAATCTGCGGAAGCCGGATGCTGTTCCCCTTCACTTTCCCATAAATGACAGGAATCCCGCCAAGAATCAGCCCGATAAAAAACAAGTTCGTCTGCAGCGGAAACTTCGGGAATAAAACCTCCGAAAAAATCTTTGCAAAAATCGCAATGGACAAAAGCATCCCAATTGCTATCGGCACCAGCAGCGCAACCGCTTCCTTCATGCGCCTGACAAAATGTGTCAGCACCAGAATCAGCTTGTCATAAATGCCCATGGAAACCATCATGGTTCCCCCGCTCACGCCCGGAATCACGTTCGCAATGCCGACAACCATGCCCCTTAAAATGTTCAATACTGCCTCTTTCATACTCTAACTCCCATCTGCCTGCCTTAGCAGGCGTATATTATTCGGTCAGTCTTTTCGGCCGCCGGTATAATCCGCAAGGAACGCAAGCACCCTGTCCATCTCCTCGTCCGTTCCGATGGAGATGCGCATATAGTCGGATATCCGCGGTTTGTCCCAGAACCTGACATAAATCTTTTCTGCCCTGAGCGCCTCAAAGATTTCCCGCGCCGGAATTGTCCTGTGTGAGGCAAACAGAAAGTTTGTCCTTGCATCCGTGCAGACAAATCCGAGTCTTTCCAGTTCTCCCCTGACACGTTCCCTTGTCGCCACGACTTTTGCCACCGTATCCTGAAAATACGTCTCATCCGCGACCGAAGCTGCGCCCGCCGCGATGGACACGGCGCTCATGGTGTAAGAGTTGAACGAATTTTTTACATCATTCAGGTATCCTATCATCTTCTCATTCCCCATCGCATAGCCGATGCGCATGCCTGCCATGGAACGCGACTTGGAGAATGTCTGCACGACAAGAAGATTGTCATATTTCTCTATCAATGGCACGCAGCTCTCGCCGCCAAAATCCACATACGCCTCATCAATAATCACCACCGAATCCGGATTGGCACGGATAATCTCTTCCAGCACGGACTGCGGCATAGCCACTCCTGTCGGCGCATTGGGATTGGCTATGACAATCCCGCCATTTTCCCGAAAATAGTCTTCCTTCCGGATGCAGAAATTGTCATCGAGCGGCTGGCACTGGTATGGGATTCTGTACAAATCCGCCCACACATCATAAAATGAATACGTAATGTCAGGAAACAGAACCGGTTTATCCGAATAAAAAAATGTCAGGAAAGACATTGCAAGCACATCATCCGACCCTACGCCGACAAACACCTGCCTGTCCGAAAGGCCGTGACGCCTTGCAAGTGCGTGTACAAGCAGGGACACATCCGGATCCGGGTATTTGCGCAGGACGCCGCAGTCAAAACCATGAATCGCTGCCGCAACGCCCGGCGCCGGAGGATATGGGCACTCATTTGTATTCAGCTTTGTCACATTCTGATCCTTGGGCTGTTCCCCCGCCACATAGGGCACCACTTTTCGCACATTGTCTTCCCAGTTCATAGTATACTCCTTTTTCAGATTTTCTTATTTTCCTATAATTCCTTACCATCATAACAAAATTTGGAAGTTTATGCAATGTCTGTTGACTCCAAAAGAATTTCATTCTACTATTAAAATATAGTATATTTTTCCATCAGAATGAAATGCTTATACTAGAGTGGAGGTTCAATATGTATCATCTCAAAATTTTTATGGAAAGTTTTTTGTCGCTTTTTGCCATAATGCGCCTTGCCGGCATGTCGACAAAAAACCCGGTTTCAATCATTGTTTTCTTGATTATCCTGTATATCTTTGTACAGCTTCACAGTGACAAGGTGGAAGGCCATGTCGCCCCCGGTGACATGACACTTGCCACAATATTAAGCGTCCTGTTTATGATTTTCACCCTGTCGGCGCGCTATCCCGTTATCCTTGGCGGCATGACCAGCACGCTTTTTTGCGCAGGCATCCTCCTGCTTACAGGGGTCGGACTTCTCATTACGTACTATTATTTAATCATATGGTTTCTACAGAGTGCATCTTTGCTGAAGGTTACCGGAAACGGCTACTCGTATGCATGGATTCCATGGCTGGCTACGCTGATTTGCCTGATATGCTGGCTGCCTTATTTTTTGTATGAATACCCGGGTGTCATGACGCCTGACAGTATCAACCAGTATGCACAGGTCATCGGAGCCTATGAGCTCAGCAACCATCATTCTGTCATCCACACTGCGCTGATTGGCATATTTTACAGCATCGGCATCGCCATTTCGGACAGCGCATACACAGGACTTGCACTGTATACCGCCGCGCAGATGCTTTTCATGGCGCTTACCGCCGGATATGTCGTCCGCACCCTGCAAAAGGCGGATGCCGCCATGCCGGTATTAATTGTCACAATCTGTTTTTATGCACTGGTTCCCTACAATGGGGCTTATGCAGTCACCATCTGGAAGGACATTCCGTTTGCCGGATGCATGACGCTGTTTGCTGCCGCGCTGATGCGCTTTCTGCTGCGCGGAAGCTTTGCCGCCTCCTCTGACAGCATTCCGAAATTAAGGGTCAGCGAATATTTCACGCTGATTATTCCATATGTGCTGTCCGGCACACTCCTGTGCCTGTTCCGCACAAACGGATGGTACGCGTTTGCCGTGTCCGTCCCCTTTATCGTGGCAGCATACCGAAAATGGTTCAAGGTCATGCTTCCGGTGCACCTGGTCATCATACTGCTGGTGCTTTTTGTCAGGTACCCTGTCATGCATGTATATGAAATCCCACAGGCAGACTTTGTCGAGTCGCTCTCCATCCCCGTGCAGCAGATTGCACGCGTCATCGTAAATGACGAATCCCTTTCAGAGAAGGAAGCTGCTTTTGTCGGGCAGATTATGGATTTGGAGCAGGTTTCGGCCTCATACCAGCCGGATGTCTCGGACAATATCAAGAACCTGATAAGAAAGACCGGAAACGAATACCTTGAAGCCAACAAGGGTGAATTTATGAAGCAGTGGTTTTCCATCGGCATCCGGCACCCAAAGGCCTATTTTGACGCGTATGTCGACCAGACAAACGGTTACTGGTATCCCGATGTAAGCTATTCGGTCGGGCTTGCCGACGGCATCTATCCCAACGAGTTCGGGCTGACATGGCAGCCGCTTATCCGAGGAAACGCCATTGCCAAAATAAAGGAAATCATCTTCAAGCTTCCTGAGATGATTCCCCTGTATGGACTGCTGTGGAGCATGGGATTTATTTTCTGGCTGGTACTGCTTGCCGCGGCGCTCTGCCTGCGCATGGGCAGACCCGCAAACGCGCTGGTCTGCCTGCCCTTTATCCTGCTAATCGCCACATTGTGCATCGCCACGCCTGTCGCCACGGAATTCCGGTATGCATATGCCGCATTCTATGCCCTGCCGCTGCTTGTCCTGTCACCCTTTTTGCATGCGGACAGGCTTAATAGATAACCTCCACGTTTTCTATGAAATTATCATTGACATCGAAGGCTATGATATTCTCGCTGGATCTGTGATGTGCCATGTAATATCTGCCTTCGATTTCTGTTATATAGTATGGCGTGCCCTTCGACAGGCCAAACCGGACATAAATGTCCTCATATCCACCGTCGGAAAGCTTTTCGAGACTGTCCGTCCTGATTATCGTGGCGTAATCCTGGTTCTCCTGATTGTCCGTCGAGACCGTTATGTAATAGAAATCCTCTATTTTGGTGAGCTGCACCATCCCTGCTATCCTGTCTGCAACAGGATATTCCTGCAGGATGTCAAATCCGTCTCCCGCATCGTTTATCACTGCCTTTATCACCTTCTGGTTGTTATGGCCGGACACAAAATAAATGCCATCTTCCATCACCGTAAATGACCTTACATAGACCCCAAACAGTTCGTCAAGCTGTAAAACCTTGTCCACATAGAGCGGATAAATGCCATTGGCATCCGCCTGCTGCGCCCTCTTTATCAGGTACATCTCCCCTGTGATGGAGCTCCACGCCATGAACACATGGTTTACTTCATCATACTGTACATAATGAGGACGCATTCCTATATTATCCAGCTTCTGTGTATGCACATACCCGTCATCCGTTTTCTGAAATACCATCAGGCGGTTGTTTTCGGTGTCATCAACAACAATCATCGTTCCATCCGAGGCGATTGTGTGCGCATAGTGGACTTCGTCTGTCAGCACGCTCCACTCAGTCAGCGGGTCTGTGAGGCTGTCATGATATATAATCTGGTCGTGATAACAGTCTGCAATAAAATAAATATCGCCTATTTTTGTGATATATGTCGCTACATTTAATGTGTCAAACGTATTTTTCTTTTCGCGGACAGCAGGATCCGATATCATGCCATCATAGGAAATAAAATCTTCCGCTTCCGCCGGGGGCAGATTGTTTACGGCATCCGAATTTTGTTTCTCCTTACCACCACACGCAGTCACCAATGCCATAATCA
The DNA here is from genome assembly GCA_949066965.1 of uncultured Lachnospiraceae bacterium. Lineage (GTDB taxonomy): Bacteria > Bacillota > Clostridia > Lachnospirales > Lachnospiraceae > COE1. The sequence continues at coordinate 32,189 of CARTDA010000037.1, forward strand.
GCAGCATTCCTGCCAGATATCTTATCCCGTTTCCAATCCTCATCGTGCCCTGTTCCTTTCTTTTTTCTTCCTTTTGGGAAAGTATTTCCTAGAGCGTGTTTGAAAAATGCTTTCTGTCAGATGTGCGTCACAATATGTGGGAGATTTGCGCCAAATGAAGGAGGTGTAGCGGGCTACGTCGACTGAATTTGACGCAAATATCACGCAAAGTGGGGCGTGCAGATGACAGGAATGATTTTTCAAACACGCTCTAGCTATTATAACACGTCTTCCCTGCCTGATACAACCTCACAAATATTTACTGCACCCGGATTTACAATAATGTCTGTCGCCATTTGTCCAATGTTCAAAAATCGTGCATTCGCAGCTAAACAAAAGGCATTTTGTACATAAAACCAAATCACATCTTATTAGATTTGACGTTATTTGTGAACAAATTGTGAATCCATCGTAAATATAAAGTAAATATAAAATGAATAAATTTTTGAATTTTCTATTGACCTTTGCAAAATTTTATGTATAATAATGAACTTGTAAGGCACAACAGGAACGACAAAGCAAAATTATCATTCCTGAAATTTAGTTTTGCACTACATAGTGCAGCGCGGATGCGCAAATGGAGGAGAAGAATTATGAAGAAAAGAATTTTAGCTACAGTTATGGCACTTACATTAGGTTCTGCAATGCTTACAGCTTGCGGTTCAACGGATGACGTTACTACAGTTGAGCCGGTTGAGGCATCTTCCGTTGTTGAGGAGTCCTCTATCGTAGAGACAACTGTTGTTGATGAGAACACAGACGCTGCTGCTACAGAGACAGCTACTGATGAGACAGCTACTACTGACGCAGCAACTACAGAGGAGGCTACTGATGCGGCTACCACAGAGGAAGCTACAGACGCTGCCACGACAGAAGAAGCAGCTACTGATGCTACTACAGAAGAAGCTACAACTGAGACAACTACCACAGAAGCAGCTAACTAATCCATATCCGGATTCAAAAATCCCGCTGAGTTTCAGCGGGATTTTTATATGGTCGAAAAGACTGACCACTCGATTTATTTTTTATTTGTCAGGAATCTGTCTCCCTTCATGATCCATATGGTATTTGTCCCTGTAAATCAGCTCGGATAACGGAACAAACTGATAACCGGCTTCTTTCAGGGTTGTTATCATCGTGTCCAATGCATCTGCCGTATATTTTGCACCATTATGGCAAAGGATAATCGTACCATTTCCAAGGTGCGCATTTTGCGTGACTGTCTTTATAATCGAATCCACACCGTAGTCCTTCCAGTCCAGGCTGTCAACATCCCATTGAATGGCGTAGTATCCGCACTTCTTTGCCGTCTTAATCAGCGCCGCGTCGTAGTCGCCAAACGGCGGACGGAACAGGAACATATCATACCCTGTAAGTTCTTTTACCTTATTGTGCACCGACATGATTTCTTCTTCTTTTTCTGAATTGGAAATCTGGCTCATATTTTTGTGGTTCTGACTGTGGTTGCCAAGGTCATGCCCCTCTGCAAGTATCATTTTCACATCATCCGGATAAGATTCCACCCATCCGCCAGTCATAAAAAAAGTCACTTTTACATCATGTTTTTTTAATATTTCCATAATTTTCTGCGTGTCATCATTTCCCCATGCCGCGTCAAACGTCAAAGCAATCTTGGGCTCCTCCGTCTGCACACAGTATATGGGCAGCTGCCTGTTCCCTCCCCCTGCAACAGTGGGAAGCAGCGTTCCCTGCTCCCTGTAGTGTATCCCCAAAAGCCCTGTGAGCACCAAAACCGCTGCTGCCATTGTCACTGCCTTTTTGGACAAATCCTTTTCCCGCAGATATGCGCTTATATCACGTATATACTGTATCAGCACGCCGCTTGTCTGTGAATCGTTGTCTCCATTACTTCTGCCAAGCATATATGAACTGACCCCTACCGGTTTTTAGTAAAATATATTATGGCAGGGCTGAATGTATGACAGAATTATTGGCTTGATGCATCTCTGCCACCACGCTGTTTCACGTGGCTTGTAAGCCATAATTTGCAGCAGATGCAAAGTCCCGGGCTGAACCGTTGCGAATTCTTTTCTACATCCGCGCTGCCGTCAGGCTGCTGGAGGAATATCTGCGCAGCCCCCTGTAGAACACAAACACCGCCGCCGCTGAAATCAGGATGGCATATCCAAGCACCGTCAGCAGGCTCCCCAGATCAAAATGCATCATGATATGCACCGGCTGGTAAACCGTCATCCCCACGGGAATGATATTATAGAGCAGAAACCGCACTTTTCCATGAAAAATACCATCCGGATAAGTGGCAAAGCTGATCACGCAATTCACCATGTTGTCTCCAAACAGTTCCGCCCGCACAAACCAGAAAGACAGGCTTCCCATCATCAGTGCAAAAGCGGTTATGATTACCGCGCCTGTTGCTGAAAACAGGAGAAACAGGAAGAACCGCCCCACGCTGAAACTGAATATGCACATCACCAGAATTCCATACAAAAAATCACCAATTGCCGAAGTGTTCGTGGACGAAGTAATTACACTGAGCAGGACATTTTTCGGCATTACCAGATAGGCATCCAGTTTTCCGCTAATGATTAAGTCCGGCAGGGAAAATGCCCTGTCAAACAGAATACACGCAAGTCCAAACGTGCTCGCCGCAAGTCCCCAGAGCAGCATGACCTCCTTCATGGTATATCCGCCGATATCTTTTTTCAGGTGGAATAAAATCACCCACTGTATGATAAACGCCGCATTGTTGAGCGCCATAAAGCAGATATTGGTCAGGAAGGTAACCTTGTTGAGCATCTCCCGCATAATATTATATTTTATGGAAAGCACGCATACGCGCACTTGGTTTTTAACCGCCGTTAACATAGAGCTTCTTACCTCCCTTTCCGTAAACAAAGAACATCAGACTACATCCTGCCGCCAGATAGATCATCTGTACCACCAATATTTCGACACATTTCCCCATGTCAAAATCAACAATTAACTTTGCCGGTCCATAGCAGACAGTATAAATCGGCGTCAGCTTCAAAAACGGCTGCATCTGCGCCGGAAATATTTCTATCGGGAATATCGTCCCGACAATCAGAAGCATTTTGTCATACAGCCACTGGAACGGATTGGAATCCTCTATCCAGAATGATATCAGGCTGATACACAGCTTAAATACGGCATTGATTGTGATGCCAAGAATGATGCATGGTATTACTGCCAGCAGTGTTACTACATGGAAATCCGGCAGGCTTCCGACCATCGTTATACCCATTGCAGTGGCAAGCACTGCATACATCGGCAGCTGTATGCTCCACTCACCCGCATGCTTTGCAAGAATGTACAGCGTATAGTGATACGGCTTATTCATAAGGTATGCAATATTCCCGCTCCGTATATCCTTCGCCGCCTGTCTTGACACCGTGCCGGAACCCGCCCCGAACCACATCATCTCCGTAATCATGGTATACCATATCATCTGCTCCCTTGTATAGCCCGAAATCAATTCCCCCGGAGACGAATACATATAATTCCACAAATGTATGAACACGAAAATAAACATGAAATAGCTGATAAAACCCATGAATATGTTCATCACATACTGAATATTTTCCATCAGTACTGACCGATAAATTACTGCATATTTTCTCATGTCAATCCTCCATCCGCGCCCTTTTCTGACTTGTATATTTCCATGATAATGTTCTCAAGCGGGACATTTGAAATATTGATGTCCTCCACATGCTCTGCATCAATGTGCGCGAGCGCGTCATTAATCCGCATCTTTGTAGTGTCCACTTCCAGCTTTACATGGCATCCCTTTTCCTTTAAAACAGCAATCCCCTGCATCGGTGCAAGCGTTGTCTCCTCCTGCAGCTTCATCTCCACGATTTTTTTATTCAGGTAATGGTACTTCAGGTTCTGCATGGAATCGTCGAGCACAATCCTGCCCGCATTCACAATGATAATACGCTTGCAGAGCTTCTCGATATCCCCTATGTCATGGCTTGTCAGGAAAATAGTCGTGTGAAATTCCTTGTTCATCTGCTTGATAAGCTGGCGGATATTTTCCTTTACCACGGGATCCAGGCCGATGGTCGGTTCATCCAGGAACAAAACGCTTGGCCTGTGAATCAGGGATGCCACAATCTCGCACCGGATACGCTGTCCCAGCGACAGGTTCCTGACCGGCGTGTTGATAAACGCCCCCAGCGCAAACGTCTCCCCCAGCTCGCGGATGCGCGCATCTGCTTCCCGCTCCGGTATGTCGTAGATTGCGGCAAAAAACTTAAAGTTGTCATACGGAGTCAGGTGCGTCCACAGCTGTTCTTTCTGTCCGAACACGGTTCCGATTTTATAGGCAAGCTGCCTTCTCTTTTTTACCGGGTCAATTCCGAGCACTTCCACCTTGCCGCCGTCCGGATAGAGGATGCCCGTCAGCATTTTTATCGTCGTGCTCTTTCCCGCGCCATTTGGACCGATGAACGCAAGGACCTCGCCCGCCTCCACCGAAAAAGAAACGCCGTCGACTGCCCGCACTTCCTCAGTCTTAGGGTGAAAAACCGACTTAATGCTGCCCTTCATCCCCTTTTCCTTTTGTTTCACACGAAACGTTTTTGCCAGTCCCTCTGCCTGAATCGCCTTCATTTTCATTCCTCCCTTTTTCACTTCTCGCTGCGCCGGGCATCCGTCAGCTGCGCTGACTCCTTCCTCTGGATGACCGTGTGCATAAATAAAAAGAACCGCCGTTACATACACCTATGTGCATATACCACGCGGTTCTCCCTGCCTATCCCCCGATTACCGCATAGCCAAATAAGACTTCCCATCCTACGGCCATGCGATTTTGCTGTTTCTATGCTAAAATCATGCTTCGACCGTACTATGAAAAATCTGCTGCACCAGAATAATCGACATAAATAGAACACTTTTATTATATAACATCTCATTGTCTCCTGTTTTACATTTTCCAGATAAAGTCCCAAGTTTTTGTCTGTTTATAAATTTTTATCAATAATAGCACACTATTTTTGAGAATGCAAGCATTTTTTATCAATACATGCATTGTCCAAATCCCCAAAAAATAGTTTTATTGAGACTTCTTTATATTTTTCCCAGTGATGATACAAATTAAACTTCCGCCTGCCCCAAGCATCAGCATCATAAGTGCGGCGCCGGCTCCCTTGCCTGTGCCAAAGAAGAGTGTTTTTAGAATTGGTAAATCACCATATACCCTCATAAACGGTTCGCATATATTATTTACCATAAAACCACCCAAAAACAATCCGACTGGGATAGTAAAAAATTGAATGGAAAGATAGTGTACTTGTTCTTGCAAAAGAGGGGGCTTATGTTCCTGAAGAAGACTCCGCTTATAATGGCGCTGATTTTATTTATGTCCGGTGTTAATCTGTTGGCTTCAGCTTTCGACGCAACATTACCCGGTTATGTGCTTCCAAATCCGAAAGGTAGTCATTTATTCCGGGAATTGTTACATCTTGTTCTGGTATTGCTATGGTTATTGGCAGTCTGATTGTTTCAGTTCTGCCAAAGCCAAAAGACAGCGTAAAAGCTATTTACCTGACAATGTTATTTTCGCAAGCCATTATATCTCCTTTCATGCTTTTACATTATTATTTCAAATGTTACAATAGCATCGTTCATCACTGCCACTAACATATATCTCATGTTTCGATACGTCTTCATACCCTGGCAAAGTCCCAATTGCGTTTCTTATAATGTACTTTCCCATTAAGTTATATGTATCTCCTTCTGATATCCTGCCATTTGACAGTTTACCGGTAATCCATCCTCGTCTCAATAACCCCAGCAGCCATTCCCTCTTTTGCATTATCAATTCTTTCGTTTTCTCATTATTTATATCAGTAAATGCCATAAGTAAATACGGCATAGGTATGCCCTGCTGAATTGCCGCCTGTCCATTTCCAAAAGAAAGAAATATCGCTCCCAGTGGATTTAATAATTTATCCATCCATTCCGTGTCATCCGGATGTACTTTGGCAAGAAACCTTAACACACTAATTCCTGTTGCCAGGCACTCACCCTGTGTGCATGAATTTCCAAAACAAGAACCTTTCAGTCTCCGCAATGTATTTTTCACCATTTCATCAACAATTTGATTTTTAGGGGTAAACATATAAAGCAGCCTGATAATTTCCAGCTCATAATGATTTGCATAAAGGATATTTGTCTTCGGCAAATATCCCTGAATAAGCCGAAGCTTCTTGTTTCCATTATGCGGCGGAATATAGTAATTCGGGTATATATTGTCTGTTTCAGCATTTACCTTCATACGCCTTTTATATTTTGAGACTTCTTCCTTATCACATATTCCATTCAGTAAAATTGTTACAGCTTCCTCTTTTTCTCTATCTGGTATTTCTTCTCCAAATACTATTTTTCTGTTCATTTCCATAAGTATTTTATACTTTTCCATATGCGTAAACCTCCCTTCCGCAACAAATCCCTTATTTCCAATTAACACATTTAAACTTATTTTGTTTCTTGAATCAGGAAGTTCATTACCAATTGTCCTTCTTATATTCCTTCCCTAAATCATGGGTAAATACCGACTTATCATTCTGTAAGCTATAATTATTTTATCACCAAACCTATTAGCTGTCATCCTTTTATCGGCTAATTTACCCAGCAAAAACTCAACTGGCCGTCATTACCATTCACAGCCCTGTGCCGAAAACTTGATACAGTTTTCGTTTTTTTATTGCAAGGGGCATCCGTGAACAGTTCGTTTTCCAGGCTGTATTCAGACCGATAGAAGGCGCAAAAAGCGGCGGGATGTTTCATCTCACCGCTCCTCCACTACCATATGAACATTGTCTCCGGCACCTTTTCCAAGCTGCCTGCGGATATCCTTGAGCATGCCTATAATGTAGCAGATATCTCCCTTGTCGTCTTTCACGCCCATGTTGACTATGCTTCCATCATACGCAATGCCGTCAAAAGCCGCATGCACTTTGACACGTCCCTTGCCAAATTCCTCGCGGATATTCCACGGAAAAATCACATAGGCTCCTCCTTTTTCCGGAATTTCATATATTACAGCATCATACTCATACTTTTTTCCCACAGCGCACCTCCATCCACGTTTGTTTATATTCTATCCTTCGCACCATGCATAGTAACAACTTAACAAAATTTTATCTATTTATTATACTACCTCTCTGCTTCACTGTCGATTAAAATATACGCATAGCAACCGTTATGCCAAATCTTTTATCGCCCCAACGATTTCTCACTCTTCCATTTCTGCCTTTTCAAATTGTTCTGCTTTTCATACAGATTATTTTGTTTCCACAATATGAAATTTTTATTACGAATGTGCCATCATAGTTCCCTTGATTTGCCTTAAAATATCATTACCATTAGGTTGATTGGGAAATATTTTCTTAATTTCTTCCTTATTCTTCCTTTCAACTCTTCCACATTTTCCACAAACAATTGCCCCTCATTGCTCTGCACGTTCATATCATCCTTGTTGCCGATTTGAAAAATGACCTCATAAAATAATTTTTCCTGATTTCCCCGGCGTATCTTCTCATAGTAATCGTCAGTCTTTCGGTCACTCCGTTTCTGTTTTGCGTTGTAGCGTTCCAGTGCTTCATCAAAAAGATTGTGATAGACCTCTTTTATATCCGAGTGGCAAAATTCCACGTTATCCCGGCTACGTTCCTTATCTACATTCTTTGCGCTAAAGGCTCTCGTATTGTGATTGACCGAACCTTTCCCCATCATGCCGCTAATCGTCCTTTCCAATAGGCATATCCTCCACATTCTATATACTGATTTTACTGCGCCGAAAGGCGCAAGGCTTTGTTACTTTCCCGAAAGTAAACACAAAAGCACTTTCGACAGGCAAGCCTATCAAAAATGCAGCCTGCAAGCAGGTTTTGTGCCCTGCCGGGGGCTAGCTGTCCGTTGGACAGCATACCGTCCCAACGGATGGAGCAGATTTTCGCCGCCTTGATACCGCCGCTTTCCGGCTTTCTCCCAACACCGCAACATTGCAATGTCTATAATTTTTGCAACCTTGCAATCTTCAAGAGCGCAATTCCAAGACTGCAAAATTCTAATACCCTGCATTGTTGCGCTGTTACCTTGCCTGTCCGTCACTGTCTGATTTTATCCAGTTCCCAATACCATGTATTGTTTATCCGCTTCATCATAGTCATATCCACATCTGCCTCCTGTTCCTCTGTCGAAACGGATTCAGACAGCCCCATTTCCATTTCTGTATCCGGCTGTTTTCCCGTTTCCAACTGTTCCGCCACTGCTCCATTCTGAGGCGCTTCCGACTGTTCATCTGTCTTCTGCACGGCAGACTGTATTTCCTCCTGGTTTTCAGATGTAGCAGACTGACCGCAGGCTGCCAAAGCAAATATTCGCAATACGCCCATGCCGTTTACTCATAGCTTTATTTCCATTTCATAGCGTTAAACTAAATTGACATTTCCCATATTTCTTTCTATAATGTATATTACACACCAGTTTACAACTTTTGGATTTTTTTGAACCCTGATAAAACGTACCCCTCT
>CARTDA010000038.1:0-40560 GCA_949066965.1 uncultured Lachnospiraceae bacterium
TATCCGGTGAGGGTGGGTCCCAGTTGGGCGAACAGTACCATATGGGTAATGGTCGCAAACAGTGGAAACTGTTTGATTTTCCCCGGCTGTTTCGTGTTCCGGTGGATGCCGTTGGAATGACGTGGAAACAATAAAAAACAAGATTTTTATCTTTTTTTAATAATTAATGCATCCATCCGGAAAAGAAAGCAGAAGGGTGTCGCGCCGCGTAGATAAAAGGAATGAACAACCTACAGGGCGCGACTTTTTTATTTGTTCAAACTGTACAAAAAACAGAGTGTTTATTTGTATAGTTTGAATCACGATTTTACGAGAAAAATATTTACATTCTCGTAAAATCGTGATATAATAAATGTATAATAAAAAAAGGAGGTAAAGGAACATGTCTAAATTATATTACACTACGGAGTCTGGAAGATATTTGATAAAGGAAGCTTTGTTAAGTAATGACACGCTTTGGGGATTTTATGATTTGTTCGGCGAAAATGAGATAGCTAATATCGTTTTAGAAAAAGCTGGTGAATACCCTTGGGATGGAAAGTTTTCTGTCGATTCATTTTAAAAGGTCTGCTCCAAAAAACAGACCTTTTAAAAGACAGAGCTTTGCCATAAGCTCATTAACAAAAATATTTCAATCCGCAGCAATACTGCTGACGGTATTATTGTATCATGGATTTTATGTGAAATCAAGGGGGAAAGTAATGATTAGGTATAAAATAGATGTATATTCCATGCTCGCAGATTTTGGTATAAATACCACTATTGCAAAACAGACCGGAATTTTTAGTCAGGCTGTTATGCAGAAGTTTAAGAACGGCGATACCGCAATAACCATGGATATTGCGGACAGGCTTTGTGACATATTGTGCCTGCAACTGTCGGATATTTTTGAATATGTCCCTACGGTGGAAAGTCTGGAAAGGAGAAAGGACATGTCAAAGGATACATTTTTCCTGGGTCTGGAATCCGTTGATTATGAGGACTGGACATATGAGCATGTCGCACAGTCCATTGGCGGGACTGTTTACAGGGCATTTTATATAACATATGATGCCGGAAACAGGGCAAAGCTTGAAAGCAGACCGCTTGAAACGCTGATATGCTCCATTGCGGATGGTTATTGTTTAGATAAAAAATACGGTGACTTGTATGCCCTCATGAAGTTTCCGTATAGTTTAAAAAAGCTCCATGAAAATGACTGTGAAACTGCATTGAAATATTACAGTCATGCTTTGGGTTGGCTTTTATCCCATAAGGACGATCCCATAGATAGGGGATTTTATTGTAATTATATGAAGGGATGGACGTGTGACATATTTAAGTATGCATAAAATCAAACAAAAAAAATCAGTTTAAAGGAGAATAACAATTATGATAGAACGACATATTTATAAATTAACGTTAAATGATATTCGTTGCTATGTGTATTATATATTAAAAAAGCACAGGAATTATTATTTTATGATAGAACAGTCCGATTTAAATAACCCAGACAGCCTGTCTGAAATATATGCAGACCGTGACGGATACGACAGACCGTGTTGCTCTGCCTTTATGTTCGGTGCATTAAATCCATGTGGCACATTTCTCGTTTCTTATGAGGTCATCCAAGAATATGATTATTATGTAGATTATGATGAGTTTTGCCAGATGCTGTATGATTACATACAGAAAGAATATAAAGAGCGGTACTTGACAATCGGCTGATTTTAATATATAGTACATTATAAGCGTATGCATGATTAATAGAAGCACGTGGTGCATTGAAATAATGTAAATATTAATTTCAAGGACCATTTATTAATAGAAACACATGGTGTATTAAAGCAACTGAATTAAAATATATGCTTTTGTTTAATGCATACGCTAAAAACAGGACAATTAAATAAATATAAAATAATCCGTTGGGTCAGTATTGTAAAATTTTATATGCCTTTACGGATTTTTTATTTTTATATATGTGGGTGGAAAAATGGGAAAGTATATTAAGGAGTACGAGCGTTACATAATAGAAACAATGCTGGAGGATAAAAAGAGTGTAAAGGAAATTGCGGCGCGTCTTGGAAAACATGTTAACACAATTTATGGGGAAATAAGACGCGGCACGGTTGAGCTTATTGACACGAACCTGAAGCCATATACGGTATACAAGGCAGATGTCGGGCAGCGCATCCAGAATGAACGGAGTCATAATAAGGGCATAGATTTAAAATTAAAAAATGATTATAAAACAGCGGAATATATAGAGAAAATGGTTTTAGAATACAGATACAGCCCTTATGCTGTTTCTGTTGTTTTGCAAAGCGCGGACGGATTTACAAGCCTGTCATTTAAGACTTTATACAGCTACATACATAATGATGTATTTTTAAACATAAGTGACGATAACTTGACTTACAAAGTTGCCAAAAAGACGGAAAAAGAAAAACAGAAACGCCCCTGCTACAATAAACTTGGAGCAAAGACAATTGAGGAGCGTCCCAAAGAGGTAAAAGACCGCGCGCAGTTTGGTGACTGGGAAATGGATACCGTATACAGCGGGAAGGGAGCGACTGAATGCCTTTTGGTTCTGACGGAACGCATGACGCGTTGTGAGATAATCAGAAAAATACCAGACAGGACTGCACAGAGCGTCTTGGATGAAATAAACATGTTGGAAAACTGTCTTGGGTATGACAATTTTAGGAATATATTCCGTACTATTACATGTGATAATGGCAATGAATTTAGTAAATTCAAGGAAATCGAATTATCATGTCAGAAAATAGGGAAACGTACTTCCCTTTATTTTTGTCACCCTTATTGCAGTTGTGAGCGTGGTAGTAACGAGAATGCCAACAAGCTTATCCGCAAATTTATACCAAAGGGCGCGGACATATCGCAGTACAGCCACGAATTTATAAAAGAAATGGAAAATATAATAAATAATTACCCGCGGAAACTGTTTAATGGTCTTTCCTGTAACGAATATATGCGCTCCGTGAATGCGCGGTTCAATTATTGAACAATTTTATATTAATTTTTAAAGCGTTTGGGATATTATGGGGATAGTCTGCCCATTTTTAAGCAGTATGCATAATAAATTGAAATGATTTTTCTTTATTTGTTGTGCATACTGCTATTTTCGGGAAATTTTACATTTTTATCTTGCAATTTTCAATTTTTCCGTAGCGCACCCTTTCATAGTCCCTGTGAAGCTGCCGCATCTGCTCATCGTCCCCCAGTCCTGCCTGCTCCTCAATTTCAGCGGGCGCCTCGTGCGGCGCAGGCATCTCCTTTCTGTGCCTGCGAATGGTCTTGCGGTATCTGCGCCTGACTTTTTCCGCTTCGCCCTCCGCGCCGCGTGCCCTGACGGGCATGATGACCGCTGCCTTGTCCGGCTCCCCAAGCGCCTCAATCCTGTCGCCATTCTCGTCATGGCTGTCCCGGAAGTCCCGGAAAAGCTGGCGGATAAACTGTATAATGCCGTAGACAAGCCCCAGGATACACACGCTGCCGATTATCCAGAATATTCCGTTCATAAGCTTCGACGGTTCCGGAGCCGGTTCCCCGTCCATTATCAGCTCCATCATTCCCATGCCGCCCGAAGCCACTCCCTCAAATCCGGAACTGCTTTCATACTCATAGGAAACAAAATCGACATCGTCAAACCAGTGCCGGATGTCCGTGTAGGGTCTCTGGCCTGCCAGCAGGGCGGACGGAAGAATGCATACCAGCAGAAACGCGCAGAAAAGCAAAAGCATGGAAAATCCCACGCCATACAGACGCCTTTTGGGAATTCCCTTTGTCCGTTTATTCATTTCCAGGTACGCATCCGCCGCGCGAAAATATGTACAGACTAACGCCAGGAAAAGATAAACTGCCGCGCTGCAGAATGCCATGTCACACAAGGGCTTCCCATCCAGGCAAATCCCAAACAGGTAAATCACGACAAAATACCAGACCAGCGGCAGCAAAGGCGTGTCCAGGAATTCCTCCTCCTTCGGCGCAAACGGTTCGCTTGCCTTCCTGTGTGCGGACTCCTTCAGCCTGCCCCGCAGCCGTTTCATCGATATGGCAAACGTCTCGGCAGTCATCCCGATACAGTAACAGACCACATACGCGCCGGAGGCTTTTGACAGCCCTGCCGCAAGCCAGATACCCGCCAGCATCCCCACACATATAAGAACATACACGGCAAGGCTTTTCACGCATTTTGCCGCTCGTTCCGTGACAATTACCGGAATCGCCACCATCAGGCATTTAAGATACAAAACGCCTGCCCCTGCGGGGTCTTCCAGTCCTGCTACCGTGTACAGGAGCGGAATCATCAGCGCAAAGAACAGCGTGGCGTGGACATATCCTGCCACCCTCAGGACTCGGTTCCGTTTCATCCTCTCTCCACCTCCCTGACCACTACCCATATCCTGTCACTGCCCTTGACAGTATCGCTCTGAACCGCTTTTTCCCCGCGGCAGACAGGCATCACGACCAGCGCGTAATAGGTTCCGGCACATTCCCTGATGTGCTCCATAAACGCCGCATTCAGGTTCTTTGTTATAAAAATAAGAAGCGTATCCTGCGATAGCGGCTTCTGGGCAAATACACCGGAAAAAAGCCCCTCAACCAGCTGCCCGAACGCTTCCGTCCCTCTCTCACAGCTGTATTCCGCAAGCATTCGTTCCAGACCAGTCAGGATGCCTTTGCTGTTGGATGGCATCACAACCTGTCCCTCTCCATTGTAGGCAAAACCGACCTCCGTGCCCTGGCGCAGCAGCTTTCTGACAATTGTTGCCGCCATGGCTATGCTCTCTTCCACCAGGTCTTCGCGTTTTAATATTCCGGTGTCCTCCACGTCCAGAAAAACCATTGCCTTGCGCGACTGAGCGGAATCATATGTGTTGACCATCAGCGAACCTGTCTTGGCGCTTGCCTTCCAGTTAATTGTTTTCATCGGGTCGTCTGTCGTGTAGCCCCTGATTGTGCGGAACGCAAACGGGTCTTCATAAAGGTGCCTGGCACACTGAATCGTCCCCAGCATCTGTTCACACATGGACATAATTTCTGACACATCTGTCATTTTAGCATACACGTACAGCTCTGCCGGCGTCGTGATGCCCTTGCTGTAATATTTGTTGTAAAGCAGGGTATGGGCTGTAATTTCCGCATCGCTGACTGCATACTTTCCGCGCCGGGTGCACTTTACGGGAATTTCCCTCGTTATCTTCTGCCTTCCCAGGATGGCAAATACGTCCCGCTTATAAATATAATCACTGACACTGGTATTTTCCGTGTTGGTAAAGTCAAGTTCCTTTCTGGTACGAAACCGCACTTCAAGAACAGGAACCGGCATCCTTTTGCGGTTTTCAATCACCTCGTAAAGCTTCGTCTCCTGCCCCGCATAAACCGTCCCGGACTCAAACCACAGCTTCACGGAAACATCCTTTGACCACCGGTGTTTAAAACAGAGCCTCCATAACATGCCTGCTATCATCACCCCAAGCAATAAAAATAGAATCATCTCTTCGACCAGTCCTCTGTTGGCAGCTCCACACTGTTTAAAATATTGGTAACAACGACTTTTTTCTGCACCTCGTCAAACTCGCCAATCAGCCTGTGGCACATCACGCAGTGCGCAACCTCCTTGATATCCTCAGGCACCACATAATCCCTTCCCTGCACAAGCGCATACCCCTGTGATACGCGCAGAAAGGCGAGGGTTCCCCTGGGACTGACACCGACATTGCTTTTTCTGGTGTCCTGCACAAGCGCGACAATGTAATCGCGCAGGTCATCGTGCACATAAACCTGCCTGCACGCACGCTGCAATTCCCTGATATCCTCCGCACTGCACACCGCCTGGATTTCCGCAAGCGGCTCCGCGTTGATAAAACGGTCAACCATCTGACGCTCTTCCTTCTTCGTCATATCCCCCATACGAATCTTCATGAGGAAGCGGTCAAGCTGTGCCTCGGGAAGCGGAAAACAGCCGATTGTCTCCACCGGATTCTGTGTTGCAATGACAAAAAACGGTGCCTCCAAAGCCCGCGTCTCCCCGTCCACGGTCACCTGACCTTCCGCCATGCATTCCAGAAGGCTCGACTGGGTTCTCGGTGTCGCCCTGTTTATCTCGTCAGCCAGCAGGATGTTTGTAAACACAGGACCCTTCTTAAACGTAAATGCCGCCTTCTCCTGGTTAAAAAAAGACAGTCCTGTCACATCGCTTGGCAGCAGGTCCGGCGTAAACTGTACCCTGTCAAACGCACATCCCATCGACTTTGCAAGCGCTTTTGCAAGGACAGTCTTGCCCGTTCCGGGAACATCCTCCAGGAGCACATGTCCGCCCGCTGCCACAGCCGCGAGCAGAAGCCTTGTCACCTCACTCTTTCCGATAATCACTTTCGATACGTTTTCCTCGATTTTTGCCAATATATTTTTTGATACCGCACTACCCATCTCCATCCAGCCTCCTGTTTCTTTCTTTCATGTCCATTTTACCACAATCTGCCCGATACCGCCACTACTTTGAAAAATGGCACTGGACAGGCATTTTTTTGCCTTCGGGCAAATATCCTTAAATAAGAACCTTTAGGATACCGTTTTATGAAAATCAGACTGAAAAAGGCAGCAATATTAATCGTACTTCTGGCTTTGGCTTTTCTGTTTGGCAGAGGAGTTGCTTATGTCAAATATGAGAAACTTGATCAGCTGGCGATTCCTGCCAGCGGAAGCGTGTCTACCGAGAACTGGGGGCTGGGCTTTGGCAAGGAAGGCAGCCAGCCTACCGGAAATGCCTCTGCGGAGGAATTGAAAAAACACAATGCATACTATGTCGGAAACAACGCGGAAAAAGTTATCTACCTGACCTTTGATGCGGGTTATGAAAATGGGAATACCGAACCGATTCTGGACGCCCTGAAAAAACACAACGTTCCCGCAACCTTTTTTGTAGTCGGACATTATCTTGAGTCTGCGCCGGAGCTTGTAAA
This sequence comes from uncultured Lachnospiraceae bacterium, assembly GCA_949066965.1. GTDB lineage: Bacteria > Bacillota > Clostridia > Lachnospirales > Lachnospiraceae > COE1. The sequence goes on from CARTDA010000038.1 coordinate 6,969, forward strand.
GCGGATGGTGTCAGAAGGGCATTTTGTCGGAAACCACACATACCACCATCTTGATATGTCCTCAATTTCCTCGCGGGAGTCCTTTGAAAAGGAAATGAAGGATGTCGAAAATAAATTCAAGGAAATTACCGGGGGAGAACTGGCACGGTTCTACCGCCCGCCGCAGGGCAAATACAACACCAAAAACCTGGAGATGGCAAAGGACATGGGGTACCATACCTTCTTCTGGAGCCTTGCCTATGTTGACTGGTACCAGGATAAACAGCCAACCCATGATGAGGCATTGAAAAAGCTTGTCGGACGGATTCATCCCGGTGCCATTGTCCTTCTGCACAGCACCTCAAAAACCAATGGGGAAATACTGGATGAACTGCTGACAAAATGGGAGGAAATGGGCTATACATTCCGGACACTTGAGGACTTTGCAGAAGAAATCAAATAGGCGCCGTTTCCGGCGCCCTTTATTATTGATTTTTCAGATCCTTGGCAAGCTCATAAATTGACCCAAATATTCCCCTGCACGTATCTACCTGGCTCACTGTTATATTTGAATTTTCAAGCCCCTCGTTCGATGATGCCGCAACCTCCTCGCTCGCAGCCGAAAGCTGTGAAATGTTGTCGTAAATACTGTTCGACAGTGTTCTTGTCTGCTCCATACACGCCTTCACCTCGTCAATGTTGTTGGAGAGGAGCTCCACTTCACTTGATACCTGGCTGAATTTCTCCCGCGTCTCGGCAATCAGTTCATTTTGTTTCGTGACAGATTCAACGGCATTGGCAATGCTCTCATTGGCAAGCCTTGTATCCGCATTCAGATCCTGTATAATACGCGTAATGTTGTTGGATGCCTCCTTTGTATCCTCGGAGAGCTGCCTGATTTCATCCGCCACCACGGAAAAGCCCCTGCCAGCCTCCCCTGCCCTCGCGGCTTCTATGGAAGCGTTGAGCGCGAGCAGGTTTGTCTGGCTGGAGATACTGAGAATCGTATCCACAAAGCCCCCTACCTTCTGAACCTTTGTCGTCAGCTCTGTTATCACATCTTCCACGACCTTGCTGCTGCTGCTCACATTATCCGCCTGTCTGCCAAGCTCCTGCACGGACGACGCCCCGCTGTCAACCGTGCCGTTTACGCGCCGGGACGCCGCAATCATGGAATCCGTGGCCTCCCCTGCCTGGTCTGCCTGTGCGAGAATCTCACCGCAGATAGATGCTTCTTCCTGAATCGCCTCCGCAGTGCTCTCTGTGCTTCCCGCGATATTTTCCATGGATGTATGGCTGTTCTTCAGGCTCTCGCCCAATGTATCGAACCGTTCCATCGCCTCTCCGAAATGCTTGATGATATTGTCCGCAACCGTAACCATGACGGCATTGCTTGCCTTCTGTTTCTTTGCCGCCTCCGTGATCTCTTCCATATTTTCCGCATTGAATTTCACCAGAATCTGTGCAATCCGAATGGATGCACACGCCACAAGAAAACTGACCAGTATATTCATAATCATCTCGGAACCGTTCGAGCCACTGATACTGTTCAGGTGCATAACCAGTCTGATTATGTTCGCGCCGACTATGACGCCGTTTCCCCAGCACAGCAGCTTGACATTAAGATACGCCATGCCGGCAAAAAGAAATGGGTATGCGTAAATACTCGTGTTTTCAGACATGCCGACAATACGGAATACCATATATACAAGCGCCCCTGCCCCAATCATGCAGATACCGCAAAGCTTCGTGTCCTTCTTTGCCAGGAACGCCACTACCACCACAATCAGCCCAGCCAGTGAGGTTCCCATCTCTACATAGGTATACCAGCCAGCCGTCCCTGTCAGCGCAGCCAGCCCCATCGAGGCAGCCAGATATCCTAAAAAAATTAACATTACAGGAAACACAACCTTATTCGCACGCCGATATTGTTCTCTTGTCATTCTCTTTTCTCCTTTGTGTAAAACTGCTATTTTTTAGCATCAATAATCTGTCAATATCATTATAATCCCATCAATTTGAAATGTACAGACAAAATTCGTGGGAATAATGCACAAAAACTTCACATAAAAAGTACTTTATATGCTCGTTACGCATACATCATACATAACAAGCCGGTGACAGTTTTTTGCTTCATTTGTTTAGTTTTAATTAAATATTTTATTCAGTATATTTTTACCTTTCTCCCCTGTATTCCTAACCAGTCCATCCCATCACCAATTTACTCCTTGACTTTTGTTTTAGCACTTACTATAATAGTGGCAATGCAAATTACCGAAAAGAAAGGGGCAGATTATTCGATGCTGTATTTTCGTTCTGTCGTTGAAGCCGAAGCTGTCTTTAAGGCGTTAAGCACGCCAATGCGTGTAAAAATTATGGAAATGATCTATGAAAATGACTCCCTCAGCATGAACGACCTCGCCGAAGCGCTTGGTCTTACCAACGGTGCAATATCCATGCATGTGGGAAAGCTGGAAGAAGCCGGGCTTGTCCGCATCAAAATTACTTCCGGCAAACGCGGAACCATGAAGATTGTGCGCCCACGGTATACCAGGCTGATGATTGACCTGGCTCCGGTCAAGGAGGCACGGCGCTGCTATACCGACGATATTCGTGTCGGATATTATACCACATGCCACGGCACGCCGACCTGCGGGCTTGCAACGAGCAAGGAAATTATCGGCTCTTTTGATGACCCCAGGGTGTTTTCTTTTCCTGACCGTTTTCAGGCCGGAATCCTATGGTTTACCAGCGGCTATGTGGAGTACAATCTGCCAAACCACTTGCTTGCAGGACAGACCTTGACAGAGCTTCAGATTTCCTTCGAGATATCGTCAGAGTGCCCGAATACAAATGAAGATTATCCCTCTGACATCTACTTTTCCATCAATGGGAACGCACTTGGCATGTGGATAAGCCCCGGCGATTATGGCAGCCGCAGCGGCTATGTGTCTCCGGCATGGTGGCCGGAAAACCTGAATCAGTACGGGCTGCTCAAAACGCTTATCATCAACAGTGAGGGCTGCTTCATGGACGGCACCAACAAGCTTTCCGACGTGACCATACAGGATCTGGACATCAACTACAACAGCTATATCACATTTAAGATTGAGGTACCCAAGGACACTGCAAACTGCGGCGGCTGCACGCTGTTTGGAGAGGATTTTGGCGACCACAACCAGGCAATCCGCATCAAGGCCTACTATGACGAAGATACCAGTGAAATGTAAAAAACTGCCATTCAGGCAGTTTTTTATGTCCCATTTATGCAGTTATCACACCAGTTAAACCCAGTATAATGACAATGGCGCCTAATATAATCCGGTACCATCCAAAAATCTGAAAATCATGTCTCTTAATATAGTCCATCAAAAACCTGATGACAAACACCGAGACGAAGAATGACACAAGCATTCCGATAATCAGAATCCCGGCCTCCATCGCCGTAAAGGACAGCCCGAATTTCACAAGCTTCAGCAGACTCGCACCGAACATCACCGGTATGGCAAGAAAAAACGTAAACTCTGCTGCCACACTTCTTGAAACCCCGATGAGCAGTGCGCCTACAATCGTTGCACCCGAGCGCGATGTTCCCGGAAATACTGCCGCTATCAGCTGGAATACCCCAATCAGGAAGGCTGTCTGAAACGTGATGTCATCAAGTGTTTTCACTCTCGCCTTTTTTCCTTTGTTCCTGCGCTCCACAACGATAAATGCCACACCAAATACAATCAGTGCAAGCGCCACGGGCATCGCGTGGTAAAACAGCGCATCCAGCACATCGTCAAACAATACCCCGACAATCGCCGCCGGAATACATGCCACGACAATCTTTAACCACAGCATAATCTTATCCATCTCAATCACCGGCTTGGATTTGTCCCGAAACTGAAACGGAAAAATCTTGTTCCAGAACAAAATCACAACTGCCAGAATGGCGCCAAGCTGGATAACGACCAGAAACATTTCCAAAAATTCCGGTCTGCAGTCAAGCCTGATAAATTCATCCAGAATAATCATATGCCCCGTACTGCTGACAGGAAGCCACTCCGTGATTCCCTCAACGATACCAAACAGAATCGCCTTTAGAAGTTCTACCATAGTCCCTTATTTTTTCCTTTCCAAAAATTCAGTCAGTTCCCCATAACATTTTTTTGCATCCCGATAGCCCAGCTGATACAATGCTTCCAGTTTTTCCCTGTCCTTCTCTATCCTGCCAATGTCATTCGCCCTCTGGGGACGGATGACAAATGCCCTGCCCGCTTTCTCCTCCTCATCAAGAAACCGCAGTGTCTCATTGTAGCGCACATACCGGTCTGCCGTCAGCGCATAGACCCTGGGATATTTCGCATATTTGAGCCGAATCAAATTGAGCATTGCAGGTGAAGCCTGCTTACGGACATATCCCACTTCCTTTGTGAGTACAACGACATTCTTCCCATTTCCGTCCGCAATCGCCCTGCGAATGGGAACTGCATCGGCAATGCCGCCGTCGAGATAGTATTCCCCTCCGATTTTGACATTTCTGGAAACCAGCGGCAGGGACGCGGATGCACGCACGGCAATCGTGTCCTTGTGCATCTCACGCATCGGCATATACTCCGGATCACCTGTGCGGATATTCGTCACCACCGCATAGGCATTCCCCTCGTATTTTGCGGCAGCCTTGTAGTCATATGGATCCAGCTTATTGGGAATCTGGTTATAACACATGTCGGCATTGAACAAATCCCCTGTCGTCAGAAGACTGTGCAGGCTGCAATAATTCTTATCCTTCAGATAATTTAACGCCACCCTGTAAGCGCGCTTTTTCTGTCTTGAAATATAACTGCACAGGTGGCACGCCCCTGCCGAGACACCATAGCAGTTCTGAAAATATAAATCCTTCTCCATAAAATACTCGAGCACGCCGGCAGTGTACATCCCCTTCATGCCGCCGCCCTCAAGCACCAGGCCACATTCAACCATAATTTCCTCCCCGCGCCTAAAAAACCGTAACAGTCCGGCTTCCGGCATCCTGTTACAGGCATCAGGCAAACACTCACTTCATGCCATATTCCTGCTCGACAAACCTGCGCAGTGCCGGCATCGCGCGGCGCACCTTTTCCGTCTCGATGCAGTATGCCATCCGGAAATATCCAGGACACCCGAACGTGTCACCCGGCACAAGCACCAAATCATAGCGCATCGCCTTCTGGCAAAATGCCACGGAATCCGCCTCGAGCGCCTTCGGGAAAATATAGAATGTCCCGCCCGGCTTCACAACCTCAAATCCAAGGCTTACAAGCGTATCATAGATAATCTTCATATTCGTCTCATAGACAGACAAATCTGAGGTAAGACCCAAAACCTCTGCCACTGCTATCTGTATGATGGAAGGCGGGCAGTTATGACCGATTCCCCTTGAAATCTGCGCACACATCGGGGAAATCAGCGCGCTGTCCGTGCACCCGGGATTTGCAGCGATATACCCGAGACGCTCCCCTGGTATGGAAAGCGACTTCGCAAACGAGTAGCATGAAAGGGAATTGTCATAGTATTTCGAGACATACGGCGCATCCACACCGTCAAAAAGAATGTCACGGTATGGCTCGTCCGAAATCAGGAAGATATCATGCCCATATTCTTTCTGTTTTTCCCCGAGCAGCCGTGCCAGCCTTTGAATCGTCTCTGTCGAATAAACCGTACCCGACGGATTGTTCGGCGTATTGATGAGCAGCGCCGTCGTCTTTGGGTTCAGCAGCTTTTCCAGCTCCTCGAAGTTGATTTGGAACTGCTCCGTGTCGGCAGGCACTACCTTCAGTACGGCGCCCGTCTGATTGACATAGTGATTATATTCCGGAAAATATGGCGCAAACGTGATAACCTCATCCCCGGGCTGTGTGACCGCCCGCACCGCGTGCGCCACGGCGCCTGCGGCGCCTGTCGTCATGAACAGATGCTCAGCCGTGTACCCCATACCATACGTCTGGTTCAGAAATTCCGCGAACCTCGCCCGCACGGACGGAATGCCCTGCGACTGGCTGTAGCCATGAAGCGCCATCGTGTCGCGTGTCTGCAAAAGTTCTACCATCTTATCCGTAAATGCCTGCGGCACTGCCACAGACGGATTTCCAAGACTGAAATCAAACACATTCTCGCTCCCGATTTCCTTTGCCCGTCCTGCTGCCCACTCCGACATCTGCCTGATGACCGACTTCGCACCAAGCATATCCTTATACTTCTGTGAAACCATCTTACTCCTCCATTCTGCCATGCACTGCCCTCAAGGAACTGCTCCTGAGCGCATATGAAAGTTCATCTTATTGCTGTTTCGTCAACTCATTGTATCACTATGAATGAGAAAATGCAATTTTTTCTATTAATAAGCGCAAAATCGGGATTGTTGCGCAATGCCTTTTCATATGCTATACTGAAAACGCAAAAGCGGAAGGAAGACTACCTTATTGGAAATCCAGGACAACATACAATGGCATCCCGCCTTCTTACAAATCACCAGGTGATGATATGAATGCGGCAACCTTTTATAAAGCACTGTCCTACGCATGTCTGTACAAGGCAGAGTCTGCGGGTGTTGAGGAGATTCTTGACGCTGATACCACAGTCTCCATTGTGAGGAAAAACCTGTAGCATTCAAATTACGCCTGGCAGAGCAGAATGCACAACTCGCGGATAAAGACGCCAAGCCCGCTGACAATGCTGCCGAAATTGCAAAACTCAAAAAAATGCTTTCGGAGGCAGGCTTTCAGGCATAAGCAAATAATACAAACAAAATACGGCACAGTTTTCAGAAACGGCGTAGCCTGCAGGCTATGTCGTTTTTTGGCTTGTCCAGCACTGGTGCAAGCAAAAATAAAAAACTATTGCTTTTTGATATACTGTGTGCTACGATGTATATACAGGAGGCACAGTATATGAACATCGACGATTGGAAATCCCAGATTAAGCGGGGAACCCTTGAATTTTGTATTTTGCTGCTGATTCGGAAACAACCCACTTACGGATATGAACTAATCAGCACATTGGAAAACTACCCGATTATGGCAGCAAAGGAGAATACCATTTATCCACTGCTGCGGCGGCTGTTAAAGGAGGACTTTATCTCCTCGTCATGGCAGGAAAGCAGCGAAGGGTTGCCGCCACGAAAGTATTATGCCATCACAGACAAGGGACTCGAATACCTGTCCGCAATGTCTGCCGAATGGGACAACCTGATAAACACCATCAATGAAATGAAAGGAGAATGATAATTATGGAAAAAACGTTAGACAACTATCTGGAAAAGATTGACAAATTTCTTAAGCCGATGGCGGTTTCCGAGCGCGTTGACATTGTAAAGGAAATACAGAGCGAGATGCTGGAGCTTCAGCAAAACGGCATCTCTCCTGCGCAGATTATCGAACGGCTCGGCAGTCCAAAAGAACTGGCAAAAGCCTACCTTGGCGAGACAATTTCAAAAAGCAGCGGTTTCGGCTGGCGCAAATTAAGCGCAGTCATTGCATTTTACAGCCTTGCGGGTTTTGGCGGCATGATAGTTCTGCCCTTTACCAGCATTTGCGGGATTACCTTTATGTTCACCGGCGTGCTCTGCCCAATTATGGGAATCATCAAATTCGGGGCGCATCTTGTCGGTATTGAAATGCCTCAAGTCGGCATCGAAATTAATTCCTACACGGCAAGCGCTGCCACCTTTCTGCCGATTTCATTCTTAATAGGCATTGTGCTGTTTGCCACTGGATGGCTCTTCTGGAAGCTCACTATTTTTACGATTAAGGCCATGAGCATCGGAAAGAAAAAATTAGTATAATTTACCTGTTACCGGAATCGGAATACCCCTTGCAGACGTCTACCCATTCCACATATCCCGAATATGTTTCGAGTTCGGATATCGTCAGCTCAATTGCACTGTTGGAGCTGCCGCAGGCGGGAAACACGGTTTCAAAACGTTTCAGCGACACGTCAAGATACACTGGCACGCCCTCATTGACCGCAAACGGACATACGCCGCCCACGGCATGACCCACCAGCGATTCTGCCTCCTCCGGCGAGAGCATCTTTGCCTTTGTGCCGAACTGTGCCTTGTATTTGGAATTGTCAATCTTGGCATCGCCGGCAGCCACCACCAGGACCGCGTGACCATCCACCATAAATGAAAGTGTCTTTGCTATGCGCTGTGGCTCGCAGTGCAGCGCTTCTGCCGCAAGCTCAACCGTGGCGCTGGACACCGCAAGCTCCTGAATTTTTTGTTCCATTCCATATTGTCTGAAATATGCTTTTACTCGTTCAATTGCCATTATTCTTCTCCTCAGCCGTTCCACCCATTTGTTGCAAGCAGAGAACACGGCGCTTCCAGTGTGAGCTGCGCTCCCTCCACGGTCGTGACTTTTCCGCCTGCCTCCTCCACAATCAGAGAACCCGCCGCAAAATCCCATGGGCACAGGCGCAGCTCAAAAAACAGTTCCGCCCTGCCTGCTGCCACACTGCAAAGGTCGAGTGCTGCCGAACCGCTCCTGCGCACGTCGAGCGAGCGCTTAAAATAATCATATGCCAGCTCAAAGGATTTTTGGTTCAGTTCCTCATAGTAAGGCGCGGTGCCAAACAGTACCACGCCATTTTCCAGCGGTTCCGGCGAGACATGAATCGGCATGCCGTTCAAAAATGCTCCCTGTCCCCTGACCGCCGTAAACATTTCATCCAGATAGGGATTGTAGACAACCCCCATATACCGCTCCCCATCAAGGGCAAGCCCGACGGAAATCGAACTCATATGGTAGTCCTTGATAAAATTTGTCGTGCCGTCAATCGGATCCACAATAAAGGCGTAGCCCTTTGCAATGGATGCGTGGATGTCCTCCTCCTCGCCGACAAAAACTGCCTCCGGCAGGATTTCGAGCAGCCGCCTTTGCAGCTCCTGCTGTACTTTTTTGTCGTAGGCCGTGACAAAATTGGCATGCCCTGCCTTCTCGTCAATGCAGCTCCTGCCCCTGTCCGCATGGAGGATGATTTCGCCGCAAGTGCGGATCGCGTCCATTATCTGATTCAATAATTCGTTTCGTGTTGTGTTTTCCATTTTGTTCTCTCCTACTTTTTACTGCGCCCGATACGCTTCACAGCGCCGTTCCCTTTTTCGGGACAAACAGCCGCGACATGTCCGCCTTTTCGAGCGTGAGAAGCTGCACCTTTTTGTCGATTCCGCCCGCGTAGCCTGTCAGGCTGCCATTTGTACCGACAACCCTGTGGCATGGGATAATGATGGAAATCGGATTATGGCTGACCGCACCGCCTACCGCGTGCGCCGACATTTTGTCGATTCCGCGCTGACGCGCAAGCTCCGCCGCAATCGCACCGTAGGTCATCATCTGCCCGAACGGAATTGCCAGCATGATTTCCCACACCTCCCTGCGAAAGGACGAGGACTGCTGCATGGACAACGGCGGCGTAAAATCCGGTTCCTGCCCGCCAAAATAAATGTCCAGCCACCGCACTGTCTCCCCGAAAACCGGAAGCGCCTTCTGCTCGTGCTGCCCGGTAAGTGTGCTCCCGAAATACTTCTGACCGTCAAACCACAGACCTGTCAGGGATTCCCCATCGCTTGCAAGCAGAACCCTTCCAAGCGGGGACTCATAGTTTTGTGTGTACTGCATAGTAATCCTCCATTCCTGCCAAAATCTGCAAAACTGGGCGTGAGCGCAAGTTTTTATGCCCCTGCCCAAAACAATTCCTTGATAAAATCATTATGTGCCGGAACATCGTTTTTAAACCAGCCGTCTATCACATCTCGGAACATCATCTCCAACAAATAGTAACACAAACGCTGTCCCTTTTCCAGAAAAAAATCCTCTTTATTTTATGAAAGTGCCCTGAAAAGCGCGAAGAGGTCTTTCATCCCCTGCTGGTAGTACAGGTGTTCAATGTTCGCCGTTGTTTCCGATGACGCTGCAATATAACTCTGAAACATCTCGCGCTGTTCTGGCGTCAGGCAGCTTTCAAACTTATTTTTCGCATCACTTTCATGCAGTTTTGCCGCCTGGTATTCCTCGTCCTGCTCAAGAATTTCAGTCAGCCTGTCACCTACAAGATAATGTGTCAATGTCTCAAAAACTTCATTTTCCATATTCATATTCCTTTCTTCGTTTATACTTGGCTGTCAAAAAAACCGACCACCCAGATTTTTACAATGCAAATATGCCGTTTTATGGCTGGCGAGACACTCGCGGCATATCTCATTTGCCGTAATTATCTCTATGGTTTTCACTATAGCATATTATGACAATATTCACAATGTCAATTTCCATATTGTCAATCTCCATCCTGTCTAACGTCGTTATGACAAGGCATAATAATATCAGGGGGTGATTTTTATGATAGACTATAGCCCAATGTGGAAATATATGGGCACCCATGGCATAAGCCAATATTATCTCATGAAACATGACATTGACAGCAAGACCATATTCAAGATGAAAAGAAATGAAAACATCACAATGATAACTTTAGAAAAATTATGCCATGCGATGAATTGTACGCCAAATGACATTGTTCAATTTATTGATTAGAACAACATTCCGTCAGCTCGAGCAAGACTACTGCCAGGGCTGACACATGAATGACTGGCGGCCAGGGCAGATTTTTGTCTGCCAAATACACTCTATGTGCAAAAAAAGACCATTTTGCGAAAAATTAGCAGTCCAACTGGGTAAAATAAAATGTTACATTGGTTTATATGACTTATTTTATAGAAGGGAGAAACCATATGGGAAATCAATTGGCATGGAACAAGCGCTACAATATCGGAGTAGAAATCATTGACAACGAGCATAAAAAATTAATCAGCATTCTCAACAAACTGTTTGATTTAGGCATGCAGGAAGAGAAAAGCCAGTGGGTTTGTCAGGAAGCCGTGAAATACTTTAAAGACCATGCACTTCAGCATTTTGCGGACGAGGAGGCTTACATGGCTTCGGTTTCATATGAGGGGCTTGAACTGCATCGGCGTATCCACGATAATTTCCGTGAAATCACGCTGCCTGCCCTTGAAAAGGAGATGAAACAGGCAGACTATTCGGAGGACGCCGTCAGCCATTTCCTCGGCGTATGTGCCGGATGGCTGCTCGGCCATACCTTGATAGAGGATCACGCGATTGTGCGGGGCGAACCCATAAAGCAGTGGGTAAACCTCCTGCCGGATGAGGAGCAGGCGGTAATGGGGCAGGCAATCGCCAACCAGCTGTATCAAATGTTTCAGTTAAACGCACGGCTAATCAGCAACTGCTATGGCGGTGAAAAGTTTGGCAGCGGAATGTATTACCGTTTAATTTATTCCACAAAGGACAAAAAGAGGTGGGAATTTTTGCTCATCCTCGAGGAAAAACTGATTGTCAGCACGATTGGCAGCGTATTGAAAACAAAATCCGAGGCATTAAGCACCATGATGATGAATGCCGCAAGGTACATATCCAGGCAACTGGTAGAACACATCAGGGAGCATTTCCCCGGACTGGATAAGGCAGACATAAAGGAAGAACAGCTGCTGACCTACGACCAGTTTCAGAAAGTTTTTGAAAAACACAGTCCACAGTATAGCCTGCTATTTGACACGGGGGCAGGTTACTTTGCATTTTGCATGACCACCGCAGACATGGTTCCGGCTGAAGACGGCATCTCGATTATTACAGAAAATGCCATGTCGGCAGTCACACAGTATCTGAATCAGAGCAGGGCAGAAAAAGAAGCTGCCAGCCATAGAAAGAAAGTGCTGATTGTAGATGACTCGGCATTCATACTAAAGACAATGCAGAACGTGCTGTGCAACGACTACGAAGTGCTCACAGTGACATCCGGTATGGCTGCCATCAGAGGCATTACGCTCGACAGACCGGATTTGATTCTGCTGGATTACGAAATGCCTGTCTGCAAGGGAAACCAGGTTCTGGAAATGATTCGTTCGGAGGAGGATTTCGCGGATATTCCGGTTATCTTTCTGACCAGCAGGGTTGACAAGGAACGCATCCAAAAAGTGCTTGAACTCAAGCCTAACGGATATTTATCCAAGTCACTGTCCCCGGAAGCGGTAAAAAAAGAGGTTGACCACTTCTTTGAAAAACAGGGCTGACAAACGCCCATGTCATAATCAAAAAGACGCCATGTCAGGCGTCTTTTTCTGATGTCTTCCTCCGTGCAAAGAAGTGCTCCACTTCCTTTTTGATTGTTTCAGGCGGCAGTGATTTGGCCAGATACCCCTCTGGCCGGAGTGCAAGCGCCTTTTTAACACTCTCCCTGTCAACCCTGTTAGTCAAAAAAATGACAGGCGTGTCATTAAACTCCCTGTCGGAGCGAATCATTTTCAATACCTGTTTTCCGTCACAGACTGGCATCTCATAATCCAGCAGTATCAGGTCGGGTCTGTGAAACGCCATGTCCCTGATTGCGGACATTCCCGACCCTGCCGTGGTCAATTCATAATCACTGCCGAACAAATCCCGCATTGTCCGCAGCATAAAGTCCGAATCATCCACAATCAGCAGTCTCTTTTTCCGTTCTGGCGCCGTCTTTTTATCCTTATCATGATTCAGGTACTTCCTGACTTCCTCCATCGCGTTCTCTGTGATTGCATAAGCCCCGCCCTCACTCTGCATCTGGTCAGACGAAGCCACACAGTACGCAAAATACCCTTTTCCCGTATCGAACAGCATACTGAACTGCGGACTCTGCTTCTCGTATACCATCTGGAACTGTTCATATGTCAGAATCTGTTCCTGCTTAATCTCAGACTGCCGTAAGGAAGGAAAACATCCCCTGACACGTTCCACAAACTGCCTTGCCACATAGCCAGCCGCGTGCATCAGCATTGCTTTTACCGCCTCGGACTTGATGTCCATGACGCTTCCTATTGTGGATGCAATAAATTTTTCCTCAAAAATCAGGAAAAATTCCCATCGTTTCTTTTCCCCGGAAACAGCAATCAGGCGGTAATAAATTCCCTCTCCGAATTTCTCTCCCCCATAACAGTCACTGAGCAGCCTCGGATCCACCTGGAACATGCTGTGCAGCAGGCTTGCAACGGTCTGTCCCATCACTGCCTGCTCCTCATCCGGCAGCAGATTTTCCCATTGTTTTATTTTTTCCCCGCTCACAATCGCGTGATCCTCTATCAGCGTATGTCCAATCAGCCAGCCTGCACATACACTTAAAAAATGGCTGACGGATTCCTCCGAGTAGTCCGTACGCTCCAGTTCCTTCTCAAGTGCCGGAAGTGTTCTCTCGCGGAAATTTGTGTGGATATGCCGGTGTGTCTGCAGTCCCTCATAATGAATGGAAGCCATGTACTCCTCCTCATCCGCAAAGTGCTGAATCGCATGTTCCTTAAAGTACTTGACTGCCTCCTGACAAACCCAGTGGCTTTTCTCCTCCTGATGTCCAAAATCAAACAGTTTACTGAGAATGCTGAATAGCTTTTTATGTTCTCTGTCAATGGTCTCCACCCCAATATTATACCGTTCATTCCATACCAGTTGCGCGCCCATATGCTTTTCTCCTTTGCCAACATACTGCCATTGAAATAACCATTCAAATAACCTCTTTCTATAGTTTATTCGTGATTCGGCTAAATTTTACATTTTTCTACATATTTTTTATGCGAATGATATTTTACATCTTCAGCCGTTGTAAAAATTTTATAAAGGTTATTGATTTTATCCAAACGATTCCACGAATCTGCCAAATATTATACCAGCCTATATCTGCTGCCCGATGCCCAAAAGAAATTAGCGGAAATAAAGCTTGATAAAACATACGTTTTGGCATATAATAAGATTAATTTTGGCACATATTATTGGCAATAGGTTTAAAATGCTGCATAAGGAACAGAATGGAGAAACACAATGTCAAAACCATATAATGATTATGTAGAATATTTGAATAAAACAATATGTATACCATCCGTCCAGTATTATCAAGCGATTGATATGTTTGCAGGATGCGGGGGATTATCTCTTGGTTTTGAATCTGCCGGAATCAAAACGATCGGTTATGAGATGGTTGGAGATTGCTGCGATACATACAAAAAAAATTTGGAATCAGAATGTAATCAAAAAGTAATAGATGAAAATACAGATTTTCCATATGCAGATATTATTATAGGAGGACCCCCTTGTCAGCCGTTTAGCCGCCGAGGAAAGCAAAAAGGAAAAAATGATGCTAGAAATGGATTTCCAGCATTTATAGAAGCTGTTCGGCGTGTACGACCTAAAATTTGGCTGTGTGAAAATGTGAAAGGTCTTCCAGAACAAAATGCAGAGTATTTTCAGTCGGTTGTAAAGCAATTTAAGGAATTAGGTTATAAGGTGGAATATCGTATTTTTCAATTAGTTCAGTATGATGTTCCGCAAAACAGGGAACGATTGGTAATCGTTGGGCATCAGGGTTGGTTTGATTTTCCTAAGCCGAATGATTATAAAATTACTGCAGGGGAAGCGCTAGGCAGCATGGCGACAGAGATACCTAAAAATGCTGCTTTTTTGACACCATCCATGGATGAATATATAGCCAGGTATGAGGCAGCATCCAAGTGTAAGAATCCAAGGGATCTGCATCTTGATAGACCAGCACGGACATTGACATGCAGAAATCTTGCGGGTTCAACAAGTGATATGCATAGGATTAAACTTCCCGATGGGCGAAGAAGACGGATTACAGTTCGCGAAGCTGCGCGTCTACAGGGATTTCCGGATTGGTTTGAATTCATGGGTACAGAGGAAAGTCAGTTTACGCAGATAGGAAACGCCGTGCCGCCAATATTTGCCTATAAATTAGCAAAAGCAGTTATTCATTGTTTGGAGGGAGGGCATGATGGATTACAAAACGTTGCCAACAATTGATTATCGGACATTCAATAAAAAATCCGATAAAGTTCAGGAATTGATTCAACAATCACTACAAATCATTGAAGCGCTTGGCGTTCCAATAGATGATTTGACGGAAAGGCAAAAAGAAAAAATGGCTATGGCATTTTTGGCGGTGGGAGATGTGAAAACATCGGCTGGCTGGAAAAAAATAAAAGATTCCAACTATGATTATTCGCTTACTACTCGTGAAATTATTGCCTATGAAAACCAATATTTTGAGGAAAATATCAGCAGCAGCTCATATGATGATATTAAGAGAAGAGACTTGTCCAGACTTCTTTTAGCTACGATAGTGGTCAATTCAAAACCGGGTTCTAATACAAGCAATCCGACAAGGGGGTATAAGATTAATAGCGAGTATTCACGGATTATTAAGAACTATGGACAGTCTGACTGGTTTACACAGGTAGAAGCATTTAACAAGATGCACCCCACATATCAAAAAAGGGTATCAACGAAAAGGGACATTCCTAAATTGGCTGTATATACGCCCGACGGCAGGGAAATACATTTAAGAGATGGGGAGCATAATGCAATTCAAAAGCAAATTATAGAGGAATTACTTCCGCGTTTTGGGTATGGGGCGATTCTTTTGTATTGCGGAGATTCAGATAATAAGTATGGATTGATACATGAAAAAGAAAAGTTGAAAGAAATTGGATTTTCAGATTTGACACAAAGCATCCTGCCAGATGTGGTTGCATATTCCCCTGAAAAAGACTGGATTTATCTTATAGAAGCATATCATACATCTAATCCGATTACGCCACAGAGGAAGTTGGAACTCCAGCAGGTATTGGGAGAAAATGCCAGGAAGGCTGTTTTTATTACCGCTTTTGAAAATAATTCTGTTTATCGAAATTGTCCAGAAGAATTGGCATGGGAAACAGAAGTTTGGATAGCTACGGAGCCGGATCATATGATACACAGGGATGGTTTTCGTTTTATGGGGCCATACGGGGACAAAGCGTTTAATGATAGATTGGATGCGCATATTATGGCAATAAAAGGTGGAAATGAAAAAGAAGAGCCCATGTAATTTGCCGAGGAGGTCTTGCACATGATTGAAAAGAATATCCGCAGCATATTTTCAGAATATCCCGAAGTTCTTTATGGATTTACAAATATTGCGTACAGCGCATATGCAGACACTTATCAATCTGCCCTGGTATTTGCCGTTCCCTTCGGAGAACAGCTTACCATTGAAACTTATTCTGAGGAAATGTTTGAAAAAGGGATTCAGGATGCCAAAAAAATAGTCGAGAAAATCCAAATTCGGCTGAAAGAAATGCTTTGCAAAAATGAAATACCATATTATATCCCGCCGTTAGCACAAGACAACGAAATCGATTTGACTGCCCCCTTTTCCTTTAAGTTTGCCGCAGTCAATGCCGGATTAGGCTGGATTGGAAAAAATGATGTTGTTGTCACAAAAAAATATGGTCCAAGAGTCCGATTATCTGTAATTCTAATGAATGAACCATTTGTTTATGGTGAGAAGGTCTTACATAGTAACTGCCCTGAAGGCTGTAGAAAATGTGTCGACGCCTGCCCGCATAAAGCATTACATAACGTGCAGTGGAATAGCAGCTCATTGAGAAGTGACATCATAGACTACAGGCTATGCAATGAAAAAAGAAGTCTATATATCAAAACACATGGCAGAAAACATGCCTGTGGTCTCTGCATGGCTGCCTGCCCATTGGGAGAATTTTAAGCACATATTTTATCCCCATTTTATCGTTATCCACAAATTATCCACACGATGTGAACATGATTCATATATATCCACATGTTATCCACAATCGAGCAGGGCAGCCCATTATGCTGACGGTATAAATTCCTGTGACAATGGCGCAAAGTGATACCCCATCTCCTCCCATTTCGTCAGCAGCTCGTCCAGAATCTCGCCGTTTGTCCGGGATGTATTGTGGAGCAGCACAATTGCACCTGGATGAATGCGCGATGTGAGCTTGTCAAAAGCCGCGTCATGGCTTGGCTGGTTTTCCGTATCCCAGTCCACATAGGCAAGGCTCCAGAAAATCGTGCTGTACCCCAGCTGCTGTGCCATCCTGATATTTTCCGCATTCGCCTTTCCCTGTGGCGGGCGGTAATATGGTGCCAGCTTTGTACCTGTAATCTCATAAAAGGAATCCGCCACATCATCAAGTTCCTTCTCGAATGTGTCCAGGCTGGATATCGCAGACATGTCGGGATGATGATAGGTGTGGTTGCCAACCATATGCCCCTCCTCCACCATGCGCTTTACCAGGTCAGGCGCAGTCTCCAGAAAATGTCCTACCACAAAAAAGGTCGCTGGAACGTTATGTTTTTTGAGCGCATCCAGTATCGCCCCGGTATTGCCATTCTCGTAACCGCAGTCAAACGTGAGGTAAATGACCTTTTCACTGCCATCCCCGACAAAATAGGCGTCATACCACGCCAAATCCTCCGGCAGCGCATTTCCCACCGGCTGCGTGCCCGGCTCCCCAAACGAAAGTCCCCAGTCCTCAGAAGCAAGTTTCAGGGGAAATCCTTCGGGCTCAGGCTGCGTTGTCTCCGTTTCCTGGGTTTCGGTTTCCCCTACTGGATTTTGCCGTACCGGATTTTCCTGAGTCTCTGTCCGGGTTATGTCTGCAAATTCCAGCGTGACGGATGTCCTCTCCTCCGGTTCCGGCTCATTGTACGCGACCTCCTGTGCGCGGGAGCCGCTGCACCCTGCAAGCAGCGCAACTGTCATGGCAGCGCCAAGCGTGCGGATTATCTTACCGCCTTTTTGCATCTTATCTTCTGTACATTTCATTTGTCACACCCCTGTTTTCATTCTTTTTGACAGCCCATTAATGACTATTGGTCATCGCAGTTTATTTCCTTATGCGGCTGTGTGCATCATATTATACTGAACGGTCAGTCTCTTCGACCGCCAGTATATTATAAAACAGGATTGTATCTAAATTGCATCATTTTTGCAGCGCATTTTTCAAATATTCGTACCGCAGGCGTTTTTCCTCCTTTGCAAAATGCGTTTCCCGGAATTGCTCAGGATTATCCTGGTAGTCAAGGACCTCATCGCCAAACTGCTCGCTGGTCAGGTCAAAGCAGCAGTCACCGACCACATTGTAGCAGTGGTAGTTTCCATCCGGTCTGCGGATTCCATATACCCTGCCGCCGAAAATGTCCTGCAATCCTTTTTCCGCCATCGTTTCTCCAACTCCCGTCCGTCTCCAGTTCCGCTGTTCTGCAAGAATCCTCTCCTTTGTCTGCTGATCCGCAGAATTACTAATCCTGCTCCAAAGGTTATTTTGTTCCGTATTCCATATTACAAAAAACCATTGGGATGATATATTCATATCGACCTGCGTCTGGGCTGCTTCCGCTAACGGAGTATACTTCGGGATAATCTTCTCAATATTTTCCAATTCTGTCTGCAGGGATGCCGAACCCGATACCACATAGTGCAGGGAAAAGCCGTCTTCACTGGTCGTGCGCCGGGTGCCCGTCAGCTTGCTGACATATTACATCTGGGCGCCCATGTGCATAAATATATACTCACGGTCGATGAAACCTGACGTAAGTATTGAAGCAAAAATTTCAAGTTTCTAATGTTCATTCCTTTCCCATACATAACAAGCAATTATAGTACACCACCCAGCTTCTAACCGGATGGTGTACTATTCAAAACAACTTATTCAAATCAGTTCGAATACTGCTCCAATGCGGAAAACGTCACGCTGTTGTTCCTGGCAAACAGCCTGACCGGCTTTCCGCTCACGCCATACAGCCGGACTGTCAATGCCGCCATGCCGTCAATATAAAACACGCCCACAGAGCCCTCCTGTACGTATGTAAAAGCATAGTCTTTTCCTGGCTCAAGGTGAATCTCTGTCTCCGCAATCGGCGTGGTTCCTTCATTAAATGAGAGCTGAAGAATGTTATCATCCGGACAGATTGAGATCAGCTTGTATTTGTCAGCCTCGCCATTGTAGTCAAAGCAGAGCCCAAAGGAGCCGCTTCCCGAATATGTAAAGTTTCCTTTGAGCAGGAACCTTTCATAACAGGTGCACACATCGGCATACTGATACGTATCCCCCGCCCCGACAGACATCTGCGTGTCGCCAGACAGCAGCTTGCGCTTGTTCTGAAACTGCTGCATGACCGTATCTGCCGGAGCCAGCGCCAGATCCCCGTTTTCTTTCTGGACAAGCTTCTGTACGACCAGATTCCCCGCCCATGCCGAAACACTCCGCGTGGAGGCAGGGGATTCTGACCTTCTCGCCCATCCTGCCATATACATGTTTTCGCCATCTTCAACATGCTTTGCCGCGTAAAACAGCTTTCCATCCAGGCGCTTTGCCTCGGAATAAGGTCCAAACTGTTCATCGGCGGAAGCATACCAGAGCGTATCATCCTGCGCCGAATATGTCAGATACCACTTATCACCTATTTTGAATGTATCGCTGCATTCCAGATTCCAGAAATCTCCTTCCGTATTTGTAAAAATAATACCATCATAATTCGTCTCCTGCAAGTCTGAGCTGACCGTATACTTCAAAATCCTTGCCACATTGTCCTTCGACGCCGTTATTGTCAGGGAAATGGTATCCGTATCCGAATCGTAATACGCCTGCGGATCCCTGAAATCATTTTTCTGCCCAAGGTCGTCAGGCGGCGTGATCTCCCATCCCGAAATCTTATGAAACGCTGTCAGATCATCGCCCTCGGCAACCATTATCTTTTCTTTGTATTCCACGTCTGCCGAGTCTGCATGACCGGTATAAAAGAAATAATACTTGCCGCCTGCCTTCACGACAGACCCCGTACCGATCCAGGCATCCTGCCCGGTGTCGGAAGCTTCGATCACGACCTCGTCCTGTTCCGTGTAGGTCACAAAATCCTTTGTAGTCGTAAGATATATGGAATGGTTATAGGAGTCGCCGCCTTCTTTCAGATAGTAAATATAATACACCCCGTCCTCGTAATACGGCATTGTATCCCCGACATACGGCTGAATCGGCCCATCCTTGGCAGGCAGGAAAAATGTGCGGTACTCATACGCATCCTCCTGGCTCCCCGGTGTTGTCAGTTCGGAAAAGTCTTTATCCTTCACACTGGACTGCCCGCAGCTGCAGAGCAGAAAACTCATAGACAGGCATAGAATACCATATAATCTTTTCCGTATTCTTTTCATAGATTCATCAACGCCTCCACTTCCTCCTCCGACGGCATCACACGCAGCGCCATCACGTCAAACTGTTTTTCCATAGTCCCATTCTCCATTCCATACCCTCCATCGTGGTCAGTCTTTTTTGCCGCCAGCATCATCAGCCAGCTCATACTTGGTAATATCCATCCGCACAGCACCGTCCGCCGCGAAGGAAATACCATCCGCCTCCTGCTCCGTATAAATAGTCGCCGTCATCACCTGTTCTCCGTCGTTGACAAAGATCTCCGCGCTGAAACAGTCTAAGATTACCCTGAGCTTCAGCTCGCCGTTGTTACTGTTGACAAGGCTTCTGCGCTGGTGTATGATCGCTCTCCTCGAACCGGAAAACTTTCTGTCGATCTTGAGAATCGAGTTTCTGGTATGAAAGCTGAGGGTTGTATGGTATTTATCATTCTGCGCAAAATTCAGTATAAACTCATGATAGACTTCCTGCCCGTCCTCCGGCCTGATTGCAAGCTCCATATCCACCCTCCGGCCACGGACACCCTCCAGATGAATCTGCTCGGAAACCAGCACATTCTGGTACTCCACCCGGCTGCGCCGCAGCTGGTCGAGTTCCCGTACCGGGGTCTGGTACAGCCTTCCGTCCCTGACGTGCAGCTCCCTTGGAAGGCTCATCTGCCCAAACCATGACACATTCTGCGAGCGGAAGTTGCAGGTGTCCCAGTTCTGCATCCAGCCGATCATAATGCGCCGCCCGTCCGGCGCAAGCACTGTCTGGGGCGCATAGAAGTCAATGCCATAGTCAACCGACTGATTATGCTGTTCCGTGAAGGTATCTGTCTTCTCGTCATAATCACCGATCAGGCAGAGCGTCCCGTTGCCGTTATGATACTCAAATCCCTCTGGAAGCATATCCTGCGGACTGACGAGCAGTACCGCGCTGCCGTCGAGCTGGAAGAAGTCCGGGCATTCCCACATGAGCCCGAAGCGGTTGTTGTTGGCCGCGAACACCTTCTCATATTTCCATGAAAAACAGTCCGGACTGGAAAACAGCAGGATCTGTCCGCTTCCGTCCGCAGGTCGGTTTCCGACAATGCAGCGGTATGTTCCATCGGATTTGCGCCACAGTTTCGGATCGCGGAAATCCTGTCTGCTGAATCCCTCCGGCAGATCCTTTGCATCAATCACGGGATTGTCCTCATATTTCTCATAATCCACGCCGTCACCCACTGCGATGCACTGGTTCTGCCAGTCAACGACCGCTTTATTTTTCTGCCGCTCCTGCACGACGCCGGTATACATCAACAGCTGCCTGCCGTCAGGCAGTGTCATTGCATTTCCGGAGAAACATCCGTCCCTGTCATACGACTCGTCCGGTGCAAGCGCCGCTGGCAGATACTCCCAGTGCAGCAGGTCATCGCTCACCGCATGCCCCCAGTGCATGGAATTCCAGTGGGAATCATAGGGATAATACTGATAAAACATATGGTATCTTCCTTTATAATAGGAAAAACCATTCGGGTCATTCATCCACCCTGTACGCACAGACAAATGAAATGACGGTCTGTGGCTGGCAGGTATCATTTTTTCCGAAGCTTCCTCGTACTTGCGCGCTTCGCGCAATGTCTGACTGTTCATAACAAATCACCTGTTTCCTTTCATTTACATATTTCATTTTCTAAAAAGAGCTGGCTGTACAGCCAGCTCTTTTAATTTTCGGCGCCTATTCAATTTTATTCATAGTAAGCGTCAAGATACTTCTGGAAGATTGCAAGCATATCCTCGAGGCCGTATGCGTCAAGGCTCTTAAGGTACTCATCCCAGTCCGCATCCGTAAAGCCGTTCATGATCCAGTCAGACCGCTTTGCGTTGATTGTCTTTGTAATGTCCGTCTGCAGGTTGGAAAGCTCCTCTGTATCCTCCTGGCTCATAAACACATTCGGATAGACATATTTGGTGTTCATGTCCGGCGTATAGTAATCCTTGATCCAGTCCAGTCTGTACTGCGCGTCGTCCGGACATGTGACATACACGCCGTAGTATTCGTCCAGGATTGCCAGCGGTCCGTTTACACTCTCAGCCTCCCTTACCTCTACAGGAGAAGCGTCCCCAAGCGGCGCATGCTGCAGCATATCGTCTCCGTTTTCATTCTTTCCAAGCACGAAGATATCAAAGTCATCGTCCTCTCCATACGTACCCCAGTTATTCTGCGGGGACTGGAACGGGTCGTACATCTGGTCGAGCCATGCGCACACAAGCGCGGGATTCTTAGCGACAGCCGTCACAACACAGCGTCCGCGGTCATAGCCGCTGGTAAAGGAACCGTTCTCAGGCGTAATGTTTCTGACATCGGCAGTCAGCGCCGGAAGCGGCACCCAGCCGTTGAAATCATCAATAATATTGGCATTATCCCAGCTAAAACACACACCGTAACGCCCTGATTTACCCTTTGACACGTAGGTAGACCACTCCTGCGTAAATGCTTCCGGGTCAATCAGACCTTCCTCGTACAGCTTATGCAGCCATGCGATGCCATCCTTAAATCCTGGCTGTGTGGCTGTACAGATTACCTTCTTGTCGTCTGTAACCGCAATATGCCTGCCCTGGTCACAGTCCCCATAGCCTTCGCCAAATCCGTTAATTAAAATAGCGGGATCCTGGTTTCCGTCATTTACAATACATGACATTGGAATAATGCTTCCGTCAATATTGAATTCTTTCTGCAGTTCAGAGGCGTGGTCGCGGAACGCAATCAATACCTGCTCAAACTCGTCAACAGTTGTCGGAATATCCAATCCAAGAAAATCAAGCCATTTTTTATTGATAAAGCTCATATCGCCCACTGCCTGGATTGCCGTCTTCTCAGAGCCGAGCTGCTCAATCCACGGGAGCGCCCAGATATGGCCGTTCGTATCCGTACTCATTTTCCTGTATTCAGGGTACTTGTCGAATACAGCTTTCAGGTTTGGCATGTAAGCGTCAATATAATCCTCCAACGGAATAATGACGCCCTGGTCAGCGTACCGCAGCAGATCATTATCGCCAAAACCTGCCGAGAAAATGAAATCGGTCAATGTGTTCGTATCCGCCATTGCCAGCGTGATTTTCTCACCCCACTGATCCCCCTGAATCGCCTTCCACTCAATCTCCACATTGGTCTTTTCCTGCAGGCGCTTAAAGATGGTACGCTTGTTTGGATCCGATTCCGTATTTGCCGGATACTGGGTCATTCCGGTCAGGGTCGCTTTCTCAGCCAGCGGGAACTGCAGATCCGCCACATCCACTTCCTGTATTTCCCCGCCGCCCAGTGTATTATCAGACTTGTTTCCGCCGCATGCCGCCAGGGAAGCGAGCATACTTGCCGTCAGTGCAATAACCATTACTCGTTTTGCTAACTTATTTTTCATAACTGCTCTCCTTTTCTTTGATCGATTCTATTATAATTTTACACCAACTCCCATGCCGCGGCTCCACCGCGACTCAAATCCAGATGAAGAATGCCGCTTTTTGGCATTCTTCGGTGTGAAGTTTTAGATTTTCTTAGGCAGCGTCTTTCAGATGCCTTAGAAAATCTCTTCACACTAACCTTTTACAGAACCTGCCATAATTCCGCTGTCAAAATACTTCTGGAAGAACGGGTACATGACAAGCAGCGGGAGGCTCGAAATAATAATGGTTGCATATTTGAGCAGCTCACTGAGCTGTGCGCGCTCCGCGGTACTCTGCATATCTGAAATCATTCCCTCGTCAGGTTTGCTCTGAATCAGGATTGCGCGGAGTACGAGCTGCAGGGGCTGTTTGGATGACTCATCCAGGTAAATCATTGCATCAAAATAGCTGTTCCACATTCCTACAAACTGCCACAGGGACAGCGTCGCAATGATCGGCGTACATACCGGGAGCAGAATCCTGAAGAAAAAGGTCAGCTCATTTGCGCCGTCCACATCAGCGGCTTCCCTGAGTTCTCCCGGAATCCCCTGATAATAAGTCCTTGCGATAATCATGTTCCAGACGCTGAACGCTCCCGGAAGGATGATCGCCCACATACTGTTTTTCAAACCCATATCGCTGATCAACAGGTAAGTCGGTATCAGACCACCGCCAAAGAACATGGTGATCACAAAGATGACGTTAAAGAACTTCTTTCCCCTGAAATCCGGCCTTGACATGGGATAGGCAGCCAGCATGGTAACCAGTACCGAAACAAAAGTAAATACCACGGAATAGATGACTGCATTTTTAAAGCCAATCCATATCTGGTCATTGGTCATGACACGCTCGTAGGCAGTCAGCGTCCATTTGCTGAAATCAAAGGTAATTCCCTTGTTCTGCAAGGTAACAGGGTCAATAAAGGATGCAACGATAATATAAATCATAGGAACAATGATTGCAACGACAAACAATCCAAGCAGTATATAGCCTACTGTCAGCAATGCCTTATCCTGCAAAGAATATCTGGCAAATTTACTTTTCTTTTTCATAGATACCTCCATTCTTCCAATATCCGCAAATTTGTATCCCTGCACAAATTTGCCGTCTGAAAAAACTTTCGCATATGGTTTTTTCAGACTATATTCCCTGACCGTCATTCATTTTTGCAACAATCTTGTTCACGGCAACCAGCAGAATAACATTGATGACTGTGTTAAATAAGCCCACCGCGGTCGAAAAGCTGTAGTCGCCGCTGATAAGACCTTTCTTATACACATAGGTCGCAATGATTTCTGATGATGCAAGGTTCAAATCGGTCTGCAGTGCATAAGCCTTCTCAAAGCCGACGCTCATAATGTTGCCGGCCTGCATGATAAACTGGATGACTACCGTGCTCTTGATGGCAGGCCACTCCACCGCCTTGATCTGCTGGAAGATGTTTGCCCCGTCGATCACTGCGGCTTCTTTTAATTCCGTGCTTGCGTTTGACAGCGCCGCTGTATAAATGATAGACCCCCAGCCTGCGCCCTGCCAGATTCCGCTGGCGATGTAGATTGTGCGCCATGCCTCCGGCATGGTCATAAAGTTAATCTGTGTGCCAAGCAGCATGTTTACAGGACCTGTGACAGATAAGAAAATCCTGACGATACCGCAAAGTACAATGACGGAAATAAAGTTCGGCATGTACAGCGCCAGCTGGATTTTCTTCTTGACGCCTGTGCGCTCAATCCTGTTCAGAAGAAATGCCAGAAGGATTGGAATCGGAAATCCCCAAAGCATACCGAATACACTCAGCTTAATGGTATTTCCCAGATAGCTCAGGAAATCGGGCGATGACAGGAAACGCTGAAAGTGCTTAAACCCTACCCACTCGCTTCCCAGTATGCCCTTGATTGGATTATACTTCTCAAAAGCAATCAGGATACCGCCCATTGGTATGTACCGAAAGATAATTGTCAGCGCCAGCGCCGGGAGCAGGAAAAATACATACAGCTGCCAGTGTTGGACAACATAGACAAGCGAGTTGTGCAGTCCTGCATCTTTCTGATTTGCAGTGACAGTTTTTGTTTTGCCCATCGTTTTGCTCCTTTCTTGATTTTGATTCTTGTTAAAATGTTATATTTGTTTTCTTTCGTTTGTGCATTTGTAAAAATCGCGATTCAACTCTGTAAATATAAGTTACCATATTTTTTACATTTGGTCAATAGTTTTTTTATAAATCTGCCTAAAATATTTTTGTTTTTTTTACATTTACTGTTTTATTTCACCATTGTAATCGTTGTTATTCATAAAATTTTGGAAATTATTATTTTAAACATTTTGCATTTGACACATTTATATTTTTACACTATAATATCATTAAGCGCACCAAAAATACAAAACATTCTTTTTCCGTAAGTGCATACCTGAAATCGAATCGATGCATATGCAAATCAAATGTATAAATCGAAGTGGCTCATTCAGGGAGATAAAGTACAGAAAACCATTGCAAAAAAACGTTATATTACACTATATTATAAGAAAGGATGTGATCTTTCATGGCAGACCGCGTTACGATTCAGGATATTGCGGATGAACTGGGCGTTTCCCGCAATACGGTATCCAAAGCAATCAACAATACAGGAATTCTTGCCGACGCCACAAGGGAACGTGTTTTGAAAAAGGCGATCGAGATGGGCTATAAACAGATTTCCTATGACAATATCTATGGTTCCGGCAGAACCGGAACCAGTCTCCCGTCCGAGACGGACAAAAGGGAAATTTCCCTGTTTACATCCAATTCCATTGGAAGTTCCCATTTTGCCTCCACCATGTTGGACAAATTTCAGAGGGAACTCTCCGGAATGGGACACAGCTTCACCATGCACCGGCTCCGGGAACACGAAATCGAATGCCTGTCCCTTCCCAGTTTTTATAATGAAAAAAGGACTGCCGGAATCATCTGTGTCGAAATGTTCAACAAAGACTACTGTCACATGCTCTGCGGACTTGACGTTCCCACGCTCTTTGTGGATTCGCCGGTGACAGACTTTGACATGCCGTTAAAGTCAGACTGTCTCTATATGGATAACCAGACGGACATCGGCTGCTTTGTACATGAGATGATCCGCAGGGGCAAGACGCGCATCGGGTTTATCGGCGATATTTCGCACTGCCAGTCCTTCTATGAGCGTTTCCTGGGCTATCGGAATGCCATGTATCTCTCCGGGCTCTCCTGCCCCAGTGACTACTGCATCACCGAAAACAGGAGAAACACCGGAATCCCAGGGTATGAACCATACCGTGAATACATAAAGGAAGAAATCCAAAAACGACGGGAACTGCCAGACGTGTTTATCTGCGCAAACGACTTTGTCGCACTGGATACCATGCAGGTATTTAAGGAGTTAGGTATCCGTGTCCCCGAGGATGTCTGGCTGTGCGGTTTTGATGATTCCCCGGAATCAAGAGTCACTTCGCCCACGCTGACTACGATTCATATCCACAGCCAGATCATGGGGCTTTCCGCGGTGCACCTGCTCATGTCAAGAATCAAGGAGCCCACCCTGAACTTTCGCAGGATTTATACGGAGACCAGCCTGATTTACAGGGAGTCTACCGAAGACTAAAAAAGTTTTATGTATTAATTCACACATTATATTATAGAAAGGAAACGTTTTATGCATGGTATCTTAAACCCCGAAAGCCCGGTTATGTCCTTCATTACCAAGATCACTTACAGCGCCTACCTGAATCTGTTGTGGCTGGTCTGCTGCCTGCCCATTGTCACAGCCGGCGCGTCCACCACCGCCTTGTTCTATGTGACCCTGAAGGTTGCCAAAAACGAGGAGGGCAGCCTGACGAAATCATTTTTCCATTCATTCCGGGAAAATTTCAGGCAGGCAACTGTCATCTGGCTGATCCTTCTCGCCGTGGGGATCGTTCTTGGAGTTGACGGCTACATCTTTTATCATATGCGGTTTGAGAATGCCTTCTGGACTGTTGCCACAGCAATTTTTCTCATCGCTGCAGCCGCCTATGCCATCATACTGATGTACATATTCCCGCTGCTTGCGAGATTTGACAACACCACCGCGGCCATGTTTAAGAACGCCATCATGCTCGGCATGCGCTTTTTGCTCTGCACGGCAGTCATGGCCGTCATATACTTCGCCATGGCATTTGTCATCATCAACGTCTTTACGCCGATGATTGTCTTCGGGGAGGGACTCTGCGCACTGCTTTGCTCCTACCTGCTCTCCAACATCCTGCTGCTCTGCCAGGAAAAACAGGAAGAAGCCCCCTTAGACAGCGAACCCGCCGGGACAGAAGAACCTGCCAGAATCATTGAATCCGCCGAAATAGAAATAAAGGAACGTGAACTCCCATGAAAGCAATCCGCGATGAAAATCTCAAAACACTGAAAGGCAGGACAAAAATAGAGTATATCTGGGATTACTACAAGCTTCCGCTCGCTATCCTCGGTATCCTGCTGTATGTCCTCGCCTATATCCTGTACGGCCATTTTACAGCCAGGGAGCCTGTACTGTATGTCGCGCTCGTCAATGTGAACGCCGGCGGAAATCTGAAAAAAGGACTCGGGGAAGATTTTCTCGGCCACAGAAACCTGAATCCGTCCAAAAACAAGCTAGAACTGTACACCGGACTGTACCTGACCGATGACGAGCTGAACGAAAACCACCAGTACACCTACGCGTCACGCATGAAAATCCTCGCTGTCATCGACGGGGAACTGCTCGATGTTGTCCTGATGAACAGAGAAGCGTTTGATGCGTTTTCCCAGAACGGCTACCTGTATGATCTCGAGGACTTTCTTCCGCAGGCGGACTCCGGCTTATATAACGCCGTAAAGCCGGATCTTGCCGCCAATATTGTCATTCTCGAGGACAACCAGGAGGAACTGATGTTTGACGCATCCGCATCCTACCATGCGGTGACCGAGGAACACTATTACGGCATCGACCTGTCGCACACAACACTGATCGACGGTGCCGGCTTTCATGAACCTGTCTACTTTGGCATCATTGCAAATACACCGCGCACGGACAACGCCGTGGACTATTTAAAATACCTATACAACTACGAATCGTCAGGAAGTGATATCCAATGAAACCAGAAAGCCCCAATCCGACAATGAAAGACGTGGCAAGGGAGGCCGGCGTTGCCCTTGGCACCGTATCTAAGGTAGTCAACGGCATACCGGTCGGCGACTCTTACAGAATCCGCGTGGAAAATGCAATAAACAAGCTCGGCTACCAGGTTAACAGTTATGCCCAGGGACTCCGGGCAGACAAGACCCATACCGTCGTTTTCCTGATTCCCAATACGACGGAGCCTTTCTACGCCTCCCTCACCTACCATGTCAATCTGGTGCTGTTACGGCAGGGATACCGGATGCTGCTCTGCTGCACCGACTATGATTCAGATCTGGAACAGGAATATATCGCTATGGCACAGCAGAACAAGGTTGACGGCATCATCGGGCTGACCTACAACCCGGATTTGAGCGTTCATAAAAATACGCCTTTCGTATCTATTGACCGCTGCATGGGACCGGGTATCCCCTGTGTGGCGAGCGACAATTTCGCTGGCGGACAGCTGGCTGCGGAAAAGCTGGCGGATTTTGGATGTAAAAATGTTGCCTTTCTGTGCAAAAGCTCCTCCATCAGCAATGAACCGAACAAGCGCAAAGCCGGCTTTGAAAACGGCTGCCTTGCCCGCGGACTCCATTGTGAAATGAAAATAGTGGGCGACAACGAACCCTATGACACCTTTGAACAGTTCCTTGCAGACCACGCCCCCGGCGGAAAAATGTCCCTGGACGGAATTTTCTGCGTGACAGACGGGCTCGCATATTTTATACTGAAAATGCTGCGCAGGCTTGGCGTGGACGTCCCACGGGATATCCAGCTGATCGGGTACGACGGCATCCGATTTTTCGGGGACCCTGACTACATATGCTCCACGATTGTCCAGCCAGTGCCGGACATTGCGGAGCTGTGCGTAAGGCTTTTGCTGGACAAGTCCATAGGCGAAAAACCTTCGCTGCTATGCCTTCCTGTCACTTACGCCTATGGCGGAACCACACGGGAAGATGCGTGACCTGCGCTGTCAGACAGTTCCTAAGCTGCACGTTGGAGAATCTGCGCTGTCAGCCCGATGATTCAGACTTCCAGATGAATGACATAGCGGCCGGGAAGTTTAACAGGGGAACTATTGAGATTTAAGGGGGAACCGCCATGATACTATACCACGGCAGCAACACAGGAAACATTAAAGTATTAAAACCAAACCAGGCCGACCATGACCGCCCCTATGTATATATGACCACGATCGATGTCGTGGCAGCATTCTATCTATGCAACGCCGTGGACAGGCCCTATTACTGGTTTCCTTATGGTTTTGAGGGCGGCAGCGATATCCCGGTCTACCACGAACTGTACCCGGATGCGCTGAGAGAAGTATCGAATCATACTGCTTTAACCGGGCTAACAACGCCGCCATCGTGCAATGGTTTCTTACAGTCCCCCATTCGACAGGTTCTTTTCCGTCAAAAACAAGTTCCTGCAAGGCAAACAATTTGCGGCATACCTTCAACAACTCTTCATCCGGAAGAAGCCTTTCCCCAAGCAGCAGGTAAATTCCATGATACATCGCTGCATACCCCTCCTGGATTCTGGTGCGGATAAACGGAAGTTTCTCTTCTTCGTCCAGCGCCCACCAAATCTGTGTTTCTTTACAATATTTCTGGGACGGTAATGTTTCAAAAATTGCCCTGCCTATTGCTCTACGTCCCATTTCACAATGGTTAAACGCAAGCCTTGCCGCCGCTTCCAGCCGGATATCCTGATCAGGGCAATACTTCATAATCCGCTCGCCGATCATTGTGATTTCCGAATCATATTTTTTCATATTCTCCTGCCACTCTGGTATGTTTCCATCACTATCGCCTGCCAGAAACAACGCATACATAAGCTTGTTCAGCAGCATATAACTATTGGGGTATTCCGCAATGCCACTTCTCGCGACAGCAATACAGTCGTCAATTCTTCCCTGACTGACTGCCTCCTGAAACTGTTCCAGATACTTCGCAATCTTCTCTTTCCTGACCGTTTCGTTTACTCCCATCAGACAGTCTACAGTAACCCCGAAAAACTCCGCGATGTCTGGCAGCAGCTCTATATCAGGATAGCAGATACCGGTTTCACATATTTAAAGATACTGGTAATTAAATTTTTGATACATCAGTCGATTTTGCCGATAAAGCGGTAGTATATTTCTATTTCCTGTTCTGCCGTGCCGTCCTTATGCCTGTCTGCCTCATGGACAACTATCTTTTCAATCAACGTGTTTAGAAGTGATGCTGTAAGCTCTGTTGGATAAGCCGCCTCTTTGACATAAGACATCCACTTTTCCGCATCAGATACAGTCTGCCTTGTTTCGTTCAGCTTAGCCTTTAATCCTTTAAGCTGTTCATCAAGCTGCGCCTGCTCATCCTGATATTTTGCCGACAGCATGTTGAAATTGTATTCTGTAATGCGTCCTGCCACCCAGTCCTCATACAGCCTTGTAAATAAAGCGTCTACTTCTGATTTGCGTTTTTCAGCCCGTTTCAGGTCACTTTCCTGCTTTTTGCGGATAACGCCTGTTTCCCTGTCGCTTGCGTTCAGCAGCTTCCTTAGCAGTTTTTCCTCATCCAAATGTGCCTGCTCTGACCAGAACTGTAACCTTGACAGTACATAGGCATAAAGTGTATCATAACGGATAAAATGACCACTGCAATAAGCCTTTCCAAGACTGCTGTACCTGCTACATTTGAAATAGCTGTATGGAGTTTTGCACTGTTTCTTTGTGGCAAAACTAAGCGACCAGCCGCAGTCAGCGCACTTCACAAGTCCTGCAAATATCTGTGTTGTGCTGTCCTTTCTTTCCCTGCGCCTTGACGCTATCTGCCCCTGAACCTTATCAAAATCAGACTGTGATATAATCGGTTCATGTGTTCCCTCAATCCTTAACCATTCGCTTTTATCTTTGCGTACACGGTGCTTATTTTTAAAGGATACATTGGTTTCCCTGTAATGGATCGAATTGCCGATATACGTTTCATCCCTTAAAATGCTTTTTACCTGCGCAATTGTCCATGACCATGATTTTTCCTCTGGTGCGTCTGCATAGATATTTGCAAACGTGCCATACCTTTTGTAGTTAAGATAACCGGGAGTAGGGATTTTTTCGGCTATCAGGAGTTTTGTAACCTTTGCAGAACCGTTTCCAAGCAGTGCAAGCTCATAAATTTTTTCAACAATCCACCGAGTTTCCTCGTCAATCATAAGTTTGTTTTTGATGTCAGGGTGCTTTTTGTAGCCTATCGGGGCATATGCGAAAGTACGCTCACCTGCCCTGAATTTAGCGTTTAGTGATGTCTTTACCTTCCGGCTTGTGTCTTTTGCAAACCATTCATTGAACAGGTTTTTAAAGGGAACGAAGTCACTTAATCCCTTTTCCGTATCTTCTCCGTCAGAAACTGCAATATAGCGGACTTTCTTTTCAGGGAAGTAAAATTCAAGATAATAGTCCATCATAACATGTTCCCTGCCAAAGCGGGACAGGTCTTTTGTAATGATGCAGTTGACTGCACCGGATTCTACATCGTCCATCATTCTCTGAAATGATGGGCGTTCAAAATTTGTCCCGCTCCATCCGTCGTCCACATACTCATCAAACACATGGAATCCGTTTTCCTTTGCAAACTGTGTCAGAATGGTTCGCTGCGTTTCAATGCTCACACTGTCGCCATAATTCTCATCATCGCGGCTTAACCGCATATAAATAGCTGTATTGTTATTCAGTTGTTTCATTTTATCTCCTTTCATGAAACAACCCACGCTTACAATACCTGCAAATCGTATTAACGATTAAATCAAGTATAACATTTTCGTGGGTATTCCTCAACGATTCTTTTTACAAATTTGCCGATATATGCCTTCAGGACTATGAAACCTTTTGTTTTTCATGCTGTTTTGCTTCATGAATTATCAGGTTTTCCATAAGGCTTTCCATTGTCCTGCCGCTATCGGGAAAATGTTCTGATATGATTATCCTCACATTGCCGTACTCAAAATAGCCAGAATTTACATTGCTGTCTGATTTTTCCATATATCTCCTCCAATTCTCTTTTATTGGAAAATGGTTTGTGCTATACTCATTCTTTAGCAGTACCAACTTCCGTGATATTGAAATATCATTTTCAGTCTAAAGAAAAGCAGGCAGAACCACATTGAGCGCAGACTGACTGCTGATTGATTAAAAAAATGGAAAAGGAGTTTTAAAACTATGGAGCGTCTTGATTTTTGTTCCGTTATGGGTATCCTGCGTCGCTATGTCAGTGAGGACATGCCATACAAGAATGGCATTGGAATAAGCCAGATTGATTTTCTGTATATGCTGTTTGATGATTATTTCCAAAATGGCGATACGGATAATTTTGTTCTGGATAACGGGCTTGTCTGCCGATGGATAAACGGTCAGGCAAAAGTAAGCCCGAAGATTACGGGATATTATCTTTCTGATAAAAAGGGCAGGAATGATTTTGCTGATAATTTTGAGGAAAATATACTCCCGCTGTTTTATGATACAGGGTTTGTGATAACCCAAATGCATGATTTACTGGTGCAGGATAATTCAATATCAGAAATACAGCGGCAAAAACTAAACAGTGCATATCCCTGTAATACGGAAAAAGCACAGGCAGAATATATTACTGACCTCTTGTTATTCGGTATGGAGCGAAATTTTGTAAAGAGGGATACCAAGACAAAAGAACTGCTTACCGCTGGAAACTTTTCTCCGATGGTGGCAGATTATATATACGAGAATGAAGTGCCAAAACCATGCCGTCATTTCTGCGGGCGTGACAGCGAACTTGATGCACTGCATAAATTACTGACCGACGAGGGAAAAGTGTTTTTACATGGTATCGCGGGGATTGGGAAAAGCGAGCTTGCAAAGGCATACGCAAAACAATACAAAAAAGAGTACACCAATATCCTCTATATTACACTACTTTACAACTTTATAAATGATACCCCTGTTTCTTAACTAGCTGTTTTAA
>CARTDA010000039.1:0-40553 GCA_949066965.1 uncultured Lachnospiraceae bacterium
ACTGCCAGAATGTCATTCTGCTTTACAATGATAAACTCCTCGTCATCAATCTTTACTTCTGTTCCTGAATACTTGGAAAAGATTACATTGTCGCCTGTTTTGACTTCCATCTTAACTTCCTTGCCATCAACGACACCGCCAGGTCCTACTGCGATAACCTCTGCCTGCTGCGGCTTCTCCTTGTTCTGTCCTGGTAATACGATACCTGACTTTGTTGTTTCCTCCGCGACTAACTGCTTTAATACGACTCTGTCTCCTAATGGTACTAATTTCATGTTAAATGCCTCCTTAAAGATTTATAAAAAAATATCATTCGCTTTTTGATTAGCACTCTTATCTATTGAGTGCTAACAAATCATATAATAATTTTTTGTCCACAGTTCTGCAAACGGATTTAAGATGTATTATCTCCTGTTTTCTTCCAAATACTTCCGTTTCCTTTGTTTTTCTTTTGTTTTTGAAGTTTAATTCACTTAATAATTATTTTAGAATTTTAGCCCTTTCTCAAGTCTTTCCTTATATCCGGGCGCATTCTTCATGGTGAATTTGTTCTCCAACATAGCATATTCGGCATCTGAAAGAATATTCTTAAAACTTTCCTCGACATTTGTCCGCATCACGCATCCGACCGCAATGCTCGGGGCAAGTATCGCATCCTCAAAGCTTTCACACGCCTGCTGTATCCTTGCACAGTATTCTTTTGCCGTCTCTTCCTCCGTAAGCGGCAGCAGCACATTGAAAACATCTCCCTCTACCCTGCCGATCACGGCATGTTCCATGCCGGTCTCTGCTGCCGTATCCTTCAGAATTTCGGCGACAGTCACGATCAGGCGGTCGCTTTCCTCCTCGCCGAAATTGTTGTCGACAAACCGCCAGTCATTGATGTTGACGCAGATTACCGCAGTGGGAACGACCTCCCGCTCCGCAAGCTCCTTCATGTGGCTTATAAAACAGTTCCTGTTCAGCGCCCCTGTCAGCGGGTCATTCTGGCCAGAATGTTTTGCCTGGAATGCCTCCTTCTCAAGCTGCTGCTCAAGCTCATCCAAATACACTGCCTGCTCACTTGCAAGATATGACTTTTCACTGTAATCTTCCAGTGTTTCAATATATGCGCCAAGCAGCTTGTTTACAGCCTCAAAGTGTTCTGCCGGAACATTGTCATATTTCGCATAAATGTGACATACGGTTCTGCCTTTCACCCTGATTTTGTTTCCTGGTTTATTGACAACATCCGGCTTAAAGCTGCCAAAATCACCGAATGTCATCACAATGCCGCCATGTCTGTCCGTCATCATTGTATCAAGTCCAAAGATTTCATAGAGCTGTCCCAGCATTGCTTCCGACGTTTTCAAGTCAAACAAGTCTTTTGGATAATAGTTTTTACTGTTCTGTTCTATCCTCTGCTCAAATGCCATTTTCTTTTCGTTCATTGCCATCCCTTTCCCTTCGTTAAGATACATTTCCTATCCATTCTATTATTACTGATTCAGTATAAACTTGTCAATAATCTCCACAATGCCATCATGGTTGTTGTCCTGCTGCGTGACATAATCCGCGTGTGCCTTCACAGCCGGATTTCCGTTTACCATGCAGGCTCCGACTCCTGCCGCCTCAAGCATGGATATGTCATTCTCCTCATCCCCTGCCGCGACAGAATTTTTGACATGGATGCGGAGTGCCCTGCACAGATTGACAAGCGCATTCCCCTTACCGGCTTTTTTATTGTAAAACTCAAGGTACTGCGCGTTGGAAAACGCACAGGTTATGTCCGCCCCAATCTCAGATTCCTCCACTTCCCTGCGCAGCGCTTCCAGTTTTGCCCTGTCATCCAGGTCAATTGCGAGCAATTTGGACGGTGCATGGGAAAGCTCTTTTTCCAGGTTCATGCTTACAATATACGGCGACTTTATTGCATTTGTATAAAATGCAATTTCCCTGTCGTCCGCACTGCTAATAATGTGCGTATCCGTGTATGTCTGAATGTGAATCCCCATCCCCGCGGCTTTGTCAAAAATCGCCTGTGCTGTCGGGACCGGCACATCATAATGCGCTATCGTTTCACCGCTGCCACAGTCATAAAGAACCGCGCCATTATACGCCGACGCATAGATTCCGCCACCCGGGCTGTTTTGCTGTATTCCAAGTGTTTCCAGCACATTCAGGATGCTGTTCGTCGACCTGCCGCTTGACAGCACAAAATAGTTTCCCTCTGACAGCATCTCCAGAATCTTCTGCCTTGCCCGCTCTGTTATTGTCTTGTCCCTGGTAAGCAGTGTCTCGTCCAAATCGGTAAACAATATCTTTGTAATAAGCGCCTTCTTCATATCGGCAAGCACTTTCTCATGGATATAGAGACTTCCATACCCGACGGCAAGGTCTAACCCCGGCTTGTTGGAGCCATGAAAATCCGAACCGCCGCTCTGCAGCAGGTTATACTTTTCTGCCAGCATCCTAATCTGTCTCTCCTCCGTAAGGGAATAGGAGCTGTATTTTGTCTCAATTCCCATCAGTCCGGCATCCTTTAGCCGCTGTACCAGAATCTCAAGCTGCTCGTGCCCCATCCCATAAAGGGTCGGATGAGCCAGAACCGGTATTCCGCCAGCATCCAGAGTTACCCTTATGACCTCCTCCGGCGTCACTTTCTCACGGTGCACGAAATATTTCGTATGGTCGCCAAGATACCTGGAAAAAGCTTCGTTTGTACTTTGTACATATCCTCTGTCCAGCATAAACCGCGCATAGTGGGCACGGGTAATCACTGCATCCGGAAATGCCTCCGCTAACGCTTCATAAGTAATGTTGATTCCTGCCTCCCTGAGATTCGCACAAAGTTTATAATTCCTGTCCATTCTTGACTGCAGGAACCGTGCCAGATATTTTTGAAACACTGGCGCCTTATAGTCAATAAAGAGTCCCACAATATGCACATCCCGCTTATTGTACTCTGTGGAGTACTCGATTCCGGGAATAATCTCAATCGGCTTGTCTTTTGCATATGAAATGATTTCATCCAGCCCGTCAACTGTGTCATGGTCCGTGAGCGCCATGGCACACAGTCCTTTTTCTACCGCGTAATCCACCAGCTCCGTCGGCGTGAGCGTGCCGTCAGAGCGCGACGAATGCACATGTAAATCAATGAATCCCACTTTTTTTCTGTTCTCCCTTCTTCCCTGCTGTCAGGGACTGTTCACTCCGTTCCAGTAACGAATGAAAATCCATGCACACCCGCCAGCTCCGTGTCCACTCATCCTCTGGGGCGCGTGCACATGTCTAAAGAATGAAAAGAGGCAGCACAGTCTGCCTCTTTTCACTCTCATTCTATTCCTCGCCACTCTCGTCCTCTGCCTCGGCAGTATACACAGCAGTTCTCTTTCTCGCCATCTCATCACTTTCAAGGTACTCATCATAAGTAGTAATCTTGTCGACCAGTGTACCATTCGGAAGGATTTCCATGATGCGGTTTGCAGTTGTCTGCACAAACTGATGGTCATGGCATGCAAAAATCGCCATGCCCGGAAACTTAATCAGTCCATTGTTGAGCGCCGTGATGGATTCCATGTCCAGATGGTTTGTCGGCTCGTCAAGAATCAGGCAGTTTGCACCGCTTATCATCATCTTGCTGAGCAGACAGCGCACCTTCTCACCACCGGAAAGCACCTTTACCTTTTTCACACCGTCCTCTCCTGCAAAGAGCATACGTCCAAGAAAACCGCGCACATAGGTAATATCATCTACCGGGGAATACCCCATCAGCCAGTCCGCAATGGTATAATCGTTGTTGAATTCGTTAGTCGGATCCTTTGGAAAATATGCCTGTGATGTGGTCACACCCCACTTATACGTACCCTCGTCCGGCTCTATCTCCCCCATCAGAATCTGGAAAAGCGTTGTCTTTGCAAGCTCGTTTCCGCCGACAAACGCAACCTTATCCTCACGTCCTAAAATAAACGATATGTTGTCAAGCACTTTTTCCCCATTCACCGTCTTTGAAAGATTCTCAACCGTAAGAACCTCGTTGCCGATTTCCCTGTCAGGACGGAAATCAATATAGGGGTATTTGCGGCTGGAAGGCTTGATGTCATCCAGCTCTATCTTCTCTAAGGCACGCTTTCTCGATGTAGCCTGCTTTGACTTGGAAGCATTTGCGGAGAACCGCGAAATAAATTCCTGCAGCTCCTTAATCTTTTCTTCCTTTTTCTTGTTTGCCTCCTTCATCTGCCTTACCAGCAGCTGGCTTGACTCATACCAGAAATCATAGTTTCCGGCATAAAGCTGGATTTTGCCGTAGTCGATATCCGCAATCTGCGTACACACCTTGTTCAGGAAATAGCGGTCATGTGACACAACAATCACCGTATTCTCAAAATTAATCAGAAACTCCTCAAGCCATGCGATGGCATCCAGGTCCAGATGGTTCGTCGGCTCGTCGAGAAGCAGGATATCCGGATTGCCAAAAAGCGCTTTCGCAAGAAGCACCTTTACCTTCTCACTGCCGTTCAGATCCTTCATAACAGAATAGTGAATGTCCGTTTCAATGCCAAGTCCGTTCAGCAGCTGTGCCGCATTGGACTCTGCCTCCCATCCATCCATCTCGGCAAACTCACCCTCAAGCTCGCTGGCGCGGATGCCGTCCTCGTCCGTAAAATCCTCTTTCGCATAGATGGCTTCCTTTTCCTTCATAATTTCGTACAGGCGGGCATTTCCCATAATGACGACATCCATGACAGGATACTCGTCATACTTGAAGTGATCCTGTTCGAGCACGGAAAGCCGCTGTCCCGGCGTTATGGCAACATCGCCTTTTGTCGTCTCAAGCTTTCCGGACAAAATCTTTAAAAACGTTGACTTTCCTGCTCCGTTTGCCCCAATCAGCCCGTAGCAGTTTCCCTCCGTAAACTTGATGTTTACATCCTCAAATAACGCTTTCTTTCCAACTCTATAGGTTACATTGTTTGCACTTATCATGTTAAATTCCTCTTAAATAAATATATAATTTTTTCCAGTGTTTATCAGCACTCTTTCTATTATACATAAATAGGCCGATTTTTCAAGGAGAATTTATCACATTCATTTTCAACATTCATTTTTTAAAAAGCTTTCCAAAGAGTCCTTTTTTCTCTGTTTCGCCGTCATGCGTGTCGTCCGCCGGTTCCGCACCTGATTCTCCCCTGAGCTTTTCCGCATAAGAGGAATCCTCCTTGAGCCTTAACAGGGCATCATATGCCTGAAGTACATTCAATCCGTGTTTCTCTGCCAGCCCCTGCGCCGTAAAGCCCTCTATGGTCAGCATTCCGATTGGCGGAAACTCCCCGTTCCTGACAGTTGAGGTAAACTCCACGAAAATGCTGCTGTCAGTCCGAAGTCTCCTGTAGTAATAGCCTGCCTCGGGATAGGACAGCCCGCATCCCTGTGTCAGGTATATCATGAGCTCCTCGCGGAGGGGTTCTGCCTTTTTCCACTGTTTCGCCACCTCGCTCATCAGCCTGGTATCCATGATGCACACTGTGCTTGGTCCGTCTGTCAGCACAGCCACCCGGCTTGTCTCACAAAGCTTCTCCATAAACTGCGGGTTGTCAATTCCGACCGGTACCAGTCTCCCCTCTCCCTTTCTGCCTGCCTCGTAACGATTTGTGACAATCAGATATACGAGATTATTCTTAAGTGTAAATTCGCCATTCTCTTCCCGCAGTGTAAAAATATACGGCTTCTCACACAGCGCCTCTGTCAGGAAAACCGTAATCCGGTTCATCAGGATGTTGTACTGCTCCTTTTTCTCCGCATCATCCGATGTCCTTGCCGCCTCGTACCTTGATGCCGCCTCCTGCATCATGACCATCATCTCAATGACACTGCACCCTGCCATATATGCAAGTCCCTGGTCAAAATCATTATCCATGTGTGACACCAGCTGTGCTTTTCTCTCATCACTCACCAGGTAGTCATTCGCCTTGTCACAGAATGGAACCACTGGCATACGGTACTGTTTTGCGCCGTCTTTCTCACGCATTACCAGTGACAGCTCCTCTTTCGATAAAAGTTCCTCCGGCTCCCGTTTGTAGCCTGTCACTTCCCGCAGGTATGCCAGTTTGCACCCGATGGCATGCATCGTGTCAAAGTCGAGGTTCACACCTGCCACGCCAAGCTTTTGTGCAAGTGCAAGAATCGTTTCAAGACTATATAATTTATTGTCCTGTTCCAGCACCCCTATCGGGAATATGCTGTCAAATACCGGCAGCAGCGTCGGGTTTTGCAGCACATAACTGACCGCGTCATCATAGTTCTCAAATAAATACATCAGGATATTTTCATTGTCCGGCTTCATCAAAAGCGGGTTACCAAGTGAAACCCTGTAATCGCTGTGAAGCGGCGCGAGAAGGACATATATCTTTTCCATCTGCATATACGCGTGAATCCTTGCCCGTACCTTCTCCTCATTATACAGCGGGATATCCAGATGTCCTGCCAGATTCAGGTTCGCAGGGTCATACTCCAGCCAGTAATTCCTGTGCGGCTCTATGATGACCTGGAGCTTTCCCCTGGCAATCTGGGACAGCATGGACAGTTTATATTTATTGACAGGCTTTTTATCCGGATTAAAATGCATCGCGCTGTCTGCCGTCAGAAAAACCTTCAGGGACTCATAGTCAAAATCCTCTGCCGTTGCCTGCGCCCCATCCTTCTTTCTCCTCATGGTCATAAATTCAAATACCGCTTTTTCCCCCTCTTTTGGTCTGGTCCTGAAATCCGGAAGCTGTCCGATGATAAACACACTTTTTGTCCAAAGGCGCGCAATTGCATCCTCCCGCGCACATCTGTCAATGGATGTCGTGTAGAGATAGTGGTAACTGTCCGCTGCATCCCGCAGCCCCAGAAGCTCCCTTGCCCCAATGTATTTCTCGTCCCCCAGCACATTCTTCGGCGCGCCCTCGGTCGTGCTGATATGAAGCACCAGCCCGGGAATCTCCTCGTCAAATATCTGGTTGATGACCTCCCCCAGCTTATCCTCATGATACGCATAGCGGTGCCCGCTGTATTTTGATGCCTTTGCAACATACGCATCATAGTATTCCCTGTCAAAAAACACATGGACTGCCCCGTCAAAGACTTCCTCCTCGTCGCGCTGCATTACCATTACATCCTTGTCAAAGCCCTCAAACAGCCTTAACTGCCATACTGAAATATTTGTTTTTCTCTCCACTTTGTTTTCCCTTTTCCTATCTTTCTCTCTGTTCAAAATAACCTGTGTACCCTGACCTGTCTATTGATGAACAGTTCCTAACTCTCCACAATCAGGTATCTTCCGTCACCGATGTCGAATACTTCCGGCGCATCCACTATTTCCTCTTTCTCCTGCCCTTCCAGGTCTATTCCCTCTTCATTAAAATAGTCCCATACCTCGTCAACGGAATCGACAACCACCGCGACGCACTCCTCGAGGAATGCCTCCGCCTCGTCAATATTATCCGCTACCTTCTCGGGCAAAAGCTGGAGCTGGTTCTCCAGAAAACACTTTAGTACCGCTTCATCATACTCGTGCATAGCTTTTCTCTCCTTTATACCTTTCTATTCAGTCATTTCCATCTTACGCCAGCCCCAGTGCGCAAAGCTCCTGCATCAGTCTGGCAACAGGAAGTCCTACCACATTATTGTATTCACCGTCTATTTTCTTGATATAGATGGCACATTTTCCCTGTATGGCATATGCCCCCGCCTTGTCCATCGGCTCACCCGTCGCCACATATGCCTGTATCTGGGCATCCGTCATCGGATACATGGTTACATCCGTCTTTTCGTGAAATGTCACATTTCTTCTTTCACCTTTTTCCATAATGACAAGCGTCACTCCGGTATATACCTGGTGCACATCATTTTGCAGCTTCGCGAGCATTGCCGCCGCATCGTTTTTATCCTTTGGCTTTCCCATAATTTCATTTGCGTGAAACACAATTGTATCCGCGCCAATTATGACAGTAGTGTCATTTTTGTATTTGTCCGCATACCGGTCTGCTGCCTCACATGCTTTTGCGCAGGAAAGCTCTTCAACAATATCCTCTGGAAGTTCTTTTGTAGTCTTCTCCTCACCATGTGCCGGGGAGACCTCAAAATAAATTCCCAGTTGTTCCATAAGCTCCAGCCGTCTCGGTGAAGCCGAGGCAAGTACGTATCTTATCATATTCTGCCCTTCCCATCTCCTTATTTATTCTGTGACTGGTTGACTTCCGGCTTAAATGTACGTGCCTGCTGCTCCGCCTTTTCCTTTATGGAAGCCAGCGCCATGTACTCCTTACAGAATTCTTCCTGCGCATTGCAAAGCTCCTTTCCCTGTTTCTCAAGCTTGTGGTAGCTTCCGTCAGCCTGCAGAAACTGTGCCTTCTGCGTATCGTTTAGCTGGACATCCAGCACATGGAGAACCTTTTCCTTTAACTCGGCATTGAGCACCGGAAACAGGATTTCCACACGCCGCTCAAGGTTTCTGGGCATCCAGTCCGCACTTGCCATGTATACCTCCGGATCCCCTGCATTTTCAAAGTAGAATATACGCGCATGCTCCAGAAAATTACCTACAATGGAGCGGACTTCAATATTGTCGTTCGTCCCCTCGACGCCCGTGCGCAGACAGCATATTCCCCTGACAATCAGCTGTATTTTCACCCCCTCCGCGGCGGCTTCATACAATGCCCTTATAATGTCCGGGTCGCAGAGCGAGTTCATTTTTGCAATGATTCTTGCCGGACTGCCGTCTGCGGCATTTTCCTTCTCCCTGTTTATCAGGTACAGGAACCGATCCTTCAGCCACAGCGGTGCAAGCGCCAGATGGTTCCATCCCAAAGGCTCGGAATAGCCCGAGAGCATATTAAAGACCGCGGTCGCGTCCTCCCCGATTGCCTCATTGCAGGTCAGGATTCCAAGGTCAGTATACAGCTTGGCGGTGGCATCATTGTAGTTTCCCGTGCCCAGATGGACATAGCGCCGGATGCCTTCCTCCTCGCGCCGTACCACCAGCGTAATCTTGCAGTGTGTCTTTAGTCCGACAAGCCCATAAATAACATGGCATCCCGCTTTCTCAAGCTTTTTCGCCCACACAATATTGTTTTCCTCGTCAAAGCGCGCCTTCAGCTCAACAAGCACGGACACCTGCTTGCCGTTCTCCGCAGCCTGGGCAAGCGCCGCGATAATCGGCGAGTTCCCGCTAACGCGGTACAGGGTCTGCTTGATGGCTAGCACCTGCGGGTCACGCGCCGCCTGTTTGATGAAATCCACTACCGGCGTAAATGTCTGGTACGGATGGTGCAGCAGAATATCCTGTTCCCTGATTTTTTCAAAAATATCGTCATCGGCTTCTATCTCAGGAACAGGCTGCGGCGTATATGGCTTGTTCTTAAGGCGGTCAAAGCCCTCTAGTCCGTACATCTTCATCAGAAACGTAAGGTCAAGCGGTCCCGGAATATTATAGATGTCCCGCTCGTCTATCATCAGCTCTTTCTTGATAATATCCAGCAGGCGCTTTTCGATGCCGTCCTCGACCTCAAGACGAATCGCCTGTCCCCACTGTCTCTTTTTCAGCTGTTTTTCAATTTCCTTTAGAAGATCCTGTGCCTCTTCCTCCTCAAGGGCAAAATCCGCATTTCTCATTATCCTGAATGAAAAGGCGCACTCTATATTATAGTTCAGGAACAGCTTATCCATATTTCTCTCAATAATCTGCTCCAGCAAAATCACACGCCTTGTACCGTCTGATGATTCCGGAAGCTGGACAATGCGGGGCAGGACGCTTGGAACCTGAACAGTCGCAAATTCCAGCTCCTTGCCCTGTACGGACTTTTTGTTAAAAAGATGCCTTCTTCCCTTGACCTCTTTGCGTGACACCAGTGCGCCCAGGTTGAGGGATTTATTCCGAATCAGCGGAAACGGCCGTGAGGAATCCACTGCCATCGGCGTGAGCACCGGATACACGTTATCCTGAAAATATCTGTCCACGAACGCGCAGTCCTTTTTTGTGAGCTCCTCATGGTTTTCTATCACCTTGAGGCCATTCTGTGCCAGAAGCGGAAGCAATGACCTATTATAAACATCGTACTGCATATTCACAAGCTCGTGTGTAGCCCTGTTGACTGCCTCGAGCTGCTCCGTCGGCGTCATGCCCGCGATGTCTTTTTTCGTGTAGCCCGCATTGACCATATCCTTGAGTGATGCCACACGCACCATGAAAAATTCATCCAGATTTGATGCCGTGATACCCAGAAACTTAATTCGCTCAAAGAGGGGAATGTCCCTGTCCCTTGCCTCTCCCAGCACACGGTGGTTAAAGGCAAGCCAGCTTAGTTCCCTATTATAATAGTACACTGATTTGCTGTAATCAGTCTTTGTGTCCGATTTATTGTTCTTATCGCCCATCCTGATTCCCCCATATATGATATCCTTAAATATTGCTTTTCTTTTGTCTGATGACCGGTTTGATGTTAAAAATTTCATTAAACAACGTCGCACACTTCTCAAACTGTCCAAACTCCAGCGTCATATCCGCATTGGATTCGACCGTGAGCAGCAGCGCGTCATTTTCAATCACAGCCTTCAGCCTGTCGCATTTTCCCCTGTGGCTCAAATCAAGCCCCTCGGAA
The DNA here is from genome assembly GCA_949066965.1 of uncultured Lachnospiraceae bacterium. Taxonomy (GTDB): domain Bacteria; phylum Bacillota; class Clostridia; order Lachnospirales; family Lachnospiraceae; genus COE1. Next base: position 10,620 of record CARTDA010000039.1, read on the forward strand.
AGCCGCATGACAGCCGTAAGCTTTGACATCCTCAAATATGCTTCCCTGTCAAGCGCGGATCCGCGTTCCAGTTCCACATAGTAGGCGAACGGTTCTGTGGTGTACTTGACAATGCTTGCCACAATTTCACGCTCGACATGGGACAGCCCGATAATTTCTGTCGCACTGATAATATTGTAGGAGCTTTCCCCCACATTTGCAAGGCTGATGTACCTGCCGCACTCGCTGAGGATTGCCGCCAGCTGCAGCAGCAGCCTGTCGCGCCGGGACAGCCCATGGTTCTTTTTAATGCTGTCAAATATGGTGAGCGCTATCATCTCGCGCTCGCGGGTCCGGTGCTCAATGCTATGGTAGCGCCGGTTGATGTCCCTTGCACAGTCAAGGATGTCCTGCTCAAAATTGTGCGGCATCCCATCCGTATCTGACGACAGTACCTTGTTCTGCTCTGCATATTCATAAGCCATGCCGTCGCACAGTGACACGCCCGGAGCCCACAGCATCTCTGCTCCCAGAACCTTTATCATGTATTTCAGCATCAGCGACGAAAGGTAAAGCAGTGAGATGTTTTCCTGTGCCAGGCCAAGTGACATCGCAATTTCCCGCGTCTTTTTCTTTTTCAGCGAGTCGACAAATTCCAGAAATTTCTCAGTCCTTACCTGCCCTTTCTTTATCGTCTCAAGGTAATTTCTCTGCAGAATCAGCGACACGTAATCGTCGACAAGAATAATATTCTGTATCTTCTTGTCCCCCACAAACATTTCCCGAAAGCTTTCCAGGCTGTCGCACACCATTTCCTCCACAATGTCCTCGAGCTGATAGCTCCGATATGACACCCGTGTCAATTCCTCCCGCATACGCAGCACGCCAGGCCTGATATTCTGGGACGTCACCAGACTGTCCTCATCGAAAAGGGATATCTGCACGCTGCCGCCCCCGATATCTATGAAAGCAGTGCTTTTCTCTATAATGTTCTGGAAATCCTTTACCCTTGACGCAACAGACTTATAGTCCAAAAATCTCTGCTCGGAATTGCTGAGCACTTCGATTTTCACGCCGGTTCTTGTCCTTATCTGGTCAAGCAGTATCAGCAGGTTTTTGGACTCCCGTATGGCGCTTGTGCCATATGCCTTGTACGCATCCACCTTATAGGATTTCATGATTCCCGTAAATTCATTTAACATCCTGCACAACTCATCCACCCGGTCATTGTTAATCTTTCCGGTAAAATAAGAATCTGTGCCAAGCTCGATCCTATGACGTATATGGTCTATTTCCTTTATTCCGTTTTTGTTTGATATTTCATATATTTTCATAGCAAGCTCATAAGATCCCACATCTATCGCAGCAAACGTCTTATATGCCATAGCCACACCTCATCTCCCACAATGTGTTACTTTTTTATTCTCCTAATAATTCCCCAGGATTTTCATGTTCCTGGTCTCCTCGCGCAGTCCCCTAAGCGCATTTTTTACTGCACCGTCTGTCAGGTTTCCCTCAAAGTCAAGGAAAAATTTGTACTCCCAGTTGCGTCCCGCAAGCGGTCTTGACTCAATCTTTGTGACATTGAGCCCATTGTACATCATATGGGAAAGCGCGTGGTAAAGCGCCCCGCTCTCATGTGACAGCTCAAAGCACAGGCTTATCTTAGTGGCATCCTTCGCAAATACTTTCTGGTTTGTAATGATAATAAAACGGGTGGAATTTTCTTTTAAGTCGTTTATGCCTTTCTCAAGAACCTCAAGCCCATATACCTTTGCAGCGGTCTCGCTTGCAATCGCTGCCTGTGATTTATCCTTGTCTCCAGACACTTTTTTTGCGGCAAATGCATTGTTTTTCATGCTAATCTGCTGCCATCCCTTCTCCGTGAGATAGTGCGTGCTCTGCATGAGGGACTGCGGATGGGAATAAACCGTTTTGATGTCCTCCGTTTTTGCCCCCGGAACGCCCATAAGACAATGCTCTATCTTGATAATCTGTTCGCCCACGATATAATTCTCAAACTCAACAAGCAAATCATAAATTTCGCTCACAATTCCCGCTGACGAATTTTCTATTGGAAGCACCGCAAAGTCTGCACTGCCCTCGTCAATTGCAAGCATTGCGTCCCGGAATGTATCAACATGGAAGCTGTCGACATCATCCCCGAAATATTTCATCATGGCAGCCTGCGAATACGCACCCTCTGCTCCCTGGAAAACCACCCTGCACTTTTTGCAGTCTATCGCTTCCATTTCCATGAACGACAGCCTTCCGATGCCATTGTGTGCCGCAATCATCTGATACTGGAGCATTCTGCTCATTGACATAATCTGTTCAAACAAATCCCGGATTCCGCGCGCATTAAAATCATTGTGCGTCAGCTCGCTTACCGCCTTGAGTTTCTGTTGTTCACGCTCCTTGTCAAAGACCCTTTTTCCAGTCTCTATTTTATATTCCGCAACCTTGCCGCACAATTCCATCCTTTTCTCGTAGAGCCCGACTATCTGCCGGTCTATGTCGTCAAGCCCAGTCCTGAGTTCCGATAAGTCCATTATAATCCCCACTTTCGTATCTTACAATCTATTTCTACCGATAGTATATCACACCAGAGAAAGTTTGTAAAAAAATTATCAAGAATTCTTTCATTTTTCGTTGAAATTCATTATAATATTTTTAGGGGTTTTTGATAATCACAACATTTATGAATCGATAAAGGGGGAACACCATGAAAAAGAAAATCATCATCTCAGTCTGCATTATCTGCCTCGTGCTTGTGGGTGCAGGCCTTGCCATCTCAAACTATATCGTCCACAGAATACCGAAAAATCCTGCCGGCACCGTGGGGAACACTTCCGGTAACCTGTACAATAACGGACTTTTCTGTGAGAGCGACGGATATGTGTACTTTGCAAACGCATACGATGCAAATGCGCTCTACCGCATGAATCCTGACGAAACGGATATGCAGAAGCTGCTATACACGGAGGTTTCCAGTCTCAATGCAGACGGCAAATTCCTGTACTATTATCAGGGGGGATCCGGAAGCGGAGCGGGGACAGGAATCGGCTTCCTAATCAGCACTTCCGGCGTATACCGCGCCTCAAAAAAGGATCCCAGCAATGCCGCCTGTCTTGACCGCGTAAATGGCAAATATGTGCTGCTGGCGGACAATGACGTGTACTATACCAGCTCCGGCGATGATGTGTCCCTTAAGAAAGTGTCAACGGACGGTAAAAACAAAGATACGCTTCTGACGCTGGATATCCTTCCGGTAAGCGTGCAAAATTCTACTTTTTATTATATGAACAATGAAAAAGACCTCCACCTGATGGCGCTTGACCCCCAAACCAAGACATCACGCCAGGTACTTGCAGAGGATGTGTACATGCCGATTATAGAAGACAGTACGGTCTATGGCATTGATGTCCATGACGGCTACTCGCTCATCAGCATCAACACTGCCAGCGGAACCAAGACGCTGCTTGACAGCAGCAGGGTTGACATGCTGAATGTCACAGACAGCTATATTTATTACCAGACCTCCGGAGACTCGCCGCAGTTAAAGCGCATCCGCCGCGACGGTACCGGAATGGAGGTTGTCGCGGAAGGTACATATACCAACATCAATGCAACTTCGCAGTACGTATATTTCACGAGGTTTGGCGCAAACACCCCGGTATACAAAACCGCTGTCTCCGGCGCCGTCAACGTCACCACCTTTGATGCCGCTTCCCAGGCAGCCATGCAGAACATTGGGAATCAATAAAAACCATAAATTAGAAAATACAATGAATAAGGTAAAGGATAACCGGTTATGCTGATAACATGAGAAAACGAAGTATTCCTTTACCTTTTTTATGTACGTTCAATAATTTTATAAAATGCGGCACCATTGGCTGGTGCATGGAAATCACGTTTACTTCCCTCGGTGCACTCAGGCGGCGCGAACTCCCCCTGATGGGACAGACCTCGCTCTGGATGTTCCCCATCTACGGCAGCGCCGCTTTTTTCAGGCCAGTGTTTGCACATCTAAAGCAGTGCCACCTATTCCTGCGGGGCACGGTCTATGCCCTCTCAATATTTGGTGCAGAGTACGCCAGCGGACGACTTCTGGAAAAACATGATTTATGTCCATGGAACTACAACCGCCATCACTGGCACGTCAACGGACTAATCCGTCTGGACTATTTTCCATTCTGGTTTCTCGCCGGACTTTTGTTTGAAAAGCTGCTTACCAAAAGCCGCACATCAGACAAATTATCCTGACTTTTGCGGAAGGAACTGCTGGTACAATTCCACATGGTCGTAGATACACTGCCAGCTGCTGGTGGACTGTGCCGTCACGCAGATATATTCTTTTCCGTCACTGCCGGCAGCCAGGCTTGCCGCGCAGCTTCCTGACTGTGCCACATACCCCGTTTTGGCACAGAGCACTTCCCCATAGGTGTCCTTGTCCTCAATCCGCCGGAGAAACCAGTTAGACAGGATAATTCCTTCCGGATGCTGCTCCGTAATGGACGTGGTATATGTGTGTGCGGCAAGCACCTCCCTGCAAAAGCTGTTGTCACATGCCGCCTTCAACATGACACTAATGTCATAAACAGTGCTGTAATGATTTGCGTCGTAAAGACCCACGCAGTTTGTAAAATGGGAGGTCTTTGACAGCCCCAGTTCGTCAATCTTCTGATTCATCAGCCTGACGAACTCCTCCTGCGAGCCCGACACATATATGGCAAGCGCCAGCGCGGCATCCCCGCCTGACGGAAGCACCGTACCATAGAATAAATCCCTTACCGTGACTTTTTCCCCCACGTCAAACCCGACATTGCTACAGTCATTGACATAGCTGTAATCCGTAATGGCAATCGTTATCTCAAACGTGTCATCTAGATTTGTAATATGCTCGGCAGCAACGAGAACCGTAAGAATCTTGGTCATCGACGCCGGATTAATGCGCGCCCCCGCGTCCTTCTGCCCTAATATCCGCTTTTCTTCCACATCAATAAAAATACCATTCTGGCTCACGACCTCACTGTTAAACGATTCCGTCCCCTCGTCAGCCGTCGCACGAAGCGGCGGCTCATCACTTTTCCCTCCCACAGTCTGAAGCGGGAGCGCATTGATATCCGCTATCCACACCGTGATTTGTTCCGCAATGTCATCGCCGGCAGGGCATCCCGCCACATTCACGACCGCTTTCTGCTGTGTCCTGGATGCCTTTGTCCCTGTCTTTATCTCTGTCTCAGCCTCCGCCTGTTTCTCAGCTCTTTTCTGCGCCCCGCTTTTTCTTACCAGCTTTCCGATTCCCCTTGCTGTAAACAACACACACACTGCCAGGATGGCTACGCAGGGTATAAACAGCCTGCGCACCAGCTCCTGCTGCTTTTTCCTGCGCCGCATTTCCTCCATCCGCTGCTTCCTGCGCACGCTGCGTTCCCGTTCACTCTGTTCCTCTAACGCTATATTGTTCATTTCATCCATCATAATGTTCATCCCTGTCAAAATAATTCCTGTCTGCCTTCCCCGGCACGCGTTTGAAAAATGCCCTGGAAAAAGCACACTTAGGAACTATTATACACGACTCTGAACCATTTGTCCTAAATTTTGTGACTGAAAATTTATTTTTTTCTTGAAAGCTTCCACACGATATGATATTATATCAAAGTATATATTGGATGAATGGGAGGAAAAGAATATGTTTCATACGTTGGGTCATTTTATCATTTATTTTCCCATTCATTTTCAGACCGTTTATTTTCATATTTGTTCAATTTAGGATAAGAGAATTTATTTCTCTTTTTTTGTGTATTCTTTTAGGAGGTTTCTATGAGACATTTAATGAGTCCGCTTGATTTTTCCACCGAGGAGCTGGACAGGCTTTTTACCCTCGCAGAGGATATTGAGCAGAATCCTGCCAGGTATGCCCATGCCTGCGAGGGTAAAAAACTTGCCACCTGCTTTTATGAGCCGAGCACACGCACACGCCTGAGCTTTGAATCCGCAATGTTAAACCTGGGCGGAAGTGTTCTTGGTTTTTCCGATGCAAACTCCTCGTCAGCCGCAAAGGGCGAGAGCGTATCGGACACCATCCGCGTTATTTCATGTTTTGCGGACATCTGCGCCATGCGCCATCCAAAGGAAGGTGCCCCCATGGTAGCGGCTTCCCGCTCCTCCATTCCGGTTATCAACGCAGGGGACGGCGGTCACCAGCACCCTACGCAGACGCTTACCGACCTCCTGACCATCCGCGCCATCAAAAAGCGCCTTGACAACTTTACGATCGGTCTTTGCGGCGACCTCAAATTCGGACGCACAGTCCACTCGCTAATTAATGCGCTCGTGCGCTACGAAAACATCCATTTTGTGTTTATATCGCCGGAAGAGCTCACCATTCCCGACTATATTATCGAAATGCTCCGCGAAAAAAATGTCTCTTTTCAGGAAGTCAGGAAGCTGGAGGAGGTCATGCCTGACCTGGACATCCTGTATATGACCAGAGTCCAGAAAGAACGTTTTTTCAATGAGGAAGACTATGTACGGTTAAAGGACTACTATATCCTTGACAAGGAAAAAATGGAGCTGGCAAAATCCGACATGATTGTCCTGCACCCGCTTCCGCGTGTCAATGAAATATCTGTCGAGGTTGATGATGATCCCAGGGCGGTCTACTTCCGCCAGGTACAATACGGCGTCTATGTGCGCATGGCACTGCTGCTGACGTTGTTAGGGATAGAAGGATAAAAGGAGGGACTGTGGCATGTTAAATGTAGGAAAAATCGAAGAAGGCTTTGTCCTTGACCATATCAAAGCCGGAAAAAGCATGAGCATCTACAAGCATCTGGGACTTGACAAGCTTGACTGCACCGTGGCAATCATCAAAAACGCCAGAAGCGGAAAGATGGGAAAAAAAGATATTCTGAAAGTGGAGTGTGACATCAATACATTAAACCTTGACATTTTGGGATTCCTTGACCACAACATCACGGTCAACGTCGTCAAGAACTGTGAGATTGTACAAAAGCTTCCGCTGTCCCTCCCAAAAGAGATAAGGAACGTTCTCAAATGCAAAAATCCACGCTGCATCACATCCATCGAGCAGGAGCTGCCGCACATATTTGTACTGACAGATGAGGCAAAAGAAATCTACCGCTGCAAATACTGCGAAGAAAAATATGGCAGCAAGGATTCCTTTAAAATATGAAATGAAATAGTAACAGTTCAGCCCAGGACTTTGCACTTGCTGCAAAGTCCGTAAAAATACGTAGCGGCTGAGATGCATCAAGCCATCGCGAAGCGATTTTGCATGGCTTGATGCCTGTAATAGGAAGCCGAAGGCTGAACTGTTACATGAAATACGCGCAGGGAGAAGCTTTTCCCTGCGCATATTTTATGAGAAATTCAATATTTCATCCTTTGGCTTCTTCGTCGGTTCCACGCTGACAGCGTGAAGCACCGGTCCCTCTCCGTTGTAATCCTTCCAGAATTCCCTGTGGACAGTGGCTGTCACCTCCACCCAGTCCTTGTTTGCAAGTTCACTGCATTTGTCGTATTTGCATGCATATCCCAGAAATGCCATGTCATCCGCACAGCAGGTCATTGCCATTCTCCCCGGGACAAAATATTCATCATTGCTGTTCTCCGGTTTCAGCACCATTGCCTTGAACCTGACGGTCTTATCAAGGTACCGGTCAAGGTTATCCATGGCATCCAGATAAAAAATACCGTAACCGTAATCGTCCAAATCCAGCTTTTCGTCCTTTAAGTCATATGGCAGGTCTTCCTCAAAAATCTGGCTGACTTCACCGTCCTTATCCTCAAAGATAATCTCTGCCTGCGGATTGACAGCCTTTACGTTTCTCTTAAAACTGCCAAGCTGGTCTGTCAGGCCGTCACAGCGGTTAAAGATAATCAGCTCCGATTTCCGAATCATCTCCGCCAGAAGCGAACGCATATTGGTGTAGTAATTCTGAAAGGTCGATGCGTCTATCGTCGTAATCTGCTGCTCAACCTTCCAGTGCCATGGCATTTTCAGGTTCTTAAAATTCCACATGCCGTTGTACTCAATAATAATACGCTCCGGCTTGTATTTCTTTTCCAGCTCAATCATATTGGCGGCAGTCATCTGCCCTTCCTCGTCCACCACTTCCACAATTGTCCGGCTTCGCTTCAGGATATCCTCGTCATACTCTGTCTCGCCTTCCTCGCACAATATCAGAAGCGTGGTACCCCTTGTCTGAAAATAGGGCTGTGAAAGTGTATAAGAAATAAACTCCGTCTTGCCGCTCTCCAAAAATCCGTTAATAATGTATACCGGCTTCATAATTTCTCCAATCCTCGCATAAGACTATTTGCTGAACAATTCCTTTAAGCTTTCTTCGTTAAGTTCCGCACCAATCACGCAGATTTTCCCTGTAACCTCCGCAGCGCCAGGACGCACGTTACGCTCTCCCGGAACATAGTCAAAATTGAGCCATGAACCGTCCCCTGCCGAAACCATGCCCTTGGCACGGAGAATGGAACCATATTTCTTTTCGTCCTCGAGCTCCTCCAGGATATGCTCCAGTTCTGCTTTTGTATAGACTGCCGGTGTCTCAAATCCCCAGCTTGTGAAGATGTCGTCTGCATGGTGATGATGGTCATGGTCATGACATCCACAGGTGCAGTCCGCACCATGGTCATGGTGATGCTCATGCTCGTCATGGTCATGATGGTGATGCTCATCGTGGTCATGGTGATGCTCATGCTCGTCATGGTCATGATGGTGATGCTCATCGTGGTCATGGTGATGCTCATGCTCGTCATGGTCATGATGGTGATGCTCATGCTCGTCATGCATCCTGGCAACTTCCGCCATAAGTTCTGCCTCTAAATCCTTTGCATTCTCTATCGTCTCAAGAATTTTCTTTCCGTCAAGCTCGTCCCATGGCGTCGTGATAACTGTCGCCTTGTCATTATGCGCACGGATAATCTCAAGCGCCGTGTTCAGCTTGCCCTCACTGATATCCGCTGTCCTGCTGAGGATGATTGTCCCTGCATGCGTAATCTGGTTCAGAAAAAATTCCCCAAAATTCTTTGCATACATCTTGCACTTGTTTGCGTCAACGACAACCACCGCGCTGTTGAGCTCTGTCTCGACATCCGTTTCCACATTCTGTACCGCCTTCATCACATCCGAAAGCTTTCCGACACCAGACGGCTCAATCAAGATTCTCTCCGGATGGTAGGTCTCGATTACCTCCTTTAAGGAGCTGCCAAAATCACCTACAAGCGAACAGCAGATGCAGCCTGAATTCATCTCCTTGATTTCAACGCCTGCCTCCTTCAAAAAACCGCCGTCAATGCCAATCTCGCCAAACTCATTTTCAATCAGCACCACTTTGGATGCGTCAAGCGCTTCCTTTAAAAGCTTTTTAATCAGTGTCGTTTTTCCTGCCCCCAAAAAACCAGAGAAAATATCTATCTTTGTCATTTTACATAACCTCCTAAATCGTCATTATCTCTAATTTTTCATCTTATCACAAACTATCCCAAAAAGCCATATGTGATATATAAAATTTCAATTAAGTCGATTTCGTCCACAACCCAGCCTTCGGCTTCTCGTTTCATAAGGTTCCACATGAATCTAGCCATGCACATACCATTCAAGCTCCACAGCCGGTATTTCCTCATAGTTTTCGGCGCCCTCGCCTTTTCTCAGATATACGTTCCTGACTCCCGCCTGGATAATCATGCGCGCGCACAGCGGACATGGTTTTGCCTTGTGCACGGACAAGTCATCCGGATTGATGCCGGCAAGATACAAATCAGCCCCCAGCGTCTGTTCCCGAGAACAGTTTAACAGGGCGTTCGCCTCCGCGTGAACCGCCCTGCAAATGGCATATCCCTGCCCCTGGTGCATATTCATCCTGATGCGCGGGCATTCCCCAATGTCGCAGCAGTTTTCAAACCCCCTGGGGGAACCGTTATATCCGGTTGATATCACTGCGTCATCCTTGACGATGACCGCCCCATACTTTCTCTTGATGCAGGTGCTTCTATATGCAAAGTTTTCCGCACAGTTCAGATATGCATCTATTTTTGAAATTCTTCTGTTTCCCTCTGGCCTTACCAATTTTCCACACCTCAGTCCATTATGTGTCTTCCAATATTTTCTCATATTCCATTTGTATCAGGACAGGCGGAATGCTGTAGGTAAGTTCCGCCTCCCGCTTTTCAGAATTTTCCGGAACGTCTCCTCCGGAAATCATTCCAAGAAGCCTCCCGCTTTCGTCAAACACGCCGCCGCCGGACATGCCGGCCCTTGAAAAGCACGCCGTCTCCAACACGTTTGTATTGAACAATGGAACGAAATGAATCCCCTTTATGCTGCCCGATGAAAAGTTTGCCGTCTCCCTGTCAAGGACTGCACCCACCTGCAGCACACGCTGTCCGGCATAACTCTGCCCAAATGTTTTTTTTGCTTCCTCCGACTCTGATTCGTACAATAAGGGGACTGCCTCATAGATGTCCCGCAGGATACTGCCTGTCACTGATTTCTCTGGTATCCTGACAAATCCGATGTCATATTGCTGTGAATATCCCATTACCGCGGCTTTTGCAGTCTCCTGATTGCCAAATGTAACCTCCGCACTGACATCCTTTAACAGAAGATGCCTGCTGGATGCAATTACAATCCCGTCATCAATCTTCCATATAATGCCGCTTCCTGCAGAATCCTTCACCGTCACTTTCACCACGCTGCGCCTTGCAAGCTGATATACGATCTGCATGACCATATCCTCCACACTTCGTTCATTTTCCCCTGGCCCATTCAATCCAGCTGCATTCGCTGCACTCTTTGCAGCCACATCAGACACACACGGCATGACCGCAAAGTCATATTGACAGCAGCACCATCTGATTATCAGCACAGATAATATTGCTGCCGCCTGGACTGCCAGTAAAATACCTGTCGCTTTTTTCATCGCTTACATTCCAGCCACTTCCTGCGGCGCCTCCAATGGCAATTCCTGCGCCACTTCCTGCGGCTGCTGTACAGGCGTCCCATCCGGGTTCACCAGCCCTGCATCAATCAAAAGCTGTAACTGCTGCTCCGGCGTCAGCTCAGGCACCGCCGTTTCCTCTGGCTGTGGCTCCGGCGGCTGCTCCACCCTTGGAACGGATGATTTTCCGCCATAGACAATCACCGGCTCTCCCTGTTCCACATATTCATAAATCGCTTCTGCCTTCTTGACGGGAAGGTTGACACATCCGTGCGAACCGCCCCGCAGATAGATATCCTCGCCAAATGCGCTTCTCCAGGAAGCGTCATGCATTCCGACGTTTCCGTTAAACGGCATCCAGTAATCCACATGCGAGGCATAATTCGCCCCCCGCAGGGTGGCATTGCGCTCTTTGTATGTAATGCTGTAAATCCCAACCGGGGTATTATATCCCCTGCTGACATTGCCTGATACAAAATCCGTCTCTTCCACCAGCTGCCCTTCCTTGTAAACCCACAAATGCTGGCTCGTCAAATCGATTTCCACATAGGAGTCCCCAATATCATTCTCACCGTACTGCGCTGCCTGCGCACGATACACGGGCGTCCTGGATCCGCTCTTTCCTTTTTTAATCTGTTCCACAAGTTCCTCTGTCTCTTGCGAACGGTTCATCCACCATCCGTATGCCCCTTCTGTGATTGTAATCGTCTCGCCGTTTGTCGTCTGGAACTCCCGCTTTTTCCCAAGCGTGTCGTATTTTTTTGCGATGCCGTTCACATACTCCCGCACAAGCTCTGCATCGATGTCATACTTTCCTTCCTCCTCTATCAGCCAGTCCTTTATCGTATTCCCGTCAAGCACCTCAACATCCTCGCCAAACGTATAGGTAATCGTAACGCCGGTAAGGCGGTTCTTCTGTTCACATATCCGCTGCAGCTCACTGTCCGATGACGTAACCCGCGCATTGGTATAGCAGTCCTTCTCATCCAGGTTCACCGAATCCGCAAGCGTATCGACAGCCTCCTCCACTGCACGGTATATCTTCTGGCGTACCGGAACGGTTCCTTTATCCTCGGGAATGACCTGATAGCCTTCTTCTGTATAATCACTTAAGTATGCATTCCGCGGCTGCCTGATATTTTCCGGCTGAAAAAAGCAAAGCGCATCTATCCTGCGTTCCAATTCCTCCTTGGAGTATGTAACCACCGTATCCACCGTATGCTCGGACTTTTGGAAAAGCGAGAACGGCCATAGAAAGGCATTCTGCCCTGCAATCACTTCTTCAAACTCATCCCCGAATACCGAACGGAGTGCGATGTCAGATGATGTTATCATATCTGTCATTCCATCCCTGCCGTTTATCGTCAGGCTATAATGGCCGGAAGTATCCATGATACGGTTTTGCACGACTTCAACAGAGCATGCCGAATAGTCCACACCATTGATAATCGTGTTCATATAAAAATGATCCGTAAAAAACAGCGTAAATCCAAAATACGCAACGGCAATGAAGCTTACCGCTGCAGCGGCGATGACGAACGCCTTTTTCCCTTTCTGCATAAATATCCCCCACAATAAAACTGATAATTCTACACAAAACGACTGTAGTGCCAATGGTAAAAATACCCTGGCATCAGCTGCCAGAGTATTCAATAAGCGCAACCGCAGCGATAAGCCGGGTTATGTCGGCACCGCCAGACTCTGGCGGCACGAATGATCATCTATCTAGGGCTGCCGTTGCCGGCAGCCTCAAGCGGCCTACCTGAAAACAGACCGGGCAAGCCTGTTGTTTCCTATTTGGCCTTGCTTCGGATGGGGTTTACATGTGCCCTCCCCGTTACCGCGGAGGCGGTGGTCCCTTACACCACCCTTCCACCCTTACCAGAACCCCTGCAGTGCAGGGACACTGGCGGTACATTTCTGTTGCACTTGCCTTGGAGTCGCCTCCACCGGACGTTATCCGGCATCCTGCCCTATGAAGCCCGGACTTTCCTCACCCCGCCATAAAAATTTATGGTGAGCCGCGATCATTTACTACAGTTGCCGTATCATTATATAACACACATTCTTTTTTTTCAATAGAAAAATATACCTATTTTATACCTTAAAGCAGCTTCCCCCCACAAACTCCCGCACAATTGAGTTCTTGGGAAGTTCTTCTGTTCCAACTGCCAGAAAGTAACTTAAAAACTTCAGAAGCCTTACTGCCTCAAAATACTCCGGCTCGCCCTTTTCAATGCTGTAAAGCAGTGGTTCTGCAAATGGCTTGAGCACTGCAAGCTCATAAATCAGCGCCGAGTTAAACATGGCATCGGCACTTTCCTGAAACGGAAAAATGTTCTCTGTCTCTCCCCTCCGCACGGATGGCCACATCTGTATCGTGCGCTTGCCGCTGGCGCCCCTTGTCCTTGCGTCACGCACCAGACGCCGCAAAAGCCTGCCGTCAGTCGTGGGAATCCGGTTATGTTCATCAATGTTTAACGTCGTCAGTGCACTGATATAAATTTTATACTTGCTGTCAGCCGGAAGCGCATAGGACATTTTGTCATTGAGCCCATGGATTCCCTCAATGACAAGGATGTCATCGGGTCCAAGCTGCTTGAAGTTCCCCCTGTATTCGCGCTTTCCTGTCACAAAGTTAAATGTGGGAAGCTCCACCCGCTCTCCCGCAAGCAGGGCGCACATATCTTCATTGAATTTCTGCGTGTCTATCGCCTCAAGGCACTCAAAGTCATAATCACCGTTTGGCTGTCTGGGCGTTTTCTCCCGGTCAACAAAGTAATCATCCGCAGCAATGGGATGCGGCGTCAGCCCATGTGTCCGCAGCTGCACGGAAAGCCTGTGGGAAAAAGTCGTTTTTCCGGAGGAAGATGGACCAGCTATCATGACGAATTTGATACCGCCGCGTTTTACAATCTCGGACGCTATCTCGCTAATCCGCCGCTCCTGAAGCGCTTCCTGGACAAGCACCAGCTCGTTTAAGCCCCCCATCCGTATCTGGTCATTGAGGTCGCTCACCGTGTCAACCCCCAGCTTCTCTCCCCATTCCGAGGCAATCTCCATAGACTTAAACAGCTTCGGCAGTGGGCAAAAAGCGTCCAGGACTGTCGTCCTGCTTTTGTTTGGAAGGATGAGCACCAGACCATCCTCATATTTTTGCAGGTCAAAATATTTCACGTACCCGGTGCTTGGGAGCATGTAGCCATAATAGTAATCATAATATCCGTCAAGATTGTAGACGTTGACCGTCGAGCTTCCCCTGTACCGGAACAGGCTGACCTTATCTGTCATCTTCTGCTGCCGGAACAGTTCATTTGCCTCGTCCAGGGGCAGGGATTTCTTTATAATCCTGATGTCCTTATCCACATACTCCTGCATCTTCTGCCTAATTTTTACCACAACCTCGTCCGTTATCTCGAAATCGCCCTTTTTTGCACAGTAATAGCCGTTACCGATAGCAAACTCCATCTTTATTTTTTCAATCCTGTCCGCTCCTATGACATCATTGATTGCCTTCATAAGGATAATCGATGCCGTGCGGTTATATGTTTTGTGTCCGGTATCGTCAGCCACCGTCAGAAATTCCACCGTGCAGTCCTTGTCAACTTTTTTGAACAGTTCCCTGATTTTACCGTTCCTGACTGCAAGCGCAATCTGACACGGGTAATCCTTCTGGTATGCACCGGCTATTTCTTCAAAGGTTGTTCCCACCGGATACGTTTTTGATTCCCCATTGATTGTGACGGTATAGCTCTGTCTTTTTCCATCCATCTGTCATACCCCTTTCCCATTCAGCCCATTTCAGGCAGCATTTCATACCACTACAAAAGGCTCCTTGATCTCCGCCTTACATATTCGGAGTCCCGGCAGTTCCCTCCTGATATATTCCTCCATATATGATATGAAAAGTTTCTCTATTCCGTAATGTCCTGCGTCAATAATTGTCATTCCCTGTGCAACCGCATCAATGCCCTCGTGATGGTCGATGTCCCCTGTTATCATCACATCCGCGCCTGCTTTGAGCGCATCCTTTATGTAACCTCCGCCCGAACCAGGCATCACTGCCACAACCTCGGCAATATCCCCCAGCTCACCGAATACCCTGACGTTTGGCACGTGGAACCTTGCCTTCACAAGCTCTGCAAGCTCCGCGACACTCATGCATTTTTTCAGCTTTCCAACCCTGCCGCACCCTTCTTTTGAGATGTCGTCTTCATAGGTGACATTGAGCACTGTCCTGTCCTTCAGGGAAAGTTCGTCCGCAGCCGCATCCGCCATTCCCATCACGTCAAAGTTGGTATGCATCGCATAATAGCTTATATCATTTTTAATCAGCTGGCAGATACGCCTTCCGGTAAAGTCATCCGTCGTTATCCTGTCAAGCTTCTTAAAAATAAGCGGATGGTGGGTCAGCAGCATATCTGCCCCGAGGCGGACTGCCTCCTCGACCACTTCATCCGTGGCATCCAGGGCAATATATACGGTCTCCACTTCCTTATCCTGCCTTCCGGCAAGCAGGCCGATATTATCCCAGTCCTCTGCAAATGCTGCCGGCGAAAGAGATTCCAGCTTCCCGATAATCTCATGGCAATTCATACAAATCCCTCATTTCCCTATTTAAAATAGTAATACAGGCAGAACACGATGTCGCTTAGTTTTTCATCCAGCTCCTCAATGCGCTGCTGCTGCCTTGCAGTAGTCTGTCGCTGGCTCAGCAGATTCTGCCGGATATTTCCATAATTCTCTTTTTGCCACAGCAGATACTTCCTTAAAATCGGATGTGCCATGCCCAGAAGGCATGGGCCATATGTATCCTGAACCCTGGTAAGCCGCTGCACTTCCCCCATGGATATCTCGGAAATATCAAAAGGCTGCCTGTATGCGGGAATTCCATTCACATGGACTCCGCTGCGCCTGCACATCTGTTCCAGATTCCCGCCAATCTGCCGCTCAAGCTTCCCAAAAGCGCCGGGAATCGCCCGTATCATCGGATAATACTTTCCATCCTCATATATCATGTCTTCCCGCTCGATCATCAGGCCGCTCTCCCTTAAGTACCTGCGCACTTCATCCAGCTCTGACTGCGGCTGCAGTATCACCTGCTTCATTTCTTCCACAAGTTCTTTTCCCTGCTCCAGTATGGATATGATAAGCTTCCCGCCCATTCCGGCGCATATCATCCCTTCCGCCTCGCCTGCCTTCAGTTTCCTGGCACCATCGGAAAGCCGGATTTCAATATAGTCCTGCATGTCATAATCTATGATGTTGCGCCTGGCTCTGTCAAGCGGTCCGCGGTTAATGTCCATCGCAATCACATGCCGGCATATGTTGCTCCGCACAAGCTCCATCGCGACATATCCATGATCACATCCTATATCTGCTATACTTTTGCAGGGCTGCACAAGTCCTGCCACAGCCCTCATTCTCTCTGATAACAGCATGCACATTCTCCTAATCCAAAAAATCCTTAAGCTTGCGGCTGCGTGAAGGATGGCGCAGCTTTCTCAACGCCTTTGCCTCTATCTGCCGGATGCGCTCCCTCGTCACATTGAATTCTTTTCCTACCTCCTCAAGGGTACGTGCCCTTCCGTCGTCCAGGCCAAAACGAAGCCGGAGCACTTTCTGCTCCCTGTCCGTAAGGGTGTCAAGCACTTCGACAAGCTGCTCCTTGAGCAGCGTAAATGCTGCCGCATCGGCAGGCACCGGAACGTTGTCATCCTGTATAAAGTCGCCAAGATGACTGTCCTCCTCCTCGCCAATCGGTGTCTCCAGCGAAACCGGCTCCTGGGATATTTTAAGAATTTCCCGGACACGCTCCTCAGGCATGTTCATTTCCTTGGCAATTTCCTCCGGGGTTGGTTCCCTGCCAAGCTCCTGAAGCAGCTGCCTGCTCACACGGATGAGCTTGTTGATTGTCTCAACCATGTGGACAGGGATACGTATCGTCCTTGCCTGATCCGCTATCGCCCTTGTAATTGCCTGGCGAATCCACCATGTGGCATACGTAGAAAACTTATAGCCCTTTCTGTAGTCGAATTTTTCAACCGCCTTAATCAGTCCGAGATTTCCCTCCTGAATGAGGTCGAGAAACAGCATGCCGCGCCCGACATATCTCTTGGCGATGCTGACAACGAGACGGAGGTTTGCCTCCGCAAGCCTTTTCTTGGAATCCTCATCCCCAAGTTCCATCTTTTTGGCAAGCTCAATCTCCTCGTCCGCACTGAGAAGCGGCACTTTTCCGATTTCCTTCAGATACATCCTAACAGGATCCTCTATCCCGACTCCGTCCGGTACGGAAAGGTCAATGTTTTCCATGTCCATCTCTTCATCGTCCACCAGAAGCAAATCGTCATCGGGAATGTCGTCATCATCATCTGTAATACGAAGAACGTCCACATTGTTCTGTTCCAGCGTCTCAAGAATCCGTTCAAACTGCTCCTCCTCAAGAACCATGTCCTTGAAGTAGTCGCTGATTTCCTGATATTCCAGCACATTTTTTTTCTTCTTCGCCACCGCCAGGAGCTCTTTTAATTTCGCGTCAAATTTTGCTTGTGTGTTTTCATCCATTCTGGTCAATCCTCCATACCATATTATTTTTATCCCTAATGAAAAGAAATATGCGTTTTGTTAAGTTCTTCCAATGCTTTTTTGCCTTCAATTACCCTGCTAAGCGCCGATATGTCCACCCCTGACCTCGCAGAGTAATACGCATAGCTGTTTTTCTTGACCCGCACAAGGATGTCGTGAAATGCCTTTTCCTTCTCCTGTTCGCTTTCCAGCTCCGGAAGCTTTGTCGTGAAAAGGGATGCCGCCTCACTCTGTTCCTTCTCATCCTCAAACATATTGATGATTCCTGCCGGATTAAACTGATTTTTCTCGATATCTTCAAACATCCGCCTTGCGACCCTGCTGTAAAGCTCTTCCGTAAAATCTTCCGGCGTAATGTAGCTTTTTATCTTTGCGTACAGCTGTGGATAGTCCGTAAGCCATGTCAGAAGCAGTCTCTGCGACTTTTTCACATTTTCCTCGGGTGTGTTCCTGTTTCTGCCCTGCACGCCTGATTTGGGACGTTCCATGGTCTGTACTGCGAATCCGCCCGTCTTTGCTGCCATGTTTACAACCAGTTTTCTTAAATTTTCAAAGCCGATGTGGTACTTCTGCGCCACTGCCTCGATATAATTTTCGCGCTCCACATCCTCGCCAAAATCACAGAGCCTTCTGGCTATCTGGTTGTGAAAATTTGTCTTTTGCTCCGGGTCATCCATGTCAAAATCCCGCTCAAGCATCCTGATTTCAAACAGAAACGAGTTCTCTGCATGGTCAATGCGCTCCTGAAAGGCTTCCTGCCCAAGATTTTTAATAAACTCATCCGGATCCTTATAGGGAGCCATGTTGATAATCCTGCCAGACATCCCTGCATCCCTGAGTATCCGTATCGCCCGCAGCGCAGCTTTTACCCCCGCCCCGTCGCTGTCATATGCCAAAAGCACATCCTTTGTATATTTCTTAATCAGACCTGCTTGTCCCGGTGTAAACGCCGTTCCAAGAGATGCCACAGCCTGCGTAAAACCTGCCTGGTGCATGCTGATTACATCCATATAACCCTCGCACAATATGATATTTCCCGTCCTTGCCGTGCGCGCATAATTCATGCCATACAGGTTCCTGCTCTTATCAAAAATTTCCGTCTCCGGCGAGTTCAGATACTTTGGTCCGCTGTCCCCGTCCCCCATAATCCGTCCGCCAAATCCTATTACACGGTGATTGATATCCTGTATGGGAAACATGACCCTGTTCCAGAACAGTGTTGTCGTTCCCCTTCTTTCATCAACCTTTGCAAGTCCCACATCACGTATCAAATCATCTGTAAACCCTTTTTGGTGGAGGTACATTAAGATCTCCTCGCCTCTTGACGGCGCATACCCAAGGCCAAAGTTTTTCCTTGTGGTATCGGAAAGCCTGCGCTTGTCCAAATATTCCTTTGCGCGGATGCCCCTGTCTGTCCGGAGCTGGTAATAGTAAAATTTTGCCGCCTCTTTATTGACCTCCAGAAGTCTCTGCCGCCTGCCCTCGCGTCTCTTTGCCTCCTCGGAATACTCTGCCTTGGGCAGCTCTACGCCGGCCTTCTCGGCAAGCATTTTCAGCGCTTCCGGAAACGTACAGTTTTCATATTTCATCACAAATGTAAGGACATTGCCGCCCTCACCGCAGCCAAAGCACTTATAAATCTGCCTTGCGCGGTTCACCGAAAACGACGGCGTCTTCTCACCATGGAAAGGGCAGCAGCACATATAGTTGCTGCCCTTCTTCTGTAATGACACATAGCCGGATATCACATCGACTATATCACTCTTTTGCCTTACTTCTTCTACCAGTTCCTCCGGATAATACATTGAACCCTAACTCTCTTTCCTTTCTTCATACCGGCAGACTGCCGCAGCGCTATCCCATCCAGAATTTCGGCACATACAGCTCATTGTACAGCGCGATGGCAAACCTGTCCGTCATGGAGCTTATGTAGTCACACACAACCTTTTCCCGCGGCTCCCCGCTAAGCCCCAGCTCCACAAAAAACTTGGGCAGCTCCTCCGTATGCCGCATGTAATACTCATAAAGTGTCTTGACAAGCGAAACTGCCTTGTTTTCCTCACACTTCGCGACTGGATTGCTATACACCTTGTCGTACATGAAATGACGTAAATCACGCATGGCAAGCTCCACATCATCCGACATGCGCACATCATCCGTCCCCTTGCTCTGTGTCACGATGTCATGAATAAAATTATTGAGCCGCTCCCGCGGCGAATAGCCGACTACTTCGCCGATTTCCCGCGGAATATCCCGCTCCTTCAGGATTCCTGCCCGGACTGCATCATCCATGTCATGGTAAGTATATGCAATCTTGTCCGAAAAACGTACTACTTTTCCCTCAAGGGTTGCCGGCATGCTTGAAGTCTGGTGGTTTTTCATTCCGTCCCGCACTTCCCAAGTCAGGTTCAGGCCTTCCCCGTCCTTCTCAAGAATCTCCACGGTACGCACACTCTGCTCATTGTGTTTAAAACCGTAGGGACAGATATCGTTGAGCGCCCGCTCCCCTGCGTGCCCGAACGGAGTATGCCCGAGGTCATGCCCAAGCGCTATCGCCTCCACCAGTTCTTCGTTTAACTGCAGTGCCCTTGCAATTGTCCTTGCATTCTGTGATACTTCCAGCGTATGGGTAAGCCTTGTCCGATAGTGGTCGCTCTCCGGCGACAGAAAAACCTGCGTTTTGTCCTTAAGGCGCCGGAACGATTTTGAATGCAGTATCCGGTCCCTGTCTCTCTGAAAAACAGGTCTGATGTCACACTGTTCCTCCTGCCTGTCCCTTCCCCTTGACAGGGCGCTCTGTGTGGCATATGGACTTAAATACTCACTTTCCCACTGTTCAAGATTTTCGCGTATTGTCATAACAATCCCCCATAGAGTTGCTTTATGATTCCTATTTCCATATATAATATATTCCACACAGATTTCCAAATTCCTTTTTTTATCTATAATTCTACAAATTTTTATCGAACACTATCTCAACGTAGTCTCCCATTGCATGTTCCGCTTCTATAAAAAGTACCAGATGGTTCCCCCTGACCGCAGAGTACCCGGCCGGTATCAAATCCAGGTTTTCAAAATCGATGTCAAAATCCAGAAGCGTCATGGCGTAATCCGTGACTGACCCATTATTCAAAAAAGCTGAAAAATCCGCCATGTCAACACCGTCATTCTCCACCGAGTACCCATCGGCAAGCTCCAGACAGCTCACCACGCCCGCAATGTCCGAATAATCCTTTAACCGGATGCTTCTTCCGGTGCCCAGTTCTATATTAAGCGTCTTTACAATGTTGTCTGGATACGCACTGCCCTCATAATACGCTATTCCCCGGAAAATAAAAGAAACCATGCCGCTGCCCTTTGATGCGGTTTCATACTGCAGCTCATAGGAACGGAGATTTTCTGTGGCAATGCTGCCCGTCACTGCTCTTTTTATGTTTTCATTGATTTGCTTCTGGACTTCCTCATCCACCATGCCGGTTAGCTGTGGATATTCCACGCTGACTGCACCTTCTTCATATGCGGAAGTCTCTATATTGTAAACAATTGCCTGCCCTTCTGCAATGCGGTCTGCAAATGGCACTGTCTGGGTCTCGGTTTCTGCATCGGCCGCAGTCTCTGCCTGTTCTGTACGTCCTTCCTGAACCATACTCTGTTCGTCACGCACAATCACTGGCTCCTGCGCAGGCTCCGGAAGAATGTCATCATAAGTTAATGTAACCGGCTCCTGCGGTTCCTTATCCTTCGCACAGCCGGATGCCATCAGCATCATGGCAGCTGCAGCACCTATTAATGTCATATGTTTTTTCATCATTATGTCCTTCCCTGTGTGCTTTTTGCACTTTCAAATGGTGTATCTGGAACATGAAAAAAACTCCGAAACATTCCACTCCGGAGCACTTTTGCCTGCGGAAGATGGGACTTGAACCCACACGTCGTTACCGACACAAGATCCTTAGTCTTGCTCGTCTGCCAGTTCCGACACTTCCGCATAAAGCCCTGATAAATCATGAGTTAACTCTTTTTCCACGCAAGATACTTTTCAGTTTTATGTCGTAAGACTACTCAATTTAGAAAAAATAGTCTGACGATCACCATTTACTTCCTGACCCTTTAATTATCTCTAATCTTGCGAGAAAAGTAAAGGATTTTTTTTTAAATTTGCACATGGATAAAAAACACTGGTTTTGGCAGAATAGAAATGAGAAAAAACTTGATTCATAGATGAGACTATGGTATCTTAAATTAAGAAGCATCAATGGCAAGAAGAAAGCAGGTGAGTTTATGGCATATGCATTACAAGATAAAAAAGTGAACGAAACAATCAATTACGAAAAAATGCTTAAAATGCTTGACCGAGGCATTGACGATATGGAAGCCGGAAGAGAATTGCCTTTAACAGAAGCTTTTGTTAAAATTACTGAATTAAGGAACAGGCGGAGAAATGCAGAAGTATAAAGTTATCGTAACGTGGGAAGCTGTTTATGATATAACCGAAATTGCAGATTATATAGAAGCGCAGTTTGGGATAGCGAGGGCTGACCGCTTTCAGGAAGAGATAAAGGAGCGTTTGGATAAACTTGAAATATCAGGCGGTATTTTTGGAAAGACATATCTATGTTATCGTGGATATTCTATTTACAAGAACCCATTTCCGCCGTCTATTATTTTTTACATTATCATAGAATCCGAAAAAGAAATCCATGTCTTAAGGGTGTTAAGAGAGGAACGTGATTGGGAAAGCATTCTTACAAGGCAACGTGATTATACATACTAAAACGGTAAGATAATAGATTTTCTGAATGGCATATTTTAAAACTTTAAAGGTTTAAAATTCACACCGCTCACCACTCGGTGCGGACGATTCCCCGAATTCAAAATGAAATACAGAATTAAAAAATATTTTAAACACCATTTTTTTCCATAGAAAAACAAGTGTATGGCAGCAGTTGTTTGTTTTAATCTCGGAATATGGGTGTGTTTCCTCCGCACTTCTATTTAGGCGGCATCTATGGAAAAATACGAATTTCATTTTAGCCATTTCTTACAGCGGCAATAAGCAAGGCAGCACCGAACAGAGATTGCTTATCAGCCTTGCCGGGAAGTCCAACGAGGGTAGTCTCCACTCTTTCAGAACGTGTACTGACAATGATAGGCAATCCTATCGCACAGCAAAAATCGTTTCTATGGGATTTATTGTATTTTACCGTGGGTTTTACGGTTGGAAAGAAGCATTTATATTGTAAACGAATAGGATAGAAGTTATATAGCAAGGGAACAGCCCTGCTGCCTTTCGGGAATCCCTATAGGGCAACAAGGCTTAGTCTGGTTTCTATTCTTCGTAATCTTCAAGTGCTAATTTGACATACCGGCTGTTATCTCTCATTCTAGTGTACTGTCCGGATTATATTCAGGCAAACCTCCTTGCCTAAATTTCCATCAGACTGCGTTGTCGGCGGTCAACGATGCCACCGCATCGCCTCCCTTCTCCGCCTTGCTGATGAAAATTTATCCTGCGGAGTTTCGCCAGATATAATCTGGACAGCACACTAGTCATTTCTACAATAATTCCATCGGCTTCAAGTTCTGTTGTCAAATTGTTTATTTGTCTTGATAAACGATTTGGGATAAGCGGATTTTTCGTATCCTCATATATCTCGGCAAGCAACTTTTTTGTATCTTTCAAACCAGTCAATAGTTCGGACATTGTCCCTTCCCACTGTAAATCATAGCCTTCAAGAAAACCTTTCATTAACTCAATTAAATCGGTATTATTCTTAAATCCCTTTAGCTGATCCTTCAGTAAGGAGATATAATCAGCGCAAAACTCAGCTCTGGCTCCGGCTTCCCACACCTCACAAATCCAATAGCCATAATCATAAAAACTGGACATTCTTACATCATATCCCATTCTTGAGGCGTAATTAGGCTGATAAAAATACAGTACCTCTTTCAATATATCAAATATTCCGCCCAGAATAATCGCTCTGTCATTCATAAATTCTTCCATTAGAGAAACCTTTTCTCTTACGCCTTCCTTACCAACAGGCTTCTCTAAATTCATAATAATACAGCGGCTAAACATATCCTCACGTTTTACAATAAATAGAAAGTTTTAAAAAGAAAAAACCCTGGCAAACTTTGAATTTACCAGGGTAGGATGCGGAAGATGGGACTTGAACCCACACGTCGTATCCGACACAAGATCCTTAGTCTTGCCTGTCTGCCAATTCCAGCACTTCCGCAAGCAAAAACTATATTATCTTATTTTAGGTCTTTTGTCAATCACTTTTTTGGAATCTTTTTCATTTTGTTTACGGTTCAGCCTTCGGCTTCCTGTTTCAGGCATCCAGAATTTCTCTCTGTCTTTTTTTGCTAAACCCGCCAAGTACCAGTTCATAAGAACGATCCAGCATATCCTTTAACAAGTCGTCCGGAACCGCACCGTCCGGTTTTATAGAATTCCAGTGCATTTTGTTCATGTAATAGCCCGGAACAATGTCCTCGTACTGTGCCCGCAGCGCCTCCCCCTGCGCAGGTTCCAGTTTGAGTGTGATATAATATGGTTTGTCACTTGGAATTTCCAGACACAAAGCGGCAAACATCTTTCCGCCGATTTGATAGCGGACCCAGTTCCAATCTGCCTGCAAGTCTTTTGTAACTCCTTTTTTTTGCAACAAGTACGCGTCCAGCCAATCGTATCTCATACATGCTTTCCTCCATCTGTCGTTTTTGTTTTTTCACACCATTGTATCAAATGAGAGTGCCGTAACATCCCTAATTGGTATATTTGTTCCATCCCTCATAATTATAGTACCCTTGTATCTGTCGATTTTGCGAATGCGTCCTGTTACAGTGACGTAAGCGCCGCCGGCTTTTTTCTCGTCCGGCAGAAAATAAGTGACAGAAACTTCCGGCTGTTCCTCCATCTGCTCCTGCAGTGTCCGCAGCTTATCATCGAGTTCCGCTGCCATATCCTCGTCCAGCTCTATCCGCGCCTCTGTCAGCCGCCCAGTCTCCCGAATGGCAGCTTCGTAACCTGAAAGCGCCGCAAACGGTGAAAACTGTGCCGCCCGCTCGGAAACCGGCATTTGTGGATGCGACACCGAGACATGATGCGCAAGTCGGATGATATCCTCATAATTATCCGCTGCCGTTTTCATGCCCTGTGCCCTCCGATTTGATTATTTCGTTCCAGCGTAGTCGCCCCTTCCTCTAGATTCATCCCTTTCATAATCGCATTCTTTCCAAATTTCTTTTTGATATCCAGCACAGCCCTCTGCACGTCCCTTTCCCGCTTCAGTTCCGCCTCCTCCTGCTCCTTCTGTTTCTGCAGGGCTTCATAATCCGTAAATAAATCCAGCTGTTCATAGCTTTCTTTCTCTTTAATCCTGCATTCTTCCGTCACATGGTTTGCAGTGACTGCCACCCGCCTGACCAATAATTCTTTATCTACGATATCTTCATATAGCGTCGTAACAGCATCCAGAATCAGCCGCGTGGAGGAAGTGAAACGCCCGATATTTACAGTTCCATGCGCGTGTTTGGGCACTCTGCGCCCATAGTGATCCACTGTGACCGCGCCTTTATAGCGCCTGCATATCTCCGGATCCGAAAGATTTTCCCTGTCATACCCCACCGTCAGTACCAGCTGATCCGTCACCAGCCCTTTGTCAACCAAATCCAGTACCAGCAGATCCGTCATCTCCCGCACAATCAATTTTGCTTTTTCAAAGCTGTAGGGGCACTGCAGCACCTGACCGGAACCCAGACTATTCGTCTCCGGACGATATGCTTTTACGTCGGCAATCGTGCAGGGTTCCCAGCCCCATGCGTGGTCGATCAGCAGCTCCGCGTTGATGCCAAACAATTTGTATAACAAATCTTCGTTATAAAAGTCTGTCTGCTTTCCGACAGAACATCTCGCCACATCGCCCATTGTAAAAAGCCCGTTTTCTTCCAGTTTCCTTGCATATCCTCTCCCCACACGCCAGAAATCCGTGAGCGGACGGTGGCTCCACAAAAGCCTGCGGTACGTCATCTCGTCCAGTTCCGCAATCCGCAATCCGTTTTCCTCCGGAACAACGTTCTTTGCCACAATGTCCATGGCAACCTTGCACAGATAAAGATTGCTTCCGATCCCAGCCGTGGCAGTTATGCCTGTCGTATCGAGAATATCCTGTATGATTCGTTTTGCAAGTCCGCGCGCGTCAATCCGGTACGCGTCCAGATAGTTTGTGACATCCATAAATACCTCGTCAATCGAATAAACATGAATGTCCTCATCCGCAACATATTTCAGGTAAATATCGTAAATCCGTGTACTGTATTTCATATACAGTGCCATTCTGGGCAGCGCCGTGATGTACGACACCGAAAGCGCCGAATTCCTTTGCAATTCTGTTGCATCAAAAGATGAACCGATAAAATTCCCCCCTGCCAAACGCACCGCATTGACTTCCCTAACTTTCTGCACAACCTCAAACAGCCGTGCCCTTCCGGAGATTCCATATGCTTTTAAGGATGGCGACACGGCAAGACAGATCGTCTTTTCCGTGCGGTTGCTGTCTGCCACAACAATATTGGTCGTAAGCGGATCCAGTCCCCGCTCCACCGCCTCGACAGATGCATAAAACGACTTTAAATCAACTGCTATATAGACATGCTTCTCCTCTGACATCGCTCCTGATTCCCTCCTGTATTATCCGGATGCCTACTCACATTATACCGTGATTGCTTCGCAATCACGGTAAGTTCATGCCCATACGGGCAAGTATAATATCTATCAATATTATATCTTATTTGCCAAAGCCTATGTATTTCATCCGCAGTTAAGTCCAGATACCGTCCGCAGAGCATTATTGCACGTTCTAGAGCATATTTGAACACGACGTACCAGAAACACCGCCTACGCCTTCAGCACACGGTCAATTCGCTTATGCAAATCCTCTCCCTGAAACGGTTTTAGGATATAGTCATAAATCCCCAGTTTGGATGTCTCCACAACCGACGTTTTATCCTGCTTGGATGTCAGCATTATGACAGGAATTTCTTTGCACTTTTCCATCTCACGAATCTCCCTTAAGGTCTCAATGCCATCCTTTTGCGCCATCTGAATATCCAGAAGAATCAAATCCGGTTTTTCACGCCGCAGATACTGCAAAGCACGCGACCCGGAATTGACAGGAATCACTTCATATTCCTTTTTCAGTTCCTGTTCAATCGCAGCAAGACTAATACTGTTATCATCCACCGCCAAAATCCTTAATTTTTCCATTTCAGTCATCCCCCTTAACTACTTTATGTATTTTATTGCCTGTTATATATTACAGGCACATTCTAACATTTCCTGCAGCATATGCTCTGCCACCTCGTCTTCATATAGCTTCAGCTGCCCCTGTATCTCTGTCAGTTTCCTTTCAATATCAGGATCCAGCCTGTATTGCAAAAGTTCCTCAATTTTTTGCGCACAGTCTTTCGCCCGAAAATTCTCCAGGCTGTCCAGTGCCTCGCTGATTCCTTTCACAAAATCCGCATGACCAATCACACGCGTTTTTTCCGCCATATCCTCTGATTTGCGGAAGTTTTCAAGGAATTGGGATATGTGTGCAATCTGTGCCTCATATGCCGCAAGCAGCTCTGATATGTGTGCGTCAACAAATGCCGTGTCACCTCTGTTCACCGCATTCTCCTGATCGAGCGCACTTTTTGAAACATGCATCGCACCCACATTGGCAGAAGCGCTTTTCAACCCATGCACTTCAATGCCGTAATTCTTATAATCCTGCTTTTCCCAAAGCTCCCGCAAAACGGCCAGTTTCCGCTTTCCATCCAGACAGTACAAGTCCAACAATTCAAAATAATCCTCTGCAGTGCCGGAATAACGCTTGGACAGCTCATCCGCGTCAATCCCTTCAATGCAGATATTCTTTATTTCATTATCGCTGTTGTCCTCTGTACCGCCGCTATCTTCCAAAACATCACCTGATGTCCTCTTTTCCTCTGGAATCCACCTGATAAGCGCCTCATGCAGGGGACGTCTGTCCAGTGGTTTTGTGATAAAATCCTGAAACCCATTTTCCAGAAATGTTTCCCTGACACCTTCCATCGCATTTGCAGTCAGTGCAATAATCACCGGCATGCTGCCGTTTTCCCCGCAGTCGCTGCGCATAATTTGCACCGTCTCGATTCCGTCCATTCCCGGCATCATGTGATCCATAAAAATAATGTCATAACGTTTCTTCCGCACAAGCGCAATCGCTGCCGTACCGCAGTCTGCGTCATCTATCTCCAGACCGTAGGACTGCAAAAATATTGTTGCAATTTTCCTGTTAATCCGGTTGTCATCAACCACCAGTACCTTGCACCCCTCTGCCGTAAATGGTCTTAGTTCATGTTCCTTCTGAACTTCCTCCTCCGGATTCTCGGACAAAGTCCTAAAGTCCACAATCTTTTGGGGAATCTCCACGGTAAATACAGTCCCCTCACCGTACACACTCTCCACCTGAATCGTCCCCTGCATCAGCCCTACAAGATGTTTGGTAATGGAAAGCCCGAGCCCTGTTCCCTCCACAGCCCGGTTTCTTTTGGAATCAACCTGCTTGAAATTCTCGAATATGCTTTTTAAATCCTCCTCATGGATACCGCAGCCTGTATCTTCAATGCGAAATATTAGACGCTCGGTGTCCTCGGAGTCCCGCACGCCGGAAACCGAGAGTGCAACATGACCTTTTTTGGTAAACTTGAGCGCGTTGTTTAATATGTTTATTAAAATCTGCCGAATCCTGCCCGAATCCCCCATGTAGCAGCATGGAATTGACATGTCAAACGCCCTTTTCAACCGAAGCCCGCGCTGTGATGCAACTACCTCCATCATATTTAGAACCTCACTGGCAAGGGACTTTACATGGTATGGCACCGGCACCAGTTCCATCTTGCCTGCCTCCACCTTGGATAAATCCAAAATATCATTGATAATCGACAGGAGGTTGCGCGACGCCGACTTGATGTCGCATGCGTGCTCATATACCTTTCTTCCCCTGCTCTCCTCCATGATAATGTCGCTCAGACCCACAATCGCATTCATTGGCGTCCTGATTTCATGGGACATATTTGCAAGAAACGCACTTTTTGCAATGTTTGCCTGCTCCGCCTGCTCCCGCACACGCTTAATTTCATCTATGTAATTCCTAGTCTCCGTCACGTCAAAAATGAGAACAACAAAGCCTTTGTTCTTCCCAAACTCATCCACAATCGGTTCCACATGTCCCTCATAGAAATGATCATTCAGACAAAATTCTTTTTTCGTATCCTCCCCCAGCATCTCCTTTGGAAAGCCGTTTAGTCTGTCAATCGTTTCTCCTGTCATGAGAACTAAATCATTAAAAATGCCTGCCGCCGCCGGATTGTAATTCGTAATCTGCCGCTGCTCGTCAAGGGCAATCACTCCGTTGCTCATACTGTTCAGCAGTATACCGAAAGCCAGACTGCTGAAATCATACACTTTCCGAATCCATATCAGGATAACCACACCGGAAAGTACCAGCCCCAGAACAGCCGGCGTAGAGTCATATACACTTGTCAGTTTGATGGAATAAGCCCCAAGAGAGACCACTGGCAGAAAAGAGAGCATAAGAATCAAACCGCATCTCCTGTCCGCTGCATACTCCGGCTTTCTGATACAGACTCGAACCAGCACATAGAGGGAAAGAACATACGGAATAATGGCTCCGCACAGTATAAAAATCCAGTAGCCAGGCCCATATTCCAGCCGCAGATAACCATGACCGTTCGCAGATTCCATCCACTGTATACTTCGGTAATACATATGATGCAAGTCGCATGTGAGAATCAAAAAAAATATAAAAAGATCGACGATTTTTAGAACACCCAGAATTTTTTTCGGTGTTTTACCATTACAATAATTAAAAATGAAATGGCAGTAACTAATTGGAATTGTCAGAGACCCCAGATACTGCATTTTGACAGCCACAATGGCAGCCTCCATCGTAGGCGCCGTCAACTCCAGCAGATATCCTGCATTCTGTACCAGTGCGCCCAGCAGAAAATACTGCATCAGCTTCTGCTCCTTTGCGCCGTCGCCCCGAAGCAGAAGCATCAATGCAAAAATAATGATGCCAATAACAAAAATCCCAATCCCCAAAAACACAACATTCATAAGACCATATCACCACATACAATAAATGTAAAAATATACCTTTATGATATCAGCATTCTGCATTTTTGTCTATGTTTAATTGAAATCTACCGCATTGTAAGTAACATCTTTTTTTATTTGCAATTACTTTACGATTGCCTTACTCTATCTCCCGCAGCTGCTCCACAATGCTTCCCTTGTTCCAGACCTTGTCTGTCATCGCACAGATGT
>CARTDA010000040.1:0-38949 GCA_949066965.1 uncultured Lachnospiraceae bacterium
TCGAGCGGGACGGCTCACAGCCGGTCAGGCTGAGCGACCACAAGGCATACTACCTTATGTTTTTCGAAAAAAAGGAATCGGACATCCTCTACCGCGTCTACTATGACATCGAACAAAAGCCGCTTGTCAGCCTCAACTATTACCGCATACCGCTCGTTGACCTTGAAATCCGCGAGGTTGAGGACACGGACGCCATCCTGTCCATTGACTTTGGCACCACCAACACCACCGCAGGCACATACCTCGACTACGGCTACATACAGAACCATGACAACAATGACCTCTTAAACCACCGTGTGAAGCTTGACGCCGTCAATGAGGTCTATTTTTTGAATAATGAGAAAAGCGAGAAAAAATGGGTGCCGATGCTCCCGACCGTCGCGTGCGTGGCAGACTGCAGCGACAGGGACAACATCATATACCACTTCGGCTACGAGGCGAAAAAGGATACCCGCGTGAAATACTACGACGAGTCGTTCAGCATCTTTTACGAGATGAAACGGTGGGTGGGGAGCTACGAACAGGTGCAGGAGGTCACGGACAAGGAGGGGCATATCGCCAAGGTCGTCAGGGGAACCGTCATCCGGGAGTACCTCCTGTACGTCATCCGGTGTGCCGAGCAGCGGTTCAAGTGCCGTTTCAGGAAGCTCCACCTCACAAGCCCCGTGAAGCTCAAGCAGCAGTTTAACCGGATGTTCACGGAGCTGCTGCCCGAGTATGAGATTGACGCGGTGCACATGCTTGACGAGGGGACGGCGGTAATCTACAACTCCATCAACAGCCTGATAGAAAAGCAGCGCTACGAGGACGGCGCACTCTACTCCGCGCTGATTATCGACTGCGGCGGCGGCACGACCGACCTGTGCTCGAGCCAGTTCACCATCAGCAATGACAGCGTCGCATACCGCGTCGACATTGAGACAACCTACGAGAACGGCGACACCAACTTCGGCGGCGACAACATCACGTACCGCATCATGCAGTACATCAAGATCATGTTTGCCAACTACTACAGCAGGAAGGAAATGGTGCACATCGACGACCTCATCACCGTCGCGAGCGAGGACATCTTCCGCTATGTGGACGAGTTCGGGAAGGACGAGGTCTATGGCAGGCTCAACAAGGCATACGACGCGGCGGAGGAAATCATCCCCACGCGCTTCAAGCAGTACGAAAACCACACGCGGGACGACTACTACATGGTCAAGAACAACTTCTATTTCCTGTTCGAGATAGCGGACAAGATGAAGAAGAAATTCTATGCGAGCGAGGGGATTGTCAGGAACCGCTTCCAGTCGAATTACGACAAGGAGGACGAGGACCTGCGCATCACGCGCATAGACCGCTGGAACCTCGTGGTGCGGGAGAACGGGGAGCTGGTATACAACCACACCTTCCCCGACGTGGTGTTCAACATCAAGGAAATCGAGCTCTTGCTGAAGGCGGACATCTACAGCATCATCAACAAGTTCCTGCTGGAATTTTATACCAACAGGACGCTCGACGCCTATTCCATGATAAAGCTTACGGGGCAGTCCTGCCGCATTGACATCTTCCGCGAGGCGCTCAAGGAGTTCGTGCCCGGAAAGAGCATCGAGTTTAAGCAGCAGACCCGGGACAACAGCAAAGGCAGCATCACGGAGCTCAAGCTTGCCTGCGTCAGGGGCGCCATCCAGTATGTCAATGCCAAGAAGCTCGGCTTTGCCGACGTGAACCTGCGCTACACCATGCCCGCCATACCCTACTCCATCAGCGGCATGACCCACGACAACCGCGAGGTAATGCTCATCTACAGCCTCGACCGCGAACAGACCTGCGGGCACCTGTCCAGGAACAGGAACATCGCGCACCTCGAGCTGATGCTCAAGGACGGGGACGGCATCCTCAAGTACCGTTATGCCTACCACAACAGGAAGGAGCAGTACAGGGAGAAGACATACGAGGAAATCGTGGAAAAGTATGAAAAGTACACCGAGTGCCTGCCGCAGGACGAGATGGACATCATAGAGGACGACGAGGTCAAGTTCTTCGTGTTTGCGGCAAAGGACCAGTGGGGCTTCTTCCTCGTGCCCGTCATGCGAAGCGACTCCAAGCTGTACCTGGGCTGCGACCAGTTCTTCGCGTTCGA
Organism: uncultured Lachnospiraceae bacterium; assembly: GCA_949066965.1. GTDB lineage: Bacteria > Bacillota > Clostridia > Lachnospirales > Lachnospiraceae > COE1. The sequence goes on from CARTDA010000040.1 coordinate 2,129, forward strand.
GAACGAGAAGTGGGAGATGAGCTTTTTTGACGGGACGAAGTAGCAGGGGCGGCAAGGGATAGAAAGGATAAGTTTGAAAGAGAATCGTTTTCAAACGATTGATTGGTATGCGTGCAGGGCACGCAAGGGGTATAGAGATGGAACAGACGAACAGGACGATACTGTTTGAGGAATTGAACAGCAGGAAAGAGAACATTATTTCAATCATCAGGCAGCAGGAGCAGAGGGAAAGCCTGACAGATGATGAAGTGACAGAAGTCAGGCAGCGTCTCGAGGTGACAAGCTTTAAGGAGCTGATGGAAAAATTCGAGCCGGAAATCTATATGCGCCTTGACACGGATGGGTTTGAGGTCAGCTTTTCGAGGACGCTCCCACAAAAAGCGGAGGGCTATGTGGCACTTCCGCTTTGCAGGGAGCAGGGCTTTTTTGAGTCGCTGGTGGGACTGATGGATGACAAGAAACGGAAAAAGTATGTGCTGTCCTCATTTCAGGACTTTTCCGACAATATTCTTCCCTCCAGGACAGCGGAAAAGTTTCTTAAAATGCGTGACGAGCTGGTAACCAGTGTAAACAAGGGCTTATACCGCAATGCGGAAAGGATACTGGATTCTCTGGTTGCAGAGTATGATGACGGAATATTCCTGATAAAGACCTTTCTGCACCAGGTATCTTCATACATTGCAAAGATTGAGGCATCTGACAACAGTGCGTGCTTTATTCTTGGAACGCAGGGGGACTGCCAGGTGCATCCCATTCAGGTGTCACAGCGCTTCCTGACGTGGAGCAGCTGCACACGGAAGGAGCGTAATCACTACCTGAACTTTCTGCGGGAGCACATCGCGGTGGACGAACTGTCAAACAGGAACCTGATGCTGATGATGTTAAGCATGGCATGTACGCCGGGCGAGGAAAACAGGTCGCTGATTCAGGAGTATTATAGCCAGTATCTTGGCTTTTATACGCGCATGCTGCGTGAATTCTGGTGGGAGGCAAAGCCGCTTTTGGAAGTCCTCCTTGGGATCAGAAGCTATTTTGACCAGTACACGCCGGCATTAGGCAGTATGGACAAGAAGGGGGAGCATACAGAGGTGCAGGCAATGCCGCCCCGCCTTTTAATCACAAACTGCCGTCCGGCGTTTCTAAATAACGACAGGTACAAGGAGACATTAAGGCTGTACCTCGAGACTGTAAATGAAAAAAATGATTTTGAGGACACCATATGGTTTGCCATACTTCCGAACATTGAATATGCAGGAAAAAAACAGGCGAATATCAGGGAGCGTTTCCAGTCCTCGCGCAAAAACAGGGAGTACAGTAAAAACCTTCAGGCAGATGTCATGGTGCTTATGGAAATATTGAGCGCATACAGGGTTCAGGTATTTGTCAGCGCCCAGCCAGTGCCGGAAAGTACTTTTAAGGGATTTGTCAGGGAGGGAATGGAACCGTGGCGTGACACGTTTGATTTTTTGCGGCAGATGGGCAGCAGGGAGTACGCGGTGCCATGTTATCCCAATTTTACGATTATGCCACAGGAGTATGCCATGCTGATTCTTGGCAATGAGACGACATTTTCCGCACTGGACAAAAGAATTGTCGTGGGAAAGGACGTGAAGCTGTGGCTTGATGACCTGAACGTGGAGGCATCCTATGTTGCAGCAGGACTGATTGGCGCCTGCCAGTGCCCGAAATTTTTAAAGGCACACTATCCCAGAAATGTAAAGCCAGACATGCCGGGAGTCGCATACCAGCTGTGTGATAAAGGACAGAACCGGATAACGGTCACGCAGATGTTCCACGAGATTATCGACTATCCCCAGGAGCTGTATGACAGGATATATAAGGAGGGCAATGGGGTGGTATTTGCCCCGATGCTTGGCAAGGTCATAGCCCTGACGGACAGGGCATATTCATACAGGCCAAGCTCCCTCGACCATATAGCTGCCCGGCAGACAATCACATACATGGAAAGGATTATGCGGCACCACACACAGGATTTCAAGGAAAACCTGATACGTGACTTCTTTCAGGAGAGACCGGGCAGCATTATCGCATGGTGGAAGGAGGCGGGGAACTGTGTAAACGGAATCCTCAAAACCGGGGAAACCATAAAATACGAGATAAGGGACAGGAACCATACCTGTAAGTTTGAGGTAGCTTTTGAGAGGGAGAGCAGGGAAGAAGTTGTTCGAATCATATAGAGATAGCATGGGACGGAGGCGATACTGGAAATGCACTTTTTTGAGGATGGTTTTGATTACCACAAATACATTGAGGACAGGCTGCTCGAGGTGGGCGACTTAAACGAGAGGAAGGAATTAAAGGAAGTCATGCGCAAAACGCTCCTGCCGTTTTATGAACAGGTGGAGGAGGCGTACAGGCTTCTGGAGGAAAAGCTTTTGCAAAAAGAGGCGGCGAGCCACGGCGCCTGCCATGTCATTACCGGTCTTGAGGACAAGGACCGCATAGACGTGACGGACAGCAACATGGTGCCGATGCTCCGGGAGGACATGGAGGAAAAAAAGGTCGAAATCGCGGAGCTGATGGAAAGCATGGATGCCGGGCGAGAACATTACGTGTATACCGTATACATAGGGGCGGATTACCTGAAACTGAAAGCGCTTGACGATGCCCCAAGGGTGTTCAGGGGCACGGTCAGGACAGTCTACGAGGAAGAATTTCCGGCGCGCTTCTGTGTGAGGCGGTGTGACAAGTATATAGGAGAGTTAAAAAAGCTGTATGCGGAGTTCATCAACAATGGTGTCAGCTGGCATACCGTATGTGCGCCATATATTTACAAGATGTACGATGTGTTCATCACGGAGACAGGATGTCCGAATGGGGAGGAGATAGACCGGATAAGCGTGGATTTTGAGGAGTATGCGTCAGAGGTGGAATACGACAGGGTTCCCATGTGGAACATCAGCACGCTCGAGATAAAGACCAGCTCGTATCCTGATTTTGCGCTTGACAACATACACTACCTCCACACCATATACGAATCGCGGCTGGACGTAAAAAAAGATTATCTTGTAGCAGGGGACATCCCGCTTTGGGATGTGTCCATGCTGAACGGGGAGCTGCGCATACAGTGCGACGAGAGCGCTCCAGTCAACTGGGTGTTAAGGGAGTTTTCCTACGAGAAAGGCATGATAACGTCTGGTTACCGGCAATTTTACAATACCGGAGGAGGGATGGACAGACCCATACATACGATAGCGGAGGCAAAGCGCTTTGTGGACAGCCTGGGATATGACGACTGCCTGCAGCTGACGGACATCAGACTGGACAGCAAAGCCTCTCGCGACGAGAGCTATGACATGGACGCGTTTCTGATGGAGGAAATCAGGCACCGCAGATGCGGGGAAAGGCTGCTGTTCGTGTTCGAACCCGCTGACGCCGGAAATGTCCTCAACAGGGACATCATGAGTTATCTGGTGAGCAGGCTACAGATGATATATCCCGAATACCTGTGCAGGGGAATACTGAAGTAAGGGGGCATCTATGGAAGATATATGGAAACGCATTATGGAAGGGCAGGAAAACCTTCGGTATGAACAGGCGGATTTTTTCTCGCCGTACTGTGAATCAGTAATCGGAAGCATCCGGAAGCAGGAAGACATTGATAAGATACAGATAAATGCCTTTTACAGGTATGGGGACATCTTCCAGCAGCTTTTCCGGCTTGAGGACAGGGATGACTCCGTATGCACGATGCTGTATGACTATATGATGCATCTGCTTACCCGGCTGGAACTGCGAAACGGTGTCACACTGAATGAATACGGACTCCGGCAGAAATGGCGCCTGATAGAACAGGGAGCCTATGGGGAACAGGTTCGGAAAAGATTTCATGCATTTGACAGGGACAGGAAATACAAGGCGGCGTTTTATGTCTGCCAGCAGGAGAAGCTCGGGGACAGCGTAGCACTGTTCGCAAAGGCACTCATAACGGTTCTCGGAGACGGCGTCCTGTATAAAAATGACATCAATCCAAAAGAGCTGCTCTTCTATATAGGCAGAAAACAGCGGGACTTGGACACTGCGGTAACAGACTTTGCGACAGAGATGTTCCTGCCGTTCCACTATTCCCTGCGGATATTTTATGAGGCTTCCTTTGGTATCATAGATGACAAGAACTGCATGGAACTAGAGCAGATTGAAATATTTTAAACAGGGTGTTATGAGGGAATGGAGGGAAAACATGAAGAATTACAGGATTCCCGTATTCAAGGCGGGAAACATGCTGACACACGAGATGCTGGATGCGATGATGCAGTATGGCATAGGGTTTGCGGAGTATTCCTATGCAGGCTACAGCGACGGGGTCGTGGCTGGATGTGACGTACATGGGGAGAAAGGCGTAATCTATGTGGAAAAGGGGCTGGTCTACCATTATGGAAACCTGATAACCTTTGAGGGCGGGAGTGTCAGGGCATCACCATCCAACGAGTGGCAGGCAGTAAAGCTGTGCGTGGCAGACATGGAACAAAACCCGAATTACAATGAGAGACAGATTGATATCAGGATGGTCACAAGGCTTGAGCGTGAGAGAAACTCCGTGGAGCTGTGCAGGGTGAAGCTTCAGAGGGGTGCGGTCATACGTTCCGTATACCAGAGCTATGAGGATTTTGACACGGAATACGACACCATCAACCTCATACATGCACAGTGGGCGGCATATGGGGAGGAGGGCATCCATCCCGCAGTCCTTAACGGATTTGCAGCGGATGCCATGAAACATGGAATAAGCGATGCGAGGGACATAAGCTTTATACAACAGATACTGTCACACGGCGGCAGGGCGCTCCCGCGCAAGGCAGTCCAGTATTATATAGCCATAAGGCAGGGAAACAGCTACAAGGAACTGGCAAATGGGGAAATCTATAAACAGCTGGGTGCCATACTAAGACAGATTCGGACAGGCAAGGCACCGGAAGCGGCAGCACGAAAAGATAGAAGGATAATTGTTGATTGACTATGGAAAAATATGAAAAAACAATCGGTGAGATAAAAGTAAATACAGGAATCGCATGCCAGTCCGTGCTGGACATGAAAATCACCTCCATGGAGGGCATGCACGGAACGCTTGCCATCACGTTTGAGACGGACGAGGGGACAACCCCGGATGCCGTCAGGGGGCTGAAGGACAGGCCGGTCACGGTCAGCCTGGGCGACGGCACAAGGCTTTTTGCGGGTATCTGTACGTCTGCGGCGTTAGAGACGGCAGGCGGTTATAAGAAAGTACATGTCGGGGCGGCAACCACATCCATAAAGATGGACAGGAAGCCTGTAAAAAAGACCTTCCAGGATCCGTCAAAGACGCTCAGGGGAGTCGCGGAAGAGGTCTGCCAGGCGTATGGGGCGGACATCACCCTCGACAGTGACGTGCCCGTAAAACAGGTACTGAGCCAGGACAATGAGACGGACTGGCAGTTCTTGAAACGCATTGCGGCAGCGCAGGGAAAGGTGCTTTTCACGGATATCCTGGCAGACGGCATCAGGATATTCATGGGGGAGACCGGGTTCCGCGAGGAGGACGGCAGTGTCCTGGGTGAAGCTGTGGGCTATGGCAGGGACGGCGCGGAACTCGCCTCCATGGTCGCAAATACCGGATCCGGCGAAGGCTATGACGTGGACATGATGTCCTGCGAGACAGGGGTGCTCACCCTGTCGGCCGGCGACAGGGCGGGAAGGCATGTCATCAGGAAAGGGGAAATCACGGTCAGGGGCGGCGTCATTGTAAACACGGTGGGATACGGATATCCGGACAGCGTCCGTCCGACAGTGGAGGCTTCCTCGCAGCCCGGATTTTCCTCCAACATCCTCCAGGGCAGGGTGACTGCCGTGGAGGGAAACGAGATACAGGTGCAGTTTGACACGGACGCGGGACCGGGAAATGCCGCGTGGGTACCTTACGAGTCGAGCATTAGCAATAACTTCTACTGCATGCCCGACATAGGGGACACGGTATATATTTATTACGAGAACAATGGAAAAATAGTCTGCCTCGGGAGCCACCATAAAAACACCGGCCATCCGGACATGCAGAAGCCGGAGGAAAAGGTACTCACAAGCAGGGACAAGATGATAAGGTTCGGCACCATGGGCATCACCCTGTCCGCGACAAGGGAACGCACGGACAACGAGGACTGCAACGCCGTGTCGATAACCATGGACGAAAAGGACGGCATCACCATCAATTCCGGCAGGGAAATCATCATGGCGTCCGGGGGGAACATCGTTCTGGGGGTAAACGTGCCGGAAGACGCAGGCAGGATGGCAGAGAGCGGGCAGGAGAAGCTCAACAAGCGCGTCGAGAAAGGCAAGGAGGAATTCAGGGGCGGCGGCGGCTACCTGCGTCTGATAGGCGAGCAGTACATAGGGCACAAGCTGGAGCAGCTTGAGAACGGCATCAAGGGCAATTTTATCTATGGGATCGTATCCGGCATGATGGGAAAAGAGGAGGAAGAGACACCGGATGCCGAACAGTTTGAGACCGGGGTGCTTACCCTGTATGGGTATGAGGGGCTCCGGCTTGAGGTAGGCGACAGCAGCATTGTCATGGGCGGTGACATCCATATCTATGCGGAACAGTTCCAGTGGCTCGGTTATGAACAGGGAAGCCACCAGAAGGAAGAGGTGCCATTGCAGGACTGGTGGGAGACAGCGCTTGACGGGTTACAGCTCGTGCTTGACATCGCAGGCTGCTTTCCGGTGCTCGGGGCAGTACCCGACCTTCTCAATGCAGGCGTGTCGCTGCTGAGGGGCGACGTGTCCGGGGCGCTTATGAGCGCCGTGGCGGCAATCCCGGGAGTCGGGGATGCAGTGGGCGTCGCAAAGATAGCCGGAAAGGCATTCAAGGCATCCAAAAAGCTGAAAAAGATGATAGCGATAGCCAAGGGCGTGTACATGATGCTGCAGTCGGCATACTCCATATACCAGATGCGGGACGGGTGGGCAAACATCATTGACATGATCAAAAAAGGGGAAAATCCCTTTACCGACCCGGGGAATGTCAGCATCCTGATAAACACTGCGAGCAGCGGCGTGATGTTCTGCCGCGGTGCGAAGAACGTGTCCGACGCGACGGGCGCCACCGGCAAGATCAAGAAGAAGCTGGAGGGGGCGAAGGAAAAGCGGAAACAGAGAAGGGCAGAAAAAAGCAAGAAAAAGAACAAAAAAGGCTGCGGCGACCCCATAAACGTGGTGACGGGAAGCCTTACCATGGACTATACAGACCTTGTGCTGCATGACGTGCTTGAGGATTTCGAGCTTAAGAGAATGTACGAGTCCATCCACACCAACGAGGGGCTGATGCTTGGAAGCAAGTGGTACCTCAACATAGAGACGCGCCTGACCCGTGAGGACATGCATGTAACGGTGCAGAAGCCCGACATGCATCTGGAACACTTCACGCTCTCCGACGGCGCATGGGAAAACGACCGCAACGGGGACGAGAGCATGGCGCTCGGCGAGTGCCCGCAGGGCTACGTGCTGCGGGATGCATCCACGGGGTTAAAATACGTGTACGACCATGACGGCAGGATACTGTACACGGAGGATGCCAATGGAAACAGGAGCATGTATGAATACGAGGGGGATGTCCTGCGGAAGCTGACCCTCGCATGCGGGATGAGCCTGACCTTTACGTTCCGGGATGGGAAGCTGGCCGAGACTGCCGACAGTATGGGCAGGACGCTCACATACGAGTATGACAGGGATCTGCTGACGGCGGTGACATTCCCGAACGGCGGAAGGATTTGTTATACCTATACTGCCGATGGGTATGTACACCAGGCGACGGACCAGAATGGGACGACCTACGTGACAACCGAGTATGACCGCAGGGGGCGTGCGGTGCGGCAGAGTCTTCCTACAGGGGAGGAGTATGTCCTTTACTATGATGACAGAAACCACAGGAACACCTTTACCAACACCAAGAACGGACAGCGCATCATCTACGAGTACGGAAGGCAGCGCGTGCCCGAAAAGAGTATCTATGACGATGGGACGTATGAGGAAAAGCGGTATGACCAGTGGGAGAACTGTATCTATGACAGGGACTGCAATGGGAACGAGACCTTCAGGGAGTATGACAAACGCGGCAGCCTCCTCAGTGAGACGACGCCGGACGGTGTGACAACAACATATGTTTATGATGACAACGGATGGCTGACTGGCAAGTCTGATACGACAGGCGCATCTGAGACGTGGGAGTACGACGCTAAGGGCAACACGCTCTGCCACAGGGTGCGCACTGACGGCGAGGAGTATGCCGTCACGCGGTATACGTATGACAACTGCGGCAGGGTGCTCACGGAGACCAATCCGGCAGGAAACACGACACGCTTTACGTATGATGGAAGCTATGGCGGGCCATCAATGAAAGTCCTTCCTGAGGGGGAGACGGTATGGTATACTTATGACGAGGCAGGGCGACTGATGTTTGAAAGCGGTGCGGAGGGCGAATTCAGCTACGGCTATAACCGCAGCGACGACCTGACCTCAAGGACGGATGCACTCGGAAACACGGTGCGTTACAGCTATGACCTGCTTGGAAACCTGACCGAGATACGCCCGCCCATGCAGGCGGCAGCAGGACTCCACGGCATCCGTTACACCTATGACGCGCTTGACCGCAGGACGTGCGAGGAGACGCCGGAGGGCAACAGGTATGTGTATGAGTACGGAAATGAGGAGTGCCTGACGCTGAGCATACACCCCAACGCGGAGGCGGACGGGGAAAAGGACGGCATCCGCTATGACTATGACGCGCGCGACCGCAGGATCAGGGCGCACTATCCGGACGGCGGCACGGAGAGGTACTTCCATGATGCCAACGGAAACCTGATAAAAAGGGTCACGCCGGAGTGTTATGATGCCGGAACCGATGACGGTGACGGGTACACTTACACGTATGACTGCATGGACAGACTCACCTCCATCATCAACCCGCTGGGGGAGCAGGAGGCGGCATATGCGTATGACCATGAGGGGCGGATTACAGGCTACACGGATGCCGGAAGCGGCGTGCCATGCATCTATACGTACAACCATGCAGGGTGGCTGACATCAGTCAGGAAGCCTGTTGACATGGACGGCGAGGACGGCAGTGTCCGCTACAGTCTTGTCACATACAAGTATGACGCGTCCGGAAACCGCACGGAGGACAAGCGCTACCTTGACTACCAGACGGAAGAAAGCGCGGCAGGGAAGACCAACACCATACACTATGCCTACAACAGGTCAAACCGCCTCATAAAAATAACGGATGACACGGGCGCATGCATGGAGTATACTTATAATAGTGTAGGACTTGTTGGGACGGAACAGACTGTTCTGGGCGAGGACTGCATACAGGAGACAAGGTACTTCTACGACGCGGCAGGCAATGTCACAAGGCGCTGCGTGAGGCTCGAGGGGGACGCGGTGTACACGGGGGAGATACCGTATGCCGTCACGGAGTATGCCTACAACGCAAACGGCGACATAGAGAAAATCACCCTCCCCGGGGGCGGCGAGATATCGTGCCGGTATGACAACGACAGCCGCATGACGGAAGAATGCCATGACGAAAAGGACGGCGAGATCCACAGCCGCACCACCTACACATACGACCATGCGGGTAACATGGTGTCACGGACGGACACGGAGGGCAACACGGTCACATATGCGTATGACCTCATGGACAGGGAAGTCTTGCGCACCAGCCCCGACGGCGGCGTGTCCAGGAAGGAGTACGACCTCGACGGAAGGCTTGCCAGGGAGGTACTGCCGCTTGAGCATGCCGGGAGGGGCGCATTCGCGCAGGGCTACCGCTACACCTATGACAAGGCGGGACGCCGCCTGCAGGCGACCGCACCCGGCGGAATCCTGTATGAACAGAACACCTACGACGCGGCGGGGAATGTCATAAGGGACATTGACGGCGCCGCATACGGCTTTGACCTGTCAGGGCGCAGGACATCCGTGACCACGCCGGAGGGCAGCAGCCAGACGTTTGCCTACGACGCGTCCGGAAACCTCACCCGCACGACGGACAGCATGGGCTACACCACACGCTTCCAGACAGACGCGTGGGGCAGGGTGACGCTTGTGACAAGGGCTGACGGCAGCCATGAGCGCTACACCTACGACCACGCGGGGAACATCCTGACGGCGACCGACGGGGAAGGGCACACCGCATCCTATGCATACAACTGCCGCGGGCTGCTCTCGTCACGGACGGATGCCATGGGCGCCAGCGAACACTTCCGCTACGACAGGGAAGGGAACATGGTGGAAAGCACCGACAGGAACGGCGTGCGCCTGACCCTCACCTACAACATGTACCAGAGCCTGACAGGGCGCAGGAGCATGGACGGCGGCATCAACGAGCATTTTGGCTACTACCCTGACGGGAAGCTGAAATATGCCATCGGCGGCGGGATGCGCTACGACTATACCTATGACGCCATGGGAAGGCTTGCCGGAAAAAGCGCCGGGGGGAGGAGCCTCGCCGCATACACCTATGATGTCGGCGGGAACCGGACGGGGCTGACAGACCTGACCGGAAAGCGGACGGAGTACGAGTACGACTATGCCGACCGCCTGCGGAACGTATACGACAACGGAAACTGCCTAGCATGCTACACCTACAACCCCGACGGGACGGTGAAGGCACTGGAAATCGGCGGGAACAGCGGGGAGGGAGTCCTGTACACGGAATACAGCTATGACAGGGACAGGAACCTCACCGGACTGAAGACGCTTGTCAGACAGGGGGCGCTGAACGGAAAGTACGGGCTGCTCACCGACAACCACTACAGTTATGACAAAGCAGGCAACTGCGTCATCAAACAGACGCTTTCCGGCGAGACGCGCTACAGCTACGACAGCCTGTACCAGCTCACAGAGGCGGTCTACCCGAATAAAAGGGAGCAGTTCACCTACGACAGGGCAGGGAACAGGCTGACAAGGACAGCTGCGAGGGAACATGGCGAGGCAGTGCGTGAAGCGTATACTTATGACAACGCCAACCGCCTGACAAAGCGCAGCATCTATAACATGACTGCCGGTGTACAGGAAATACCCGAAACACCCGAGATGGCGGACAGGATGTACCGTTATACCTACGACAGGCAGGGCAACATGTTAAGCGACGGTGACAACACCTACCAGTACGATGGCATGAACCGTCTGAAGGAAATCAACACGAAAGCAGGTGACATCCAGAAAAACCATTATGACGGCGAGGGACTCCGCGCAGAGCTTGAGGAGAACGGGAAACTCGTAAGCTTCCTGTATTCTGACGGGGAAGCAGTGCTTGAGGACAGCGAAGCCGCAGGCATTACCCGGTATATCAGGGGACTCGGACTTTTGACATCCGACAGCGAGAGCGCAAGAACCTACTACCATTATGCATCTGATGACCTTGGAAGCATAACCCACATCACGGACGAGGAAGGGAATGTCCTCAACCGCTATGAGTATGATGCCTTTGGCAACTTCACGGTAAAAGAAGAAACCATACCAAACCGCTTTGCCTTCACAGGGGAACAGTATGACCCGGTAACAAGCCAGTACTATCTTAGGGCAAGGTTTTATAACCCTGTAATAGGTAGATTCCTGAATGAAGATACTTACTATGGGGATGGGCTGAATCTGTATATCTATTGCCATAATAACCCGGTAGAGTATGTTGATCCGAGTGGGCATGAATATATTGATAAGTTATTTGATGATAAGAATCATGGACAATCAAGTTCAGATAGGTTGGGAGAAAATATTTTTGAACATTTGGGGATTAATAAAAGTACGACAAATACAGGTTCTCATCAAAAACAGCATCTTATACCACAGGATGTTTGTGACCATTCTTCTTTTTTAAAAAATATAGGTTTTAATGTAGATCATCATCAAAATGGTATTTTTGATAAGAACAAGAACATAACTTCAAATTCTTTGAATACAGTTTTTAATGACAACAATATATCTAAGAAAATGATAGATAGGTATATTAGTGAAAAAACACACCATGCAGGATATCATGGTTATTACAGTAGAGCTGTTGCAAGGAATGTTAAGGATATTGAAAGAAGGATGAATGCGTATAGGCAAAGTGAAATTGCAAAAGGAACAGATTTGAGAACCGTAAATGAACTTTATATAAGGAGATCAAGACAAGAAATACATGCTTTGCTAGAGGATTTGCGAACAATGAATAGGGATGGGATAGACTTATATAAAAATCATGAAAAAAATAAAAACAAGTATAAAAATCAAAAAGAATATGATAAGGAGTTTGATAAACAAAAAAAGAAAGCGGAACAAAAAAGAAATTGGCATAACAAATATGGAAGATAACAAAAAATATTATATGCTTATGTTGAAAATTGTGCAGAATGATTTTTTGCCCACCCTTTCGCAAATATTTATGCCAATGACACTGATTTTTTTAGAGTGTGCATGATAAAAACGTATACGTGTATACTGCGACGAGGATTTTTGTCGTATACAAACAGAAAAATAGGTGAATTATTTAGCATAACTATTAAGAAGCAGTTACTAATACAGATTTGTCTAATAACAGTGGAAAACATTTCCTGATGTTTGTGTTAGGACAAAGCAGAGGAAGGAGAAAATGCGGCGATGTTGATGGTTTGCTGTAATCCAGTACTAATGCAAATATCAGGTGCTGTATTAGTGTGCTGTTCATTTGTCACTTGAATCAATTATGCAGAATGAATTTTCAGCTTGTAAGATAGATTTCCGGAGGTGTAGTGGTGGTTGCATCTGACAAATCTAATGTAGCGGGTGGAAATTTAGACAAGTTGTTATTTGAGTTGCAAATAGGTCAGGATACTAGAAATGACTAATGTATTAAATAATGATTTTAGTCGTTTAAGGATGATTTTTTGCACAATTTTGGTTTCAGTTTATCTTAATTAGCGCAGTTGGCGAAGTACAGATGTTTGAATGAAAAAAGTAATATTAAATTACATATTGGTGTTTGATGCTATTTTGAAAGGAATGAAAAATTATGAATTTGTTAGATTTTAATGGGCAGCTTATTGATGGAAAAAAATTGGCTGATATTCAATATCGAGATAAGATAATTAAAGGGTGTAGAGTACTAAATTCCAAAATAGAAGAAAGCAATTTTTCCAAAACAAAGTTTCTCGAAACAATATTAAAAAATGTTAGTGTTAAAAAGGTTAATTTTGATCATTGTAAATTTGAATCTGATGAAACGGAATATGTTGTCGAATTTGAAAAATGCAGTTTAAGAGGTGCAAATGTAAAATATATTGCATTTAAAGATAGTATTTTTCATGAATGCGAAATGGAGAAGTTTAAGATTAGTTATGGTGTTTTTAGGCAATGTGATATAGCTGATAATAACATGAAGGAATTTGTTTTTGATGAGTCAGATATATGGGATAAAAAATTAGCTTTTAACGATCTTAGGGGTGCAAAACTTCTCGGAAGTGGATTTAATTATTTGGAAGTAGAGGAAAATGATTTTAGTAAGTCTTTTATGGACGGACATAATTGGGTTTCATGTAAATGTAATAAGGATAATTTTAGTGATGCCACTATTTCTAATGTTTGTTTTGATAACAATCTATGTAACAAATGCAATTTTAATTGTGCGTTTATAAAGGAGTCATATTTTGATGATAGTCGATTTACAGAGTGCACTTTTAAAAATACTAAAATGGAAGATACAAATTTTACGAATTGTAAGTTTGAAGATATTGATTTAACTTCAACTGTATATAAAAATGTTAATTTTGAAAATTGTGTATTTCAAAATGTGATGCTTACTGAAGAACAAAAACATGAGTGGCGAATTAATGTATAGATAAGAGAAAAAGGAAGCTGGATATTTTAATAACATAATAACTTGTGGGAATGGTTTAGGGAAAGTCGTTACTTATTCTGAAGGAAATTTTTTGAGTATTTTATGGAAGAAAAATAGTTATATATGGGTATGGATTAATGGATGAGGAAGTTCTGCGTATTAATTCTGTAGGAGCGTGTCTAGGAGGGAGTACGGCTTTGACCTGTCAGGGCGCAGGACATCCGTGACCACGCCGGAGGGCAGTAGCCAGACGTTTGCCTACGACGCGTCCGGAAACCTCACCCGCACGACGGACAGCATGGGCTACACCACACGCTTCCAGACAGACGCGTGGGGCAGGGTGACGCTTGTGACAAGGGCTGACGGCAGCCATGAGCGCTACACCTACGACCACGCGGGGAACATCCTGACGGCGACCGACGGGGAAGGGCACACCGCATCCTATGCATACAACTGCCGCGGGCTGCTCTCGTCACGGACGGATGCCATGGGCGCCAGCGAACACTTCCGCTACGACAGCCTGTACCAGCTCACAGAGGCGGTCTACCCGAATAAAAGGGAGCAGTTCACCTACGACAGGGCAGGGAACAGGCTGACAAGGACAGCTGCGAGGGAACATGGCGAGGCAGTGCGTGAAGCGTATACTTATGACAACGCCAACCGCCTGACAAAGCGCAGCATCTATAACATGACTGCCGGTGTACAGGAAATACCCGAAACACCCGAGATGGCGGACAGGATGTACCGTTATACCTACGACAGGCAGGGCAACATGTTAAGCGACGGTGACAACACCTACCAGTACGATGGCATGAACCGTCTGAAGGAAATCAACACGAAAGCAGGTGACATCCAGAAAAACCATTATGACGGCGAGGGACTCCGCGCAGAGCTTGAGGAGAACGGGAAACTCGTAAGCTTCCTGTATTCTGACGGGGAAGCAGTGCTTGAGGACAGCGAAGCCGCAGGCATTACCCGGTATATCAGGGGACTCGGACTCCTGACATTCGACTAGTCAGGTTGATAAGCTGAATGGGAATAATTATAAACTCTCAAAAGCTTGGAAGAAAGGAACTAATAAGGGACGAACTGGTAAGCAACAACGTTTAAGAGAAATAGCTAAGGATGATAAATTTTCATCTTCATTAAGGGGTGAAATAAAAAGAACTATAAATCAAATTAAAAGAAAAAAGGAACACAATTAGAGTTCCATCTGGATATGAAGCAAGGAAAGGATATGGTATAAATATAGCAATTTAAATACGAAAGAGAACCATAGGAGGCAGTATAAGTTTAATAATAATGGAAGGAAAAGATAAGATGAACAATAAAGAAATAGAAAATGTTATTAAACTAGATAAAACAAAAAAATATGAATATTTCATTAAAAAAATAGTTGATTATGAAGAAGTATGGTCTTTAAGAGATGAAGAAGGATGGGCAATGTTGGGTGAAGAAGATAATTCATATTTTCCAGTATGGGCTAAAAAAGAGTATTCTGATTTATGCATTTCAGAGGAATGGAAAGGCTATTATAGTGAATCTATAACTCTTGAAAAATTTATGGATGTGTGGATTCCGAATTTAAAATGCGAGGGTTCAAGGATAACAATTATGTGGAATAATGGTTCGGGTATTGATGTGGATTGGGATATTTTATTGAATGATATTAGATTGGAAATGGAGAAGTATTAATAAATGAATTTATATCTAATAATTTATAAAATGTACAGGTATGCTATGGTGGTCTGTAATGTGTGTATTGTATGATGATGGGGACAAAAGGTCAATTTATAGAATAGCTGTTGTGAAATTTTATAAAAATATCTTTTTCGGAGGACAGCAGCCAGACGTTTGCCTGCGATGCGTCCGGAAACCTTACCTGCACGACGGACAGCATGGGCTACACCACACGCTTCCAGCCAGACGCGTGGGGCAGGGTGACGCTTGTGACAAGGGCTGACGGCAGCCATGAGCGCTACACCTACGACCACGCGGGGAACATCCTGACGGCAACCGATGGGGAAGGGCACACCGCATCCTGTGCCTGTAACTATTGCGGGAAGGAGCCTCGCCGCATACATCTATGATGTCGACGAGAACTGGACGGGGCTGACAGACCTGACCGGAAAGCGGACGGAGTATGAGTATGACTATGACGACTGCCTACGGAAAATATACGACAATGGGAACTGCCAGGCATGCTACACTTACAACCCCGATGGGACGGTGAAGGCGCTAGAAATCGGCGGGAACAGCGGGGAGAGAATCCTATACACGGAATACATTTATGACAGTGCAGAGAATTTATTGATACATGGGAAGGAATGTAATATGTCTAAATATACAGAATTGGATAAGGATTTAAAGAAAATAAGAAATAACAGTAATTTTGATTTATATAAAATTAATTTAGAGTCACAGAGGAGAATAGACAAATTTTACAGTGAGGAAATACCGGGAAATGATATGTTGTCGCGAAAATACAAATTAGATTCTTATATCAAAAGAAGAAATATCTTATATTTTCCGATAATAATAACCATAATTTTTGGCTTATTGGTAAATTTGGTCTTTGCAAAATTTGATGGATTTAATGATTTTTATAAAATATATAAGCAGTTACAGACAATACCAATAGGCGCAGAGGGCGTAAATGTGCTTGATTTGGCAGGTTTATACATTATGTTGTATATATTGTTGATTGTGGTTACAGGTGTACTTGTGTGCATATTTTTTATCCCATTTCCACCATTATATTTTTTATTTGATATAGATAGGCATAAACAGCAACAAATGGAATATGAGCTTATAATCTTAAATGATAAAATAGAAGAAAAGATAAAGAAGGATAAAGGTAAAAATGAAGATGATTGTGCTTGTTGTGTTAAGAAGTTTACTACAAGACAGATGTTGTGTATAATCGGTCCGCTTATAGTAATGTTTATATTTGGATATACATATGGATTGACGTGGGATAAGATAGCGGTTTTAACCCTTATAGGGGGAGTAACAGGATATAACGTCTTAAAAGTAAACAAGGATAACGAAAATAATATGTATTAAAAATAACAGAAAGAGAAAGGTAAAATCAGCCATGGGATATCGTGATGAAGAAATAATGAAGGAACGAAAATCAGCCGCGCAGGCGCAGATGGATGCGCTTGACGAGGAGCAGAGGGAAAGGGAACGGCAGGAGTCAATATTCGATGAATTTGTCCACATCGAGGGCAGGGAAGTCCGGTTTGCAAGAAGACCTGACGAAGATGCGGGAATCTCCCTGTATATGCCGGAAAGCTTTGAGAAACTCGATGATGAGACAAGAAAGTCGTTTTACCCGTTCGGCAACCCGCCAAAGAGTGTGTACGCGGATTTTGAAACGCCGTTCCAGATTACGCTCAACAGGACGGACAGCGTGGTTCCGGATGACGGAATCCCCAAATTTATGAAGATGTCCGCAAAGCTTTTGGAAAATTACGGTCCAAAGTCAAAGATACTTGCAAACGGCGTTGTCAGGCTGCATGACCACAATATAGGAATCATGGAGGCAGGCACGCGCGCCGTTGACTGTAACGTGCATAACGTGATGTTCTATGTCAGTGTTGACGACAGGGTAATGATAGGGAATATCAATTTCCCGACAAAATACAGCAAGCGGATGATGCCCGTCGCCAAGCAGATCATTGACAGCATAAATTTTTTAACGGAGGAGGAAAACAATGGAGACAATAACCTATCTGAATCTTAAGACAGACGTCAGCCCGATTAACAGGCTGCTGTCGCTGAAAATGGAAAACGCCATGAACAAGTATGGCACGGCAAAACTCGAGGGGGAGGTGGAGTACGAGGCAGGCAATAAGTACATACAGCATGTCACACCGAAAAGCACAGTGAAGATAACCACCTCTGCCGCAGGACAGCCGGAAACACTTTTTTTGGGAGTGGTGCGCGCGGCAAATGTGAGGAAGGAACAGGAGTATGCCGTCCTTGAACTGACCCTTGATGCCACCGCGGCGACCCTGGACAAGGAGAAGGAAAATAAGAGCTTCCAGAAAAAATCCAGCACCTATGAGCAGATTGTCAGCCAGGCATTGAACGGCAGGGCGAACCTCGAAATGCGGGCGTCCGACCATGCATCCGGCAGCCTGATAATGCAGTACAATGAGACGGTATGGGAGTTTGCAAAAAGGATGGCATCACAGCTCGGGGCACCCATATGCGCGGATACCACGGCGCCGAAACCGAAGATAACCATAGGGGTGCCGGACACGGGAAAAAGCTATGAACTGAGTGACGTGGAGTTCGGTTTTGCATCGGAGGATGACAGTGTCAGCACCAAGCTTAGAAGCGGGCAGGCAGTCGGGATCGGTGACAAGGTGTCTTACGGCGGCAGCTCCAGTGTCGTCCGCGGCTACGTGTCCGAGATGGTGGGCGGCGTGCTCAGGACAACCGCATACGTGATGCCGGCGACAGAGGCGCTCGGGATGAATGCGGGGAGTGTAAAGGGACAGGAGGCACAGCCAAACGGACAGGCGGCAGGCAAAATGTTCACGGGCACGGTGCAGGCAGTAAAGCAGGACAAGGTGCAGGTGCACCTGACGGACATTGATGCATCGTATGATTCCGGCGGTGATTTCTGGTTTCCGTATTCGACTGCGTATTCTTCAAGCGATGGCAGCGGCTTTTACTGTATGCCCGCGGTGGGGGACACCGTGCGCGTATTTTTCCCGTCAGGAAGCGAGGGGGATGCGTTTGCGGCAAGCTCGGTGAATGTTTCCCCGCTGGACAACCCCGTGCATAAGAAATGGCGTTCCCCTGCGGGAAAGGAGATACTGCTGACCGAGGAGGGAATGTACATTACCTGTAAGGAGCAGCGCATTTTCATAAACATGGAGGACGAGTACGGCATCACGATACATTCTGACAAGGACATCAATGTCAATTCCATGACAAACATGATGCTTTACGCGAAGGAAGGAATCACCCTGCACGCGGAGAACAAGATACTGATAAGCACGGGGGAATCCTACATAGACATCACAGACAAGCTGATCCAGATGGGTGCGCAGCAGATAATGATTAATTAGGGGATTACCGCCATATGACAATGAATGAATATATCGAGAATTTTAAGAATGAGGACTTTGGCAGGGCATTTGAGGTTTTCCGGCAGGGGACAAAAAAGGCAATTGAGGAAAATATGGCACAGCTCATGGAAAATGCAAGGCATACTTTTTCCGGCTTTTTTGCGGAGACGGCGCGCGCCATGGAAAACAGCAGCGCCGGTGTCGGAAAGATCACGGTATCACTGATACGGACAACAACATGGGAGGAACGGCAGTATGCGCGGCTGGAGGCATACGATAAGGACGAGATTGTGGGAAAGCTCCTGAATGATACGGATATGGACATAACACCGCTCTTTTCATGCTGGGACAGCCTGCGCGGCAGCCTGGTCAGGCTTGCGGAGGAAAAGGGGGTGCGCAGGCATGTCAGGGATTCCGTCATCAGGCATATGATGGAAAGCCGTCTCGGCGAGATGACATCCTACCTGTATGGTCTGCTAAAGTACTTCCTGCTTGACGCGGATGAGATTGAGAACTTTTCGCTGCTCAGGGTACAGCCGGGATTTGCGATAAGTGTCGGGGAGTACCAGGACTGGCAGAAACCGGTATATATTGAAGCTTACCCGATGGATCTGGCAAAACCGCCGACAGACCATCCTATGGTGTTTGGTCACTTTGAAGGGCAGACATACAGGAACCTGCACATCACCGGGTGTAGCCTTGAAAAGTCCAAGTTTGTAAAGTGCAGTTTTGTACACTGCACTTTTGAGGACGTCAACCTGAACGATGTCCGTTTCGTGGAGTGTGTTTTCAGGGACGTGCATATGAAGTCGGGCACCATGTACGGGGCTATGGCTTTGGACTGTGTGACGGAGGGGCTTGACTGCTCGGGGATGAAAATGAAATGGATTCCCTTTGATGGGACGGACAGGGAATATGACATATACCAGGATGCCATTGGAATCGGGAATGGGGGACAGACATGATGGAATATTTTTTGTTAAGGCAGCTTGCGGAGAATCCGGTTCGTCCGGTGCTGCCGGAGCCGGAGAACTATCCTTACAGGCTGACACATCAAAACTTTGAGGGAATGCCGACTGGGTCAGTGGCATATTTCAGGTATGGCGAGGAGGAACAGATGCCGGGCATACTTTTGCAACCTACATTCATGGTCAATGACACCATCAAGAGCGTGATGGAGCTGTATGACGACACAATACGTTTTAAGACACTGGCGCTCCTTCCGGATGTCATTGACAGGATGACGGATTCGTCGGTGAGCTACAGCATACCGGACATGAAATGTTATGAATGCCTCCATGGTGACTGTGTGGTCATGCCCGATGGAACGGTCAAAAAACTGGTGGTGGATCACAAAAAGATACCGAATGCCGATGTGTTCAGCATAAAGGAGACAACACAGAACAGGGTGCTTGTCTCCCTCAGGATGGCAGAGAGCATAAGCCGCAGAAATGTATACGGAGTAGAATTTGAGAGGGTAGAGGTGAGATAGATGGGAGAAATGAATGTGTTAGGAAATGCATTGCAGGCAGTTGCACAGGCGGGGCTGGCGCAGGAAAAGCCGAAGGAGTTCGTGCAGCGGCTGATGGTCGCAAAGTGCGACAAGGGAACGCTGAAGTACCAGTACCTGAATCTGCCAAAGGATCATGGGGTTTATTTCCAGGACCTGGATCATCCCCTGATGAATGCCAATGACCATAAGGCGGACAGGCATATCCTTCAGTTTGGAAGGTGTACGGCAGAAACGAATCCCAAGAATGTGGCGGGCAAGGTGCTCAGTGCGACGGTTCCCCTTTTTAATATCCTGGACAAGGCAAAGAGCGCCATGGGATGTGACGGCTGTAAGTGCAGCCCAAAGACATTGAAGGTATGGGAGGAAACGAACGAGGGAAACTGTCTCGATGGGGCAAACGGAATCCTCAACACCAGCCATGCAATGTGCATCTATGGCGGATTTATTGAAATTACAGAAGAACCTGCCCCCGAGAAGTCGGAGGATGCGGACCAGAGCGGTGAGGAAGCGCCTTCAAGAAAACCCATAGAGCAGCAACTGCCCGCGGCCATGGCAGAGAAAATCAACAGCCTGAACCCGACAGAGGAATCCGGAGGCGAGGACAGTGCAGCGGCAGAAGGTTCCGATGCCGCTGGGCAGGATGCACCGTCGGCAGGCGCAGGCGCCTCGCCATCGGGCGGAGATAGCGGCAGCGCCGGGGCGTCAGGAGGCGCGGGAGGCGGAATGGATGCGGGAGCTGCCGGGGATGACAGCCCCGCATATACAGACAGCGGTATGGGCGATATCATGCCCGATCTGACGGAGGACATGAACCAATGGTATGCAGGGGTACAGGACTTCTCGCAGAGTTATGGGGTGTCTGACAAGGCAATACGGTCAAACTATGCCAACAATATGTGCATGCCCATTCCGAAGGCAGCGCTGAATGATGGGGGGTACATCTGCGACATGGGCGAGCTTTCGGCATTCCGTATGGGCGGCAGCAGTGCGGCGCTTATCGGGGGCTCCTGCGTGGCAGCCTACAACCTGTTAAACGCAGTCGGCATGAAGCCGGACCTGGGTAGGCTGATAATGTCCGCGGAACGGCAGCAGACAATCCCTGGCTACATGGATCAGGGACCGATGGCAGTGAGCATGCTGAGCACAAAGAACACCTTGAGCCGCATGGGCGTATCCGCAAAGCCAATGAACCCAAATAACCTTATGAAAGCCGTCCGCACACCCGGTACCACGGCTATTTTGGCAACAGCCCGCAAAGGCATGACACCGGAGTACCACACTCTGAAATCTGACAAAAAGGGAAAATTCCAATGCCTGGACCGCGCCGCCGATGTATCCACACTCATGGGAAAACAGGAAGGAGTGGTCAAAATGGCGCTGGTGGTGAGGAAAAAAGGTGTTAATTGAATTTTTGTATGACGCACGAAAAACATATTAAAGGGATTTGTAATAAAAACTTTATTTTTGAGGAAAGGCAGGGGTATAATGGCTGAATATAAAATGACATATAATGAATTGCAGCTTTTTGTTAAAGAAGCGATAGACATGACGAATGGAGACAAGGAGGAGCTCTTACAACATGAAGCTGAAATTTTAACAGCGCTTACGGGCGTATTTTCTGATGAATTGGTTGCAAATCAGAAGGAACAGGAGCAATTGATAGAACTGTGGTCAAATCAACAAGGCAATAAGAGCCAGCTTTTACTTGGTAAAAAACATATACGTATTCATGACGGAATGTTAGAGTTTATTAAGGCTTTTTTGGTAGGTGGAGCATTTGAGCTTGTACTTGAGATATCGAAAGGATTATGCTTTCCTTCTGCATTTCCTGTGAGTACAGTGTCATCTATTGTCTTAGCATTGGTTCAATTATTTCGAAGTGCTGCAACATTAGATGACTATGATTTCTGTTTATATATGCAAGTTGTAACACACTATTATGAGAAAAAACGATTTACTAAAGATGATGTGATTTCATGGTATCCGATTAGTGGAGTGTGCAATATGCATACAGATAAATGGAATTGTAAACATGCAGGAGCAAATGATATATGTGGAGTAACACTTGATGATATTGACTGGATACTTAATTCTCTTGTTGAAAAGAAAATTTTAGACAGAAAACAGAATGAGAATATATTACTATATAAAATAAAAGGATAAAAAGTAAATATGGATATAATAAAGGATACTAATATTTTGGACGAGATTTTTATACATATAACAAATGAAGATGATGATACAGTGATTGATGATTTTTTGGAGGCTTTGTTTGGAAAATCAAGTGTGGCAGAAGAATATGGGGTGGTGCATGGAAAAAGATTTATGAAAATGTTACTGGATAAATTGCCGAAGCCATTTACGATAGTGCATGAGAATTATCACATTGATAGGAGTTATAGGGATACTTATTATATGTACTTTTCCAGCCAGCATTTTGATGTGCCACGGTATTCAAGACGTTTTTCGTTTTTTAAAAGTGTTTTAAACTATGAGAACTTTATAAATTGCGATATAAAAGAGGAATGCCTGCAAAAATGTTTTATTGGAGCATGTGTCATTAATCCATTAGGAAGTGGATTAGTAGGAAGAACATTAATTAATCCGTATTATATTGTTGCAGAAAATGATTATCCAGTTTATATGCGTACATCTGAATATAGCTTGAATGTATTAGGACGTCATCTGACCGTTAGGGCTTTTCCGTATAGAATGCAGGATCAGGAGACGATGTCATGTGCGGAAGTCACTTTGCTGAATATTCTGGAACATTACTCAAATTCGTATAATGACTATAGGGATGTGAATCCCAGTGAAATAATTGAACATGAACAAATGCATAATCACGAAAGAGTGCTGCCATCGAAAGGAATGACTTATCCGATTTTGACAAAAGTTTTGGCTGATTTTGGTTTTTCTCCTAGATTATATAATCTTTATGCAATTAAAAATCACAATTATTCTAAAGTTACAAAGAAGGATGAATTGCGGAGATGGATTCATTATTATGTAGAGTCAGGAATTCCGATTGCTCTTAATTTGAATCCGGTTGGAAGTTATGGCTCAGGACATTCGGTAGTTTGTATAGGGCATGGAAGTTCAAAGGACGAATTAAAGAAAAATGCAAAAGAAAATGAACTGCTATTATGGAGGAGACGAAACGACCATCCAATAATTAATTCAGCTGATTTCTATGAGGATTATGTTATTGTTGATGATAATCAGTTCTTGTATCAGATTCGTAATTTTAACAACATCACATTATATCCTGATATGCAGGTCGTTAACTTGGCAGTTCCTTTATACAAAAGAATGTTTCTGGACGCACCGGATGCAGCGGATATTTTTGTTTCTGTCTTACAGCATGATGAATATGGCATTTCTGCATGGGCAGGGAATTACTTGGAAGCTGGTCAAGAAGTTATTATACGTATATTTATGGCATCATCAAGAAGTTTTAAAAATTTCCGTGTCAGCAGTATGCATGGGGTACCGGAGAGAATGTTGTATGCAAATATGAGACTTCCGAGATTTATATGGGTGTGTGAGCTGTATACAGTAGATGGGTATGAAAAAACCGAAGCATTTGGAGAGATTGTTCTTGATGCAACGTCTGCCTCAAATCGTGGACATAGAAGCCTGCTTATGATGCATTATCCAAAAGTAATGGCTATTAGAAATCCGGACGATAGCGATGTCGGTTTTGATGTACAATATGACCTACCTTTAGCTGAGGCATTTAAAGGATATTGTAGAAATTTAACAAAATTTGGATAAAAAAACCAATTGACACTTGAAAAGATATAGGTTAGCATATAAAAGGGAACAAATTTTTAAGGAGATTAAGATATGGATTGGAATGAAACTATGGAAAGAGAATTAAAACGAGCGGGGACGGGTGCTAGGATGACAAAGGTGCCGGATAACAGAAGGGCTTCTGAAGCAAGCTTATTAAGGCTGGAGAGAGACATTGCATCTCAAATAAGTGAAAACGAAGCAATGTGTACCAGAAGCAAGTCTTATGCAGCATCCTCGGCGATACGATAATTAGATAATTTATCAAAAGTATTATTGATGATAAAAACATTTGTACTACAAAACCGCAGACTTTATGTTTCTGCGGTTTTGTAGTATTTATGGCACTTCTAAATGAAATCAGAGAGCTTATACAACATGTGACTAAAGATAAGTAAACGGCAGATAGTGAGTTACATAGTCCGCTATGCCTCCAATTTTTATCCTGCAAAAACAGATGTCAACGGATCAGACTTGAAATAGGCAGTCGATGCTAAAACTAACTGACTTTTTAGAAATGACGGAATTTTACAGCTAAGACAGGGAAAAAGCGTCTCGCAAAAGATCAGAAAAGAGGTGATGCAATGAACCAGAATTTAAGAGTAAAAGTGGAGAGAATATGAAGAAAACAAATTATGTATATTATATTTTTATTGTGTTTCTATACAAGTATTTATATGACGTTATCTCAAAGTGTAATTTATTTAATAGTAAGGAAAAAAGGCGTAAAAGACGATTTTTGTATTACCTATCAGTGTAAGTTTGAATGGTCAACATTCTGGGTAGACACGATACATAATGAACTGGCATGTCTATGTATGTTCAACCCCTTTAAAATACAATATGTGTCATTGAATCGTGTACATGATGCGGATATAAAAATAAGGTATTCCTTTGGTGAATGACATATCGCGTATTTGAATATACGTTTTTATATAGATGGAAGAAAGCAGAAGTTTCGAATAAATACGAGTGGCAGATGTGGCTGGGATAACACAAAAGAGAACGTAGAGATATTGACAAGGGATGCAAGGAAACTCGTGGAATTAATCAATCATAAACCAACCCAAATGTAGCCAGAACAGAGCGAAAGTAAAGAAAATGGGTAAAAGTAAAAGACAAAGCGTATACAGACCAAATACGTTGTAATTTTTGCGTTGACTGGATACATTTGCGGATACACAGAACATGGAGAAAAAGTATGGAAAAACAAAAGATGACGGCGTTGACAGATATAACAATCGAAGGAGTAGGCAGCTACCAGAGCATACTGTCCCTTAAAATAAATACGGCGGCAAATGAACATGGTACGTTTCTATGCAGGCTGCGCCTTGAGGAAGACGAGATTTTTGTAAGCGAGCAGGATAGGACAGGCAATAGTGTAGTCGTGAAAGATAACAAGGGTGAAATACTGTTCTGTGGCATGTGTACCAATAGTCATACTGCAAAAATGTCCGCCTACGCGGAATTGGAGATTGTGGCAAAAGGGAAGACAATAGAGGCAGACAGGGAAGCCCGAAGCAGAACCTTTCAGGATGCGTCCAGAACACTTCAGGGCATGTTGAGAATAGCCATGTTCCTGAATGGCAGGAAGGATTTATAGGAGACATGGCACTCTTGGCAAACGAACGAATCCAAGAAACAAAGGAATCAGGTCAGGCTGTAGGAAACAGTTTTTTGAGAAAAAGCAAGGAAATAAGTAGCTGTCATCTATAGAAAAGAGCTTAATAGGGCAAGAGTGGAGAGAGTATGAAGAAAATAAATTATGTATATTATATTTTTTTATTC
Source organism: uncultured Lachnospiraceae bacterium (assembly GCA_949066965.1). Lineage (GTDB taxonomy): Bacteria > Bacillota > Clostridia > Lachnospirales > Lachnospiraceae > COE1. Next base: position 28,158 of record CARTDA010000040.1, read on the forward strand.
GTTATACTATGTGCAATTTTTAAGTATAGTGATTACATAGAAGACAAAATAGGAATGGATGCTTACCTCTGTCTAGAGATTTTACATGCACTTTGGTTACTATGCTTTCAAAACATAGTTTATTTAATTGTGAGGAAAAAAGGCGTAAAAGACGACTTTTGTATTACCTATTGGTGTAAGTTTGAATGGTCAACGTTCTGGGTAGACACGATACATAATGAGTTGGCATGTCTATGTATGTTCAACCCTTTCAAAATACAATATGTGTCAATGAATCGTGTACATGATGCGGATATAAAAATAAGGTATTCCTCTGGTGAACAACATATTGCGTATTTGAATATACGTTTTTATATAGATGGAAGAAAGCAGAAGTTTCGAATAAATACGAGTAGCAGATATGGCTGGGATAACACAAAAGAGAACGTAGGGATATTGACAAAGGATGCAAGGAAACTCGTGGAAGTAATCAATCATAAACCAACCCAAATGTAGCCAGAACAGAGCGAAAATAAAGAAAATGGGTAAAAGCAAAAGACAAAGCGTATACAGACCAAATACGTTGTAGTTTTTTATTGATTGGATGCATTTGTGGGTACACAGAACATGGAGAAAAGTATGGAAAAACAAAGGATGACGGCGTTAACAGATATAACAATCGAAGGAGTAGGCAGCTACCAGAGCATACTGTCCCTAAAAATAAATACGGCGGCAAATGAACATGGTACGTTTCTATGCAGGCTGCGCCTTGAGGAAGACGAGATTTTTGTAAGCGAGCAGGATAGGACAGGCAATAGTGTAGTCGTGAAAGATAACAAGGGTGAAATACTATTCTGCGGCATATGTACAAATAGTCACACTGCAAAAATGTCTGCCTACGCGGAGCTGGAGATTGTGGCAAAAGGGAAGACGATAGAGACAGACAGGGAAGCCCGAAGCAGAACCTTTCAGGATGCTTCCAAGACACTTCAGGGCATGTTGAATACAGTAATGGAGGAATATGGCGCAGTCATTGTGGCAGGGAATGATAAGCAGATTCCTTCAGTAGTCGTGCAGGACAATGAAACAGACTGGAAGTTCGCCATAAGGGTAGCCATCCAGTACGGAGTGGACATATATAGTAATGTGTCCGCAGAGGGCATTGTGATACAGCTGGGCACGGAGGCAGTTAAGGATGTCGACCTTGGAACGGACAGCATCCTGCTGGAGACGTACAAGAATTTGGAAGAAATGCGTGCAGTGAGCAATAATGAGGACAGTGAAGTGAATACCGCAGGGGTCTTCAGGAATCAAGGACGGATGCCGCAGGAAACAGCGAGAGCTTCCGCTACGACAGGGATGGGAACATGGCGGAGAGCACCGACCGCAACGGCGTGCGCGTCATCCATACCTACAACATGTTCCACAGCCTGACAGCTCGCCGGAGCGAGGGCGGCGACATCTGCGAGAATTTCACGTACTATCCCGACGGAAAGCTGAAAACAGCCATAGGTGGCATAATGAACTGGCATGTCTATGTATGTTCAATCCCTTTAAAGTGCAATATGTGTCAATGAGCCATGTACATGATGCAGACATAAAAGTACGATATTTTAGTCATAAGGAGTATATTTCATATCTGAGTTTCCGTTTATATGTTGATGGAAGGAGACATTCATTTCGTATAAAGACAAGCGGAAGATACCAGCGTGCATGGATAGGGACAGATACATATGGGAAGGAACTGATTCAAGAAGTACAGGAATTTGCGGATATACTCAATAAAAGGCGGAAATCAATGTAGCCGGAATGGAGGGAACATGAAGAAGATTAATTACTTTTATCTTATATGCACGACATTTATGTTTTGGGCAGTAGTGGATGGACCGTTATGCATTTTTTCATATTGTTCAGGGTGGCTGGTGCTGGTGCTTCTTTTGTTTTATGTGGTCTTGTATCTTATGGGGATGCCTTTTATCTATGTTATAAATAAAAGAAGAGGAGTAAAGAATGGTTTTATAACTTCATATCGTATGGAAGCACAGTGGACGACATTCTGGATTGATTGCGCTGGTAAAGAACTGGCATATTTATGCATATTTAATCCACTCACAATACATTATCTGCCACTACATTTTGTTGATAATGCAAAGGTAGAGGTGTATTACTCAAAGGACAAAGCGTATATTGATCATGTGAATTGTAGCTTTTGTATTAATAATAAACAGAATAGGATTCGAGTTGTCACGAGAGGAAGATATGATCTTATCGAGGCAGAAACAAGAGGAAAAGAATTTATAAATATGTCACAGCAGTTTGTGGATATACTGAACAGGGATTGGTAGGGAAAGAGTATGGAAAATCAAATGATGACAGCATTAACGGACATAATAATTGAAGGCGCTGGGAGCTACCAAAGCATATTGTCACTTAAAATAAATACGGCAGCAAATGAGCATGGTATGTTTATATGCAGGCTGCGCCTTGAAGAAGATGAAATTTTTGTAAACGAGGAGGACAGGACAGGCAATAGAATACTTGTGAAAGATAAAAAAGATAAACTGATGTTTTGCGGGATATGTACAAACAGTCGCATTGCGCAAATGTCTGCCTATGCAGAACTGGAGTTGGTTGGAAAAGGAATGACAATAGAGGCTGATAAAGAACCAAGGAGCAGAACCTTTCAGGATGCATCTAAGACGCTTCAGGATATATTGAATGCAGTTATGTCTGAATATGGTGCAGTTATAGTGGTAGGGAACGATAAGCAGATTCCTTCGGTGGTCGTACAGGATGGTGAAACGGACTGGAAATTTATCATAAGGATAGCCAATCAATATGGGCTGGATATATACAGCAATGTATCAATGGAAGGCATTGTGATACAGGTAGGTTCAGAGTCGGTCAAAAATGTCGAACTGGGGAGTGACGGTATTCTGCTGGAAGTGTACAAAGATTTGGGAGAAATGAGGGATGTGAGCAGCAATGAAGCAGCTGACTTTAACACCTGCCAGTTTACTGGGGACATAGTGCAGACATCTAATCGGGATGTAATGGCAGGTAACGGCGTGTCCGACCGAATAATAAAAAATTGTAGTATTTCATCGGAACAAGGCGTGCTGGTTTCTAAGGTCGAACTACAGAATTCAGCTGACAGCAGACCATTGTATCGAAATGCATCAGGCGCTTTACTGGAGTCAAGAATATTGACCGGAGAAGTGATAGAGGTAAACGGTACGTCCGTAAAAGTGAAATTTGATGTGGATGACAGTCAGGATAAGGCAACGGCGATGGAACTTCCTTATGAAACAGTATTTAATAATTCTTTTTACTGTATGCCTGATGAGGGAGACAGGATATTTGCGTATGTGGATAATATGGGGGAAGCTGTCATTTTGGGGAGCATAAGGAGTGACTGTAGTGACTTGTTTTTTGAGACTCCTATGGATAAGGCAATAACCTCGCTTGATAACATGATTCGCTTTAACATGGACTCCTTGGCGCTGACTGCAAATAGGGAACAGGGAACAAAAAGTGAGATATCTAAAGTGTCTTTGGAATTGGACAACAGTGCAGGAATTAATGTCCACGCAACAGGAGCTGTGGTAATTCGTTCTTTGCAGGACATTTCTATTGTATCAACATATAAGGATGAATTGGATATACAAAAAATAACAGAAACGATACAGGATCGTGCAAAAGCACGGTGTGATATGGAAGGTCAGATATATGATGCAGCAAATGGAGATGAGAAGGCATATGGAGGCAAAATAAGGCGTTGGTATTCAGATGGCGGCAAGGACTTAATAGGGGATTTGGCACTTTTAAAAGATGAAAGAATTCAGGAGGTAAAAGAGTTAGGCGAAGACATAGGAAACAGTTTTTTAAATTTAGGGAAATCAATGATTTTATACGACTTTTGGGGAAATAAGAATGAAGTAACAGTTCATGATGAGAGTGAAACGTTTGAAAATGGTACAGTATGCATTTATGGGGATAAGATAATGTTGTCAGCAGGTGATGCTATTTTGTATTTGGGGCTGGGAGGACAGTCTGTGATATACATCAATGCTGACGTACTGAATTGGATGGGACTTTCAAAAAATACAGGGTATGAAATCGTTTCGGATTCGGTTAAAAGTGGATGGGATACTTTTTTAAATTTTTTAACAGTGGGATTAGATATAGCGGCTACTGTGTGTATGTTTTTTTGTCCAATAGCGGGAGCTGTGCTTATGGGAATTAGTGCTGGAATATCAATTGGCAGAGGGGATTATGCGGGCGCGCTTTTGTCTGCAATACCAATGTTTGGGATTATTGGGAAAGGGGCAAAGTTATTAGACAGTTCTGTTAAAGCGACTAAAATATTTACTGTTTCGACTACTGTGCTATGTACGTGGGTGCGAATTTCTACAGGAGTTAATCAGGCACGGGGATTAATAATGGGATATCAAAACTGGGATGAACTTGACAGAAGTGATCAGGCATTACTAATATTGCAGACTATTGATGCTGTTTTGGGGGTTGTGCAAGGAGGGTATGATTATCACAAAGCCAACAAAAAAGGTGCTATTTCTGATGCTGATGGATCAAATTCTAATCTTCCTGATACGGATACTCTTAACAGAAGTAATCTTGACGCAGATGCAAACGCGACTAACAGCATAACAACCACAGCAGACCCAGTCAATGTTATAACAGGCGGACTGAGCGTCGCATATACAGACCTGATTGTACCCGACATACGAGATGATTTCAGGCTCGTGCGCACCTATAGCTCAACTTCCATGAAGCGGGCAGGCATGCTGGGCAGATACTGGAAGTACAACGTGGAAAGCCATGCGCATATTTCGCACAACCATGTCAGGATAATCCTTCCGGACATGCACGCGGAGGAATTTACGTGCCAGAAAGGAAACTGGGAGAACACCCGCAGGAACCGGAAACGCCATACCCTGCGTGAGGAAGACAGCCAGTATGTGCTGAAGGATGCGCTGAAGGGTGACACCTATACCTATGATAAGGTATCCGGAAACCTGACAGTGACGGAGGACTGCTGCGGAAACAAGACTCATTATATGTATGAGGGAAACAAGGTCGTGCAGATATCCCTGACAAGCGGACTGGAAATTTATTTTACATATGAAGGGGACAGGCTTGCCGCAGTCGAGGACAGTGCGAAAAGAAAGTGTACATTCAGGTACAGTGATGACCTCCTGGTGGAGGAAAACGGACCAAACGGCGGGCGGGTTACATACCGTTATACGCCGGAGGGCTATCTGACACATATCACAAACGAGGCAGGCAAATGCTATGTGCAAAACCAGTATGACCGCAGGGGAAGGGTCACGCGCCAGCAGACGGCAGATGGGGAAGAATACATTTTTATGTATGATGATGCGAACAGGCAGAACACTGTTACCACGATGTCCAACGGTCGCAGGGTCACATACTGTTATAACAGGGAGCAGCTTGTCTGGAAAACCATCCATGCAGACAATACGGAGGAGATTAAGGAGTATGATGCAAACGAATGTGTCATCATGGAGAAAGACCGGTGCGGAAGCACGATATACAGGACGTATGACGAAAATGGCAACATCCTGTCGGAGGAACTGCCTTCCGGACTGAAGACACAGTATTCCTATGACAAAAAGGGGACGTCGGTCACGGTGTCTGACAACATGGGACGTATCACCAGATATAAAAAGAATGCGCAGGGCATCATCCTGTGCAGGAGGGAGCAGATAGATCAGGATGTCTGGGCAGAGTACGGTTACACCTACGATTCCCACGGAAGGCTCCTGTCCGAAACGGATGCGAATGGGAATACAAAGACATGGAAATATGAAACGCTGTTCCGGCACCCGACACAGTACAGTGACAGCGAGGGGAATGAAATCCATTACAGCCTGAATGAACTTGGAAGAAACATGGCAACGGCAAGTGCACGAGGAAACATAGAATATGCGTACAACGCGCTTGGATTTATAACGGCAGTGACGGACGAGGAGGGGAACACGACCAGATACCGGTATGATGTTACCGGGAACAAGGTAGCCCTTATCCGACCGGAACAGATAAAATCAGGGGAATATGCGGCAGAAACCTATCAGTATGACGCAATGGATCACCTTGTCGGGGTGATGGACGAGCTGGGCAATGTGCGGGCAGTACATGTGAACAGTGACGGAAAACTGACAAAACTAATCAACCCAGACTGCTATGATGCGGATAAAAGAGATGGGGAGGGAATCACGTTCCACTATGATACCGACGGAAACAGGACGGACATCTGTTACCCCACGGGCGGGACAAAAAAGTACCTGTATGATGCCTGCGGAAGAATCACAAAGGAAATCAATGCAGAGGAATATGAACTGGACGGAGCGGATGGTGCAGGACAGTCCTATGAATATGACAGTGCGGGCAGGCTGGTACAGGTAACCGACACGCTGGGAAATGTCAAAAAAAGGTATGTATATGACATGGCAGGACGTGTCATAAAAGAAATCGGAAGCAAGGGGTATGGTACCGCCGAATGTGATGAAGACCGTGCGGGTGTCATCTATCGTTACAACCTTGCAGGGTGGGTTACGGAACAGAGAACCCCAGTAGAGACAGATGACGCGCAGGAAGTGAAATACCGCCTTGTGAAGTATGCCTATGACAGATGCGGCAACCTGACGGAAGAAAAGAGGTATCTGGAGCCGCAGGGGGAGACATCGGCATCCGGGCGCATCCTTATAATCCGTAAGGAATATGACAGACGGAACCGGATAATCAGAGTAAGCGACAGTACGGGTGCATGCGTGGAGTACGGTTATAATGCATATCACCAAAAAATTACGGAAAGGGTGCGGATAAACCAGCATACGGACAGGCTTATAAAATACCAGTACAACAGGAACGGCTGGCTTGCATGCATGGAGCAGAGTACGGACAAAAAAGGCTGTGGCACGGCGTTTGCGCGGACAAGCTTCCGGTATGATGGAAACGGAAACCTGACGGAAATAGAAACGCCCGGCGGAAACCGGATAATGAGGGTGTATGATGCCGCAGGACGTCTTGTAAGGGAAGAACATCTGGAGAAAGGCGGGGGAATAGACAATAAAATCACATATGAATATGACAGGGCAGGAAACATAATAAGGATCGGGGACAGGGACGGACTTGGCACTGTCAACACATTTGACGTGAAAGGCAGGCTTGTGCAGCAGACGGACAAGGCAGGCGGGAGCACACTGTTTTTCTATGACAGGAATGACAGGATAACAAGGGAAGTCACACCGAACCTGTATGCAAAATATGGCAGGGATGCAAAAGGCATCGGGATCTGTTACGACACGGAAGGCAGATGTGTCAGAAGAACCTATGCGGATGGTGGCGTGGACAAGGAGTATGCTTACAATGCCCATGGGGAAGTGGAGAGCATAAAGGACGCGGCGGGCGGAGGTGCAAGGCTTGTTTATGATTTTGCCGGCAGGAGGGTCGCGGCGTACAGCCATGGAGGTTCCATGCAGAAGACGGCGTATGACGTATGGGGTAATGTTATAGGAGTGGCAGACGGCGAGGACAAGTGGACACATTTTGATCTGGATCCGTGGGGCAGGGTGACAGAAATCACCAGGGCAGACGGAAGTAAGGAGCGCTATACCTATGATTTTGCCGGAAATGTCACCGGGATGACCGACGGTGAGGGGAACACAACAACATACCAGTACAATACGCTCAATAAACTGGAAACAAGGACGGATGCATCCGGTGCGTCCGAAAGCTGGATGTATGACATCGAAGGAAACATATATGCCCACACAGACAGACGCGGGATAAAGACATTCCACGAGTATAACATGTACCACAGCCTGACAAGGCGATATGAATCAGGAGGAAACCAGTCCGAGAGATGGGGGTATTATCCGGATGGAAGACTTGCATATGCGGAGGGTGGCAGAAGGCGTTATGATTACAGCTACCATCTGTCCGGACTGCTGAAAGAAAAACGGTGCGGGAACAGGCTCCTGGTCGGATATGAATACGATTTGGATGGGAACATTACTGTCATGACCGACCACACTGGAAAGAGTGTGCGCTATCTGTATGACGACTGCGGTCTGCTGAAGTATATTTATGACGGCTCGGCGCTCCTTGCGGAATATGGCTACTATCCTGACCACAGCAGGAAAATGCAGCGGATTGGCAGTGACATTTTTACGGAGTACGCATATGACGTGGACAAAAATCTGGAATCACTCCATACATATATCGGGGGAGACACAGGTGCACATCAGATACTTGCCAGCAACAAATATACCTACGACAACAATGGCAGAATGACGGAAAAGGAGACACTTGACGGCACGACGCGGTATACATATAACGAGGTAAATGCGCTTGTGAAGGCAGAGTATCCTGCATATGAGGATATTTTTGAATATGACCATGCAGGAAACCGCACCAGATGGACGTCAGGGGGCATGGAAGAAACATACAGTTATGACGCATGCGGACGGCTCATAAAGAAAACAAGACTGTCCGGTGAAACGAGCGAGACGGCCGTATACGAATATGACAGGGCAGGAAATCTGCTTCAGGATGACAGGGCAGTATATCATTATGACAGCTTTAACCGAAACGTGCAGACCATGACAAATGACGGGAATGTGCAGATAAACCGCTATGACGGGGAAGGGTTGCGGGCGGAGCTTGAGGAAAACGGAAGGATTGCCTCCTATGTATTTGCCGGAAGGGATGTCCTGACGGAGACCGATGCCGAAGGCTATGTATCAAGATTCCTGCGCGGCCACACGATAATAAGCTGCGACAGTGAAAAGGCAAAGACTTACTACCACTATGTCAGTGACGAGCTGGAGAGCATCACCCATCTGGTAGCAGACGGAAAGGACAATGGGCAGAATGTGCCGCCGACAGAACGTGTGCGCAACCATTATGTGTATGATGCCTTCGGTCTGCAAACCGTCTGCGAGGAAAACGTGGAAAACCGTTTTCGGTATACAGGTGAACAGTATGATTCGCTCACAGGACAGTACTACCTAAAAGCAAGATTTTATAACCCGGTGACGGCAAGATTCACACAGGAAGATACATATTATGGCGACGGACTGAACCTGTACGCATACTGCCACAATAATCCAGTCAGCTATACGGATCCCACCGGACATGAAGCCAGGGCAGCCGCGGAGAAGAACTATATTGATAAATACGTTGATGCTGCGTATAAGTATGTTGACAAAGGTACGGATGCGATGCTGCGGCAGGCGTATGGAGATGATGGTAACAGCAAATCTGTAATATATGGTTTGGATGATATGTCGTTGTATAAATATAATATGATTGAAAACCCAGGACCATTGGCTGATATGAATGGTACGCCAGCTCAAAATTTTTATGGTGGAAGATATAATATGGAGATTTTGCCAGAAGACAGAATTTATTATAGAGCAGGTAATTCACAAAATCCTTTAGGGCAATGGTTTACAACACAACCTCCAGAGTCAATTATCAAAGTCAGGATTGATACGGCAGTGAAACCTCAGTGGATTGATGCAAAAACTGGAGAGTTAACTGGAACATCGGATGTAAATACAGTTTATGCTATTAAAATACCAAAAGGAACAGTCGTGTATTCAGGACCAGTTGGCCCGCAGGGAGGAGCATATTGTGGGGGGTATGATATGATGCAGACATTTATCAGAGAACCATGGAAATTAAATTATGAGGTTATTAGCAGTAATCCATTAAGGTAGGGAGGTTTATTATGACAGATATTGAAATCGAATCGCTAAAAAAGATTTTTATTCAATTGGAAAAAATAATTGAGAAATACGGAAATGGATACTATGAAGCCCAATTAAGAATTTTGTCAAAAATGATTGTTATTATTGATTCTGATTGTGCATTGTCAGAAAAGAAAGATTATGTAATAGGTTATTACAAGTCTCTTTTTTCTGGCAAAGGTGGTCTGAGTGAATTTTATATTCATAATGATGATTACAAAATGCGAATAATTTTGAATGAGCCGATTGATAAGTTAAAGGATGAATTATGGAATATTATGAAGAATTACATTTAAGCTAGTAAAAGATATTTCTTTTTTTATCTTTAATGCAGAGGAGGCGATGGGTCAATATGTAGAGATTTTTGCAAATGATTTTTGTATAGACGAATTAAAATGCCTTTGTGAAAGCTGTAAAAACAAGTTTACTGAATATACCCCTTCTAATTATGAATTGGTTTGTTTTATGCTTGAAAATGGTGAAAAGAGGTTTTTGCCAACATATGGGATGTATGGGTATCTGGATTTATTGGACAGGCTTTTAGACGATTGGAATAAAAGTGACAGAATCACAGAAACAATAATGCATAAGTTCGAAGACAAATTACAAAGAATTACACCATATAAGGTTGTAATGAGTCAAACCAGATGCCCATTGTGTGGCAGTCAGAATATCCATGTTGCTCAAAGAAATATGAGAACAGATTTAAAAGTCAAATGGTTGGAAATAGATGTGGATTATCTTAATAAATTATAAGAATTTAATAAGAGCGTTTACAAGGTGGTGTGAGAAAGGATTATGTTATATTATACATCATGGAAGACCAGATATTGCGTCTCATACGAATCCTCATTATCATCCCAATCCAGTGAATAATCCGAGTCAGCATGGCGGTGGTATACCGGGATTGCATCCACAGACACCTAGATAGCGTTTTATGGGACATTAATCCTGGATTCTTGGAGTTAACATGACGAGGTTGGTACCTTCACTCCGAGAGCCTCATATATTTTTGC
>CARTDA010000041.1:0-38274 GCA_949066965.1 uncultured Lachnospiraceae bacterium
AATCCTGCTTGTATGCCCGTAAATCAAGGCTTTTTTGAGATAATCAACCATTTTAAAGGTAAAACTATATTAACATAGAAGGGGAAATTTGTGTAGCGAAAAAATTTGCGTGACTTGTTGTGGGATAATATGGCATGATGCATAAAAATAAGTATGGCGGCGATTTGGGATAACGGTTTTTTGTGCATCTTTGCGGTTTGGCATTGACAAAAAAAGAAAAATGAGTAGACTGGTGGTATATTCATTGACTGAACAAAGGCGTTCTGCATAAGCAGGGCGCCTTTTGTCGTCTGTATGGGTATATGGGGACGAGTCTTTCAAATGAGGAAACGAAAGTGAGGAGAACATTATGAGAAGAAAAACAATGACAGTAAATCTGCTGGCAAAGGCAGTGGCACTCATGGCGTCCGTCGCGATGGCTGTTACTGTTTCGGGCTGTGCCAGCATCAGCAGTACAAGCGGAGAGGCGGAGGGAACCATCAAGGTGGGGCTTCTTCATTCCATGACAGGTTCCATGGCAATTTCGGAGCAGGCAGTCCTTGATGCGGAGAAGCTTGCAATATCCGAAATTAATGCGTCAGGCGGCGTGCTTGGCTGCCAGGTGACATACCAGGAGGAGGATGGCGCATCCGATCCTGCGACCTTTGCCACAAAGGCGGAAAAACTGATTGACCAGGATGGGATATCGACCGTGTTTGGCTGTTGGACATCCTCTTCGAGAAAAGCGGTCAAATCAATTTTTGAAGATTATGATGCGCTTCTTTTCTATCCGGTTCAGTATGAGGGGATGGAGGCATCTGGCAACATTGTATACACAGGCGCCGCGCCTAACCAGCAGATTGTGCCGGCAGTTGAGTACCTGATTGACCAGGGATATACAAAATTTTTCCTGTTGGGCTCCGATTATGTATTTCCACGCACGGCAAACATGATTATCAATGCACAGGTAAAGGCGGCAGGGCTTGAAGTCGTAGGTGAGGAATACGCGGACATGACACAGACCGACTTTGCAGCCATTATAGCAAAAATCGAGGAGGCACAGCCTGACGTAATTGTCAATACCCTCAACGGTACAGGAAATGTGTCCTTCTTTAAGCAGATGGCGGAGAAAAATTATACCAGCGATACTTATATGACCATGTCCTTCTCGATTGCGGAGGAGGAGGTTTCAACCATCGGGGCCGATATTTTAAAGGGTCACATGGTATCGTGGAATTATTATCAGACGACAGATACACCGGAAAACGAAGCGTTTGTATCCGCATACAAGAAAGCGTACGGTGAGACCAGGGTGACATCCGACCCGGCGGAAGCAGCTTACGATGCGGTCTATCTGTGGAAAGCGGCGTGTGAGAAGGCAGGAAGCTTCGAGGTGGATAAAGTGATTGCGGCGATAGAGTCCGGTGACATCTCCTACAAGGCACCTGAGGGAACGGTGACGATAACCGGAAGCAACCATCATCTGGCAAAACCGGTACGCATCGGCGCAGTCGGCGAGGACGGACTGATTTATGAGGTTTACGCGACAGATTCGCCAGTGGAGCCGGATCCATATCTTGAGACATACGACTGGGCAGTATCGGCAGGAATCAAGCCGCTCGAATGAGTACAAGGGGGAGGTGTGTATACATGGCAGAAATCGCAAATACCTTGTTTAATGGTTTAAGCCTTGGCTCCATTTATCTTCTGGTGGCGCTGGGATTATCCGTCACCTTTGGGCTGATGGGAATCATCAACATGGCGCACGGCGAGTTTGTGATGATTGGGGCATACATGGCGTATGTCATGCAGCAGATTTTTGCAGCACTCTTTGGCAGGAGCGGAAGCCTTTACTACATTGCGGCGATTCCGTTTGCGTTTGTCATTACATTTCTTCTGGGCTGCATCATGGAAAGGACGCTGGTCACGAGACTATACGGCAGGAAAATGGACAGTCTGCTTGCAACATGGGGCATCAGCCTCATATTGCAGCAGGCTGCAAGAAGCATATTTGGCTCACAGGGTGTCAATGTCAATGCGCCTGATTTTTTAAAAAGCGGCATACAAATCGGAGGTTGTACATTTTCCTACAACAGGATTTTTATTATCTGTATGGTGGCTGCCTGCCTGGGCGCGGTATGGTTTCTGATGAATAAATCTTCCTTTGGCGCGCAGATGCGCGCCACCATGCAGAACCGCTCCATGGCGCAGTGCATGGGCATCAATACGAAAAAAGTGGACTGCCTGACTTTTGCACTTGGCTCCGGTCTTGCCGGAGTGGCGGGCTGTTCCGTGGCGCTTCTGGGTTCGGTTGACTCCACAGTGGGGCAGAGCTACATCGTGTATTCCTTTATGACGGTTGTGCTTGGAGGTGTCGGGAATCTTCTGGGAACGGTGCTTGGCGCCATGATTATCGGTTTTTCCAGCATTATAGTGGAGGCATACCAGAGTGCGTCGGTTGCAAGGGCAATTGTGCTTTTCATGATTATTGTATTCCTGCAGTTCAGACCCAGGGGACTGTTCACAATCAGAAGCCGCAGCCTGGATGAGTAAAGGGCGCATCAAGAATGGAGATTATTATGAGAAGATTAAAGGGGAATCATATTTGTTTCACGGTGATTGCAGTGATGCTGGCGTGCAGTCCGTTTCTGGTCGGGTCATCCTCAATGGTACAGTTTCTGGGAAAATGCATGTGCTATTCCATTGTTGCCATTGCACTGGATTTGATATGGGGTTATACAGGAATGTTAAGCCTTGGGCACGGCATTTACTTCTGTCTTGGCGGATATGCCATGGCGATGTATCTGAGGCTGCGGGATAACGGGGGTGCGCTGACGGACTTTATGCAGACAGGAGGTCTTACGAAGCTGCCGTTTTTCTGGAAACCGTTTCTGAGCTTTCCGCTGGCGGTGTTACTGGTTATACTGGTGCCGGGCACGCTGGCGGCGGTGATTGGGTATTTTGTGTTCAGAAGCCGCATTAAGGGCGTTTATTTTTCCATTATCACACAGGCGCTTACCTGGGCAGCATATTCCCTGTTTATCGCAAATTCCAAATACACAGGCGGAAATAACGGCATCACGGATTTTACATCTGTCTTTGGAAGCACAAGGGGAGCGGCAAACAGGGGACACCTGACAGCAATGTTCTTTGTGGCGCTTACGGCGCTCGTGCTTGTGTATCTGCTTGCGTCATGGCTGGTAAACAGCAAGTTTGGAAAGCTTTTGATTGCAATACGCGACGGCGAGAACAGGACATTTTTTTCGGGCTATTGTGTCAACCAGTACAAGAATTCTATCTATACGTTGTCCGCAGTGCTTGCGGGAATCGGCGGTGCGCTGTTTGTCAATTTTAACGGAAGCATAACCCCGTCGCAGATGACAATTGCGTACTCCATCACGATGGTGGTCTGGGTTGCAGTGGGCGGCAGGGGCACGGTCATCGGTGCAGTCATTGGTGCATTTTTCATTAATTTATGTGAATATAACCTAAGCTCCGGTGCGCTTGCGGGCATCTGGCAGTACATTGTCGGCGCAATTTTCGGTGTCACGATTCTCTTTTTCAAGGGCGGCATCGTCGGCATTGTGAAGGAACAGATACCGGCGCTTCTTGCAAGATTCCAGTCAGCGCCCGCGGCGGAAAAAGAGAAAAAGGAGGCGGCTTGAGATGACGGATATCAGGGAACACGTCCTAAAAATCAAACATATTTCCGTTATTTTCGACGGGTTTAAGGCGCTGACCGATGTGGACATCAATGTGAAAAGAAATAGCATTCATTTTTTTATCGGGCCAAACGGCGCCGGCAAAACGACGCTTCTTGACATTATCTGTGCCAGGACAAAACCTACGTCGGGGACAGTGCATTACTATCCGCTGGGAAGAAATGCCGTCAGGCTGACCGGCATGAAGGAATATCAGATTGTCAATGAGGGCATCGGGCGTAAATTTCAGGTACCGTCCGTGTTTACGGCACTGACGGTCATGGAAAATATGGTACTGTCCCTAAAAGGGCATAAGCGTGTATGGGAAAGCCTATTTTATAAACTTTCTGACAAGGATGAAAGGGCAGTTATGGAAGTTTTAGGAAAGGTCGGGCTTGCAGACAGGGCTGACGTCAGGGCAGGCTCCCTGGCACATGGGGAAAAGCAGTGGCTTGAGATTGCGATGCAGCTTGTACAGAAACCGGAGATTATCATGCTTGACGAGCCGGCAGCCGGAATGGGCAAGCCCGAAACGTTCCGTACGGGCGAACTGTTAAAGGAGATTAAAAAGGACTGTACGGTTATTGTCGTGGAGCATGACATGGATTTTGTAAAGCAGATTGCGGACACAGTGACAGTCCTCCATGAGGGAAAGGTACTGATGGAGGGCGGTGTCGGGGAGGTTCTGGCAGACCAGACCGTCCAGGCAGTCTATCTGGGAAGGGGAGGTGAGCGCTATGCTGGCAATTAGGAACATGAGTGCATGTTACGGTGAGAGCAGGGTCATCAGAAGCCTTGACCTCGATGTGCCTGACAATAAGGTGGTCTGCCTGATTGGAAGAAACGGTGTGGGTAAGAGTACGACGCTTAAGAGCATCATGGGACTTGTAAGGACACCGGATGGGAGCATTGAACTTGCCGGCACGGAGATGAGAAAGATGGCGCCGTATGACCGTGTCAGGCTCGGAATCGGCTATGTGCCGCAGGGGCGGGATATTTTTCCGCAGATGACTGTCCAGGAAAACCTGGAGCTGGGGCTGAAGGCGGCGGGAAGCAGGGAAAGCGTACCCGACTATATTTATGACCTTTTCCCGATTCTGCCGCCATTTGCAAAACGAAACGGCGGTGATTTGTCCGGGGGACAGCAGCAGCAGCTTGCGATTGCAAGGGCGCTGGTCTTAAAGCCCAAAATACTGATCCTTGATGAGCCGACAGAGGGGATTCAGCCGTCCGTGATAGAGGACATCGGGGAGGCGGTAAAGCGCGTCAACAGGGAGCTTGGCATTACGGTGCTCATCGTGGAACAGTACCTTGACTTTGTCCTTGGCATCTCTGATTTTATCTATATCATGGAAAAGGGGGAAATCATCCGGCAGGGGGAGACTGGCAGTCTTTCCGCCGACGAGATTACCCGGATTATGACAAACTAAAGATTCATTATACGGAGGAGTAGTGTGAAGAATTATATTATAACCATAGCAAGGGGATTTGGAAGCGGCGGCAAGGAGATTGGCGCTAAGCTTGCAAAGCGTCTTGGCATTCCATGCTATGAAGACCAGATTCTGAAAATGGCTTCTGATTTCAGCGGTATCAATGAGGCGCTTTTTCATGAGAGGAACGAGAAGCTCAGGCACAGTGCGTATGTGCTCGGATATCTGCGCAAGGTACCGTTTACGACAGTTGCCAGGCCAAATACAAAAGAGTTTGTGTCCGATGCCAATCTTTTTAACATACAGAGCGAAATTATCAGGCAGCTTGCAGCGTCACAGTCCTGCATTATTATCGGAAAATGTGCGGATTATGTGCTTCGGGATTTTGACAATGTTATCAGCATTTACATAGAAGCGCCGCGCGCGCAGTGCGTGGAATCCATCATGGACAAGCTCGGGGTGACGCAGCAGGAAGCACACAAGCTGATTGAAAAGACGGACAAGTACCGGGCGGATTATTACAAGTATTATACACAGGGCGGCTATTGGACAAATCCTGTCAACTATGACATGACACTGAACAGCGCGCGTGTCGGCAGGGAACGGTGCGTGGACGTGATTGTTGACTATATGAACATAAAATGGGAGAGGAGAGGGCTGTAATGCATCTGACACCAAGAGAGACAGACAAGCTCCTGCTGCATGTCGCGGGCAGTCTGGCAAAAGAGAGAAAACAGCGGGGCGTGAAACTCAATTATCCGGAGACAGTGGCATACATCAGCTCGGAGCTGCTGGAGCTGGCGCGTGACGGGCACAGTGTCGCGGAGCTGATGAGCATGGGCGCCGCGATGCTGACAGCGCAGGATGTCATGGAGGGAATACCGGAAATGGTACACGAGATACAGGTGGAGGCGACATTCCCCGATGGGACAAAGCTTGTGACAGTCCATAACCCTATCAAAAATGACAGTAGTGTCACAAATGATGCGGCAGAAAATGATAAACGTGTCATAAAATGCGGTGCTCCTGGCGAGGTGCTGGTGGAGCATGGTGAGATTGAACTGAATGCCGGAAAGGATACGGCGCAGATTGTGGTCACAAACACTGCGGACAGACCCGTTCAGGTCGGTTCCCACTTTCACTTTTTCGAGGTGAACAAGGAGCTGTCCTTCAACAGGAACCTGGCGTTTGGCATGCGGCTTGACATCCCTGCCGGCACGGCGGTGCGCTTTGAGCCCGGGGAGACAAAGCGGGTTCGTCTCGTTGCGGTCGGTGGCACGCGCATGGGATATGGGCTGAACGGACTTGTCGAAGGCAGCATGGACAGCCCTGCGGTCAGGGAAACAGCGTTAAAGAACGCACAGGAAAAAGGGTTTAAGGGGGTGGTGTCCGATGGGCAGGATTAGCAGGGAAAAATACGCTGCCATGTACGGCGCGACGACAGGCGACCGCATCCGGCTTGCGGACACGTCATTGGTAATTGAGGTTGAAAAGGATTATGCCGTGTACGGCGACGAGGCAAAGTTTGGCGGCGGCAAGTCCCTGCGCGACGGAATGGGACAGTCGTGTAATGTGCGCGACAGGAATTGTCCCGATACGGTGATTACCAGTGCGGTGATTGTGGATTACTGGGGCATTGTCAAGGCGGATGTGGGGATAAAGGACGGAAAAATCTGCGGCATCGGCAAAGCGGGCAATCCGGACATAATGGATGGTGTGGACGAAAATCTGGTGATCGGGGCAGGAACCGAGGTGATTGCAGGCGAGGGACTGATTCTCACGGCGGGCGGCATGGACACGCATATCCATTTCATCAGCCCCACACAGATAGAGACGGCGCTTTACAGCGGTGTCACGACCATGATAGGCGGCGGCACGGGTCCTGCTGACGGGACAAACGCGACAACCTGTACACCGGGGCGCTTCCACATCGGGAAGATGCTTGAGGCGGCGGAAGCCCTGCCCGTGAATCTGGGATTTCTCGGCAAAGGAAACGCATCCAATCCCGATACGCTGCGCGAGCAGGCTGCGGCTGGCGCCTGCGGCATGAAGCTTCATGAGGACTGGGGTTCCACACCGGCGGCGATAGACAACTGCCTGACCGTATGCGATGAATATGACATCCAGGCGGCGATTCATACGGATACCTTGAATGAAGCCGGTTTTGTGGAGGATACGCTGGCGGCATTCCGGGGAAGGACCATCCATACCTATCACACGGAGGGAGCCGGCGGCGGACATGCACCGGATATCATCCGCGCGGCGGCGTTTCCAAATGTTCTCCCATCCTCGACAAATCCGACAATGCCGTTTACGGTCAATACGCTTGACGAGCATCTGGATATGCTGATGGTCTGCCATCACCTGGACAAAAATGTGGAGGAGGATATTGCATTTGCAGACTCGCGGATACGTCCTGAGACGATTGCCGCGGAGGATGTCCTGCACGATATGGGCATTTTTTCGATGATGAGCTCGGATTCACAGGCAATGGGGCGTGTGGGGGAGGTTATCACGCGCACATGGCAGACTGCGGATAAAATGAAGAGACAGCGCGGGACACTGCCGGAGGACAGCGCGCGCAACGATAATTTCAGGGTAAGGCGTTATATTGCCAAGTATACGATAAACCCGGCAGTCGCGCACGGCGTGTCGGATTATGTGGGATCGGTGGAGGCTGGAAAGCTTGCGGATATCGTGCTGTGGAAGCCGGAGCTGTTTGGCGTCAAGCCGGAAATGATTCTCAAGGGCGGTGTTATCATGGCATCCAGGATGGGGGATGCCAACGCTTCCATTCCGACACCGCAGCCTGTCCTGTATCGGAACATGTTTGGCGCATATGGGATTGCCAAAAAAAGTACCTGCATCACATTTGTTTCCAAAACAGCCATGGACAATGGCATTCAGGACAGATTGTCCCTGCAAAGACAGGTATGCGCAGTCCATAACTGCCGCAGCATCGGGAAGAAGGATATGCGTGTCAATGACGTGATTGCGGATATCCAGGTCAATCCTGAAAATTATGAGGTCCGTGTCAATGGGGAACGGATTACCTGTGAAGCCGCGGCGGTGCTTCCGCTGGCGCAGCGGTATTATTTGTTTTAATCGTACATAATGGAGGATGAATATGGTTGTAAAAGAGATACTGGGAAGGCTTCCGGCGTATCCGGCGGGGGCGCGGAAGGTTGAAAAGGTGTACCTTGAGTGGTTCGAGCTGGAAAAAAAGCGCCTGCGCAAGACGCTGGAAAGCGGGGAGGAGATTGGCATCTGCCTGGATGCTTCTGACACGCAATCGCACAGCCACACGCATCTGCATGAAGGGGATGTGCTCTATGCGGATGAGGAACGTGTGATTGCCGCGGCAGTTGCTCCCTGCGAGCTTACAGTGGTTGAGGTAACTGGCATGATAGAGATGGGACGGCTCTGTTTTGAGCTGGGAAACCGCCATCTTTCCCTGAAAATCGAGGAAAACAGGGTGACCATACCGTATGATGATCCGACGTTCCATCACCTTGAAAAGATGGGATTTTGCCCTGAAAAGGTGGAGGGCAGCTTTACCCATTTTACCGTATGCCACGGACATGGCCATACAGGGAGTGCGCAGGAATGAATCAGACAGCGGGTTTTTTAAATATGCTGCAGTCAATGGATGCCTTTTTTCCGGTGGGCGCATTTACACTGTCCAATGGACTGGAGGACTATGTGGTCAGCGGACGCATGAAGGACAGTGTGGATTTAAGACAGTATCTTGAGGGATTTATGCAGGTATTTCCCTATAATGACCTGGGCATTGCGGCGTGGGCATACAGTCATTTTCAAAGCGCCCCGGATATTCTGGAGCTTGACCATGTCGCTGCCGCCTGCAAGGGTGCGCGGGAGGTCAGGACGGGAACCATGCGTATGTGCATCCGGTATCTCAAGGCGCGGGAGGCAATGGGTGACTGTCAGGGACAGCTCGAAAGATACGGGGCCGCGGTTGCCGCAGGGCAGGCATACGGCATCCATCCGGTTGCAATTGGAATATATGGCGCGGAGGTAGGAATTGAGCCGCACATGCTGCTGGTGATGTATGGGTACAGCATCCTGTCGGCAATTGTCAATAACGCGGTAAAGCTTGTGCCGCTGGGGCAGCTGGACGGTCAGCGGATATTGTTTGAATGCATGAGGGAGCTGGAAGGGCTTGCCGACAGCGCCGTACAGGTAGATATCAGTGAAATCGGGGCGTCAGGAGCAGCATACGAGATTCACTGCATGAATCATGAGCGGCTGTATTCGCGGCAGTATAGCTCATAACAATATGGAGGGGATAAAGATTGAAAATTAAAATTTTCAATCTTACAAGTTTGTGCTTTGCAGCCCAAACTTGCAGGCTATGAAAGGAGCATGGTTATAAAAATGTCATATGTAAAGATTGGCGTAGGAGGACCTGTCGGTTCCGGAAAGACGGCATTGATAGAGCGCATTACAAGGAAGATGTCGGCGGAATATTCCATCTGTGTCGTGACAAATGATATTTATACGAAGGAGGATGCGGAGTTTCTGATAAAAAATTCCGCACTTGCGCCGGAGCGGATTGTCGGCGTGGAGACTGGCGGATGTCCGCACACTGCCATCCGGGAGGATTGCAGCATGAACCTTGAGGCGGTGGAGGAGATGGCGGATAAGTTCCCGGATGCGGAGATTATCTTTATAGAAAGCGGGGGAGACAACCTCTCGGCAACATTCAGCCCCGATCTTGCAGATGCCACAATTTATGTAATCGATGTGGCACAGGGCGAAAAGATACCCAGAAAAGGAGGACCAGGCGTGACACGCTCCGATTTGCTTGTCATCAACAAGACGGATTTGGCGCCGATGGTGGGCGCAAGCCTTGAAGTCATGAAAAACGATTCGGAGAGGATGCGGAAGGGAAAAGATTTCCTGTTTACCAGTCTTGTGTCAGAAGGCGGCGCGGATGCAGTCATTGCCTGGATTAAGAAAAATGTACTGATGGAAGACTTGTTATGAGGGCATAAAATAAAGATTTGACGGAGGATGAGCAGATGGCGGCAACGCAGCTTTTTCTGGAAATTGGACCATATGAAATACAAAAAAGCTATTTTACCAGTCCGTTAAAGCTTGGAACGCCAAGGACGGCGGGCGGCAGGCAGAAAATTGTCCTGATGATGGCGTCGGCGGGTGTGCTAAAAGGCGATGCATTTGAGTACTATATTCGTTGCCATAAAGGGACAAATGCGCTGATAACAGAACAGTCCTACACAAAAATATTTGACATGGGAGGCGGCAGTGCAAAAAAGACGCAGCACATTGTTCTGGATGAGGATGCGTCTCTTTTTTATTGTCCGCAGGCGGCGGTTCCCTTTGCCGGAAGCAGCTTTGACAGTGCCATCGACGTTGATATCAGGGAAACCAGCGAGCTGCTCTACACGGATATCGTGACGGCGGGGCGCGTGGGAATGGGGGAGCGCTTTTCGTTCCGTCATTATCACAGCCGTGTCTGTGTGCGCCTTGACGGAAAACCGGTCTGGATAGACAACTGCATCCTTGAGCCCGGACGGATGGACATGGGAAACATGGTATTGTTCGACGGGTATACGCACATGGGGACACTTTATTATTATGGAAAGGATTCGGAAAAGAAGGAGGAGCAGCTTGTGGCGCTTTGTGGTGAATTTTGTCAAAATATGGCAGCCGGTGTGTCAAAGCCGCTAAAAGGAGTGTGCCTTAGGATACTGGCATACTCCGCGCAGGATATCGAGGAATTTTTTGCAAAATGTATGGACTGAAGAATGGGCTGTCCGAAAAATTCAGGTAGATATGTATATTTTTAGGGTGGGAATAGGCAGGAAAATTGTGTTATACTGTTATCAACAATATGGAATTCAGGAGGAAAGCGATTTTTATGGGTATAACAGCAAAACAGTTTACATGTGTCAGGGATGGCATGACAATTCGGGGGATGCAGTATTTTCCGGAACAATTTGACGAGAATCGGAAATATCCGGCGGTCATTGCCAGCCACGGATTCCTGTGCAACTATACAAGCATGGAGAACTGGTGCAGGAGTTTTGCGGAAACTGGCTATGTGGCATTCTGCTTCAGCTTTTGCGGCGGCGGGACTCAGTCTGAGGACAAGGCGCTGAAAAGTGATGGGGAGAGCACGAAAATGACTGTCCTGACAGAGGTGGAGGACTTGCTTTCCGTGAAAAACTTTGCGGTCAGGCAGACTTATGTTGACATGGAAAATCTGGTTTTGCTGGGGGAAAGTCAGGGCGGTTTTGTTTCGGGGCTTGCTGCTGCAAGGTGCGGTGCGGAAATTAAAAAGCTGGTGATGGCATTTCCGGCACTCTGCATTCCCGACCATGCAAGGCGTGGATGCCTGGGCGGTGCTAGCTATCAGCCCGACAATGTTCCGGACATGCTGGACTGTGGGCAGACCAGGCTGGGAAGGGCATTTCATGAGGAGGCTGTACAGATGGATGCCTATCTGGAGCTTGCACCCTATGAGGGACCTGTCCTGATTTTGCAGGGGCTTTCGGACGATATTGTCAATTATTCCTATGCGGTTCGGGCAAGGGAAAATTACAGGGAGGGGCAGTGCCATTTACAGCTTGTGCGGAACTTGGGGCATGGCTTCTCCGAAGGCACATACAAGAGTGCGTTTGCGTCCGTGCGCCAGTTTCTGTCCGGGCGGGAGGAAATCCTGACCATCCGCATTATCCTGACGCATTGTGAAACGCGGACGGAGGGGGAGACGCGCGAGGACAAGCTCTTTTTTACAGGCTGGTGTGAGACACCATATTTTCAGGGAACTGTACTGCCGGGCGGCTGTGATGTGCGGCGGTATTGTGCGGACGGCTCCGTGGGGATAAGGGCAGAGTACACGTTAGAGGGACTGGACCGGAGCGGAAAGCGGTGCAAGATTCACATCGTCAACCAGCAGGGCGAGACGGACTGGAAACCGGTTGCCACAACGGACAGCGCAGAACTGGCATGGATGAATGACGCTGATTTGACGGCGGTTGTGGAAGACGGGGATGGGGGACCGACGATTCGGGTTTATGGAAATAAACCGCAGTAGAAATTGTTTGGAAAATCGAGTGGGCACATAATCAGGGGCTATGGAAACATAGCCCCTGATATCGTATCATAATTGAAACTTCCCGGTCGCGTCACTCAGCCTGCCCACAATCCCATTTGCGTCCTGGAGGGACGTGTTGACGGAATCGGAGATTTGTACCACCTCCATCACGCGGTCGGCGATGTTTGCCGTGCCCTGTGCGCTTTCCTGTGCTGCCTGCGCAATGCCGTTCAGGGAATCGGTAATGTTGTTGATGGATGCGAGAAGCTCTTCAGAAATCGCGCTGAAGTCGGTGACAAGCGAGTCAATCTCCCCGGCATCCTCGTTGTAGTCGTTGGCGATGGTCTCGAACATGCCGATGCTGTCCATGACCTGTGTGTCTATAAAGGTCAGCAGCTGTTCCGCGTCCGCGGCGAGCGTCCCGACAGAATTGTTGACCTGTTCTGTGACTTTCTTGATGTTTTCGGTGCTGCTCTGCGACTGTTCGGCAAGCTTGCGGATTTCGTCGGCGACAACTGCAAAGCCCTTTCCGGCCTCCCCGGCCCTGGCAGCCTCGATGCTGGCGTTGAGGGACAGCAGGTTGGTCTGCGAGGTGATTTCCATGATGGACTCTGCGAGGGTCGAAATCTCGGAGACGACTTTTACCTTTGCGAGTGCATCCTGCAGGCTGACCTCAATCGCTTTTTTTTGCTGGACAAGGCTGTTTTTGCTCTCACCGGCAGAACACTTGGCGCCGACTGCCTTTTTGTGGATGACTTCGGCGCGCCCTGCGCCTTCCTGTGCACGTTCCGCGATATTCCTTGCAGCGTACTCAATTTCCTTAGTCATCTCACTGATGTTTCCGGCGGTGGCGGCAGTCACGTCCATGGATGCCGAGAGTTGTGTGGTAGTCGAGGAGACATCTTCCACCTTGGTATTGAGGTTTACCATATTCTCCGAAATGCCGTTGACACTCTCCGTAGTCAGTGTTGTCTCATCCTTGACATCATGAATCAGCCCGCCGATGTTGACACGCATCTTTTCCAAAATATTTGAAAGTCTGCCGAAATCGTCCCGGCGTCTTAAGGTCTTTTCATTCACCCTGACCGAAAAATCACCGCCCGACATACTTTGGAGGACTGCGCTGACCTGGTTTAGCGGAATGGTGATATTGAGGATGGTCATTACGAGAATCAATATGATTATGACGGCAAATATGCAGCACGCTGTTATGAACAGCCATATTTTCTGGTTGGTAAATGCGTTTGCCGTCTCTCTTGATGCGGCAATCTGTGTGTCAATGTTATCGATGTAATTTCCGGTGCCGACAACCCAGTCAAACGGCTCGAAATACTCAGTGTATGCGCGTTTTGGCATTGGTTCCGCCCCGCCTTCCTTGGGGTATTGATAGTCATTGTAATAGCTTCCCTGTGCAACCGCTCCATCGATGAAATCTTTAACCATCTTAAAGCCTGTCACGTCCTCGGTGCCCAGACGGTTGGTGCCTTCTGTATCGTTTCCAAGTAGGACGACATTGGTTCCGTCAGACTGGTCTACCCAGAAATAGCCGTCCGTGCCGTACCGTAACTCCCTTACCTTATCTGCCGCCAGCTTCATGCCTTCTTCCTTGGTATAGATGCCGGCTTCAATCTCTGCCTGGTAGGTTTTGAGCAGCGAGATGACCTGCCCTACCTGCTGCCTGATGGAATCATCGTAATCTTTTCGGATGTTTTCCTCCTCCTCCTGTAGGATGCGCTCGTCAATTGCCCGCATACTGCTCACGGAAAAATTAACACTAAACAGCATAAAGACAACGACCATAATGCCGATAATTGTCATTTTCAGTTTTACACTCAGATTTTTCATTCGTACATGCTCCCTTCTCATCCAATGATGCCTAAAACAAATTACACTTGCATTCTTTGTAAAACTTATTATAACACCATGGCAGACTATGGTAAAGAAAAATGTGTATTTCATACAAAATATTTCGAAATAGCATGGAAAATTATACAAAATATCTAATAAATTTTTTCTTGTAACGCGAAGTGCTTGCATTTTACAGACCTTTCTGTATACTAAAAATAGTGAGTTACGGAAACATCTCAGCGGAAGTAAAGAATTGAATGGAAAGGTGGAATATAAAGATGGAAACAAACGAAACAGACAATGAAAAATGGTGGCAGCGTGCCGTCATTTACCAGATTTATCCCCGCAGCTTTGCGGACAGCAACGGGGATGGCATAGGTGACTTGCAGGGAATTATCTCAAAACTGGATTATCTGGAGGATTTGGGGATTGATGCGGTCTGGCTTTCCCCGGTGTGCAAATCCCCGCAGGACGACAATGGGTATGATATTTCTGACTATCAGGATATTGACCCGATGTTTGGCACGCTCGCGGACATGGAGGAGCTGATTCGGGAGGCGGGAAAGCACCACATCCGCATTATTCTGGATCTGGTTCTGAATCATTCCTCGGACGAACATTTCTGGTTCCAGGAGGCGAAAAAAAGCAGGGAGAATCCCTACCACGATTACTATGTCTGGCGCGACGGCAGGGAGGGTGAGCTGCCGAATGGTATGCGTGCAGCATTTGGTGGTTCCGCGTGGGAGTGGGTTCCCGAAGTGCAGCAGTACTATTTTCACCAGTTTTCCGTCAGGCAGCCGGATTTGAACTGGGAGAACCCCAGGCTTCGCAGAGAAATCTATGACATGATTAACTGGTGGGCTGGAAAAGGCGTGGGTGGTTTCCGTCTGGATGTGATTGACCAGATTGCAAAGGAGCCGGACAGGCAGATAACGAATAACGGACCAAGGCTCCATGAGTATCTGCGGGAGCTGAGCAGGGAGACATTCCAGAAAGCCAGCCTGGTCACAGTCGGCGAGGCGTGGGGTGCGACGCCGGAGCTTGCGAAATTATACAGCAATCCCGACAACAGTGAGCTGTCCATGGTATTCCAGTTTGAACACATCTGTTTGGACCAGATAGCGGGAAAGGAAAAATGGGATTTGGCGCCGCTGCCGTTTATGAAGCTGAAAGAGGTGTTTGCGCGCTGGCAGACACAGCTCTGCAAAAAAGGCTGGAACAGCCTGTTCTGGAATAACCATGACCTGCCGCGCATTGTCTCACGCTGGGGAAATGACAAGGAGTACCGCGTTGAATCGGCAAAGATGCTGGCAATCCTGCTCCATGGATTACAGGGAACACCATACATTTATCAGGGCGAAGAGCTTGGCATGACGAACGTGCAGTATGAGATGGAGGATTACAGGGACATTGAGACGCTGAATCTGTATCGGGAGCGTCTGGAAAAAGGATATGAAAAGGACGACATCATGCGTTCCATCCATGCAAAGAGCCGCGACAATGCGCGGACGCCGATGCAGTGGAATGACAGTAAAAACGCGGGATTTTCAGACGGTGAGCCGTGGCTGAAGGTCAACCCGAATTACACACAGATTAATGCGGCGAGGCAGACGACGGATAAGGATTCTGTTTTCAGCTGCTATAAAGAACTGATTCAGCTGCGCAAGGAGTATGATGTGTTTACGGATGGCGTGTTTGAGCTTCTTTTGGCGGAGGACGAGAACCTGTTTGCATACACGAGGACGAACGCATCCCGGCAGCTTCTGGTGGTCTGCAATTTTTATGGGGAGACCGTGCCGTGTGCGCTGGAACAGCCTGGCGCGTCGATGCGCCTGCTGATAAGCAATTATAGGGACGCAGACCAAATGACGAATCTGCGCCCTTATGAGGCAAGAATGTATATTAAAGAGTAGTACGCAGGTGGAATCTATGTACGGAGTCCTTCAGAGCCTCGGCGCTGTGGCGCAGCTCCTGTGCCGAGGAGGCGGTATCCTCCGCGGTTGAGGCATTGTTCTGGACGACGTCGGAAATCTGGTTCATGCCGACAGTCACCTGCTCGAGCGACTCTGCCTGCTGCATTGCGGAGGAGGCAATCCGCTCAATCATTGCCGCCGACTGCTCGCCGCTGGAAATTACTTCCATGAGTGCATTCATTGTTTCAACGGACAGGGAAGCGCCGCTCTGTACCTGCTTGATGGATTTTTCAATCAACAGCGAAATGTTTTTCGCGGACTCCGTGCTCTTGTTCGCAAGGCTCTGCACCTCGCCGGCAACAACGGCAAAACCCTTTCCGGCCTCACCTGCGCGCGCGGCCTCCACGGACGCGTTCAGTGCAAGGATATTTGTCTGTAGGGAGATGTCCTCGATTGTCTTTGTGATGCCGCCAATCTGACGGGAGGAATCGGAAATCTCCTCGATTGCGGCGCGGAGCGCTTCCATCTTTTCATTGCACAGGGACAGGTGTTTCATTGACTCCTCGGATGCCTTGTTGGCATTGTCCGCGTCGGATGAAGTGCTGTTTACCTGCTTTGAAATTTCCGTGATGCTCGCGGACAGCTCCTCGACGGCGGCTGCCTGTTCTGTGGCGCCGTCTGACAGGCTCTGGGCGTTGGACGACATCTTTGCGGATTCCTCCGATACCTTTTCGGTAGTTTTGCTAATCTGGTAGAGCGCCCGGTTAAAAGAGTCCAGAATCTCCGTCATCGCGTGCTGGATGGGCTGGAATTCACCGCGGTAATCACTGCCGATGGTCAGGTTCATGTTTCCCTGTGCCATCTGTGCGAGTGTCGTGTTGATGTCGCTGATATATTTTTTCAGTTCGCGCTTGGTTTCATGGATGGAGCCCACGAGCATCCCGATTTCCGAGGTATCAGGGGACAGTGCAAAGTCCGCGGAAAGATTTCCCTGGGAAATTTCCAGCATCTGCTTTTCGACTGTCACAACGGGGTGCAGCACTTTGAAACGCACGAGGAACATATTGCACAACTGCATGATGCCGACAACGGACAGTGCGATAATCATCTGCATCCGGATGCGGTTGGTTTCAGCGATCAGGCTGTCGACCTGCTCTGCCGTGCGCTTGTCCAGACCGGATAAAAACTGTTCTTTCAGCGCATTGATTTGGGCGATGGACGCGCTGTATTCGTTTCCGTATACATATTCCAGCGCTGTGGCACGCTTGCCGCTCCGCACATTTTTCATCGCCTCGTCCTCAAGCGGGACAAGCTGGTTGGAGATGGCGTACATGTCATCGATCATTTTCTGCTCTGCGGAGGTGATGCCGATTTCCTGCATCGCCGCGATGCCCTTATCGCGGTTTTTCAGATTGTCCACCTCGTTCCAGTAGTTGTCAAAATGCTCCTGGAGCCCGGTAGCCGCGAATGCCCGCACCTCGTTTGTCAGGTAGGCGGAACCGTTCATAAAGCGGTTAGCATTGTAGGTCAGGTTGAACCGTTCGGCGTATGCCACATTGAGCTCGGTGTTTACATTCCTGTAGGAATACAGGGAAAACGCCAGATAAAAAAGTGATAAAATGGATACGCCATTCAGGATTGCGGTAAGTAAGGACTGGCTGATTGCCTTTTTCATAGTAAAATCTCCCTTCCAGTATCCCTGCATGTTCGCAGGGAGGTTATACATTTGTGCCGTTTCATATAGTGTACAAAAAATATCAGAAAATTTCAATATCACTTGGAAAAAGAGTTGTGGAAAGTATTTTCTGAAAATGATAAACTATAGGTATGTGTGAATTGGTATTTATTTTTTGCTGAAAGTCAGGTGAACAGTATAATTTATTTAAGTAGTTTTTCATTTTCTGGCGAGACGGTCAACAGTCCTTACATTTATCCTTACAATGTATTTGCCGGAAAGGGTGAGAACGTTCTTTTGTTCAATACGCCGGTAACCATCTTATATGGAAACAACGCGTCGGGAAAATCAACCATGCTCAACATTATGGCAAATAAGCTGCAATTAGCCGGGCAGGAGTATGCCACGAGCAATCAATTTGGCAGGGTGGCTTATTTTTCCCGGTTTGTGGATGAGTGCAGTTATACACTTGGGGAGTACGAGGACGGAAGAACGCTCAGAAAGCTGCCTGAGAAAAGCAGGTACATTAAGAGTGAGGATATTTTATATGAAATTAAGAAAATACAGCAGGAGCAGATACTGTGTGACGGTTATATCTACGAACATGTCCGGCGGGGGCTGCCACGGGAACAGCGGGAGCTGTTTCGAAATTCCCGCATGGCGCAGCAGCAGCTCGAAAATTTGAAGTTTGCACAGGAAAAGTACTCAAACGGTGAGACGACGCTGCAAATGCTGGATGATTATATTGAGCCGGATGCGCTGTATTTGCTGGACGAGCCAGAGGTGTCGCTCTCGCCCGAAAACCAGACCGCCCTGGCGGAAAAGCTCAATCAGATGGCGCGTTTCCTGGGATGTCAGTTTATCATTTCCACGCACTCGCCGTTTATGCTCGGCACGCTGCAGGCAAGGATTTACAACCTCGACACCAGGGAGCTTGAGGAGGCAGAGTGGACGGAGCTTGGGAATGTGCGGTACTTTTATGAGTTTTTTGAGCGGCACAGGGGAGAATTTTAGAGGATAGGAATTAGTAGAAAATGCAAAAGATATTGGTAGTGGATGATGCGGAGATAAACCGCGAATTACTGAGGGAGTTTCTGGAAGCTGATTATGTTGTGGAGACGGCGGAAAACGGCGAGCAGGCGATGGGGAAGCTGCATGTGCTGCACGACGAGATTTCGGCGCTTCTGCTGGATTTACATATGCCGCGAGGAGATGGCTTTGCGGTGATTGAACGGATGCGGGCGCAGGGATGGATGGACAGTATTCCTGTGCTCATTATCAGTAGCGAGCATGCTGTTGAGGCAGAAAATAAATGCTTTGAACTAGGCGTCTCGGATTTTATTCACAGACCGTTTGTCGATTCTATCGTCAAGAACAGGGTGAAAAATACAATCGAGCTGTTTAACTGCAAGAACCAGCTGGAACGCAAGATAGAAAGGCAGTCCGAGACATTGCGCAGGCAGGAGCAGATTATCAGGATACAGGCAGAACAGCTCAGTACGGCAGAGTCTTTTAACAGGCTGATGATGGAGTACCGTGCGGCAATCATGGAGGTGGAGACAAGGCTCAAGGTGCTCAATGCCATGTTTTCCGAACAGTACAAGAGAAATCCGTTCGAGTCGATTAAGAGCCGCCTGAAAAAACCGGAGAGCATTTACAAAAAGCTGGTGCGCAAGGACTGTCCGGTCACGGTTGAGAATATTGAGAAGTATATCACGGATGTCGCCGGACTGCGGGTCATCTGTTCTTTTCCCGATGATATTTATCGCCTGGCAGAGCTGCTGCTCAAGCAGGATGACATTATATTGCTGAAGGAAAAGGATTATATCAAGCAGCCGAAGACCAACGGCTACCGGAGCCTGCACCTGATTTTGAGCGTGCCTGTTTTTCTGCCTGACGAGAAGAAGTACATGACGGCAGAAGTACAGTTTCGCACGATTGCGATGGATTTCTGGGGAAGCCTGGAACACAAGCTGAAATACAAGAAAAATATCAACAACACGGAGGAGATTGAGCGGCAGTTGAAGGCGTGTGCGGATTCGATTGAGGAGCTTGATTACCAGATGCAGGAAATACGCGATAAGATAGAAAGGAGCGAATGATTTTATGAAACGAAATGTTAAAAACACGGTTCTGACAGTTATACTGACGGCAGTGATGTGCCTGACCACATCCTGTTCCGCGGTTAAGTCAGCAGTGACCATGCTGGACGAAACAGGAAAACAGGGTGTCAGTGCACAGAGCTTTGCGGAGGCACATGATGCGTTCCAGACAACGCTTGCGAAGGAGGAAAGTGATGATGATGAGATTCCGGCGCCTCCCGAAGGTTTTTTTGACTTAATAAAGTATCCTTCCAAGGTGGGGGATTTGGCGGCATATGTGTCGAGTGACCCTGGTGATGGACAGAAGCATCCACTGATCATCTGGGTAGTGGGCGGCTGGGGAAATGGTATTGACGATTTCCCATGGTGTTATCCGGAGTGGGACAATGACCAGACAGGATCTGCGTTCTGGCAGGCGGGCGTGCTGATGATGTACCCCTCATTCCGCGGCGGCTGCGGGAATCCCGGCAATTATGAGACACTTTTTGGCGAGGTGGACGATATCGCATCGGCGTATGAGTATGCGGCATCGCTTCCCTATGTGGATGCCGACCGCATTTACCTGGGCGGGCACAGTACTGGCGGAACCCGCGCGCTGCTCGCTTCGGAGTACACGGACAAGTTCCGCGCCGTGTTTGCATTTGGTGCGGTGGACAAGATTGAGTACCACAACAACAGCCAGTTCACGTTTGACACGGACAACAAGGAGGAGTATAAGATGCGCTCCCCGATTTACTGGCTGGACAGCGTGAAATCACCCACTTTTTTAATAGAAGGAAGTGATGGAAATTCCGCGAATCTGAAGAAAATCGAACGCACCTCCAAGAATGAAAATATCCATTGCTATGTCATGGAAGATGCCGACCATTTTTCCGTGCTTGCACCGCTCACGCGTGTTGTGGCGCAGAAGATTCTTGCGGATACAGGAACCGAACCCAATATTACCATCACGCAGGAGGAGCTTGACGCCGCGATGAAGATGGAGCCGGAGATTCCGATGCCTGTGATGGAGCAGCATACAATTGAAGCACTGGGAATGAACCTTTCATATCCATATCTGTGGGACGTGGAGGACATTTCAGAAAATGAGGAGCTGTCCCTGATGCTCTGCTCCCGTTATGAGGAGGATAACATCTGGGACATGTCTTTGATGTATATTGACTCTTACAACGATTTGCAGCTTGACAGGGAGTATTTTGCGGAAAATGGTTATGACATCAGCGAGATGGAAGTCGGAGGACTGCCGGCATTGAAGGCTGTCGGAAAGATGGAAGACAACAGCGGAAGTGTGTTCAATGACACGCTTGTCGCAGTGCAGAAAGGTGACACGCTTGTCACTTTTGAGTTTTATATCCATGAGGATTTTGGCGATACCGCCAATCCGATGTTTGACGCGATTCTGGAAAGTGTTTCGTTTACACAGTAGATTATTATTGTTTTTTCCGGTGAAAGCGGTTGTCATAAAACCGCTTTCACCGGAATCAGGAGGTACTTATGAAAACAGGAAGTCGTCACATTTCCAATCAGATTACGGAGGGAGTTATCTGGAAACAGCTCCTTTTTTTCTTTTTCCCAATTTTGTTTGGCACCTTTTTCCAGCAGCTCTACAATACGACGGATGCCGTGATTGTGGGGAAGTTCGTCGGGAAGGAGGCGCTGGCGGCAGTGGGCGGACCTGCGGCGACGCTGATTAATCTGCTGATTGGTTTTTTTACGGGGCTTTCCTCTGGCGCGACCGTGATTATTGCGCAGTATTATGGTGCAGAGAAAGATGAGGATGTGAAGAAAACCGTGCACACCGCCATGGCGCTCTCCATCGCGGGCGGCGCCGTGATTATGGCGCTGGGGATTCTTTTTTCGGGCGCAGCGCTCAGGGCGATGAATACGCCGGACGAGGTTCTCTCGCTCTCCGTTGTGTATATGCGCGTTTATTTTCTGGGTGTCATTCCCTCGCTTGTCTACAACATGGGCTCGGGTATTCTGCGCGCAGTGGGGGATTCGAAACGTCCGCTCTATTTTTTGATTCTGTCCTGTTTTGTCAATATCGTGCTGGATATTCTTTTTGTGACTGTCCTGAAAATGGGTGTGGTCGGCGTGGCAGTGGCGACTGCGCTGTCGCAGGTCATCAGCGCGCTGATGGTGCTGGCGGCGCTGATGCGGACGGAGGATTCCTACCGGCTTTTTGTCCGGGAAATCCGTTTTTCGCCAGTGCTGCTGCACAACATCATCCGTATCGGACTGCCGGCGGGGATTCAGTCCACCATGTACTCGGCATCGAACCTCATCATCCAGTCGAGTATCAATGCGTTCGGGACGGACACGATTGCGGCATGGACGGCATACGGAAAGGTGGATGGTATTTTCTGGATGATTATGGGCGCGTACGGCGTGTCAATTACGACCTTTGCGGGGCAGAATTTTGGCGCGGGCAAGTACGACCGCATCAAAAAGAGCGTGCGCATCTGTCTGGGCATGGCGGCATTTACGAGTGTGCTTCTGAGTGTCATTGTGCTTGCGGGCGGGCGCGTCTTTTTTGGCCTGTTTACCGATGACCCCGGCGTGGTCTCGATTGGGCTTGGGATGATGCGGGTGATTTCGCCCAGCTATATCACATACATCTGCATTGAAATCCTCGGCGGCACGACGCGCGGGTGCGGCGACGCCGTCCCGCCGATGCTCATGACCTGCGTCGGCATTTGCGTGCTGCGCGTCGCCTGGAACCTGGCAGTGGTGCCGCTGCGGCCGGAGGTCTCAACCGTGGCGTTCAGCTACCCGCTGACGTGGTCGGTGACGTCGGTGCTTTTTATTGTTTATTATCTGAAAGGCGGATGGCTTAGAAGATGCAGGGGGGTATGACCATGCCCCCTTATGAAATGCATTTAGAATGGAGTGCAGGGCAAGAAAATAACAGCAAGTAGGGATAGAGCTGGTGGAAAAACTGCTAGAAAAATGAATAAAGCCTATATGATTGCAACGCATATAGACAAAGGGTATTGTCATAATCATACTATTTTCTGTGCAGTTGGTAATGTGGACTCTCATTATGGTTCCGGATAAGAAATTAAGTTTGGGATCAGACAATTTCCACATTTTTATATGCAATATTCAAGCGAGGGCGAAGGAAAGCAATCTGCTACATGGTTGTTATATTTTGGTTGATATTCGGCTTCTTTGCGCTTATAATATTAATGGAAAATTTTGCTATATCTGGGAGTGAAAAAAGGAATATTTCGGCAAGACAAATACAAACTATATGTAACGAGGGGATGGTACAGGGCATTATAAAATTTGGTCATGCCTGAGCTATTCCTAAAGATGCCGAGAAATCTGCTGATAAGAGAATTTGGACAAGAAAATATGTGAAGTGGTCATTATAATCTTTATAATTTGAACTAGAATATGAAAGGTGCAATTACTATGTTGCCAGAAGAAAGAGCACGCATAAAAATAGATAAGCAGCTTATCAATGCCGGGTGGGATGTTGTTTCCAGACATGAATATATCCCGAATAGTGCATCGGCAGTTAAGGAAGCATTAACGCAGGGAAATACAGAGAGTGACTATCTGCTTTTTGTAGAACCTGAATCCGTGAACCTCGTTACAACTTGTTTTCCAAACATCGCATAGTTTCAGTGTTCGTGCATGTTTTTATAGTTCAAAATTGTGTACCCAACGGGTGAAAAATAATGCAGTATCTTGATGGGCATGGTATACTGGGATTAATGAAATAATAACCCCCGGAGGTCACCATGAGAAAAAATATCACAGTTGAGTTTACAAATGAACGCATCATTCCAAGTGGCGGGCTTGCTGTTGCAGGCGCAATCCTCGGCAAGTGCGATTTCGTCAAAAACTGCAACAACATGAAGGTCGACTGCAGCCATCCCCAGCACCAGATAAAGAACGGTGATGTCATGCTGACATATATCGGCATGCAATGCATGGGCAAGCCTTCTTTTGATGCCGTGCATGAAATGGATGACGACCCGGATTTTTATAAGGCGGTCCTTGGCATCTGCTACGCCATCCCCTCTGCGGAGACCCTGCGCCAGCGCTTCGACCTGATCGGCAGTTCCATCCGCAGGCAGATCCTGGACGAAAACATTAAGATGCTGAAATCCAATGGTGTCGTCCCGTCGAAACTGTCCTGCGGATATGCCCCTGTAGACACGGACGTCTCCCCTTTCGACAATTCAAAGACCTGCAAGGAAGGCGTGTCCCGGACCTACAAAGGCTGCGACGGCTATGCGCCCGTGTTTGCCTATATCGGCAGCGAAGGATACCTTGCCAACCTGGAACTGCGCGAAGGAAAACAGCACTGCCAGAAGGGCACGCCCCGGTTCCTTGAGGAGACCATCGCCCTTAGCCGCCAGCTGACGGATGAGCCCCTGCTCTTCCGGCTTGATTCCGGAAATGATTCCGCCGAGAACATCGGCATCCTCCTGGAGCATGGATGCCATTTCATCATTAAGCGCAACCTCCGTAAGGAGAGCAAAGAGGACTGGTTCAGGATGGCAAAAGTCTTATTAAGTATATTTCAGAAGAAGACAAACTAGAAAAGGTTCTTGAAAATCAACAGTTGATTAAAATACCGGTAGTCAGAAATGGAAAGCAGTCTACATTAGGATATCAGCCTGATGTATGGAAGGGATGGAAATAATAGAGAATGTTTGCTGTGAATATAAAAGAATTAATTGGGGAAGCAACTGAATATGACAAAAAGCTCGCACTTGAAGAAAAGAAACCAAAAAGCTGGTGTAAAAGTGTAAGTGCATTTGCAAATACATTTGGTGGGGCTTTGATTTTTGGTATTTCTGATGATGGGAAGATTGTTGGACTTGAACAACCTGAGGAAGATGCCGAAAAAATAAGTGAGTTGGTAAAATCAAGATTAGATCCGATTCCGGAATTTAAGCTTAGATTCCATAAAACCGATAATGGAAAAATTATGGTTATACTTGATATATATAAGGGAGATGAGACACCATACTATTATTCAGGAGATGGTGTACTGGAAGCTTTTGTTCGTGTTGGAAATGAAAGTGTAAAGGCAACTGCGATTGAATTAAAGCGTCTTGTTCTTAGGGGAAAGAATACATCCTATGATTCACAGAATTCTACTTATAAGGTGGAGGATTTTGCCTTCTCAAAGCTCAAGGAAAGGTATAAGAAGTGGACTGGGAATAGTTTTGACGACAGAGACTTGACTTCATTTGGACTGGTAAATGAACAGGGAAAGTTAACAAATGCAGGGGCATTATTTGCCGATGAAAGTCCAGTTCTTTGTTCAAGATTATTTTGTACAAGGTGGAATGGACTGAATAAAAGCGGTGGTATAGTTGATGCGTTAGATGATGCAGAGTATTCAGGCAGTATTATTTCTCTGATTGAAAATGGAGAGGCGTTTATCAAACGCAATTGTAAAATGAAATGGCGTAAGACTGTGAATTCAAGAGAAGAGATGCCGGAGTACGTAGAGCGAAGCTATCATGAAGCACTTGTAAACGCCTTAGCGCATCGTGACTATCTGGTTAATGGAAGCGAAGTTCATATTGACATATACGATGACAGAATGGAAATCTATTCTCCAGGAGGTATGCCAGACGGTTCCACGATTCAGGACAGAGATCCGCTTAAAGTACCTTCAACCAGAAGAAATCCAGTTCTTGCGGATGTATTTAATAGGCTGGGATATATGGAGCGCAAAGGAAGCGGATTTGGAAAAATTATCAGTGGATATGAATTTCAAATTAATTATAATGAGAGCAAAAGACCGTCATTCCATTCAGACAGATATCAGTTTACTGTAGTGATGCCGAACTTGAACTATGATGTCCCTCGAGATGTCCCCCAAGACGTCCCTCAAGGTGTCCCCCAAGACGTCCTTCAAGAAAAATTGGATGCTCAGATTATGGACTTAATTCGTAAAGATAGCAAAATTAGCACGGAGAAAATAGCAATTACATTAGGCGTAAGTTCTAAGACAATTAAGCGCCATATAAAGGAAATGGATAATGTGAATTATATTGGGCGTGGTTTTAGCGGGCACTGGGAAATTATTGATAATGAGTAATATGGCTTGTAAGTTGATAGTTTTTCATAAGAGGGAAAAG
Source organism: uncultured Lachnospiraceae bacterium (assembly GCA_949066965.1). GTDB lineage: Bacteria > Bacillota > Clostridia > Lachnospirales > Lachnospiraceae > COE1. The sequence goes on from CARTDA010000041.1 coordinate 25,843, forward strand.
AAACTGTTTCGTTTGTGTGATACACATTATTTGTTATGGACGTTTATGGATACAGCTAAGATTTCTAATAAAAGTAGCATTGACTTTGGCTGATAATGAGATATATTACAATAGGGTAGGTTTGTGGAAGATAACTATATAACAAAAGTTGTAAAGTGGTCTAGTAATAGAAAAGCAAAGCCTTTTGATATTAGTGTGAGGGTGTCAGATAAACTGTGTATTTCCTTAACCATCAGGGATTATATCAAATCCTCGAAATACTGTAAAGGCTGGAAAGCTTATTTTGACAGGCTTCCGAGGATTTAAGGATGGCTTCTAAGCAGTTTCAAGGGGCAGTTATCCTCTGGCACGAAGATCTTTTTTATGCTATGCCTGATATGTCCGGCACCGGCTTTAAGTGCCTCTGTCAAATAATGCCTAATTCTATATTCCCCCACGAGCGCTTACCCTCCCCACAAATAATAATATGTTTCCGGTAAAAACCATTCAGGCATACCAAGCGGATTTTCATGCATTATAAGTTCTGGCAATACCGTAGTCTCATATTCTTCATAAGTTATTCCCTCACAGGGATTGGTTAATTCATTTTTTGCTGGCTAATCTTTCTTCTTCATCATAAATTGCGCAATGGTTTTCCGGGTAATTCATTCCCTGTTTGCCTCCAATTCTATGCATTTCCATTTTTCTCCCAATATTTCAAGGATTATATCTTCTTTCATGGGAATTTCATTAAATCCAGCTGCTTTGTAGCAGTAGTATGCCGAAGGATTGTTGTCAAAAACGCCCAAAGTAATTTTTTCTGCTTTCAGCATATCAAAGGCATATCGCATCGCCATCTGTATCATTCGTTTTCCGTAGCCCATGCCACGCTTGCTGTCATCAACGATAATAAATCCCAAACGGATTATTGTCTTTGCCTTATCTGTATAGCGCATAATCAAATGACCAACCGGACCATTTGCCTCAACAGCTGTTATGGGATAAAAATTATCCGGTTCCTCACAATCGCCATTGCATTTCAGATATTTATAATTAATATCCTCTGCCGTTATAGGATATGCACCATATCTGTCGGAACTCCATTTACGCAGAGCCCTTTCATCTTTAATCCAGCTTATTATCGTTTCCGCATCTTTTGGCTTATATGGTCTTATGATTAGCTGCTCTAATGGTTTCTTTATCAACTGCTTTTTCATAATTTCATAAACCTGTATTACACCATTTTTGCATTCCCAGATTCCATGGTCTACGGTCTGGTAACCTAATTTAGAATATAATCTGCAAGCTGGCAGCGAAGCATCGATATCAACGCAATCATATTTTTCCCTTATCATTTCTTCCAGCTGCTTCATGATAAAAGTTCCGTAACCTTTTTTCTGATACCCCGGCAAAACATAAACTCTGGTAATATGGTTTTCATTCTTTGTTCCGGTGCCGATTATTTCCTCATTCTCTATTAAAATGTATGTATTTCCTGTTTCAATGTCCTTTAAAATATTATTGAGACTATGAAATTCACAAAACATATCCACAATCTCTTTCAGGTAGTACTTTGGATAGACCGCTTTGATAGTCTCCTGTACAAGTGCATATACCTGTTGTGCATCATGATTCTTAGCTGACATTAATTCCATATCCTCTTCCTCCTCGTGAATATAATAAAAGCACCATCAAACAATATTTCTATCATCTGATGGTGCAAAATTACCTGCAATATATTTCTTATGAAAAACTTTCCCAATATCAATCTGGTTTCAACATACTGGAAATCAAATTCTCACAATGCAATATTTTCCATCAGCAATAAATCCCAACTGCCAGTGATAGACGGGATTGACGACATAATTATTTGGCTGTGGAAATCTATAATTATTCTGCATCGTGCTGATTCCTTTCGTAATTTTCTAATAATTGTTATTGATAATACGCCCATTAATAAACATTGTCAACAATTTTTTTATGGGGCGACACCTCGATTTGTATGACATATGTAGATTGTATCCTATTGCTGGATGGCAAAGAAACCACCCAATGGAACCGTCGGCGGATGCATGGAAATTTAATGCGGCAACTATCAGAGTGAGGCGGTTATGATACAGACAAAATCGGAAGGTATTTTTAAAATATTAAGAAAAATATTCAATGTTGTATTTTATTGCCATGCTCTGTCAGATATGCTATGCTTAAAATATGCAAATCTTAGTTCTTTTTGCATATGTAAAAAGATGATTGGCAAATCCTTAGTTAAGCTGTTATAAGGATTACCCTTTGAGGTTTCAGCAGTAGGTTGCCCTATGTGTCAATCAGAGTATACAGACTTTTGTGGGATATGTAAAAATTAAAGTGTTTGTGGAATGAAGGTGTATGATAGTTTCTTTGATATGTTATTGAATTGTAAAAAAGAAACTCAAGGGTATTCTCAGGCAAGGCGAGTTTTATCGCTATAATTATATTAAAGCGGGACGTAACATAGGCTATTAATGAAAGGAGAGAGGCGGTAAATGAACGAAATCAACAGAGACGACATGCTGGAGCTGACGAGACGCATGACGCCGAAGCGCAACTGTTTCTCGCGGATTGCGGGGGCGTATTTTGATGAGGAGGGATTTGTTGACGGCACATTCAACCGCCATTTTCTGAAGCTGCCGCAGAAGGACATTGACGCCAACCTAAAGCTTGCCAAGACAGTACCGTTCTCAGAGACAAACAGGAACCTTAAATACCATCCTTTTACCAAGGAGGACGAAAAGGCAGGACACACGTGGCAGATGCTGATGGGACTCAGGGACTGTGAGCTAAAAAATGATGCACTGCTTGATTTGTTTTACGATTTTATCGGGGAAAAGTACGATTCGGCAAAACCATATGCAGTGCGGATTTTATATGGAAGCTATGATATTCCGATTAAGGCAAAGGACAAGGAAAGCCTGTGGGAATCCGAGGAGGTTTACAAGTTTATCATATGCACGTTTGGTCCGCTGCTTGACGACTATGAGGCAGGGGCGCCAGAGTGCGGATTCCTGTTTCCGGCATTTATGGACAGAAGCGCCGATATACACGGTGTCATGGTGTATCAGGCAGACGAAAATCATCCGCATAAAGAGCTTGTGGAACAGATATTATTTCATTGAAAAGGGCTGCCTTTTGTGGCAGCCCTTAGGAACTGTTCAGAAATAACATGTGCAGCTTGCGCAGGATATTTCTTCGAGGGTGCATATCAAAAAACGCAGGCGTAGCGGGCTACGGCGAGGCTTTCTGATATGTGCAATCGGAGAAATAGACAAGTCAAGATGTACAAGTTATTTTTGAATAGTTCCTTACACTATCCAGCCATATAAAGCCCGTTAAACACGTCCAGCACGTTTTTTCTCAGTTCGACGACCTCAAAATTATCCAGGTGCACCCAGCCCTGCTGACCGTCCTCTGTTTCCAGGAATATCCAGTTCCAGTCGGCGGAGGTCTGCAGGAACCTGACGTTCTGTGGCTTTACGGTAAAAGTATCGTTTGCTCCGATGGCAGGATGCAGGGGGAGTTCATCAAACAACTGCACCCAGTTCCCCTGCCTGAAATCATACACGTCCTGCGGGATTTCTTCGAGCATTCCGCTCTGACCAATCTGCCAGCGCACGGTAATCCAGTCGGTCTGTACGATTTCTTTCCGAATTGCGGTCGTGATAATGCCGTCTGGGGAAATGTCGCACAGGCGGATGTCGTCCTCAAAGCCTCCGATTTCAGTGATTTTCCCATTTTGATACCGGAAAAAATGTGTGTATGGGTCGGCGCTTGGACCATCCTCGTAGAGCGCCAGCAGGATATTTTTTCCGTCAAGGCTGAGCGCCCATAGGATATTTGACACATTGTATCCATATCCTTCCAGCGCTGCGCTGCCGATTTGCAGATGATAGTACGCCAGTGGGTCATCATCGTGGTAGTATTGCACAGCATCGGGAGACTCGGAAGGGGAGAGCGTTATTTTTTCCGCAGTGCCGTCATTGTCCAAATCCATATAGGTGAGATTCTGCCCGCGTACCCTGTTGGAGACATTGAACAGCGTGCCAGTGTTTTGCAGGATGGACTGTGTGACGCCAAGTCCGAACTGCTGCTGTTCGGATTCCGACAACTGCGTGATGTTTTTCTGGTTGAAAGCCATGTCTTTGTCCGCATACAGCATCGTGGTGTCAATGGCATCCGGATAGCTGTAATAAATCGTTATCAATCCCTCATGGACATGAAAATCTGAAATAAGTGCATTTTCCCGCACCATCGGGAGGTCGCCTGTATCGAGGTAGGAGGATAGGTTAATCCACCGGACTGCGTTGTCTGTCCAGTCGAGTGCACCGTCCACGTAGGATTTATCCGTCCGGAAATACAATTTATTCTCAAAAATCTGCATCTGTGGTTTTGTGCCGGGAAAAATGGGATAGAGCTGTTCCTCCTCGCCTTTTTGAGTAATACGGTAAATGCCGTCCCATCTCGCCTGATAAGTGACACCATTGTCAGAAATTTCCTCGTAAACCGCTGTTAAATCGGGTCCTGGCTCTGCGTCTGTATTGGCTTCGGTCTCCTCTGGAATACCGGCTGGCTCTGATGGCGCGTCAGGGCTGTTTTGTTGTGATACATCTGATGTGACTGTGCCGTCGGCTGACGGCTGTGCGGCATACTGGCTGTCTGCGGTATTGTCCGGCGGTGTATTTTCTGCCGGACGCGCGGGGGTGGTGAGAAATACGCCGCAGCCTGCGACGGAGATCAGTGCCACCAGTACCGATACGGCGGCAAGCGGTTTTCTGTAGGCGAGAATCCGTCGGATTCTGCTCTTGATGCTATTTTCGCCAAAGGACACCGGGGTCAGGAAATGCCGTTTCTGACGCCAGTCTTTGGATGCTGCCAGCGCCAGCAGGGATTCGCTGTAATCCGCTTTTTTGTCCTCTCCGAGCCGCGCAAGCACGCGTTCGTCGCACGTCTTTTCCAGTTCGCCCTGAAAGACTTTGTACATAAACCACAGGAAAGGATTGAACCAGTGTATGCTGACAACTGCAAAGGAAACCAGCTTCCAGACAGGATCCAGGTAGCGGATATGCATCTGCTCATGCAGCAGGATGTGTTCCTTTTGCTGTGTGGTCAGCGCGGGAGTCAGGTAAATACGCGGCGTCAGGATGCCCACCACGCAGGGGGATGCGACGGCGTCTGTCTCGTACACACCCTCGCAAAGCCGCATGGAAAACCGCAGGCGGTATTTGAGGCGGACATAGGAGAGCGCAGCCCAGAGCCAGAGTACAGCCATCCCGAAAATCCACACGCGTGCGCCGACAGACAGAAATGGGGCGTAGGGGGCTTGTGCTGGTTCGATTCTGCCGTTTTCGCGCGCATAATAATATGCTCGTCTGTTTCCGTCAGCGCCGACAGAAACGGTGCTTCCTAAAGCGACAGCCTGCTCGTATTCCATGGTGCCTTCCAGTGCGGTCTGACAGCTGCTGTCTGAATTTTCCCATTCCAGTGTTGTTTCAATCCGGTTTGAGAGCTTGGCGACATTGCCTAGCTGAAACAGGCTCACTGTGGAGGAAATGGAAAACGGCACGACCAGACGCAGTGCCACCAGCCCCCAGAGTGCCATGGAAATCCATCGCGGCGCCCGGGCATAATTGATGAGTATGCAGATAAGTACCACGCCGCACCCGATTGTCCCATAGAAGCTCAGGCGTAGCACTTCGGCAAAGAGTTCTTCGAGAAGCATTGTCATCCCTCCTAGTTCTTCTGGCGGCTGTTGTCGATGAGACGCTGGATTTCATCAGCCTCCTTGTCGCTTAAGGTCTTTCCCCTGGTAAAGGCAGCGATGAAGGCGGGCAGGGAGCCGCCGAACGTGTCCGCGACAAACTGCTCGCTCTGCCGCCTGTGAAAGTCCTCCTTTGGCATCAGCACAACGACTGTGCCATTGTCATTTTGGAAAATGCCGCGCTGGCAGAGACGCTTTAACATCGTGTAGGTTGTCGTGCGCTTCCAGCCAAAGGCATCCTGGCATGCCTTTACCAGATTTCCTGTGCTGATGGGCGCCGATGCCCAGATAAGTTCCGCGAAGCGCCCTTCCATGACGCCTAGTTTGTTTTCATCCATTTTTCATTCCGCCTTTTTGCTGTTTTTTGTAGAAAATATTGTGTGCAAGAATCGTATTGTATATTTTGTAAAGCAGTTTGTCTACTATATTATTTTGTCTAATAATATTAGACAATTATAGTCTAATGCCGTTAGACACATTTGTCAAGTAAATTTTGCGTGGCTTGATGCCTGTAACAGGAAGCCGGGTTACTGTTCACACAGGACTTAGCATTTACTGCTAATTATGGCTTTTCAAGCCACGTGAGAAAACGTTTCGCTTGCAAGTAAAAATCCATTTGCGATGCAAATTTTGCATGGATTTTTACCTGTTACTGGAACGGAGTGAACAGTAACGAAGCCGAAGGCTGAATTTGGCGCACGTTTTCGCTACTTTTGCTGACGGCTGAACAGCAACAGCTGCTGCAGGCATCCAATAATATTTTTGTGATAGCGATAGTAATATAGGCTTTCGTATGGTATTATGATATTGAGAAACAAATGATTGGGCGCATTGGATGGGAAAGGCAGGACAGGGCTGGTTATGACGACAGACAAACTTATGGGCATGCTTGAGGCATCTCCTGAAAATTTCAGGGACATTGCATTTACGACAGACATGCAGATTTCTTTTGGCGAATATCTGACGGAGCTGATGCAGGAAAAATCATTTGACAGTTCCAGGCTGATTAAGGAAGCCTGCCTTAGCAGAACCTATGCATATCAATTTATCAGCGGGCAGCGCGTGCTTATATTTCCCCCTTGGAAGACCTGGATTTGGAAATCGTGTCACTGTGCTGCAATGATATCAGCGACATCAGTCCGCTGCAAAACAGCAAATCAATTATGTCCAGAAGAAGCTATTGGATGAAATCATGCCGGAACCGCCTTTTGTGATGAATGTTTCGGGATAGAGCACAAATGATGTATTGACAATGTATGGAGTATGCACTATACTTCGAATAGAAGTTATGGATACGTTGTGATGGTGAAAGGGTGGGGCATATGGCAACTACGAATATAACAATGAGGATAGATGAAGAGTTGAAGGCGCAGGCAGAAGAGTTATTTGCTGATTTAGGACTCAATATGACATCTGCATTCACGGTCTTTGTAAAACAAGCAGTGCGGGAACAACGTATTCCTTTTATGCTTTCAAGGGAATCAGTAAATGCAGAAACTTTGGAGGCAATGGAGGAAGTAAAGCAGATGAAGCAGCATCCGGAATTCGGAAAGTCATATACGGACATTGATGAAATGATGGAGGAATTGCTGAAATGAAATATACAGTAAAGCCCACTTCAAAGTTTCAGAAAGATTTGAAGAAGGTGCAGAAAAGAGGATATGACATTTCTCTTTTGACAGATGTTATTAAAAAGCTGGCAAATGGTGAGGAGCTGCCTGCGAGAAATAGGGATCATGTCCTTTCCGGTGATTATGCTGGTTTAAGGGAATGTCATGTTACGCCCGATTGGCTGCTTGTATATGAGATTGATGATGAAAGCATCATATTGTATCTGACCAGAACAGGAACGCATAGTGATTTATTTTGAATGGGGAAAGTCGTTAATGGAAGAGTTAACGGCTTTTTTTGTGCAAAATAATGAAATAAATGCAATTATTCCGCAAACTGCGTACCAAATGCACAAGTACAGAGAGTATAATGAAATGAGCATTTGTTAACCAAAAGCACCATAATGCATATGTGCATCGCGAAAGGAGTGGGGCGCTATGAGACAGACCAAAAAGCAATTGCGGTGGCGCAGGCGTAGAAAATCTGGATGTGGATACCATAAGGGAAATATTAAGCCGCCGCCCGGAAGGAGAAAAATTTGACGAAATCCGGATTGAACTGCCGGCAGAAGGAAAGGAAAACTTCATTCCGGGAGAAGCCGTGATGGAAGCCTGCAAATATCTGATCCGGAGACCGAAGCGGAAGATAGACGCATAATATTTACCTTTATAGATGAGTCAAACGAAGCAGCTACCGAATGGCGGATTGTCAATCCAAAGGCAGACCAGGAAGACCAGACTGTCTCGGCAGAATTAATTGTCACAGAGGACACAGTAGCCATAAAGGTGACAAAGAAACCACAATTTGAGGCAGATCGCACAGAGGTTGGCTTTACAAGAAATGAAGAGCGCGATGGCAGTACAGTGGCAAGCATCAAAAAGGTGTTTAGTATATTTCATGGCGCCTGGGGATATCATAAAACAGATGAAAACAATATAAAAGCTGGAGTTTAGAAAATGTTTAGAAAAATTATTAGCACTCCCTATTGACGAGTGCTAATAAGTGTGTTATAACACATATATAACAAATAAAACAACAGCTTATAAAAGCTGCTACACAATAATTTATATTAATAGGAGGAATGTGTTATGTTATTACCAAGTGCAAATGTTATGAACAGTATTTTTGGAGAAAGTTTATTTGATGATTTCTTTGAGGATTTTGCCCGCCCGATGAGAACGGCTTCCCGCTACAACAATTCCACAGGCATTATGAGGACGGATGTCAAGGAGAGCGATACCGGCTATGAGCTGGACATTGACCTGCCGGGCTGCAAGAAGGAGAATGTGAAGGCGGAGCTCAAGAACGGATATCTGACCATCAACGCGGAGACCAGCCAGAATAATGACCAGAAGGATGAAAACGGAAAATACATCCGCCGGGAGCGGTATTACGGAACCTGCAGCAGGAGCTTTTATGTGGGTGAGGATGTCCAGCAGGAGGATATCAAGGCAAGGTTTGAAGATGGCATTCTGAAAGTGACAGTGCCCAAGAAGGAGGCAAAGCCTGTCATCGAGGAAAGCAAATATATTCCGATTGAGGGATAAAAACGAAAATATGAATTTTATAAAAAACGGTGTGGCGTATGCCATGCCGTTTTTTTGCACATGGGCGTTCTGCAAAAGTCATCACGGACTTTGCACTTGCTGCAAAGTCCGTGAAACAGCATAGTGGATGAGATGCATCAAGCTGCCATGAAGTGGTTTTACATGGTTTAATGCCTGTAACAGGAAGCCGAAGGCTGAACTGTTATCAATGTTTAATCCCCGGTTGACTCCCTGTAAATCAGACTGGTCTCTGTGTAAATCTTGCGGAAGTTCAGTGACGGTTCCTTGATTCGCGACATGAGCAGGTGCACCGCGGAGAATCCCATAATCTGGCTGTGGATATGGATTGTGGTCAGTGTGGGCGATGTCACATGTGATTCCGGGGAATCGTCAAAGCCGCACAGGTAGATATCCTGCGGCACACGGATTCCCAGCTGTTTGAACACAGACATGGCGTCCACGGCAATAAAGTCGTTTGCGCAGATGAACACGTCCGGCAGTTCTTTTCGTTTCTGAATCTCTTCCATGATATATTCGCGGTATGGATTGTATCCGGGAACCTTCACGCCTGTTTTGTTTTTGGTGATGCAGTATTCCTCAGGACAGGGGATCCCGGACAGATACATGGCATTCCGGTATCCCAGAAAGCGCTCATGGAAGGACTGGCAGTGCGAGATGTCGCCGATAAATCCGATGCGTTTCTTACCCCGGCGGATCATCTCGCGCACAAAGCAGCCTATGCCTGTCTGGTTATCCATGTAGAGACAGTCGGATTTGAGCGGTTTATCAAGATCCGCTACCGGTGAATCAACAAATAGCGTAGGAATTTCAAGTCCGCAGAGCATATGGCAATAGTCTTTGTTAAACATTTCAATGCAGATGATTCCTGCAGTCCGTTCTTCATTGTAAGAGCCGGGAAGGGACAGGCTTTCGATCTCATGTTCCTGAAGTCTGTGCATGGTGAAACTGTAACCCATGCTGGAAAGTTCCCGCTGAAATTTGTCCAGCATCGTGGAGGCAAAGTGGGAGTTTCCTATAAAATTGGACGTAAACAGCGAAATCTCCCGTTTGTTTGTACCGGGAGCAAGGTCGGTTTCGGGCTTGCCGGAACCATAGATATTTATATAGGAGAATTGTTTATATCCCATTTCGATCGCCTTTTTCAAAACGCGTTCCCTGGTGGCGTCGGCGAGCACCCCTGTATTGTTGATTGCCTTGGATACAGTGTTGCGCGAGACGCCCAGTTCATCCGCGATGTCCTGAATGGTGACACGGTCAGCCATGGAAGTCACATCCTTTCTCAATATGGTATTTTTCGATATTTTCCCAGATATTTTTCTCTCTTGTATCTGTATGGTGCGTGGGAATTTTTTGAGTTTTATATTATTATAATGTAAAAAATAAATTGTGTCAAATGTAAAAAATGAAAAAAGTGAGATTGAAAAAGCTGGAAATTGAAAGCTGCGAGGCGCAGATAAAATATATTTAGACGAACTGAAAATAATAATTGAGTTTGTAAAACAGCATGGGATCCATGTGAAAAACATGCAGCTTGTATTTACAGAGTTGGTTGAAATATGATTTCAATTTCTGCGTGAGGAAACTTCACGCAATGCGTGGTTGATTCTGTCATGGGAATCTGATAAATTGAACAGTAGAAAGAGGCGCACCTTTCAATAAACGATAAGAAAAAATCTGAGTGATTGGAGGATGTATCAAAATGAATCTGAATGTTGGAGATAAAATCAGGTGCCTGAGGCATGAAAAGGATATTACGCAGGAAGAGTTTGCGGTAGTCCTTGGGGTATCCTGTCAATCGGTATCGCGCTGGGAGAACGGGGTTTCATACAATTAAAGATACCAACCGACAATCCACGCTTGCAAATATGCCTGCCATACATAACAACTAAATAAATACAACGAAGCGTTATGGCATAAAAAAATAATAATAGAATCCAATAATCGCGAAGAAAATAATTTTGACATGTGCCTTTCATAATGAAGAAAAAGAAATTTTTGTAATTTCCCAGCGTCAAGGGAAAATTTATTAACTTTTTTCTCAAAGAAACAATTCCTTTGTTTCACTGTATATAACCTTTTACGTTTTCAAATATTTTACCAATACAGTTTGTTCGTTTTTTGCAAGGGCACGTTGGGAAATAAATATACAAATTTATAAAAAAATTCTTATGATGCTGAATGCACATAATGGAAAAAGCCATGAATTTCAAAATCACAAACTGTGCATCCACCGCGCTAAAAATTTCTTACTTTTTGTATTCAACAAAATCCCCATATAGCAAAACCCTTTAATACGAAAACCAGAAAGTTTTAAGCAAGAATTATGTCAAATTGTTTTCACTCCAAATTTTTTTGATTCCTTTCAACCAACAATTCTATAAATTGATAAGCAAGTTCAATATCTTCCTTGTTGCACAAGCGTAATTTATCTATTATATTTTGAGATATGTTGTTAGAATGTATACAACCAAGCAACAAATAATCAGGCGTAACATTTAAAGCTTCACAAATCTTGACGAATACATCTATACTAAGTTTTTCTTTTCCTGTTTCAATAGATGACATATGATTATTAGATATGTTAATTTGCTCAGCAAGCTCACTTTGCTTAATCTTTAATTCTTTACGCCGTACTTGTATTCGATTCCCCATATCCACAAACTGCCGTCCCAAAACTTTTCTCCTCCATTGCAATTTTTTACTTTTATAATATTTCATGTTATCAATAATATTTTCGTAAATGAAGGATGTGAAACAGAATTTTTCTTTATAAGCGGTATTTTTTTACATATCATACATATATTTTCTGTCATACATTATTTATTGCAAGCATATTTGAGAAATTGACCAAAATTACTTAAATATCAACAGTTCATGTTACAACTCTTGTATTCCTTTAAAATATGAGTTATTTTATTTATGTAGCAATCAATGATAAATCAAACGAAAGGAGACAAATTCATGAAGGATAATAAAACCTCAAACATGGTTGCAAAGGGAATAAAACATATCTTGAACGGATTTTTACGTCTGGATGCGAATTCAACTTCTTGTGTGGTTATGTATCAACCTAAGCGACCAGATATGTCGCGTTTCAAGAAAAACAGATGATCGCATATTTTACAAAATCGTTAATATCATGGCTTATACAACATGATGCCATAAACGAACATGATAAGGAACTATATGAGTATGCTGTTTACAGTATACTCCTCACAATATCACCAATATTTTTTTCTATAGTAGTTGGCTGGCTTTTAGGTCTGCTAAAGGAAAGCATTATTATGGTTCTTCCATTTACTATAATAAGAAAATTTAGTGGAGGATATCATGCTGGGAATATAAACTATTGTCTGGTAGGATCATGTTGTATATTAGCTTTTTGCATAAAAATAACCACCATCGTAAAATCTGGTTTAGGGTTGAGTATTATATTACTACGGCTATTAAAAATCGACATTTTTAATAGCCATATTTTTCAAT
>CARTDA010000042.1:0-37333 GCA_949066965.1 uncultured Lachnospiraceae bacterium
TCAATGGAGCGGAACAGAGTTCCGCTCCGGATCCCTCGCCGCGAAATAATCAGCAAAAGCCCACACAGAGGAAACCGCCACTTTCTTAGCGCAAAATTCTACCACAGTACCAAATTTCGCTAATCGCTCATTTTGTCCTGCGGGAATCTTGTTGGGGTTGCCACCCCAAGCCCGCCTTTTTGCGGCTTGCGCCGCTTAAAAAAATCCACCCACGAAAGGAGGTTCACAGCCATAAAAAAATACAACACGCCACACCGCCGCCGGGTAATCAAGACACGCTTGACCGAGGAAGAATACACCGAGTTTTCCGAGCGTGTCAACCTTTGCAAAATGAGCCAAACCGAGTTTATCCGGCAAGCCCTTACCAAGTCAAGAACACAGCCTGTTATTACCGTTTCCCCGGACACCAAGCCCTTGTATGCACCCACCCGGACGGCATAACCACAGCGGCAACATCCATGTGCATATCGTAATCAATTCTTTGCGAATTGAGGAAGTACCCTTGCTGCCCTACATGGAAAGACCAGCCGACACAAAGGAGGGCTGCAAGCACCGCTGTACGGACGCTGCTATGGAGTATTTCAAAGCGGAAGTCATGGAGATGTGCCACCGGGAAAACCTCTATCAGATTGACTTGCTGAACGGGAGCAAGAACCGAGTTACCGAGCGTGAGTATTGGGCGAAGCGGAAAGGACAAGCCGCACTGGATAAAGAGAACGCTTCCCTTGCCGCCACAGGGGAGCCGCCCAAACTTACGAAATTTGAAACCGACAAGGAGAAGCTACGGCACACGATCCGCACAGCCCTGTCCTCTGCTATTTCTTTTGAGGACTTCTCCAGGAAGCTGTTACAACAGGGAGTGACCGTCAAAGAGAGCCGGGGGAGGTTGAGTTATCTCACGCCGGACAGGACAAAGCCAATCACCGCCCGGAAGCTGGGTGATGATTTTGACCGTGCCGCCGTGGAGAAGAAAGGGAACGTCCGGGAATTGCAGACCATAAAGAGCAATATCGAGCAGATTTTGAGGGGCGCACCGAGCCAGCAGAAAAAACACGAACAGGAACGATAATAAAACAGCCACAGGAGGTAATGCCATGAGATTTACGAACAGTGAGCTTGAAATGATTTACCAGTACGCCGCATCCGCCAAAGCGGAAACCATAGGCGGCATAAAAGAAACCGTACCCATGATTAAAAATCTGTTGACAAGGGTAATCATGGAGAACGCCATAGAAAAGCTGCAAAAGATACCAGAGCCGGAGTGCAGCCAGTTTATCGCCGACAACAAAGCCCGTTTCCTTGCGGGGCATGAAAACTCTATCCGGCGGCGGCTTGCGAAAGCAAAGGCATACAAAAACATCTGCTCCTCTAACGTTTTTTTCTTTCCCCATTAAGGGAGCAGATAATATTATTTAAGGATTGTGTACAGTTCAAAAAACTTTCCTCTAAAGATACCTACTTCTTTAGTTGGTAGAAGTCATAAAATGCAGCGTGTTTAGTAATAAGTTCTTCAAATGTGCCATGTTCAATTATTTTTCCGTCTGCCATAAATACAATTTCGTCATAGAGTGTAAGAATATCGCTGCTCATATTATGAGTGACTGTAAGTAGCGTTAAATCAGGTATTGCCAATAGCCTGCTTTCAATATCATACGCAGTTTGCATATCAATAGCAGACGTACCCTCGTCTAAAATCAACAGTGGCTTCTTACGAATTAAAGCTCTTGCTACGGCAATTCTTTGTTTCTGTCCGCCGGAAAGGTTATCTCCATTTTCTCCAACGTGATATTTAAGTCCGTTTGGTACTTGCTCAATAAACTGTGATAAACCACTATCAGACAATACGGATTGCAATTCTTCTTTACTGAAATCTTCGTGTAGGCAAATATTGTCTAAAATGCTCTCATCAAACATATAAACATTCTGATGAATGACCGACGATAGCGCAGTTATTTTATCAATATCCAAAACGAAAAGACTATCTGTGTCATATAGTACATCACCTTTGAAATTGGAGTAATATCCGGCAATCAACTTAATAAACGTAGACTTTCCACACCCACTCTTACCGACAAAAGCATATTTTTTTCCTTTATCAATGGATAGTGAAATACCGTTTATGACTTCATTTTCTTTATCATAGGAAAAATGCAAATCATCTACATAAATCATTTTTTTGAAAGAGGGTGATTTTTTGGTATTTGTGTCCTGTTCCTTGTAATCTGAAAGGTTATTTAGCTTCTGTGTAATTGGTTTTATACTTTTGATTTTTGGAATATTGCTAAAAATAATCAATAATGGATTTGCAAGGTTACTGCTTACCTGTACCATGCCTAACAAGGCTCCTGCACTGATACGACCAATGATGATGAAGTATGCAGAAAGAAAAACAACAACCACTTGAACAAGAAGCGCAAGCACCATAGAAACCGCTTCATTTGCCGCAATCGCCTTGTCAACAGAATATTTTGCTTTTATAGCGTCCTCGTTACTTATTTCAAATCGTGAGAGGACATATTTTTTCATTCGATAAGACTTGATGACCTCAAAACCGGATAACAGGTCTTTTGTATGGTTTGTAAAATCGGACAGCATATCAGAATATTTATCCTGTCGTTTGGAGAGTAGTCCTCCGAATAGGCTGGGCACAATAAGCATGATAGCGATTGCGATAATCACGCAGACTGTAACGATAATGTCAAAGTAAATCATTACGGCAAGGGAGGCTATAAAAATAATCGTATACTGGATAACTTGCAACAGGGGAAGTAAATAGTTATCCTCAATCATTTTTACATCATTCGTAATTGCGGATAAATAATCAGCAGTATTATTTTTAGAGTAGTCCTCAATCGTGTGCCGTTCAATTCCTATAAAGGTTTTAGAACGGACAGCTTTCATAATTTTACAGACAAATTTTTTGCTAAACAAAGATTGCAGGTACATGAATACTCCCATAAGTGCAAAGTAGGCTAAAGAAAAGAGTAGTATTCTGATAAAGCCGTACATATCGCTCATGTCTACAATATCCATAACTTGTTGCAATAAGATAGCAATAAATACATAAGATAGGGAACTGATTGCAGTAAATAGTACAGTAAGGAAAAGCAAAAATTTGTATTGTTTTAAGTATCGTATCATATAGCAGTGTCCTCCTATTTTCTGTTAAAAAATAATACCTTACGAATGAATGTATAGTTTGAAAATAAAACTGCCTTTTGCAAGGCAATTTTATCTACTCGGCTACGTTTAAGTGTTCAAAGCAATTCTGTGCCATACCGAAAATTTCATCATCAATAATCGGCAAGTTCATACTATCTAACAAATATTTGATAAATGCAAACTTTGAAAGCAGTTCTTCCGGGGTTGCAGGATAGACAGAGGGAATTAACCAAAAATTTGTAAGTAATGGCAAAAGTTCTGATAGTTCTTTTGCATACTCGGTTTGGATAGAGCCGTCCTCTATTCCCTCTTGAATAAGCTGCAACCAAAGAGGGGCAATCAATTTCCTGTTTGTATCAGCCAGTTCAGCCAACAAACGGGGATTTTTCAAAAGAGGAATACTCTGTTTTCCAAGTTCAGCCCTATCATTATCTGCGTGGTTTAACTTAATGACTTCACGCATTTTTTCTAAACCATTTAGGTTCTTCTGATTTTGTACGGTAATAAATGGATTGTTGTCAAAAAAGAGTTTCTCCCCTAATGCGTCAATAATTTCCTCTTTCGATTTGAAATGATGATAAATTGCTCCTTTCGTCAATCCCCCAAGTTCATTTACAATATCTTGAATAGTTGTATTGTCGTACCCCTTTTCCATGAATAACCGCTGTGACACTTCTAATATCCTCTCAACGGTTATTTCAGGATATTTATTACGCGCCATGTATCTACCACCTTCCATTTCATTCGTTTGGTATGTATTATATTCTTTTTGCGTCAGCTTGTCAAGATACATTCAGACGGTATTTAATTGTAAGGCGGAATAATATGCTTTATTTTGACCAACTAATAGAACTGTGTAGACATATCCAAAAGCAAAGGTGAACAGTAAAATGTAATAGGGTGAATAACTATGGCAAAAAAACCAGTGACAGTCTTTCGTAGAGGGCGGTAATCTTTGCGCTGTTTGTCATGTAAATACCTCCGTTTCTCGCTATAATTGTGGAAAAGGTGGTCTTTTCAAAAACTCACACATTTTCCGTCCTCTTTAAATATACCCCTTCGGGTTAGTGACAACATAGCTGCTGTGGATTTGTTACGCAGTAGAAGCGCGGTTTCGGGGGATAAGGCATAAATCCCTTGCCGCGCCAGATACGCGCCCGCAAAACCGCTTGTAATTGCCCGACTAAAGCCAGACAGGGAACGGCAAAATTTTTTACATTTCTTTTACTTCTTTATCTCACATGAGCAAAGTCAGCGGCATTGTCACAAGCCAGATACACACCCTTAATTCCCTTGTGGATTTTGCAAGACAGCATGTAAAGGAAAATTACCACATGTGCTTTCTGCGCCGCTCAAAGAATTACAAAAGTTATTAAGACAATTTTTCACAAATAAGTATGGCATATCCATGTATACTTTTTACAGATTATCCTTTATAATGAAATATATACTCGCGACAGATGAAATCTGCCGTGAGTATCGCGCCAACCGCAGCCGCAAAGCGGTATATTTCTTATCTGAAAAATTACCATATAAGGTTTTTCAGATTATGGTTGTGCGCATCACCTTATACTGAGCGGTCAGTCTTTTCAACCGTCAGTATAGAATACCCAGGAGGATTTCAGACCATGAAAAAAATAGCCCTGATTAATGACCTGTCCGGCTTTGGCAAATGCTCGCTGGCCGCCGCAATTCCTGTTATTTCCATCCTCGGAATACAGGCTTGCCCGCTGCCCACCGCAATTCTTTCGGCACAGACAGGTTTTCCAAGCTACTTTTATGATGATTATACAGAAAAAATGAACTGCTTCACGGACGAGTGGGCAAAGCTGCAGGTCCGGTTTGACGGCATCTATTCCGGCTTTCTCGGGAGTGCCGCACAGATGCACAACGTACTCTATTTTCTCGAGAAATTCCAGACCAAGGATACGCTCTATCTGGCCGACCCGGTTATGGGAGACAATGGGGAGCGCATACGCATCTTTACGCAGGAGCTGCTGGACAGTATGAAAGAGCTGACGAAACGCGCCAGTGTCATCACCCCCAATCTGACAGAGCTGTGCCTCCTCGCCGACACGGACTATGAGAAGCTGACAGACCACTGCATGTCCCCCGACTATGTGCGATATATAGAGGACACTGCACGCAGCCTGATGCGGAAAGCACGTGGCAAACAGACCGTTATCGTGACAGGCATCATACGACGCCTGCCCGGACAGGACTATATGGGAAATCTTGCCGTAACGCCAGATGACGCCTTTTATCTCGAAATGCCGTATACCGGAAAAAATTTTTCAGGCACCGGCGATTTGACGGCTTCCGTCATTGCCGGAAGCATGGTCGGGGGACTTGACGCCAAAGAAGCCCTGGAAAAAGCAGTCCGTTTCCTGCGCCCTGCCATAGAGGAGGCATCCCGCGACAACGTTCCGGGCATTCACGGCATTTCTTTTGAAAAATATCTGCATCTGCTGCTATAAAAGCCTCGTGTCGTTCATCCTGCCGCCGCCAGCTCCACAAAATACCTGTGAAGGCGCAGGCTGTCCGTCACCTCGGGGTGGAACGAGACTCCTATCTGCCTGCCATACCTGACACCCACGATATTTCCGTCCACCTCTGCGATAACCTCCGCCCCGCTGCCCACGGACTCTATGTACGGCGCCCGGATAAATGCCATCGGGATTTCTCCGATGCCCTTCACCTCTGCATTCGTATAAAAACTGCCCAGCTGCCTGCCGTACGCATTTCTTTTCACGGTAACAGGCAGTGTCCCGAAATAAACGTTAGCGTCATTTGACAATTTCTCCGCCAGCAAAATCAGTCCGGCACACGTTCCAAGCACTGGAAGCCCGCCCGCTATTTTCTCTTTCAGCGGCTCAAACAAAACAAGCTCCCGCACAAGCTTTCCCATCACGGTACTTTCACCCCCGGGCAGAATCAGTCCGGCAAAATCCTGCCGCAAATCGTTTTTCTGCCTGATTTCAAAACTCTCTATCCCGAGCTGCCCAAGCATCCTTTCATGTTCCACAAACGCGCCCTGCACTGCAAGAACCGCTATCTTCATGTAAATCCCCTTTCCCAAAAAACATTGCCAGCTATTTTCCACGCTCCGCCATGAGGAGCTGAATCTCCTGCTCGTTGATGCCGACCATTGCCTCGCCCAGATTTTCTGACAATTCTGCCAGAATCTTCGCATCCTTATAGTTTGTGACCGCCTTGACAATGGCCGCAGCCCGCTTTTTCGGGTCCCCCGACCGGAAGATTCCCGAACCGACAAAGACCCCCTCCGCGCCAAGCTGCATCATAAGCGCCGCGTCCGCCGGTGTCGCAACGCCCCCTGCCGCGAAATTCACGACAGGAAGCTTTCCCTTTTCATGGACATATTTTACCAGGTCATAAGGCACCTGGAGCTGTTTTGCCGCATCGTAGAGCTCATCCTCCCGCATGGATGTCAGCCTTGCCATTCCCTGGTTCATCTTCCGCATATGGCGGACTGCCTGCACAATGTCGCCAGTCCCCGGCTCCCCTTTTGTCCGAATCATGGAGGCCCCCTCGCTGATGCGCCGCAGCGCCTCGCCCAGATCCTTCGCGCCGCACACGAACGGAACCTTGAATTTCGTCTTGTCTATATGGTACACGTCATCCGCCGGTGAGAGCACTTCGCTCTCGTCAATGTAGTCAATCTCTATCGCCTCAAGTATCTGCGCCTCCGCGAAATGTCCGATACGGCATTTTGCCATCACCGGAATGGAGACGGCTTCCTGGATACCCTTTATCATCCCGGGGTCGCTCATGCGCGAGACCCCGCCCGCCGCCCTGATATCTGCCGGTATCCTCTCAAGCGCCATAACCGCACACGCGCCTGCCTCCTCCGCAACACGCGCCTGCTCAGGCGTCGTCACATCCATAATGACACCGCCCTTTAACATCTGTGCCAGTTCCTTGTTTAGTTCATATCTCTCATTGTCCATCTTCTTCTCCTCCAAAACAATATATCGCAACAATCGTTTACAACAAGTGCAAAGTCCGCAAATTGTTGCTGTGCCGTTACTTTTCACACCCACGCCAAGGTAGCAGGAATCATGCGCCAAAATGCTTGCACTATAGCATTTTGTATGCAAAATCTGTTATAATTCACACCTCAGTAACTTATAAGCTGATAAAAACTGGCATGGGTGTGAATTGTAACGCTGTGTCTATCATACGCAAAAACTGACACCGTGAAAAGTGTCAGTTTTTACATTTTTAATATGTACAGTTGTCCATTCCTTCTGTCGGCTCACATCCTGCTCCACAAATAGCAGTACGCCTGCGTCCGCGCCGCAAACCGCTCTGTCTGCAGCATCGCCCGCAGCTGGGTCTTTGTGTACCAGTTCGGCTCAATTTCCTCCACAGTGGAGGTGCTATGCCGGAATGCTCCCCGCGCCTTTCCGACCACACAGACGTTAATCTCATTGCTAAACCCTACTGCGCTGTAGCTTGGACCAATAAAATCATCCACCTCATACAGCTCAAGCCCTGTTTCCTCCCATAACTCGCGCTTTGCACTCTCAACAGGCTCCTCCCCCGCATCAATCAGCCCTGCCGGAAAATTATAGACCCAGTCGCCGACCGCCAGGCGAAATTCCCTGTTGACCAGCAGCCTTTCCCCGCCCTCGTCAGTCGCAATAACCACAACCGAATCCGGTCTGCTGCCATTGAGCGCCTCTATCGAGTCAAGCTGCCGGTTGCGGCTGATAATCTCATAAATTTTTTCCCTGTTGTCCACCGTCTGGTACGCGACATCATAGCGCGTGATAAATTTTCCCTCTTCCCTTTTTTGAATGCCCTTAAATTTCATTGGTTCCACTCCTTTGTTTCATTCACTGTAATATATAACAGATATTTAATCTTATTATACGGTAGGAGCTTTCAATTCACAAGAAAATTTCATCCTCTCACCATCATCACAACTTACCATTTTATTATTTATTATTTCCTCCATATATGTTAAAATGAATTTGTAAATTTTTTAACTGGATATTTATTTACATATTGCAACAGGAGGATATTGGAATGACAACATATAAGGTTCTGCTGGCAGGAAACAGCAGAAAACTCATCAGCAATTTTTTTCTTCAAATGGATGCTGCATTTGAATGTATGACATCATCCGTTATCTATGACGACCTAAAAAACCATGTCAAATATTTTAAACCGGATATTTTTATTTTTTGCATGCGGTCCGAGACGCGGGATGACCTTGTGACAATCGCAAGCTTTCACAACGTGCTCGGCAAGAACGACATTCCGTTTGGTGCAATCGGCGACGCCGCAAGTCTGGAATACGCATCCAAGATTCCAAACTGTATCCCTGAGTTGTCCATCCGGCTTCCCATGTCCACACCCGATATGGAAGACACGATAGTAAGGTTCATCCGGGAGTACCAGGCACGTGTGTCTTCGGAGGCAGACTCGGCGCTTTCCACTGCACTGGACACCAATGCCAGCAATGCCTTTGACACGCTCGCACAGCTTGATGCCATCATCGAAAACGTCGAAAAAGAACCGGAAAAAGGCTTTGCCGGCAGACAGGCCGAATCGCCTGACCGTCCCCGTATCCTTGTCGTGGACGATGCCACCATCATTCACAAAACAATCAAGGGCTATCTGGATTCCAGGTATGAGGTCGCCACTGCCATCAGCGGAAAAATTGCACTACGTTTCCTCAAAACCAAGGAAGTCAGCCTGATTCTTCTGGATTATGAAATGCCGGACATGAACGGACCTGCCGTCCTTGAGGAGCTCCGCAAAGACCCTTACCTTGCATCCATTCCCGTCGTATTCCTCACGGGAATCAATGACACGGAAAAAATCAAGAACGCACTTGCACTGAAGCCACAGGGCTATCTGCTGAAACCTGTTGACAGGGAATCCCTGCTTGCCAAAATTCGCGAGTTGATTGATTAAGGACAGGATTGGAGGCGTGCATATGAATAATGAAATAACCCTCACCGACCTTTTTGACGTGGAAATGCTCCAGCACCTACAGGACTCCTTTTCCAAGATGACGGGCTTTGCCGCCATCATCACCGATGCCGAGGGTGTTCCTGTCACAAAAGGGACAAATTTCACTGACTTTTGCAGCAAATATACACGGAACTCACCGATTGGCTGCCTGCGCTGCCAGCAGTGCGACAAGCATGGCGCCGAGCTTGCCCTGAAAGTCGGCTCCTCTGTTACATATTACTGCCATGCAGGACTCATGGATTTCGCCGCCCCCATCATGGCAGGCGAAAAAATGGTCGGCTGTTTTGTCGGCGGGCAGGTGCTCACCTCCCCGCCTGACATCACCCGAATCATGCAGGTTGCAGCAGAAATCGGCATAGATTTAATTAATTACCTGCAGTCTGTCATGAGCGTGCCTGTCATTGACAAAACCAAGCTTGACAATGCTGCGCTGTTCCTTTACACACTCACAAGCGCCCTGTCAAGCATTGCCTACCACAGATTCATCATGAAGGAGGCAAATATTGAAATCGAAAAGGCCGCAAACATGAAGTCGGACTTCCTGGCGAACACAAGCCATGAGCTGCGCACGCCCATGAACGCCGTGATTGGCCTTGCAGAGATGGCGCTGCGCGAGGAGATGACTCCTGCCGCCAAAAATTACATCAACCAGATTAAGGCTGCAGGAAAATCGCTGCTCACCATCATCAATGACATCCTTGACTTCTCCAAAATTGAATCAGGCAAAATGGACATCGTTGCTGACGACTACGAACCGGCATCCCTGATTAACGATGTCGCAACCATTGTCAGTACGCGTATTGACAAAGACGATGTGGAATTTGTGCTCGATATCAACCCGAATATCCCCAAGGTGCTCCGCGGCGACGTGGTTCGTCTCAAGCAGGTTATCACCAACCTGGCAAACAATGCCGCCAAATTTACCAGGGTAGGCCAAATCTGCCTGAAATACGATTTTGAGACAGTCTCCGAGGACACGGTAAACCTGCTGTTTTCTGTGTCGGACACCGGAATAGGCATTAAGCCGGAGGATTTGGGTAAACTCTTCAAGTCATTCCAGCAGGTGGACAGCAAACGGAACCGCAATATCGAAGGCACTGGCCTGGGACTTGCCATCAGCAAACGGCTTATAACACTTATGAACGGCGATATCACCGTGGAAAGTGTCTACGGGGAGGGTTCCACCTTTTCCTTTTCCGTTCCCCAGATAATCGTGGAAGCAGAACCATCCATATCGCTGTCTGAGAACTCCCCGACCCATGCGGCAGGTTTTCTCAACAATACATACGCCAATATACAGCTCAAGCGGGACATGCATAAGCTTGGCATCGAATATACCGACCTGAAGGGTACGGATATCCTGTCATTCCTGAATGAAAACATTGACACATTAAATGATACCTACCTGTTCATTCCCTACATAGACTTTGACCAGGATATCCAGGACTTTATGCATGACCACCCCCAGCTCAACACAGTCGTTATCGCCCCATACGATGTATCTGTCAACTATGACCCGCAGAATGTGCTGGTTGTCCACAAACCATTATCCGTCCTGTCACTTGCCAGCATATACAACCATGAGACAATCAGCCAGTATGACAGCGAGTCTACCGATGAATATTATGATTTTACCGCCGAGACGGCGAAAATCCTCATCGTGGATGATAACTCCATCAACCTGACTGTGGCGCAGGGGCTTCTCGAGCCGCTTAACATGCAGATTGACACAGCACTCAGCGGCAACCAGGCAATCAGCAAAATATCCGAGACCATGTACGACCTCATCCTGATGGATCATATGATGCCGGAAATTGACGGAGTCGAGACAACACGCATTATCCGGCGTTTCCACTCCGAGTACAATGATGTACCCATTATAGCGCTCACTGCCAACGTCATCGGGGATGTCAAAAAAATGTTTATCAAGGAAGGTATGAACGACTTTGTTGCAAAGCCAATCGAGGTTCGTATGCTCATAAATGCCATACGCCACTGGCTGCCCAAAGACAAAATCAATAAACATTCCGGTACATCAGTCCAGATGCCCGCCAAAAAGGCTGTCGTACTGCCTGATATTCCGGAACTAAACATCAAAGGAGCACTGAAGCTGCTTGGCAGCGAGGAATTATTTATGACTGTGCTTGCCGATTACTACCATGCAATCCCCAAAAAGCTCAAGCTGATACAGACCTACATGGACAGCAAAAAATGGCACGACTACACAGTGGAAGTCCATGCCCTCAAGAGCGCATCCAGGCAGATTGGGGCAGATGACCTCTCCGACAGGGCTGCCGCATTGGAAGCCGCCGGAAATGCCAATGACATTGACATGATTCTCCAGAACACGGATAACCTGCTTTCCCTATATGCACATTACCACGAAATTTTAAGCTCGTTCTTCCCTGAAAAACGCGATTTGGAAGAAAAGCCTCCCATCACGCCGTCAGTACTGACAGACGCATTTGATGAGCTGACACAGGCAATTGACGACCTGGATATCGACAAGATGGACGATGCCATCCATACCCTTGATGGCTACAGTTTTGACGAGGAATGCCGCGAACTGTACACCAGACTATGCGAGGCAGTCGCAGACATGGATCCTGACGCATGTGAGGAAGTCATCAACCAATGGAAGAAAACAGGTTTTCTGTCACAATAATGCACAAATGAAAAAGGGGCTGTCAGAACAGCCCCTTTTTCATTTCCCCTATAATCTTTTCAAAGGCAAGCGTCCCGCCGAAGATATCAAGCGCGCTCCCTATTGTCACATTGATTTTTCCACTGCCAAGCGCTCCCAGCAGTTCGATGTCCTCGTAACTGTGCACGCCGCCCGCATAAGTGACGGCTATTTTATCCGTCCCGCTGCACCATGCACCAAGACGCCTGACAAGCCCTTCTTCTATTCCATGGTTCTTTCCCTCGACATCCACGGCATGAATCAGGAACTCGTCGCAATATTCCATAAACAGGTCAAGTGTCACATCATTCACTTTTTCATCCGTAAATTTCTGCCACCTGTCCGTCACGATATAATAATCCCCATCCCGCATGCGGCAGCTGAGATCCAGAACCAGATGATCCTTTCCTACCATCCGGCTAATCTTCTTCAGATGTGCCATATTGACATGCCCATCCTGAAACACATAAGAAGTCACAATGACATGTGAGGCGCCTGCATCAAGATATTCCAGGGCATTGCTGTCATTTACACCCCCGCCTACATGAAGTCCACCCGGATAGGCACCGAGCGCCTTGAGTGCCTGTGCCTTAGTCGCTTCATAATATGGGCTGGACACCGGATTCAGCAGGATAATATGTCCTCCCCGGATTCCGTTGTCCCTGTAAAGCCGTGCATAGTACCCCGCGTCCCTTTCTGCAACGAAATTTTCCTCGGCATGGTCATCCTTATCCACAAGGGAACCGCCAACAATCTGCTTCACCTGTCCGTTATGGATGTCTATACATGGTCTGAATTCCATCTAAGCCCCCACCACTTCTTTCATGTCATACTTACCAGCCGGTTTTCCCTTAAGGAACTTCGCAGCCTGGACAGCTCCCTTTGCAAATAGTGCCTTGGAATAAGCCCTGTGTGAAAACGTAACCACCTCGTCCTCACCCGCAAAAATAATGTCATGGTCGCCTACAATCGTGCCGCCCCGCACCGCGCTGATACCAATTTCCTTACCTGTCCGCTTCGCCCTTACCTGGCTTCTGTCATAAATGTATTCATATGCATTCTCAAATTCCTCATTGATACTGTCGGCAAGCGCAAGCGCCGTACCGCTCGGGGCATCTACTTTCAGATTATGATGTTTCTCCACAATCTCAATATCAAACCCCGCAGGAACCAGAACTGCCGCCGCCTCCTTGAGTATCTTTAAAAGCATGTTCACGCCGAGCGACATATTTGCCGACTTAAGCACTGCGACCTTTTTGGCAGCCTCCTCCATATGCGCAAGCTGTACCTCCGAAAGACCTGTTGTACACAGAACGCAAGGAATCTGCTTTTCCACACAGAAATCAAGGAGTCCGTCCACCGCCGGCGCAACGCAGAAATCAATCACCGCATCCGCCATGACGTCACACTCGGCTATGCTCCTGAACACCGGATACGTATTTTTGATATGGTCGGATGCATCAACCCCAGCTGCCACCTCAATCTCGGGATCTGCCTCGATAATTCTGGTTATCATCTGCCCCATTTTCCCATTACAACCGTGTATTATTACCTTTGTCATTTTTGTCATTTCCTTTCCGCGTCCACGTGCATCACAAAATACCGTACTCCCGCATCGCCTTTTCCAGTTTTACGGCATTTGCCTCCTCCATCTCTGTGAGAGGTCTCCTCAGGGTGCCTGCCTCAAGTCCCATCAGATTCATTGCCTTCTTGACCGGTATCGGGTTTACCTCACTAAACAGCGCTGTAATCAGGTCTATCGCCTCGAGCTGCAGTCTGGCGCTCTCCGCAGTCTCCCCCGCAAAATACTTTGCGCAGATGTCATGTGTCTGCTGTGGCGCGATATTTGACAGGACGGAAATGACACCCTTTGCGCCCAGCGACAGGAACGGTACAATCTGGTTGTCATTTCCGGAATAGACATCCACCTTTCCCTTTGCAAGCGCCATCAGTTTTGCATACTGGATAAAATTGTCCGTCGCATCCTTTACCCCCACGATGCTCGGCACTTCCTCGCACAGTGATACGATGGTCTCCGGAAGCAGGTTCACCCCGCCTGTTCGGCCAGGAATGTTATACAGGATAATCGGGATGCTGACCGACTCCCCAATCAGCCTGAAATGCTCCTTCAAGCCCTTCTGCGTCGCTTTATTATAATATGGCGTAACTACCAGGAGCCCATCCGCACCAGCCTTCTCAGCCTCCTTTGAGAGATAAATCGCGGTATCCGTACAGTTGGAGCCTGTTCCGGCAATAACAGGTATTCTTTTATTCACCTTCTCCACACAGAACCGGATACACTCAAGATGTTCCTCATGTGTAAGCGTGGATGCCTCGCCTGTCGTTCCACAGACAATAATTGCATCTGTATGGTTGGCTACCTGGAACTCGATGAGCTTTGCGAATGCCTCATAATTTACTTCCCCGTCTGGTTTCATCGGTGTGACAATCGCGACACCTGCTCCTGTGAATATAGACATAATATTGTCCTCCTTTAAATATAAATTTCATTTCGTCCACACATCAAAAGAAAAAACCAGTCATCTAGCTAATAGACGGCCGGCATCATATCCTTGCAAAATCCAATCCCCGGCACTCTGCCGGATCCGGTTTCAATTTAAAATGATAGCACTCCATCCGTTGATGACAGTCATACGGCTCTTAACCGTATGCCCAAGCAAAAAGCCCCAGGCGGCTCTGTGCTTTCGGCGTTCCTTCCTTTCCTCTCCCATAAACGGCGCCTGACACCTGACAAAGAGTACTGATAAAAAACGCAACCTCTACCTATTTCTTCCTTTATGTTACTTCATTATATATCTGATTCAACCGTCTGTCAACCGTTAAATCGGGCAAAATCAAGGGAGCCTGGACGGCTCCCCCGATGTTCGTCAATATATTTTATAGTTGACTGCCTCTATCTTGAAAATCTCATCAGCAAGCTGGCATACACTGTCATTAAGCCTTATGCCTGTCAGGATAATGCCTACATCCTCACTCCTTGCCTCCAGAATATGGCTCAAGTCCTCAATCGTTATAATGCCGTTGTCAATCAGCCCAAGCACCTCGTCCAGAATCAGCAGGCCGCATTCGCCGGTCATGAGAACCTTTTTCGCGAAATTGAGACCATTTCTGATGTTGTGAATTTCCTCCTGCTTGCGTTCGTCAGACAGCTGTGCAAACTCTTCCTCGCTTTTTTCAAAACGGAAAATTTTGATTTCCGGCTCCAGGCGCTTGAGGAGTTCTTCACTCTGGTTGCCTTTCAGGAAATTGATGATTACGACATCCCTGCCTGTACCTGCCATCTGTATGGCCCTTCCAAGTGCAGCCGCAGATTTACCGTGTCCCTCGCCACTGTATACCTGAATGAATCCCTTTTCCATGTATCTATACCTTATGCCCTTTCCTATCAAGGAACTGTTCTACAATCCCTAACTTCAAACATGATAGCACAACGGACAGGATTTTGCAACTTTATTTAATATTTTATTAAGAAATTCAACAAGAATTGTGTCGTTCTACGCTTCCTCCTCGTCATCCGGAAGCTCAAGCTTGCTGACTGAAACCTCATAGGCAATCCGCTTTTCCAGCTCATCCTCAGACAGCTTTTTCATGTACTCCCTTGACTGTATACGCCCCCACACCAGACAGCGCTCCCCCACTTCAAAATTGGACGCATAGCGGGCATTTCTTCCCCAGCAGATGCAGGGAATGTAATCTGATTTGCCATACGGACGGTTTACTGCTAGCAGCAGGTCGGCAATTTCCCTGCCAAGCGGAGTTTTTCTGTACACAGGCTCCTTGCACACAAAACCGTCAAGGAATATCTGGTTTGTCTTGATATTCTCACTGATTTCATCCACAAACTCAATTTCCCTCGCAAATACAGACAATACGAGTTTGTTCTTGTGTTCCTCGTGTCTGTTATAGGAGCGGAACTGTCCGTTCACCACCACCATCATGCCACTGTAATCCTCATTCACATCAAGCAGCCTCTCAGATACCATTACTGGTATAATATCCATGGACTCAGACAGTCTTGCCACCTGAATGTCAACCATATAGAAGCCCTCGCCAAAAATTTCATGGCTGAATGAGAACTCACTTACGATTTCACCCATAACCGTTACCTGATTGTTTTCAATCACCTGCTCATGATACCCGTTTTTTGTCTTTAATGTTTCTTGCATTTTTCCATTCTCCCTTCGTTCTTGTAATTAAATCATATGCCACTTTATACAGTAAATAAAGTCCGAATTATCGCAATATTCCATAATTTTTCAACTTTTTCTGTTTTTTATGACATAATTCGACAACAAACTGCGCATAAACAAGCTGTAATTTGTGAAATGCCGTAGATATTTTCTTTGATAACAAACTGTTACCATTGATATAAACAAATTTTTCCAGGACATTGCAAAAAGTACTAACAAGTGATATACTATATAAGTTTTGAAAAAAGTTTTCATACAAAGCATGACAATTTCACCTGTTATTATAATGGAGGATTACTATGATACAGAAAAGAGAAGATGTTCGAAACGTAGCCATTATTGCCCATGTAGACCATGGCAAAACAACCCTTGTGGACGAGCTGCTCAAACAGAGCGGCGTATTCCGTGAAAACCAGGAGGTTGCCGAGCGCGTCATGGACTCCAATGACATTGAGCGCGAACGCGGCATCACTATTTTGTCAAAAAATACAGCCGTTATGTATAAAGGCACCAAGATAAATATTATTGACACGCCGGGACATGCCGACTTTGGCGGCGAGGTAGAGCGTGTCCTGAAAATGGTAAATGGTGTCATCCTTGTTGTCGATGCGTTTGAGGGCGCAATGCCACAGACAAAATTCGTACTGAAGAAGGCACTGGAGCTCAAGCTTCCCGTCATCGTGTGCATCAACAAGATTGACCGTCCCGAGGCGCGTGCCGGCGAGGTTGTCGACGAGGTTCTGGAGCTGTTCCTGGAGCTTGACGCCGACGATTCCCAGCTTGACTGCCCTTTTGTATACGCATCCGCCAAAACAGGCATCGCTTCCCTGGAAGAGGACGCGGCAGGCGTTGACATGACGCCGTTGTTTGAGACAATCCTTGACTATATTCCCGCTCCCGAGGGAGACCCTGACGCTGGTACACAGGTTCTTATCAGCACGATTGACTACAATGAATATGTAGGGCGCATCGGTGTCGGAAAGGTTGACAACGGCAATATTAAGGTAAACCAGGAGGTTGTCATCTGCAACCATCATGAGCCGGACAAGCAGACCAAGGTGAAGGTCAGCAAGCTATATGAATTTGACGGGCTGAACAAGGTCGAGGTAAAGGAAGCCGGCATCGGTTCGATTGTTGCCATTTCCGGCATCTCGGACATCCACATCGGTGACACGCTCTGTGCTGTCAACAATGTCGTACCGATTCCTTTCCAGAAAATCAGCGAGCCTACCATCGCCATGCAGTTTATCGTGAACGATTCACCGCTTGCAGGCCAGGAGGGAAAATATGTGACCAGCCGCCATCTGCGCGACAGGCTGTTCCGCGAGCTGAACACGGATGTCTCCCTGCGCGTCGAGGAGACGGAAAGCGCCGACTCCTTCAAGGTGTCCGGGCGCGGTGAGCTCCATCTCTCCGTATTGATAGAAAACATGCGCCGCGAGGGCTACGAGTTTGCTGTCAGCAAGGCTGAAGTCCTTTACCGGACAGATGAAAACGGCAAACGACTCGAGCCGATGGAGCTTGCATATATTGATGTCCCGGAAGAATTTTCCGGTACGGTTATCGAAAAACTCAGCCAGCGCAAGGGCGAGCTGCAAAACATGGGCAAGGCGAGCGGCGGATATGCGCGTCTCGAGTTCACAATCCCCTCACGCGGGCTGATTGGCTACCGCGGCGAGTTTATGACAGACACCAAGGGCAATGGCATCCTGAATACGATATTCGACGGATATGGTCCCTACAAGGGCGACATCCAGTACCGCAAGCAGGGCTCCCTCATCGCGTTTGAGGCAGGCGAGGCTATCACCTACGGTCTCTACAACGCACAGGAACGCGGCACCTTGTTTATCGGTCCTGGCGAAAAGGTTTACTCCGGCATGGTGGTCGGACAGAACGGAAAGGGCGAGGATATCGAGCTCAATGTATGCAAGAAAAAACAGCTCACCAACACGCGTTCCTCCAGTGCGGACGAGGCGCTGCGCCTGACACCGCCAAAAATCCTGAGCCTTGAGCAGGCACTTGATTTTATCGACACGGATGAGCTTCTTGAGGTAACACCTGAAAACCTCCGCATCCGCAAGAAAATACTTGACCCGACACTGCGGAAAAGAGCCGGATATAAAAAATAGCATTGTTCGTAACACATCCGTTTCCCCTGCATATATTATTAAAAACATATGCAGGGGATTTTTATGTCTGATATTATAAAAGCCGAAACCCCGGCCTATTCCGGAGATTTAACTATAAGCGTAACATCATCGCTGGGTCTTATCCCTATAGATAATGCAACCATCACAATATCCTATTCCGGTGAGCCTAACTCTGTAGTGCAGACCCTCACAACCGACGATTCCGGTCTTACTGCCACAATATCGCTTCCTGCGCCCAATCTTTCCTACAGCACACAAATCAGTGATGTGCAGCCCTACTCGGAATACAATATATCCGTCACGGCGCCAGGCTATGAACCGGTCAATATATCCGGAACCGAAATACTTCCGGATGTCACGGCAATCCAGCCGGTTACCATGAATCCAATCGAAGTGGAACCCCCAGGCGAAACCGAAGAAGATATTGTCATACCCGACCACACGCTCTATGGCGAATATCCTCCCAAGATACCCGAGGATGAAATCAAACCGATGGATGAAAGCGGTGAAATCGTCCTGAGCCGTGTCGTCATACCGGAGTATGTCATTGTGCACGACGGCGTTCCGCAGGATGCTTCCGCCCCCAACTACTATGTGCGCTACACGGACTATATCAAAAACGTTGTATCCTCTGAAATTTATGCCACATGGCCGGAAAATACAATTTATGCAAATACGTTGGTAATCATGTCCTTCACGCTGAACCGCGTGTATACGGAATGGTACCGGAATCAGGGCTACAATTTTACCATCACGTCCTCCACTGCCTATGACCAGAAATGGATTTATGGCAGAAATATTTACCAGAATGTGAGCCGCATTGTGGACAGTGTATTTTCTAACTATCTGTCACGTCCAGGGGTGCGGCAGCCGATTTTTACCTCGTACTGCGACGGAAACCGCGTCACGTGTGAGGGACTCTCCCAGTGGGGCAGCAAGTACCTTGGCGACCAGGGGTATACACCAATAGAAATCATCCGTTATTATTATGGGAATGACATGTACATCAACTCCACCTCCTACATCTCCGGCGTTCCCTCATCATGGCCCGGATATGACCTTACTGTCGGTTCCTCCGGTCAGAAAGTCCTGCAGATGCAGCAGCAGTTAAACCGCATAGCGCAGAACTATCCTGCCATACCGCGTATCGTCGAGGATGGCATTTACGGAAATGCCACTGCCAACGCTGTCCGCACATTCCAGCGCATCTTTGGTTTGCCCGCGTCGGGAATCGTAGACTATCCTACCTGGTATAAAATATCAGAAGTATTCGTGGGCGTGTCAAGGATATCAGAACCGGGGACGTAAGCTATTTTAAAAAATACAGGGCGTTTTTCAAGCGCCCTGTGACAAATATACTCACGACAAATGAAATCTGTCTCCCCGAAAACAATACTGTCAGTAAATATATTCAGAACTACCGGCTGAATCTGATACGTCTTGCAAAACTATCGGAAAGACAGGCTGAACAATTCCAGTCCGATTTTTCTTTTATTGCCAAATTCCTGAGTAAATCGTATAATAAGGAAAAACAGCTTGAAGAACTGAAAAACGACAACAAACTTCTGATAAGTTTTCGCCATATTTTTTATGCCTGTTTCAATACCGCGCTGTTCTCCAATTTCAATGCCGCGCTGTTCCGCTTCATACATGGACTGGTTATAATCCCTTATCGCCTTTTCACGGGCTTCGTATTCCAGCCGCTTTTCCTTATCCTGGCTGATAATCTGTAACTTTTTATAAGCGCTCTCAATATATCGATTTTGTTTTGCCAGCATGTCAAACTCCTCCTCCCTTTCTGCATTGATAAATTTTGCCCACAATTCCACATCACTGCTGTTTTTTCTTAGTTCCTTTGGCAGCTTGGGTATTAAAAATGTCAGAAATACTGAAACAGCTCAGGAATTGCACTGACTGCAAAGTCTGTGCAATAGAGCACAGTGATTGAAATGTATTAAGCCATTGTGAAACGGTTTTGCATGCCTTGATGCTTGTAACAGGAAGCCAAAACTGAACTAATATTTATGGTAACGCAAATGACTACAGCGAGTAAATATCAATAAAAGAAGTTCGCATCTGCGAACTTCTTTTATTGACAATATATTTTTTTCAAACTAATTCAATTCAGTAATGCAGTTAATCACTCGAACTCAATATAGATCATTCCCTTACCTGTAGCTTCATCATATAAGTCCATCTTTTCTACATTGCCATCATTAATATAGTCTGGTTCAAACATATTACCGCTTGGTTTTACCCATTGAATGCCATTAATAAATGATTTAAGTCTATATGCTCCCTTAGCACCATATGCGTATCCCGCTGTAATCTCTGGATTATTTGCCGTAGCTTTCCAATGTTCTGTGCTTTGCATTCCATTTTCAGTCTGATCTGCAATCCTCTCCCATGCACCAGCAGCATTTTTCTTTTCTATAATCAAGTCAAACGCCCCCTGATGCGCATGCAGGCAGAATGCAGACGGATCCATATTTACAGAAAACCATTTTCTCGAATCACCATTGCTATTGCCATCCACTTTAATGGGACTCGTTTCAGTACCGGCCGACTGGGCACGTTCAGGAATTGTCTGCCGTATATCGGTCTGCCATCTTTCACTATCCGGATATGGTTTAATATACATCTCTGTCGTTGGAACATAATATTCCTGGTAGCATTCAAACATCTTCTGTTCAGCCGTCAAACACTTTTCATAATCCCAATCTGCAAAAGTAAAGCCTGCCTCTTTCCAACCAGTACCATTTTGTAGCAAACGCTCATCCAAAGGCCAATAGATTTTCTTTTCATTTACATTGTATGTTACATTCACACAATCAATCTCATATTCTTTATCCGCATGGAACACCCTACCCATTTTACCGCCTGTAATATATGCTGTATCATACTGACCTGTATCTACCCGCCAATATTGACTCCATGTTCCACCAACTTCTCTGTAACGATAAAATGTCTGGTTTTGTGACCAATGTGTATCTGAACTCATAAAGTTAGGTATTTTCTCATACCCAGGAAGAACATAGTTAATCTCATTGTATCTCTCAAAGCCAAAGTCGGCCAGATTTTTTCTGCTGCCTTCAACAGTATAAATGTCATACACAATCTCAGAAGAGCCATTCCCATAGTATTCCATGCCGCCACGGTTATTTCCCGCACTATGTGCGGATACCAGCTTTATCTTTGTACCTCTGGGAAGTTTCTTCCTTAATCCAAGCTTCAGGATGCCTTCCGTATTTAGATTCTCTACGTCCTTATCTGACGGTGACGCAATCTTTAAGGCATCAATGTATTCCTTGACAAATGCGTCTTTCTTGAAGGCTTCATTTTGCGGGTCAAGCGGAATCCACGTCTTGCCACCGTCATGGGACAGCTCCCATTTCAGCGCATATGGGTTCCTGTAACCCACAAAGGCATTGTCACCTTTTCTATCCCATCTTACGGGAATAATGTTGTTCGTGTTATTCGGGTCTACATCCGTCTGCTGCTTAAAATATTTCTCCCAGTCTGTGCCGCATCCACTTGTCACACCGCCACTCAGTTCAAACAGTACTGCCGAATTGTCCGGATTGCCCATACTAATGTAATCATATGACGCATCTGAGCTTCCTGTTTCACCTGTATCTCCTGCTGTACCATCGACTCTGATGTAAATGTATCCTGCCGTCCCCTTTGAACCATACAGCGGGAATGTCTCGCTATTAGTCCTTGTATAGTCCGGTTGAAGCGGGTTGCCATTCCAATGGTTTAAATCAGAATTTACCATATCATAGCAGAATCTGTACAGGCCATTCGCGGATTCCGGAATTCCATTCAGCTGGAATGTATCCTTGCTGCCACCTATATTCCATCCGTCGTTGCCTGGATTGGCAGGTTTCGTCCATCCTGCACCGGAACGTTTCTGTACACGCACCTGGCAAAACTGCTTGTCATGCGGGAAATATATTCCATAACCGTCCAGGGCAACCTGATAGGTATCGCCAGGCTTCATCACCTTGGGATTTTCCACCGAACCAATGCTCTTGCTGGGCGCACCGTTTGATTCCTTGAAGACCATACATGCCTGCCCAATATTGTAAACCGTTCCATAGGAACTCCTGAGCGTTTTGGAATCAAATCCCGGCGTTTTCTGATCCCATCCTGAACCGCCTTTATTCCAGCCCTTAAAGGTACCCTCCTTGAGAATGGACTCATCATGCGGCCAGTAAAATGTTTTTGAGTTTTCATCAAAGACAAACAATGACAGTTCCAGCTTATAACGCTTATCTGCTTTCAAGGAGTTCGTCTCAGACTCCATAAGTCTCTTATTGTTTGCATCATTGTCCTGTGTCTTGATATATGGTGTCCAGTTCCCATATTTGACCGCACCGTTATCTGTTTCCGTAATTTCCTGCGTGCGGTATACCCAGTGGCGCATGCCGTCACTAAATCCAAATTTCTGTGCAGCCTCCCGCACTGCCGCCTGCTCCCTGTCGCCCTTGTCATTTGTCATTCCGTTCTCCTGGTCATAAAAGGCAAAATCACGTCCACGCTTAATCTTGTCAAGGAAGTTAATCTGCAAATCAGCAGTTCCTC
This sequence comes from uncultured Lachnospiraceae bacterium, assembly GCA_949066965.1. Taxonomy (GTDB): domain Bacteria; phylum Bacillota; class Clostridia; order Lachnospirales; family Lachnospiraceae; genus COE1. Next base: position 22,800 of record CARTDA010000042.1, read on the forward strand.
CCTCTGGTTCGGTAACATCCGCTATTTTAACTTCTTCGACCCTGCGCAGGTATATTGTAATATCTGTCTGCGAAATCACTGCATTGGGTGCACTGGCTCCCACTTCCTCAAGTACCAGCCTGAGCTCTCCCTCTGCACACTGGCGCTCAACCGTCTTGCCATCCTCTATTTCCTTATACGTTCCGCCGCCTCTTTCATCGCGGTCAATTGCAAGGAATATGTATGCCGTTCCCCCGGATGACGATGCCGGCATTTCCGTCAGATCCGCAAGGAGCTTTGTATTGCCTGATTTCAGGCTGCTGCCGATAATCCTGCCATTCAGGCTGCCAATCCCTGCCCCGACCTGGACAGGTATACATAATTCATATGTGTGGTCTGTGTTATTCTCTTTTTTGGTCGATACCATGGACGCACCCTGAGTAGGATCCGCCACCACAATCATCGTCTTACGTTTCAGGGTGTATGAACCTTCAATAAATTTATCAGACGCTTCCGTATAAATGTAGTTGTATTTATTTCTGCCCTTTGTCCCATCCTCATTCGGGTGGAGCGCCCTTGCCGTGACTTCGAGTTCCCAGTTGCTTGCAAACGCTTTCCTTGTAATGATGTTTACTGCCGGTGACTCCCTGTTCAGTGCAAAACTGTTTATGGCAAAATATTCATTCTGTTGTGAACCTGTTGTGCTTTCCGGCTCTACCCCAACAGAAATATCTTTTGCCCCGAATTTATACTCTGTCACCACCGCGCTGCCTGCTGTTCCTTCTATGGGTTTTTTTACTTTTATGCCATTCTCGGTTTTCTCTTCCAAAAGTACCCAGCTAAACTGAACCGCAAACGGATTATACTGCTTATACTGCTCCTCCGTCTCTACGTTGATGAATCCCCCGGTATCATTGAAGTACAGGTTTGTACCATTGATTCTTGTCTTAAACTGATACTCTGCACCAGTACCCCACTCACCGTTTACGGATTTCCCTTCGCCTGTCATGAGCTGATAGTCTAGCCTGAGGGTTCCTTTACGTATGCCGGACTGATTATTTACCGGATTTACCCTTCTTACATATATATCCACCGGTAACTGGGTCGCCGTGCTTCCCTGGGAATGAACCTTTAATGTAATGATACCACTGCTGTCACCTTTTGCTTTTTCCGTCAATGTAATCTTTAGCTTATTATCTGCCTCAAAGACTGGTATGACACCCGCATCAGCCGGGTTTGCAACCTCTGTATCCCCTATAAAAACAGAGCATTCAGGGTTCGCCACACGCACCCCGTTCAACGTATAGGTCTGTCCCGGAATCATCAGAATCTTGGTTCCCCTAAGCCTGGCTACCGTAATCTCCTTTTCGTCAAAACAGCTTGCATCCCCATATGGGCTTGATGCCTTATTATGCCCCATCGGATGCTTCGCGGTCGCACGCACCACAAGTTTTGTATTGGAATCAAAATCTTCTGTCAGCTTTATCTTAAGATATGGACGTTTCAATGATTTTTCTTCTTCACGGCTCGCATACGCCGGATAACTATCATCTATACATATGTACTTCGCCACATCCGCATTGCTGCAAAAAAGCTTATTTTTCCCTGTTCCATCGTCTTCGTCTAAAATTGAAAAACTCCCTATCTCCGTGTCAAAATTACCTGGTGTGCTGCTGCATACAAACAATTTACCTGTCCACTCCACCATGAACGGATTCTTATAATTGCTCTCATTTGACCCACCTACTATCTTGTCAGGATTCAAACAGTCCACATCTGCATAAAATGTATATTCCTTGTTCGCTGTATCCTGACTTTTCTGTAACCTCACACTGCTCACGCTGCGGATGTCGACATTAACCATTTTGCTGCACAGCTCTGTTCCAGCTTCATCTTTGACAGAGAGGGTTACCATTGCATTGCTGTTTCTGTTATCATTATCCACGGTAACCGTAAAACTGCTTGCCGTTTTGGAAACTGATATCCCCGCTGAACCCGAAGCCTCAAAAGGCCTGTCAGTACCTCTGACGCTTACGCCAACCGTATAGGACTCACCTGGGACAAGAATCAGGTTGTTATCATCAACATGAATGGATGCGGTTGGAGGAAGTGCGCTTGTCGACACAGTAATTTCCTCGTTTCTCGCGTTCATGGTATAGCGCACGGGATATTCCTTGTCATTTTTTGCAACTGTCATATCAAGGATAACAGTGCGCGCTTTATCAAATTCACTCACATCCGCGCTAAATTCCTTAATGTTTCCGGCAAGCGTCTGTAAACTGCCTTCTGAGACAACCGCTCCGGAATCATCCTTTTCAATTTCCTTATACTTCAAATCCGTATCCACAAGCAAGACCTCATGAACCAGATTTCCCTGCTTCATGGTCAGCTTGCTGCTGTCATATTCCACCTCGGTGGCATTCTGTATAATGCCGCTGATCCTGTTTGCAGCAAACTGAGCCTCCTGCTGTACTTCGGACTCCGTACTTCCTCTATGATAACTTTTCGCACTGAATACAAGCACGCCGCCTATCGTGGCTGCTATCACTGCAAAAATCGCAACCGCACAAATGACCTCAACAAGTGTAAGTCCCTTGTTTCCCGCGCCATATGCACCAAGCGGCATCCGTCCCTTTACTTTTTTTGCTAATGCTTTCATATTAATTTCCTTTCAAATACTGAAAAAGATAGCTGATGCTATCTGCCTACAGAAATTCTGCCCGTGATAGGTACAATCTCCACTTTGCGCAGGGTATTTCCTTTCGATATCGTAAACAAAGGTGCTGTCGCACCTGCCTCGGCGTCATTTAATGTCTTTAACGCACCACTCGCCCTGTCAAACACAAGTTTCACTCCCCCCATACCAAGTTCGCTCTCTGATGAACCATCACTAAACTTCACTGTCACAGTTTTTTTCCCAACCCTGGAAGTTTTTGTCTCTGTAGTGGGTGTGCTGTCCGTGTTGGAAACAATTGTTGTCTCAGTAACAATAAATCCCTCCGCGTCTCTCTTAACGGTAATAGTTATACTGTTCTTCCCCATTGCCATAGTCCTTGCCTGCTGCAGGCTGTAGGCAAGCTTTTGCGCACATTCCTCCGCCGCCTTGCCGCTCGCCCAGTTCATGCTGTAGGTAATGCCCCCTGTAAAAAGCGCCAATATCGCCACTACCACGATAAGCTCGACAAGGGACATTCCCTCATTTCCTGTCCGATATTTCAATGTTTTATCCCTCCTCCCTTCCTTTCCAGATTAATATTTATGCCAGTTCATGTACAGGATATAGTCACCCATGTACAGTTTGTCCTTGTTCATATCCTCGGCTGGCGTTCCTCCTGCTGGTGGTGTCGTAATTCCCATATAGTATGCCGGCGAATCCATCGCAATATCTGTACAGATATAGGAGGAATATCCGTTCTCCGTGCACCACACACGGACATTCTTTATGATAAACCTTCCCGGCTTATTCGTGTCCCATGCCACACACATCTTTTCGTCACCGGATGCCAGCTCATCCTCCTTTATAAAATATGTGCTAAAATTCGGAAGCCCCGACGTGAAATTTGCCACCGTCTCATAGATGGATTCACCTCTTACATTAACATGCGTCGTGACATCCCCCGGAATGTCAGTTTCATGTTTTGTAGCCCCTGTCCATTTATAATACAGGTAGTCGAAATAATATTCCTTAAACTTTTCATTTCGGTCATCCCCATTGTCCAGATATGCAAAGTCAGGCATGACTTCTTTGTACGCAAATTTAAATGCCTCTGACACATCGGCTGCAAGTGCGCCCTTAAATTCATCAAGCGCCATTTCTGCCTTATAAAAGGTATTTTTATTCTGATAGTCGTTTGCCTTAATCTGAAAATTTTTTCCTGAAATATAAACAATCGTCGTTGCTATCACGGAAAGGAACACTGCCACTACCACAACGGATACCAGTGCCGAGCCACTATTATCCAGTGAAAACCATTTCAGCCGCCTGCGTATCATTTTCTTAATATCACCTATCATACTACACCTCACTTCAGCAGATTAGTATTCCCTGTATTTCTCATACATCGTTCCTTTTAACTCTGTCAGGACATTATTGGAACTGTCCTTCACTGCAAGAGTAAGCTTGTAAGTCATAACTTTTCTCTTTTTAAATTCATCTGCCTCTGTATAATTTTCAACAGATTCAAATTCTGCAGCCTTGATGTCGCTTGATGCCGTTCCGGTTCTCCTGCCTAAGTTTTCGTCAAGATTATGGAACAGACGCACTTTTGTGCCTTTGCATCCTACAATCGGTTTATATGCCTGCTCACTCAGCGTAAGCTTCGTCTCTGTCAAATCCGGATTTCTCTGTTTTATCAGATAACAGTCGAACTGCTGTGAAGTCCTGTTGTCTATTTTTATTACATCCCTGTAATTACTGTCATACCCATCAGTACCTTTATAGCCCGGATAAAAATAAATCAAGACACGCTTTAAGTTCTTGCCCCTGTATATCTCTTTTTCCGACATTCCGTTAATAATATCGTCATCCTTGTCATCATGTGACGAATCATATATTGGAATATTCTGCATTCCTACTTCACCAATGTTATCATAGCCATCATGCGCTCCTGTCGGATCCATCAAATCCATATAATGCACATAGCTCTGAAACCACTGGTCTTCGTCAGCTTCCACCCATTCGCCAGCCAGAGGCTCGGAAGAGTCCGGGTCAGTTGGTATGGTACCTTCCTCGTCATCTGCAGGTGGCAGCGGTGCAGGCGGCGTAACAGGCGGCACATACTGCTCATAGCATTTATGTTTCTGCATCTGGTAAATATATGCACCCGATACTTTCACGACATAATCTTCGCCCTCCTGCACAATCTTATATATAAATTCCCGCTTCTGAATCTTAAGCTTATCCTTATCCAGTGAAGCGACCGTATAAAGGTCGCCATTTTCATCCCGCTTATTGTCTCCCATTATCATGCCATCTATCGCCGCGGCTTTGGACAAAAAATTGCCCTTGACCCTGTCATACGTATTATGGTCATAAGACGTCTCAAACTCAAATATGGCATCCCTGTCCGTCGACACATTGTCAATCTCAAAAATTTCTTCCTTAACGGACGGCTCTGCGTTAATTTCAATATTATAATTCGCTTTCTCACTCTTTACATTTTGTATCTGAAAAGTGATTGCAGAATCCCTTTTCGTCGAATCCGCATATGTATAACTGATATCACTATCGTTGGATATTTCAAGCCCGAGTTTCTTTGCCCCAGCAACCCCCGTGAAAACCTCATTTTCAAGGCTGTCAAGAGAATAGCCCTTGAAATTCTCCATCACGCTCTCGGCAAGCGCCGTCACATTCTGACGCTTCCTTGCCTTCTGATTATAATATGCAGAAGTGGTAAGCGCATGGAGCACCGGAACCGTGACAACCGCAAAGATTGTCATGGCAACGACAACCTCCACCAGTGACATCCCGCCGTTATTCAACCTTCTGCCGCAGATTCGCTTACCGAGTTTCCTGCTCGTCCTGACCTTCGCCTGTTTCATCAGCATTTTCATCACCTTCACCATCGCCTTCCGGCTCATAACCACTTGCAGCAACCTTATCTGTCCGGAACAGATCATCCGTACCACTTAAGTATTTGGCTATATCGGGCGCCTCATACTCCTTTCCGGTTCCCTTTGCACTATAGAAAGAAAGAACAATATTCCCATCCAGCGTGCCGTCTGACTCATTTTTTGAATACAATATCTCCTCTATGCCAATTCTATTGTCAGAGTCATAAATCTGTGCAATACACCCTTTCAGGTTATCATAGTTTGTCGTATTCAGGTAGGTACCTGTTTTCTTCACAAATACAAGCTCATCCGTAAACCCTTCAATGTCCGCCGCCGCAATCTCGTCTGCCGGTATATAATACAGCATCTCGCTCTCATCCATGCTGATGCTTTCATACGTAATCGCATTTTTTTCCTGCATCTGTACAGCAAGCATAATGATGTCCTCTTCCCTTGCGTCTGCAGGATACTCCGACATGATGTCACTGATAGCCATCTTGTACTCACTAATCTCTGCCTGGTATTTCTCCATATTGTTAAAGTATTCCTCAAGCTCTTTCAGCGACTTTGACAGTTCGTCGTTGGCTGCCTGTACCTCAGTCGTTTTTTCCTGATAATCAAGAAACACAAACACGTATACCAGGACAAGCACTACCATTCCCACAAGGGTAATCCCCAAAAAAGTATTTTTATTAAAATAATTTTTCAGTTTCTTGACATCCAGACCGTTTTTCTTTTCTTTAACTTTTTTTTCCTTAACCTTTTTCTCCTTGGTTTTCTCTAACTTTACCTTTTTCTCGCTCATGACGCCCCCCCTTATTCAACACTCTCCGCAGCTGCCGCACTTTCATCAGATACTTCCGTAGCTGCCAAGGCGGGATCCTCGTATTCTGTGACCACATATACACAGTTAATGGTAAAATAAATCGTTGAACTCCCATCTTCTTCTGATATATCCTTGCCGTCTCCGTCTTTTTCTTCCGTAATGCTCTCCACCGTGACACTCAGCAATGACTCAAAATCCCGGAATATTTCAATAACACCTGCCGCCGTCTCCTTGTCCGCAACACGCATCGTAATCACACACTGCTCATCATCTGACACAAACTCCGTAAATTCCACGTCCGCAGGCATTTTATCCTCCAGCTCGGACAGGAAGTCAAGTATGCTGTCATTACTGCGCTCTGTCAGCACATGCCCATATCTGACTTTGCTCAGAAGCTGTTTCATTCCCAGATACTGGTCATGAACGACGCGGGCAGGTTCATACTGCTGCTGTTTCTTCTCCAAATCCTTTTGTTCCATCAACGCTGAATTATACGGTATCAACGCAAAGGAAAGCAGCGCTCCGATCATGACGATAAAAAACAGTATCATCAGCACAGATGCCGACACATAATTCGTCTCATGCCGTTCCTTTTCCTTGTCCGCATCAAATCCAACGCTGCTGATTCCGGCTCCGATGGCTGCCGCGAATACATTTAGCGGCACAAATTCCGCCTTTTTGCCGATGGCAGTCCCCCTGACAGTGTCAAGCACCCGGCATGGAAGCTGTGTCTGTTCCACCATCATGTCAAGAATCATTGATTCCTTCGAGCCGTCCCCCATGATATATATCTGCTCGATGCGGTTGTCCTCATTATTCGATACATAGAAATCAATCACTCGCAGGACGGTTCCCACAAGTACCCTTGCCGCATCGTCCATCGATACCGGCTCATCGTCCTGATACCCGATATTGTAATTCACGGTACGCTGCATCACCATGGTGCCCTGCCGGATAATCGTGACGAGGGCGTTCTCCCCCTCGACCTTGACTGCCATAATTGCCTCGGCGCCTGCACTCTGCTTTGTCGCCTGAAATACACTGTTTCCTGCATAATCTATATCGACAATGTTCAGCCCAAGCTGTTCAGCCAGCTTTTCGTAACCCTCAATCAGAACTTTTTCTGCCGCAATGACAAGGACTTTGTGTTTTCCTACATTTTCACCCTCCCTGAAAGTTGAAATATGCATATGGGTTATTTTGTAATCGCTAAGCTCAATTGGAAAATATTCCGTGACATTCGACTCAATAATCGCATTAATCTGGTGCGTCTTTACACCCGGAAGCACAATCTCACGCGTAATGATTTTTCCGGAAAAAACTGTAAAAAGAACCCTTTTTGTCCTGATTTTGTTTGTCTTTAATGCCTCTTTCACTGCATCCTTCAGGACTTCCATCTTCTCCAGGTTCAGGTAGCCGTCCCTGACAGCCCCCTCCGGCGTCTTTACGTCAACACACCTGTATACCTTCGGTTTCTTGGACTGATAGTCCATTTCTACGATTTTGGTCGCAGAACAGCCCACTTCAATGCTTAGCATTTTTTTTGCCATTTTGTTTTCATCCTCTCTCTCTGCATTATACTCACGGCAGATGAAATCTGCCGTGAGTATCGCGCCAACCGCAGCCGCAAAGCGGCATATTTCCTTATGCGGTTGTGCGCATCACCTTATACTGAGCGGTCATTCTTTTCGACCGCCAGTATATCTTTCAAATATTGCCATTGCGTATCGGATGAAGCCTATCCCATCATCCATAAAACGATAAATACCAGTCCAGCAGACCGGTTCCCCAAAGGGCACAGACATATATACCAACAGAAAGGTACGGTCCCATGGCAAGTACATGATCCGCCTTAGTCAGGCGCATACGCAGTATATGGATAACCGAACCAATGATACAGCCAAGCAGGAATGCAAGGATATTGCACTTCCAGCCCAGCAGAAGACCACTTGCCGCCATCAGCTTGATGTCACCTCCGCCAATGCCCCTGCCCTTTGTCACGAAATATATTATGTAAAGCGGCACGCTTACCACAAAAAAGCCGATTGCATACTCACTCCAGTTTGATAAATCCGTGAGCACACGCACCAGCCCCAACACTGCTATAAATACATTAAACCCCACTGGGATTTCAAAAGTCCTGAAATCAATGACACTCAGTGCCAGCAGTGCACTCGCCATCAGGCAGTAGAGCAAGGCCTCAATACTCACTCCGCAGCACAAAAATACAATCAGGTACAACACCCCGTTCAGTGCTTCGACAACCGGATACTGGACAGATATCTTTGCCTTGCATTTACGACACCTGCCCCGCAGCGCCAGCCAGCTGAACAAGGGAATCAAATCGTACCATTTTAACTGATATCCACAGCTCATGCAGTGGCTTCTTGTCGTCACGATGTTTTCCTTTTTCGGCAGACGGTAGATACATACGTTCAGAAAACTGCCGATAATCACTCCATAAAGGAATATGATGATTGCAATAACTATTGTATAAAACATAAACTGTATCCTCTCCGCCCTAATATGTACTGTGAATTTATACTATAAATTTTACACCTATATATAACAATTTGCAAGAACTTCACAGATATTTTGTCCATTTTTTGGTATTTTCATCCATGACCAGTCCGGTCAGACAAGTTTTCAGATTCCAGACGGTTATCTTACAAAACCGTTTTTATAAAACGAACCATCATCCGGATAAAGCTTTGTTTTCATATCCAGGGGCAGTTCGTCCAGATAGATTGCCTGAATCCCGTTTCCATTATATATTACCGTAAAAAAATAATCCTTATTCGTCCTGGAAACAGGAACGCCCCCCATCTGTGCAAACACCCTGTACATCATCACACTGCTGGATGCATATGTATCATAGTCATACATTGCCGCCTGATCCACATTCCATGTTTCAATACAGTCATACCCGCTTACCAGCGCGATGTCCTCCGTAGCTTTTATGATATCATAAACCTCCGCCATCGTGCGCGCCTGCTCCAGGTCAACGGAACGTTTGCTTTTTTCCACATACCTGTAAAACTCCGGAGCCACGATTCCGATGAGGACTGCCATCACCGCAGCCACCACCACCAGCTCTATCAGGCTGAATCCCTTGCTGTCTCTTGTACCCTGCATTCCTTCCTCCTCTGCCAGGGGAATCATTTATCCCCATGCTGCCCAGAACTCATTTTACACTACTTTGGCTTGTTTTTCAATCATTTCTAATATTTGGTTGTCTTACCTTTTTGTCATTGGACTACGCGTCCAATGACAAAAAGATTAATATCGGATATAATGGTTTTATCAGCAAACTAAAACTTATTTATGAAAGGAAAACATAAACATGGATAACAATACCATAAACAGCCAGCCTGTCAGGAATCGCGAATATGCCTTCCCGGAAATCCAGTCTCCGGAAACCATCCGGGAGCTTCTCACCCGGAAAGCAGAGCTGACAGCGCGTGAAAAGCATACCGAGGAAAAACTTGCCTGCTACAGGACTGAAATTGTACGGCTCAACACATTAATCGCCGAGTTTGACACGCACATTGCCGAAAAGGATGCTCAAATCGCCGAGTTTGACGCACTTTTCGCCGAACTGGACATCCTAATCAGCGAAAAGGACATGCTGTCTGCGGAAAAAGACATGCTTATCACCGAATCCAATACAAAAATTGCAAAGAAAGATGCATTAATTGCCGAATTAGACATGCAGATTTCTCAAACAAAAGCCCGCATTGCCAGGCTGGATATTGCGCCTGCCGGACAGCGAAGCCAATGCAAATCATAGCAATTGTGCAACGCATTTTCTGTGAAATGTAAAAAACAGCACCTTGCCTGCACATTCTTTCACCAGTATAATTATTTTTGTGATACGCGGGTTCTGGATTAATTTATGGGCTCGTCTTTTCAAAGCAAAAACCCGGGAGGAAAAATTACCGGAGGTAATTAAAGATGATCGCTCACAACGATGATATTCTTGAACAGATCTGTGAAACCATGTATAACATCAATCAGGACGAGGCTGTACGCTACTGGCGTGAAGCACGCGAGGATGGACTGCGGATTATGCGCGCCATCCAGAACCAGCACAAAGCCGCACTTGCTAAAAAGGACTTTATTATTAAACAGAAGGATTCCGCACTTGCTCAGAAGGATTTTATTATTGAGCAACTCCAGGCTGAAATCCTAAAATTACAGGAATCTTCTGACAAAAAGACTGACTGAAAGCACACGAGCCACAGTTCAGTCTTTTTTGTCAGGTTTACTTCCCTTTTCCATGCGGCAGCCAGATATTATCCCTGTATGCACTGCTGCCAAACAAAATATCATAGTCAATTACGTTTATATGGCGAACCATTTCCAGTTGTTCATTTTGATAGGTTTTAATTTGCCGCCCTTGCGCATCCTCAACAAATCTTCTGACATCCGCCCTGAACATTTCTTTTTCACTGCGGATGATTTGTGTCATGTCTGTTTCAGGCAGTCCGGCGTATTCCAGTATTATCTGTGACAGATAACTGATATTTTCTCCTGAAAAAGCAACCCTGTCATCATTGAAATTGCTCCATATCAGCACCGGCACGGAATACTGGCGTTTCTGCGTATCAAAATCACTTCCGTTTAGTCCCATGGCTTCCAGAACACTCCCTACAAAAAATGGGATATGGTCGCCATACATCACCACGACTACCGGGGTCTTCTCCTCCTCAAAATAGTCCACCAGCTGTCCAAACGCCTTATTTGCCAGATAAATGCCATTTATTGTATTTACAAAATCGCCGTAATCCGCATCTGACAAAGCCGCATTCTCAACTGTCACCTTAATCGGATAATCATAGTCTTTGACCGCATCTATTTTATAGTTCAACGCCCTGTCATGATTCGCTATGGAGACAGCAAAAATAAACTTCTTTTTATCCGTGCCATTGCTGTCATCCTCGTATTCTTTAATAATCTGGCTGGCAAGACTCGCGTCCGAAATATACCTCGTATATATATCCGTATAATCCATGCTGTCCTCAAATATCACCTTGTCAAACCCCATAAGGGAATACGTCTTGTCCCTGCTGTAAAAGAAGCCATAATATGGATGAATCGCAGTCGTATGGTAATCCAGCGCATGAAAGTAATCCACAAGTGATGGCATCTTATGTTCCCGTATCTGTGCATAAACACCGACATCTGACAGCAGATATTTTGTGTTTATCCCTGTCAGAAATTCTGTCTCCGAGCTGACCGTCCCTCCGCCAAATATATTTGACGAGAGATACCCCGATGAGCATTTTTGTGCAAGCTCATGGTAAGGCTCCATGGGGTCTGTTGAAAATGATATCCCGCTGCTGACAATATTGTCGGTATTCCACCATGACTCATTCATAATGACAATAACCGTAGGCTCCTGTCCCCCATTGGCATCCTGTGGCTTTTCATTCCCCGCCTTTTCCCGAAAATAGACATAGCTTCTTTCTATGTCATCGGTTGTAATATCAATATTTTTCTCATTTTTAAGGAAATTATAGAGAACAAATCTGTCGTATCCCTCATTCGTTATCTGACTGCCCGCCAATGCCATTGCATTTTGAGTGGAATGCATAAAAAAATGCCCATATATAAACATGATACTAATGCACGCACCACTCATCAATACCCTGAAAACCTTTGGAATCTGTCGCGATTCTTTTACAGGCACTGCAAACTTCCTGCAAAAAATATCTGCCAGAAATCCACAAAGGCAAAACAATCCTACGACTACAATCACCCTGATTTGCACGGAGGAAAACCTAAAGTCCAAAAAATTAACTGCCATTCCTGCCGCCTCAGTAAGCTTCAAGTCATCAAGCCGAAAAAGTTCATTGCGTGCCGCAAACTTGATGCTGCCAGCGTAGGCAAGGAGCATCATGGGTATACTTGTAAGCAAAATTGATATGCCGACCCTGCCTGTAATGCATAATATCGCAATTACTGTCAGTGAAATAATGACAATCTCAAATATATAGAATCTGTTATCTATATATTGAAAATAAAAATCTCCAAATGTCGTATCTGGCTCTAATAAATCCTAAAATCCCGACAAATTATACACAGATTTATGACGAAATCAGCACAAATAAACAGTTTATTTTGGATATATTGCGAAAATGAGCAATAATATAGTCCGTATATGCAAGTTAACAGTCTATTGGGCAATAGAAAATGTTCATTTTGGTAGTAAAATTTAGCACTTTAACGTGCAAAACATGTGTATAAAAAGTAGTGTTTTTTTAATATTATACACATGGAACTATCCATGAATTCCTTGTATTTTAGCCGTTTATAGACCACATGTGTATAATTTTTTCGGGAGATTAGGATAAATAAAAGTCTGCGAGGTATGGCATCACAAAAACATATAACAACAACAACAATTCCGAAAATGCCCGATAACTCCAAGCCAAATATTTTATATACTTTTTCACATTATTACTCCGATTTTTTACCCAGAAAACAATTATTAGATTAAAATTATTCGATGCTTAAATTTCCTATTCTCGCCTCTTAAATTCATAACTATAAATGAGCAAATTTAAAAAATTGCACAATAAGATTATGCCACGAAAGCCAATATTTCCTCAAAATGAACGCGCCTTACCCCGCACTGATAGATGTAACGGATCCGCTCCTCCTGGATACGCCTGGAAATAAAAGCATAACCGTCCTCAAAGGACATAGATCCCCACAGCTGGTACATGCAATAAAATGTGCCAGTGACATCAGCAGCCAGTACCTTTGGATCCCTTCTGATGAACGAATCTGGTACCTGTCAAATGCCAGTTTATCCTTGGACTGGCGGAAAAATACTTCCACCGGCCACCGTTCTACATACCTGTCCAGAATCTCCTGGGTACTTAATGAAACGTCTGTGCTGATAAAAGCCCGCACGACTTTGGGAGTATGGAACGCATCCTTTGGATAAGTAATCAGTACCACTGCATTTTCAATGCCATTAAGGTTTCCTTCATACCGGTAGGCATAATAACTCCGGCTGTGAGCGGTCACAAGGCTGACAGCTGAATCTGTTTTCCGTATATGAATGGCTAACTCACTGAGTTTCTGTTTTATGCCATGGGGATACAGTATCCGGTTCGTCTTCAGTGCCCCAACTGTATAGAAGCCCTTTTTGACAAAGGCATCCATGATGCTACCGCATGTATACCAGCTGTCGCACAAGAAATAAGAGACCACTGGCGGCACGGGCAGTTCCCCTGCGATCTTCTGGATGGTCTTTACTTTTAGACATTTGGTAAAAATTCAAATTTGCTCATTTATTGTTCATAAATACAAATGAAATAATTTATTTTCTACCATCTACAAAAAAATCCGAAAAGAAACTACTCTTTTCGGATTTTTATAATTAATGAATCTTATACACTCTCATTTTGCTCATTCAGTAAGTAGATCAATATAAAACATTGTTAGCTAAAAACATATGAGCCAAATTCCTTGAAAGCATATTCACTAATTGCATTAAGCTCCCTCTTTACGTCCTAATGCAGCTGCTATATCTGCCTTTCCCACACCAGTTACTGTTACACCAGTTTCATCAAATTTAATCGTAGCACCTTTTTTAAATTTCTTACTTGTCACTTTAAGAGTACTGCTATTAAGACCTGCATCAGTAAGTGCCGCTGGTACACCACTAGTCGCTGTCACTGCACCTGTAGTAGCAGCAATTTCAATTGTACCTGTCACAACACCATTTTCTGCTGAGTAAATCTCAACAGCTGAAATAAGTTTATCAATCTGGTCAGCGTCAGCAGACACCCTTGAGTTCTCAACATACTTCAGGTACTGCGGTGCCAGCACACCAATCAGCACTGCCATGATGGCGATTACGATGATTAACTCCACGAGGGAGAAACCTTTGTTATCGAGTTTCTTTTCCTTTAAATTGTTCATTGGACTCACTAATCCTTTCCTCTTTTAATCCATGGTTAAGTTTTCCCACATTTGTCAAGGTTAGTTTAACGTTTGCAAAATATCCAATCATTACAGCTACAGTTGGAATGATAGTCATTTTTTAAGATATCCTGACAATTCACTGAACCACTACCGGCTAAAGCCGGTAGGTTCGGTATGCTACTAAAGCAGCCTAAAGCGTGCACGCTAAAGGTTATCTTTTTTCCTTTACTTCTTA
>CARTDA010000043.1:0-36524 GCA_949066965.1 uncultured Lachnospiraceae bacterium
GCTGATATAAGAGGGGGGCTGTCCATTGCATCCCCCAAGTAAAGTTACACTATCTCCCCAAAATAAATGAATTGATTTCTGTACATTTTTATGTTATATTGTACTTGAAAAGGCAATACCGATGAACGGTTGCCTGTAGTTTATTGGTTACATATAAAAATAACCGCCAAGTTTGCAGGCCGGGCGGTTATTTTTATGCTCATTTTTTACTTTTCAGCACAGCTGCAAAGCCTACCAAAAAGATACCGATCTGAATCAGTTCAGACAGGGTTATGTACATAAAGCCTTTTCCTTTCGTATATTTCCCATATAAGACCTCCTTTCGGGAGTTCTTGGAACTATAGTCCAGCCAGCAGGCAGCCGTCCACCGTTATGATATTGCCCTTTGGAAGTATATCATATTGTATACAATATCGCAACATCAATAACGCTAATGTCTCATCTTAACACGTCCCAAGCCCGCAAAACTGCGCTTCCACTTTTATCAAAAATTAACCTCCCCTTAAGCGGGAATGTTTGATTTTCGGGGCTTGGGACACATTTTGTATATTATATGTATATTTCCATTTGAAACTATAACGGATTTATTACAATTAATTTTGCAAGATGTTTTTATCATTAAATTAAAAAGACCACAAAAATATTTTTTAGTTTCTGGATTTTTGTGGTCTTTTTAACCATGCTTTTCGGCATCACTTCCGGACTATTTTTCTTTTAAAACGTTTTTGAATTCCTGCAGGGTGATTTTGCCTACGACTCCGTCCGGGGAAAGTCCCAGCCTTCCCTGTGCCATCCTGAGTGCCTGTTCCGATTTTGCGCCGATTATGCCGTCGATTCCGCTTTCTTCCAGCAGTCCGAAACGCCACAGGCACCACTGCACCCATTTCGCGTCATTTCCGGTTGTGCCGCGCCTGACATTCTTTACCGGTTCTGTGTATGGGTTATGGATAAGCGGCATGTCGGTACCGTCATCCTTTTTTGTTACCGTGCTGTCAAACTGCGTGAGGTTATAACGGCTGACTATGTTCATTATCGTGCCGATGTATGTTGGACTGGTGGCATATCCCCCATTTTTGATTGCAGTGATGCAGTCCCTGGGGTCTGCCTGGTTTAGTGCCGCACGGTATCTGCTGCATGATGCCAGCATGTCATAATAGTCCTCGATGGCATCCGTTATACTGTCATAGGCGCGGAACATGTCCGTTATGTTTACGTAGGTCTTTCCGTCGTAACATTCCTTCGTTTTGGTGGAGTATGCCCTGTCCTTCCATGCCTTCCCGAAATGTACCCTGCTTTTTCCCACCTTGATACCAAGGATGGCGTTTGCCCGCATCATTTTGGGGCTTGTGCCATATGCGCTCTCACAGCAGCACTGTGCAATGCAGACGGACGGGAGCGTCCATTTTGTCCTGCCTGCTGCCTTTGCCTGTGCTGCCGGTGCAATTTTCCCGATGAATTCATCTGCCTGTTTCTTCGTCGCCATTGCCTGTCCCCCTTCCGTTGTCCCTTTCCGTATGGTCTTCCTTTCCTGCCTGGTCTGGCATCAGTTCGTCCGCATCCGGCAGCTCATTGGTGTATGTGTGGAGGAACCCGTAGATTACCTTCCATACCCTTTTCACCGGAAGCCCGCACAGTGCCATGTTCTTCAGGATGCTTACTATCTCGTATGCTATGTACAGCAGCCCAAAGAACTCCGCTATGCCTATGGTAGTTACGGCCTGCGGAAAGTACATCCTTATCTTTTCCGGTATGAACCCTATCAGGTTCAGTTCCAGAACCATGTCCACCACTGCAAGGCAAATGATGGAGACGAGCATGCAGATTTTCCGTATTGCGCCGTCGATGCCGAAGCAGCTGTTGAGCTTCCTCTCCTTCACGGCACGCGACACGCCGAATATGGTGTCCACCACCACCGCCCATGCCACCAGTTTGATTATCCTGCTCTCGACCAAAAATATGATCAGGTTTTCGTAGTATTCCTGCATCTTTTATTCCTCTCTTTCCTTGTCTTATCCCCCCTGTATTGCGTCATTCTGTTTCCTGTGCCACAATTTCGGCTGCCACGAGCTGCCCATCTGTGACCTGTATCAGGTAACGCCTTGTGGCATCCACCGTGTCCGTGAGAATGATGCCGCCGCATTCCACGGTACCTGCATACCATGCGTTCCCCTCCCAGTCGAGGGTGTGGGCATTGGAGCGTTCGTTTTCCGCTCTGCCGTTCCCCACGATGTGCGCGTATTTCCCGCCTTTGTCCTCGATGTTATATTGGCCCTGCACATGCTGGCTGCTTCCTGCCGCTGTCGTGTACATTCCTTCCGCGTGGCTTGCATTGCCTCCTGCCACTGTGTATGATCCCTCCGCGTGGCTACAGCCGCCCGTTGCCCGCGTATTGTTCCCCTCCGCATGGCTTGCGTTTCCGGCCGCCACCGTATTCATTCCCTCTGCGTGGTCTCCGGACTGCAGTGCCTGCGTTCCATACCCCTCTGCATGTGAATAATACCCTGCTGCCTTAGTTGATACGCCTTCTGCGTGGGATGCGGTGGAGGATGCCTCCGTATAGCTCCCTTCTGCGTGCGCGTTGTCACTGGATGCCTTTGTCCTATTTCCCTCTGCATGGGTGTAGGAGGCGGATGCCACCGTCCCGCTGCCCTCGGCATGGGCGCCCTCACCCTTTGCCTCCGTGGATACGCCCTCCGCATGCGACGCAAAGCCCTCTGCCTTTGTGCCGCTCCCCTCCGCGTGCGAATAGGAAGCAGACGCCGTGACGTTCCCTCCCACCGCGCATGACCATCCACCCGTATGTGTCCCATCTGCCCTGTTCATGGAGATGCTGTTCGTGGCTGACAGATTCCTGGAAATGCTGTCAGCGGCCGACAGGTTCCTGAATTTTGCGTCCGCCGTCCCGCTGGTGATGTCGGCACTGCTGCCACCGTCATCTGCCTCGATCGGATTTTCCGCCAGGTATGTCTCGATGCTGCCTATGGCGGCGCCATAGGTATTGAGTATCTCCGCCGTTACTGGCGTCTTGTACGGAGGGGCATTTACAAATCCTCCCTCGTATGGTTCCTTATAAACTGGCGTATATTGTGCCATGTGTTTTTCTCCTTTTCCTTAACTTTTTCTCCACGAATATGGTATGTCATCATAATTTGCAGCTGATGTACAGCCTAAAAAACAGCCGTCATGGCTTGCGTCAGGATGTGTTTCCCATAATTCGGGTACCCGGCTTGTCACTGCCCTGCAATACCGGAATGTTCCCGTAAAACGGGATCCGGCCGGACAGTTACTAAACAGTCCTGTCGGTATGCTCTCCAATCCAAGGCAACCGGCAAATGTCCTATTAAAATCCCATGCCCTGGAACAGTTGTCAAACAGCCCCTTCGGTATTTCCGTTATCTTCTCACAAGCTGAAAATGACGTGTCAAAGTTCAGGACATTGGGACAATTGTCAAACAGCCCTGATGGTATCCCTTCGATTGAGTAACAGCCGCTAAATGCACCCTGGAAGTCAGATGCATCCCGGCACCTGTCAAACAGTCCCGGTGGTATGACCCTAAGCGCACTTCCCCTAAAAACATACCTAAAGCCTGTCACCCCGGGACAGTTGTCAAACAGTCCCGGTGGTATGGCGTACAGGCTTCCGCAGTCTTCAAACATACTCCCAAAATCTTTCTTGTCACGCATTGTTTCCGGAAACACGGTCACAACCCGCGTCAGTGCATCCTTTGATATAAACCCTATATCTGTCAGTGTCCCCCTGATGTGCACTGTGTACTTTCCAATGCCGTGATACCAGTGCCCCTGAGCTGCGAGTTCTTCGGAGCTTACGCCCGAACTGCTCCCATCCCCCCAATCCACATCGACCGAACCGCATAAAAAGAGCCTAAACAGGCAGGGTTCTTCCGACAAAATGATTTCAAATGAAAATTCCTCCGACTGGCTTCCCAGCTTTTCCCATACCAGCGTTGCATTCCCCGCGCCGTCCGTCATGTATGCTGCCTTGTGGTAATGCCCCTGGAAATAGATGTCCTTATGGTATTTTTCCTGGAAATATATTCTTGATGACTGTCTTTCCATTATTCCACCACCGTTTCCACCTGTATCAGGTAAACCGTGTTTGCCGCAAGCGTGGTCGGCAGGACTGGCACCGACTGTATGTCCCAGCATGCACCGCCTGCGCCGAACTTCTGGTCAATCTCGTCCCTGCTGTACGTGTAGTCCTCTATCTGCTGCTGTGTTTCCTGCGTGTTCTTCTTTTTCAGGAGGTCTATCTGGGTCTGGAGGTCTGTGATGAACTCCGTCTGGTACTCCTCGCCCTGGGCGCCGTAGCTGTCCCGCAGCGCCTGTATGCCGGTGAGCTCCCGGTTCAGGACGCAGAATGCCTTCTGTTCGTAGATGGTGCTCCCTTCGTCCGACCGTCCGTAATCTATCATGACGTATGAAACCGCGTCGAGCCCGCATTCTATGTATGGCAGGCCGTTGTTGTCGGAGCTGAACGGTATGTACGTGAACCCGCCCACGTTCCTGTAAATCCTTTCCGCCATCCCCGTGAGCACGCTTTTTTCCAGTCCGTAGCTGAACATGTTCCCCTGTATGATATAGTTGTTGCTCCCGGTGCCATCCCCCTCCGTGTAAGAGACACCGCCGTCATCCTCGGAATTGCGTATGGTGACCATGTCAACCGGTTTTACCACAAATTCCTCGTGACTCAGCTCCTTGTAAAATGAAAAGCCTTCTGCCTGCATCACCGCCTGCACCACGCTGCCCGGAAAGAGCTGTTCGGATGGGAACATGGCTGCCGAGGGGTATGGGGCTGTCATTCCTGCTGCCTGCACCCCGGTGCCCGGAAAGAGCCTGCCTGACGGGAACATGGTTACCGAGGGATATGGTGCTGTTGTCCCTGCCTCCGCCCCGCCCGGGGGGATGCGGTACTCGAACATGCCCTGCCGGTTTATGATGCCGAACACGCCGTTTATCTGGCAGACTGCCCTTATGACGGATACTGCCTGCAGGCTGCTCGGATTATACTGCTTTTTTATCTGCACGCCGTCGTTTGGCAGGTCGGTCTCCACCTGTTCAAGGCCGACGTGTGCGAACAGGCTGTCCCGCACGTCCCTGAGCGTTACCGGGAACTTCAGGGATTTGTACCATTCTGATACGTTGGTGTTGCCCTTTGTGTACAGTTCGTCGTAGGCAGTTATCTCCTTTATCTGCCTGTTTCCCTGTTTCACTGCGGAATCCACAATACCGTTGAACAGTGTCACCGGTTCGTCCCCTGTCCCATCCGTGTGCATCCTGACCGTTATCCTTTTGCCCTTTACGTCCTCCTGTAACTTCCATATCCTGATCTGGAATACACTTGAAATACCACCCACAAATTCAACATTGCTGCCTGCCATGACGGATTCGTTCAATCTCAACGACTCCATCTCTATCTGTTCAGGCATGACCTCCCTGTTTATCTCTGGAAAGAAAATGGAAACATACTTGTTTGTACTGTCTGAATTATAGGCTTCCTTTACACGCTCCGATACTTCCATGTGACCCTCCTAATATTCTGTCAGTTTTATCGTAAACTCATTGTAGTTAATGTCGAGCCTGGTTTCGTCAACGGTATTTATGGAATATTCCGTGTCACTCATGTACATCTCCGCATGCTTATAAACCAGTTCCTCGTCATTCCAGTAGGTAACGGAAAGCTTCCTCTGGTTCCTGTCATTCATACCGAGTGTGGCAAGACCAATTACCGCGTCAAATGCCTTCCTCTCTTTCAGGTTCATGCCACGTATGTTGAGTCTCAACGACGTTTTGTAGTTGCTGCTTGTCTCCCTGTGCAGGAGTATGTTGGCATCCCTGTACGCACTGAGTTCCACCCTCTGGTTCGGTACGGAGTTCCATCCGTCTGCAAGGATGAAACTGTTGGGGAGTATTATGCCCCCAAACTTTATCAGCCATCCCTCAAACATTTTACACTTCCCCCTTGCTATACAAATCTGCTGTGCCCTGCATTTGCCTTTTTAAACATGTCATTCCTGCTTACGACTTCCTCAAATATGGTCTTCCCATTCAGCTGTGCGATGAATGTATACTCCCCACCGCCCATGCCACCGCTTTCAGCCAGTGCCTGTTTAAATGCCTGTACCATGGTCGGGAGCGGCGTTTCAATGTTTGTCTGCCCCCTTGGCTGGTCTCCGAGGACTGCCATGAATGGGTCACCGCCACGGATTACCGCACCATTGGCAAGCATCGGAATCTTTCCCAGATTGATTGTTGTTCCCTCAAAGACAGTTTTTCCTGCAATTGAAATGGGATCTATTGTCCATGTCAGTTTGTCATTCAGCCATCCCGCAAATTTGTTCCATATTTTTTTGATTCCCTCAATCGCGGCGGTCCATGCACTTTCAAAACCTTGCTTGATTCCCTTGAATGACCACTTGTCTTTTTCAAACCATGGGGTCACATCCTCGTTCCACCACTTGTAGAAGCCTGTGCCCCGCCACCATTCCGTCAGCTGCGTCCACTTGTCTTCAATTCCGGACTTCATGTTTTCTCCCAGTGACGTCCACCGTTCTTTTGTAAACCATGGGGCTACGCTATCATCCCAGAATGCACCTATATCCTGCCCCCATAAGGAAAGTGCTCCCTTTATGTCAGTGTCCCACCAGGACTTTATGCTGTCTCCCAGATCCCCGAATGTTATCCCTGCCCAGTCTCCAAAGGTGTCCTCCATCCATGCGTTCAGGTCATCGCCCATGGCTTTCAGGTTTACCACAATGTCATCCTTCCACAGCACCAGCGCGTCCTTCCAGCTTCCGTCCGTAAAGGATTTCTTGATTTCGTCAAATTGTTCCATCCACGGCATGTCTATTTTTTCACCGCTGATTTTTTCATACAGCAGCTGTCCCAGGTTCCATCCGCCTATTGCTGCTGCGACACCGCCTATAATTGCCGTTCCGATTACCGTCCCAGCCGTTGCAAAACCACCCTGTGCCGCAAGGGCTGTGACATCAAGCGTAAGCATGTTGGCTATCCCGCCCATGCTGGCTACTGCACCCGAAATCCCCTTCAGTATTGCTAAAATTCCATCCGGTATCGCTGAAATGTTAAGGCTGGATATTGCACCCGAAATCCCCTTCAGTATTGTTGAAACGCCCTTCAGACCCGCAATTTTTGACAGCAGATGGGTAAAGCTTACAAAGCCGTTTACCAGCCTGAATCCTGCCAGGGCTGCCTTACAGGCCACAATTGCCATGGCTGCCTTTTCAAGCCCGTCTGCAACATCTTCCGGTGTCACGTTGTCCATCCAGTCCTCAACGGAATGCAGGAAACCCACAAATGCATCACTGTTTATAAAGCCTGCGAGCGCATCTGCCAGCCTGCCGATAAAAATTATCAGACCCTCGCCCACGGTTTCGGCAAAGGGTTCCAGGTGCTCCCAGAACTCCTGCATGTTCGCCCTGAGTTTTTCCCAGTCTACCTTGTCATTGAAATCCGTAAATACCCGCAGCAGCTGCGGCAGTCCTTTTTCAAGCGTCCACTTCCCGAGCGGGAGCAGCACCATGGTATAAAAATCCATCAGGATGCCTGACAATGTGTCGTAAACGGGTATTAGGCTTGCCGTCCATTCCTCCAGTTTCGAGAGCAGCGGGGCAAAATCCAGTCCGTCTGCCCACTCCACTGCCTTGTCGGCAGCGGTCCTCATGTTGCGGACAATCACCCCGATAATGTCCCTTATGTTGCATAGGATTCTGTAGCCTGTCTCATTTTCTGCCCATGCCGTGCGGAAATTTCCTGCCAGGTGCCCGGCGATGAGCCCGATGTCGCCAACGATATGCAGGATGTCTGAAAGAATGTCTGCCGTCTCGGTGGTGTCCCATGTCCTCAGCAGGTCCTTCCCGATCTGTTTTACCATCAGCCATACCTCGTCAAGGGCATATTTCCATGAATCCATGACGAAGCTGCCCTCTTTCGCCCATGCTTCCTTCAATGGGGAAAACAGCCTGGCAAGAATGTCCATCAGGTTCCTGGCTGCATCGCCTAGTTCTTCTGTCCCTTCCTCTGCCTCATCCGTCCCAAGTTCCGGTATCTGGAACCCGCCCATGCTTCCGCCTGCTCCACTGCCCCGGCTGTCTTTTCCAAGCACATTCAGGTCATCAAACGAGGCAAGTGCCTTGTCTGCCGCCTTTCCCGCCGCATCGACCCCTTCGGCAAGGTCATCGGCACCGCCTGCCGCGTCCGCCAGCTCACCCGCCAGTATTCCCGCGTCTGCCGTCGGTATGGATATCCCGAGCAGCCTGGA
Source organism: uncultured Lachnospiraceae bacterium (assembly GCA_949066965.1). Lineage (GTDB taxonomy): Bacteria > Bacillota > Clostridia > Lachnospirales > Lachnospiraceae > COE1. The sequence goes on from CARTDA010000043.1 coordinate 8,300, forward strand.
CAAAATGGCGCCTGCCTGTTTTGCTATCGCAATCAGCTGCGTAAGGATCGTGTTCAGGAACCTGACTACCGGCGTCAGTGCCACAATCAGTCCGCCTCCTATCACTGAAAGCAGTTCCTTGAACTGTTCGCTTAAAATCCTTGTCTGGTTCGCCCAGCTGTCAGTGGTCTTTGCAAAGTCACCCGCCGCAAGCGCCGTCTGCTCCATGACATAGTTGTACCGCAGCATCACTTTCTCTTCCTGTGTCATTGCCGACAGCTTCTTTTTGATGCCTTTCTGGTACGCATATTCCTGAAGGTTGACCTCCGTCATCACCACGCCGTATTCCTTCAGCGTCTCGGTCTCGCCCGTATAAATGGATTTTAACGCGGTGGCAGTCTCTTCCGCGGTCTTGTTGTAAAAGCTCGCCATGTCCGCGGCGCGTCCCGTAAGGGCAACCGCCATGTCGCTGGCAGTCTCCATGCTGCTGACCATGGAGCGCCCCATTGCCATGAAGGTGGAGCCCATCTGTTTCGCTGACAGTTTCGAGATTCCAAACTGCGTGATGGCGGTGTCGGCAAACTTCTCCATTTTATATGTCATGGAGCCAAATGCCGTGTCTACCACATTCTGGACTTCCTGTATGTCGCTGGCAGTTTCGACTGCCTGCCTTCCAAGCATGACAAATGCGGCAATGCCTATCCCCAGGCCTAATGAACCCAGTAAGCTGCTTATGCCCTGGTTCATTCTTTTTACTGCTGAATCCATCTTTCTTGATGAACCCAGTAAACTGCCTATTCCCTGCCGCATTCTTTTTATGGCAGCATCCATCCTGCCCAGTGCCCTTTCAGCATAGTCCCCGATTTCCTTAAATCCGTCAGAAGCAGAATCCGCCATTTCACCAAATCCGTCAGAGGCAGAGTCCTGCCTGTCACGCATTTCCTGCAGCCGCCTGTTGTTTATTGCAATGTCTGATTCGACACGCCTGAGTTGTTCCGCCGTCCTCCGGTATTCGTCAGTATCGCGTCCGAGCCTGAATGCCCTTCCTGTATCCACAAGCTGCCGCATCTGGGTCTCAACTGCGCCAACTTCACCCCTTGCGGCCGCGATTTGCCTGTTTAGGCGTTCCCATGCCGTGCCACTGTTTCTCCCTTCTGCCTGCATTCTCTGCTGTCTTTCTATCAGCTGGTTCAAACGGTCACGTGCCTTATCCAGTTTTTTAGAAATTTCATTATATTCATCCGTTGGTATCCGCGTTGTTTCCAGCTGGTGCAGTTTATCACGCAGTCTGGACGCTTCAGTTTGCAGCCTGCGGATTGATTCCCTGACCCTCATAACCTGGGAATTAACACCAGATGTATCTATTACAGTGTTTATCCGAATGGAACCGTCATACCTTCCCGACATGCCTCAGCCTTTCTCCTAAAAAACAAGAGCCATGCGGCAGTCGCTTATCGACTGTCCGTCTGGCTCTTGGCTCTTTTTTCCATGTTATTCTTTTCCTGCATTCATGAAACTGTTAAATATCTCCATCTGGCGCTGCTGTGCCAGACGCTCCCCGGGGGTAAGGTGTGCATCCTCCGCTTCCAGCCTGTATACATCCTTCAGTGCCCTGAGTTCTTCCCTTTCCTTTGTGCTGCTCCCCGGGACGGCTTTCCTCAGCCTGATGTCGACCACCCTTGTGAATGAACACTCCTCAAGGTTGGTCAGAAGCCCCATGAACACGAACCAGTGCATCCCTGCATGGTTCAGGTCAATGCCGTACTGCCTCCTGAATGCACTGTATATCCTCCACTGGTCAACGTCAAAATCATACGCCTTTATTTTGCCGTTTTCTTTTCCGGCACTGTGGTTGTCATGGTTGTATTCACTCATGTACCATGCAAGCCCCTCGACGGCTTCCTGAATGTCCGGAATATTTCCCTGAAAAAGACGGCTAACTGCATACTGTATGCGCTCACGCTCTGAAAATTCCCCATCTGACAGGCACCGCATTATCTGTATTCCCGTCCGGAAGTCAGTATCTATCCTGTATCCATGCCAATCTGACGGAAGCCTGTCAAGCATCACATTAAACATGCTTTTCCTCCAATGCTATTTCTGTCCCTTTCTGTACCGTCTTCTCTGTTGCCGATTGTACTGTCCGTATTTTTCCGCCATCCTCTGCTGCCTTGCATCCGTATAGGACTCAATAATCGGCATCATCTGCTCAAAGAAATCCGCTATGGCATATGGGGACGGCACGGTATCCCCAAACACCTTGCGGCAGCATCCCTCCCCGAACAGCCTGTCAAGCTCTGCGGTGACATTCTTTAATTCCTCTATGACAGGTTTTACAAGTTCGGCGCCCTCAAGTCCTGCCGTGCGGCTCCTGATGTTATCCCTTATCTTTGTAAATGCATCCAGTGCCGTGAAGAAATCCTCGATGAACTGTGCATCCTCCACCGGGATAAGTATCTCGCCCCCCTCGTCGTTCACGCTGATTCTCAGCGCGCTCCTGACACGTATGCTCCCATCAATGCCGTTGCCCTTCCTTTCCGGCCCTGCTGCCATATTCTCCCTGCTGTCCATATTGTCCTTTCCTCTCCTTTCTCCCAGTTTCATTCCCCATCCTTGTCAAGCGATACCTGTGCAGGACTCGCGGGTTCCGTCGCTTCACTGAATGTCCTTGTCTTGACATTGAACGTTCCCTGTATCCCGTCACCGATGCCGCCGAGTGTCATCCCATTCTTCAGTTCGCCCCCTGCATCCCCTCCTATGTTGTCAAACTGGTAGGAGCATGCCCGCTTCACTGCCGGGTAGGAACCGTCCGCGGTGGGAGTCTCCATGATGTTTACCCGCACATAATCTGACTCTGCCTCCGTTCCCACCGGGAGTACCCTTATTTTTTCATCCATCCACTTCTGGAGCTTCTCATTCTTGATGTACTCCTTCTCAACGCTGATTGACGGCGTGTAGGATTTGATTGACGTGGTGCCGTTTGCCTGGTTAATATATTGTTTCTTGTCGCTTTCCGGGTTAAAGTCCTCCGTAAGCGATGTGATGCCATCCCCCAGAAGGACGTATTCCGCGCTTTCCGGTGTCCCGATGTTAAAAAAATGCATTAATTTCTCACGCATCTCTGCCATGGTTATTTCTCCTTTACATACTTTATTGCGATTGTCATCTCATAGATGCTGTCATTTGTCGACGTGGCACCCATGTAGAAAGGCGTTGTCACCCTGATGTCCTGCACGCTGGCACCGTCTATCAGCGGGAACTGCTCCCTCATGTTTCGTTCCTCCACCCACCCTGACAGATTTTCGCCAAAGCTGTTGTTTGCAATCCTGTCCGCGTCGGTCTGGCTTGGCAGCCGTGCCCTTATGGTATAGTGCTCCGTGTTTTCCTTTCTGCCCGAGAGGTATGCCTTGGTGTTCCGGATGGGCTCCTTGGCCAGCGAGTACCCGACGTCTGCCTTCTGGATGTCGGTGCTGATGCCTTCCATGTCAAACTCTCCGAGCCACTTTATGATGCTCTCCGATACTGTCATGGTCCCACCGCCCTCCTTACGGCCTCCTCGACTTCACGCCTGCCACCACTGTCCATCATCCTGTCCACCCAGTGGTCACCCCTCCTTGCACCGTTATTGTAATGGATTTTCCTGTCTGATGGTACTTTCTCTACATTCTTCCTTGACCGCCATCCGTTTTCAGTCTTAAAGCCCGCGCAGTGTAACGCAGGATCCTCATAAACAATGCCCTCATACATATAGTGGGCATATGGTCCGTTCCATACTATCTCGGTATTGTTTTCCACATGTCCGGTATTCCTCAGGTAACCATCCGAAAATGGTACATATGTGTCACATTGCCGAAGTATCTCCTCGCACATCACGCGCTGTACCCTGCCCCTTTCTTCAAGCCCCAGACGCTCAATGATACGCCTGGTATCAAGGCTCACACTGCATTCACATACTGCTGCCATTATTTTGCCACCACCTTTATATTTCTTAGTCTTGGCATGTCCCGGTTATCCGAAACAGCCGCCACTGTTGCCGTATACTGGAATAATCCGGACAGCTCCGACAGTCGGCAGTCGGCACCTATCTCATAATCAGATACGCCCAGCACAAGGATATCCATCCCGCCTGATGCATCCAGTGTCCAGCAGCCGGCAATTTCTGTGTCCTGCATCTGCCGGAATTCATGCGGGGGAATGTACCGGTCATTTCCGTAATCGTGGGCGAAATCAATCGTGATTCGTTCTGCCACGGCCAGCCCCTGGACGTTGTTTGCCGGCACCAGTTCCCTGCGGTTATGGCGCCACTGAACACCCCTGACCACTGTCCTGTGCCACATCTCCTCCCCGCTGTCCCTGTTTTTCCTGTAGTTGTATACCGTTATCGTGTCCCTGAACAGTACATTCATAATGCACCTGCCAGTCCGGTGCCGGACAGACCGTTCTTTATGACACATACAAGCTGTGCCTCTTTTTCCGACGCCGTCGTTATCCTGTAGCTTTCGGAATATCCTTCGTTTGACACCGATGTGAGCCCCGTCCCCATGTCTGATGCTTCCTGTATGGCTATATTGCTGACCAGCTCGCACATTGTCATCCTTATCGCCTCAGCCCTCATGCGCTGAAAATCCGTCGCGCCATTTTCATCATATGCTGCCATAAATGCCCTTGCCCTCATGGAGGTGTATCTGTCCATATAAACGACCGCCCTGCCATATACGCGGTTGAATTCTTTTTCGTCCTGAATATTGTTGTAAAGGGAGCTGTAATACTCCCAGTCTGTGTATGGCATTCTTACGCCCCCTTCCTGTGTCTATTTTCCGGCAGCTTTATCCTTGCCACTTTTTGCCTGCTGGCTTTCTTCCAGCTGTTTCTGCAGTCCTGCTGCCTCCTCGCGGCTTTCTTCCAGCTGTCTCTGCAGTCCCGCTATCTCCTCGCTGCTTTCTTCCAGCTGTCTCTGCAGTCCTGCTGCCTCCTCGCTGCTTTCTTCCAGCATTGTTTCCAGATCGCTGATTCTGTCCCTTGCTTCCCTGTTTGTTTTCTTTATCATCTCGTTTTCCGCTTCCAGTTCTGCCAGGACTGGATTTTCTTCAGTCCTGGCGCCTATTCCTATAGTCCTCATGCCGTTCCTCCTTCTGCATGCCTCATGCCCCTGCCGTGGATTCCTTGCAGCTCATGTAGATGCCTGCACGCTTGTTTTTGTATACATCCACCAGTCCGTATTTGCGGTATTTGACGATGTCCGCGTCGGCATCGGGATTTGTTGATGCCGGTATGATGTTGTTCGCTATATGCTTGTCAAACTTAATGATGGCTGGCTTGTGCAGTATCATGAAATTAATGTCCGCCCCGGATGCCGCCTTCCTGTAATGTCCTGCTTCCTCTCCCGGGCTTTTTCCATCCAGCAGGTCAATCGCCGTGTAGAACCTCGCCTGCGGAACCACCTTCCTTACCGAAAATTTTGCAAGGATTTCCCTTGATTTCGTCGTGTCCAGGGACATTATGCTGTTGAGCAGCGCCGAAGTCGCGTACAGCATCCTGTTTTCCTGCGGCACCTCGTCATTGTCCATCTGTGTCCATGCAGTCAGGAGCGCGTCAAGGAACTGCACTGCCCCCTCGATGTTCCCGGTGGACTTTGTGATTCCGTCCGTCCCCGCTATCACTGCAAATGTGAACGCATCTGCCTCCGGCGCAATCTTTTCCCTCATGAGCGTGGCACCCGCCATGCCGAACGCAAGGTTCCTCGATTCCTCATTGTCCATCACGTCCACTGAAATCTTGGTTCCGCGGTCATAATTGAACTGCACCGTCTGCCATTTCAGGTCTACGGCACCCGTTGTATACCCGCTGTTGCGGTCGTAATCACCAAGACCCGTCACGGATATCTGCGGGTAGATGATTTCATTCGCATTGGCGCCTGCCCGGGACATTGCCCTGTCTGACGCCAGGTCTGCCGTGACCGAGGCGCTCCTGTATACCTCGTCAAGCAGGCTTGTATAATTTTTTGCTAAAGCGATTGTGTTTGGCATTTAATTACTCTCCTTTCATCTCTGCGGGTGGAAGCCCCATGACTGCACGCATCTGTGCATCCATGTTCTCCCCGCTGCCTCCCGAAATTCCCCCGATGACATCGGCCGTGCCTCTCTTTTCCGGTTCACCGGTCTGGAACATTCCCTTTGTGACATCATCCTCTGCCATTGCCCTGACTGCTGCCGCAATGTCATCCTTCTGGTTTTTTGATGCCTTTAACGTCTCGATGTCCAGCAGCCTGATGATCTTCTCTGTGTCCTTTCCTTTTGCCGCATGGATGCTTTCCCTGACCACATCCATGAAGTCACGCTCCGCAAGCTGGTCGGCAAGCTCCCTGTCCTTGTCCTCAAGTTTTTTCCTAAGTTTTTCGATGTCCCCGTTGAGCCTGTCCACATCCACGTCCTTGAACTTGCCAAGGCTGTCCGTGAGGGTCTGCACCTTTCCTTCTGCTGCCTCAAGCTTTTTTGCCTGTACGTCATAATCGGACACCGTCTTATAGTTTTCAAGTACCTTTTTCTCGAAGTCTTTCTGTCTGTCCTCCGGAACCTCGATTCCGAATTCCTTCATGATCTCAAAAATGTCTTTCATCATCCTTCTCCTTAAAATAATTTGTGAATCGGTTTTTCACCGATATGGGAAAAGCAGCCGGTAAATATAAAAAGAGCCATATATTCAATCAGGTTAACGATTAACTATACGGCTCTTTGGCTCTATTTTTATTATGGTTTCCGTCTTGCATTTTTTGCAGTAGCCGGGAAAATTGACAATCTTGGTATCGTCAAAATATTTGAGCATTCTGGGGAAACCACAGTTCGGACATTTATACCAGTGTTCCTTCTGCATCCTGCCACCATCTCTTTTATCACGAAATATATGTTTGCCTACAAGTCCATTATATACAACGCCTCCGTATTTTGCAACACAAATTGTTGCGACGTCGCAAAAAAATCTTGTAATTATTTCAGGCATATGGTATAAACTAATTAAGAAGCTGTTCTCGAACCCCATGTCCCGGCTCTCCGTAGCCGGTTGATTGGTTCCATGGACGGCTTCTTTAATTACTCATTTCCTGCTGATTACCTTTACTACACCATCATTTTTTACAAATACGACCTTCTCCAGGAAACCGACCCGCGGTGATCTGTACAGGTCTTCTGCCTGCCTTTCCAGTTCCTCGATACCCAGAGGGCAATTGGTTACATCCAGAATAAAATTATGCGACTGTTTCTGTTTCTTTGCAATCAGTCCGTAAAGCAGATTCTTCCCCATTCCGGTTGGCGATTTAAGGTCAAATCGCTCACCGTCAATCAGGTAGTCGGGTGTCTGTATCCCCTGCGGATACAACACCTGTGGTACCAGTTCAACTGTCTTCCCATATTTCCTGCTCAGCATTTCAGCAATGTCCCTCTCCTGCCGTGACGGCCTGAGTATGACATGTTTCCCATCCACCCTGTATGCCATGCCATTAATTATGTATTCCTGTTTTTCAATGACAATGCCGTTTGATTCCCCTGCATCCGTCCACTTCTTTGTAATGTCCATGGGTTTTATCCTATCCATTTTTTGTTCTTTGTCTGCCGTTTTTATTTTATCATCAGGAATAGCTTTCTGCAACCCGGTTTTCTCCCCACCCCCGGCTTTTTCCATGTCAGCCTTATGCTTTTCCTCATATTCCTTCCATGCCCTCGTCTTCTTATATTCCCCCGTACCGCTGTCATAACGGATGCGGTTGTATTTTTCCGGCATGTTGTAATCCTTGCAGAACTGTTCGTACTCCCTGATCCTGTCCTTTATCTTTTTCTGGACTTCCCTTGTGTCCATGCCGAGCTTCTGCATTGCCTCGCGTTCCCGCTTGAGGGCGCGGATGCGTCCCTCCATGGCACGCTGTTTCTGTGACATGGCATAATAATCATATTGTTTTCCGTCAATTGTCACCGGTTCGGGCTCCGGATCCTCGTCAGGAAGCGATGACACTCCCCTGAACCACGGATAAATCCTGTGGCGGCAGTTGTACCCATACAGCCCCATGGGATCATTCTCGTGTGTGCCGTCCATGCTGTAGCCCGTGGCCTCCCAGAGCTCCTTTATCTCGGCCTGCCCGATGCGCCCCGCCTCCTCCGCTGCATCGCCTGCTGCCAGGCTGCTGTCTGCCATGTACACCTTTCCCTGCCATTCGGCATGGTTGGCATGTCCTTGCCCGGTATTGCGTGCCCCCCAGTGCGATGAAACATACACCATGTCCGTTTCCGTTTCCCTGATGTTCTGCTCTGCTATTTTCCCCATGAGCTGGTGCGTTCCTGTCCTGACTGCAAGCCGCACCGCCGAGTCCAGCTGCATGGTGCGCCCGGTTCCATAGTCGACTGTCCGGAGCCCGCTGTGTGCAAGGTTGTGGATGACATCATATACCACCTTCTCCTGCGAGAACGTCCCCGTGGTTATCTTTATCATGGCCTGGTCAAGCTCCTTCCTGTACACCGTCTGGAGTGACTCCATGCCTGCCATTGTCCTGAATCCCGTCGTCCTTGTCAGGTTCCTTAGTTCGCCCATGGTCTGCATCTCCATGGCTTTCACAAGCTTTGGCAGGAAGGAACCGTCCGTTATCTCCTTGTTCCCGAGCTTCCATATGCGCAGGTCGTCGAGGAATGAAAGGTTCCCTGACTGCGCAAAAAGCTTTTCGCCTGCCCTGTATGCCTCCCTCTGGATTTCCCGCAGGAGTTTTTTGACCGTTCTTTTATGTACAAGCGTGTTTTTCGCCACCAGCTTCCGGTACTCCGGATCCGCATTGAGCTTTTTCATGACTTCCTTTCTGATGTATGCCGGGCTGTAGCCCAGCTCATGGAGTGCCTGTGCCTCAAGCTCCGCAGTCCTTGTGAACGCCATGGTTGCCTTTACCCGCTGAGCCACGTCCGCTATGACCTCGCTTTCAAGGTACTGGAACAGGGGCACCAGCACATCACTGATATATTCCATCTGCCTGTCCGTGAGCATGTCTCAGTCCTCGCTTTCCTCGTCCTTTTCCAGTTCTTCCTCACGCATCTGTCCCTCCTCCACAAGTGCGGCTGCCTCCTCCTCCGTCAGGCTGTATGCCTTCATCAGGTACCATATGGTGATCCGTGGGATGTCAAACTGTAGCGCATCATTCCTCACACGTTCCAGCTCCGTCTCCCTGTCCGTCACATAGCTGTCATCAAAATCGACCAGTATTTCTTCCGCGTCATCATAGTTTGTCCCATGAAAACGGTTGGAATACCATATGACAGCCCTGCATATGTCCCGGATATACTTTTCTGCCTCCTGGCGCTGCCTGTTCAGTTCCTGCATCTGGTCCTGGCGCTCCCCGATGTATTCCGTCGCGGTGGTAATTTGTCCGTTTTCAAAACTGTATTTCTTCGTGCCGTACCCAAAGTTCATTGACAGCAGCGACAGGGCAAGCTCAAAGCTTTTTGTTATCTCATCTATCCGGATTATCGGATTGTATTCCTGCAGGACTTCCTTCTGCTCGGGCAGCTTTTCCCCGATGAGCATGAAAATCTTTTTCTGTTCGGGTGTCATCCTGGGCTTTCCCGTCTCCGGGTCTGACTCGCAGAGAATCTCGTTTACGAGGATGATTTTCTCTGCCTTGTCCAGGTCGGAAAAAAGCACATTGTAACATAAGTCCAGCACCTTCAGTACCGGTATGGCGTTCACGAGCTTTGGCAGCCCATAGCCTGTCATGTCATCCAGGTTGTTCACCTCCGCATTCCGCATCACCGCAAACGGCTTTACGTCCCCAAGGGAAACAATGGTTGTCAGTTCCGGCTGTTCGCATCCGTATTCATCAAAGATGTGGGTCTCCGCGGTATACGTGCCCATGCCGGAAAGCAGGAACAGGACAAGCGTGGTCTGCTTCCTGCCGCCTTTCAGGCTGCTTCCGGAAAATGCCGCCTCCGTGACGATGTCATTGACAACCGTCAGGGGAATGAAACAGTCCGCATCCACATAGTTCAGGCGGATACTGCCGTTCCTGATGCTGCCGTCACTATAGATGTCCGCATTGTCCAGGCGCACATAGCACGCGGCCGTGCCGACTGCCGATGTCTTTTCCAGCTGTTTCCTGTACTGCACGCCAAACTCGTTTTTTGCCAGTATGTCATTCACCATCGCTGACTGTCCCTCCGCCCCTGCATGTATCTCAACGACCTCACAGAGTTTTGCATCGTCCGAGCAGCACCGTTTTGCAAAGTTCAGCCTGTTCAGCTCATACTCCACCCCCTGTAACGTCCTCCTGCAGTGGAAGTCCCCTATCACCCTGTCCGAATACCAGTCGTCACACGTCCTTATGACTGCCTGTGCGTTGTGGTTTACCCTGTACCCCTTTTTTAACAGTGCATCTTCTACCCAGCTCTCCATCTTTTTCCTCCCTATCTGTCCAGAGCAATCTGTTTTTCAAAATCAAGCATCGTATAGCAGCACGCATCCCACCAGTCATTACAGTTCCCGATATTCTTGTCCTCGGGTCTGTCCGGTTTCTTTTCATCCCATTTCAGGGACCTGATGGCTGCAATCAGCCTTGTGCATCTCTTATTTATTTTCAGCCTTCCCATGTTGAGCAGGACATCGAACATCCTCGGCCGCTCACTGACCTCGTTCTTATGGCAGCCGACAATGTTCTGCCATGGGAGCCCCGCCTTCCTTGCCGCACTCCGCAGGCTGTTTATCATGGTGGTTGCCGCACTGTCCGGAAATATCCAGTCCGGCTTTATTCCATATTTGTCCATGACTATCCTGTAGAACCCTACAAACGCATCGCATATCCTGTCCGCATCTATTTCCGTGGACTTGTCTATGCAGGATTCCTCCATGATCCTGATGTCGTGGTACCTGTTAAAATAAGCTGCTGCCACGAATGTTGTCATGGAGCCGTTGCCGCCGAAGTCTATGCCGACAGTGAGTTTAAACGGACGCTTTTTAAACCTTGTCCTTCCATCAGCCCCCTCCATGAGCAGCTCACTGTCATCGTACAGGTAAGGCGCCGGGTTTCCTGCAAATCGTCCGAATATGATGCCCTCTGCAACTGCACGTTCACCTTTTATGTCCCTGCGGTACCACACGGTATCTTTCCTGTAGGTCTTCAGTGCCGCCCGGATCTGGGCATCGGACAGGGACATATTGTCAACAATCGTAAAATGTCCATAATTATACCCATAATCCCCATCACGTTCCTGGTTCTTCTCGTGAAGGCTTAATATATCCGCATAATACCAGTGTTCCTCCTCTTTCGGGTTCAGGTCATGGAGTATCTTGCGGTCTGAGCTGGACAGGGTTCTGTCAAATACCTCCTTCAGGAACTTTGGATGGCATTCGTTTGCCTCCGTCACGTATGCCATTCCATATGTGTTGCCCTTGATAAGCTTCTCATCCCCGTCTTTTCCGCCCCCTGATACAAGGACGATTTTTTCACCCGTCTTGGTCTTTATGTACACACAGTCCCTGTCCTTGTATTTTCCCTCGCGGCATCTTCCCTCAAAATAATTCAGCAGTCCGTAGCCGTCACAGTCAAGGATGTTTAACTTTGCAGTCGCGCTGGATACACCTGCCACAAGGTGTATCCGGTTCTTATGGGTTTCCAGCATTGTGCAGAACACTAGTGTCTGGAGGACATTCTTTCCCCCTCGTTTTCCCCCTTCTGCCACGCTGAACCAGCTGTCATAACAACGGAGGAAATATTCATACTGCCGCCTGCTGAACGGTGCCGGTTTATTCATCTGTCTGCCCCTCTTTCTCCAGATCCTCCAATGTCCGGTTTTCTTCCGGATTGCGGAGGATGTCTGCAAGTGTCTGCATATTGCCGAGCAGCTCATCCAGTGAGCTGTTGCCCGACTCTGCCCTTTTGCGGTCAAACTCAGCCCTGTACCTGTCATCCGGGTGCATCAGGAAGTACTTTGTTAGCCAGCTGATTGCCTTCTGCCTGTCCTCCATCTTTATCCTGATGCCGTCCTTTGTGCTTTTTACCTCCCTGATGACCCGTGTGTCAATCTCCTCAAATGGTTTTACAATGACACTGCTACCATCCGTCTTTGCAATGTCCCCCATGTCCGCAAAGGCAATCCGCATCTGAAGCTCCACGATGTCCTCCTCACTGACCATCACCTGCTGCCGCCTGATTTCCTTCAGCCGTTCAATTTCGTTTTTTATACCCTCTTTTACCATCATCCTGTATGAATTTTTGTTCGCGTTCTCATAGCTGCATCCATATGCCTTTTTATAACTCATGGTGGCATTATACGAATTAACGTAATACAGGCAGAACAGGCGCTCCTGCTCGTTCAGATCCCCATTCTCCATTGTCTGTTTTGTGCCGTCTTTGTTTGATATTTTTGCCCTGCCTACCTTATCCGAACGTTCACTTTTTTTTCGTTCGCCGTTCGGTTTGGTCGTTTCCCATTTATATGTGTTTTTCCATCTGCGCACTGTACTGTCCGGGATGCCGAGGCTTCTGGCTATGTCCGCCATGCTTGTTCCTGCCCTGTACAGCTCTGCAGCCCTGTCCACCATGGGGTTCTTCTTTGCCATTCACACCACCTCTTTCGAAATAACCAGACAGTGGAAACGCCTGCCCATGCAGCGGATACGGCCGGAGCCAGCTGCATGTTCTCCTTCCGTCCATGTGCAATCGAGTAGAGAAAATTCTTCTACTCGCGCGCCGGACGCGGGCAGCTTTAGCTGCATATTTTCTTTCCGCGTCCGTGTGCATAAAAAAACCGCCTGTGCATCTCTGCATATGCGGCTCTAGGCTCTGGTTGTTTTTATTTATATTCTACTATATTGCTGCCAGTTTTGCAATTGCCCTGCTGCCAGTTTTGCAATTGCCCTGCTGCCATTTACTACAATATCTTTCTCTTAAGACATAGTTCTGCGTTTTCGTATTTTAAGTAATTGCCATAAAAAAACAACTACCTTATTGATAGTTGGCTTTAAATTTGTTATTATAATATTTGGAATTATTTTCCTATAATAGATGATGGCGGCCTTACACCCGAAAGGAGTTCTGGCCATGAATGCAATCATTGGAGCAATTATTTCCGCATTAGGCTGGCGCGTTTGCAATATTGATTTCTGTACACTGTATACGTTTATTACACTCGCCCTGAGCACATATGATTTTTGGAATAAAAAGCACTAATGATGATAAAGCTACCCATCGGTAGATAAGATACTATGAATAGAATACTGTTGCCGCAGTAAGTTTATTCAAGATAAATCGCTAAAAAATACTCTTTAATGTAACTTATCAATAGCCGCCATTAACTATTATAACAGCGACGAATGTGTAAATCAAACACATTCGCTCGCCAAAAAAAAACATAATTCGACAATTCAACTATCCAATATAAATCTTAAGTTTCCTGTTTAATTGACTATCCCTGCCTTTAATACACATATTGTTCTGATCTGGTAATATGTCCTGGCTGGCGGCTTTTTAATTATTAGGTTGCGTCTGCAATCGCAGGATTGTCGTAAATATTGCCAGTAACTTCGCACCTGTCTGCGATGGATTCATCAATATTTTCCCATCCCCTTCCTGCCAGCCTTTACTTATATTTTTTCAGTGCCCGCTCCGCAGCATGCAGAACAGCAGCTCGGTCATTGGTTTCTTTCTCAGACCCGGATTACATTGTTTTATCACGGCCAGTTTCCAACGCCTTTCCGTATCAATACCTGTAGGATTTTCAAATTCATCCGCCATTTCCGACATGAAAGGTATTGCAACCATTATCCCAAAATGACGGGAAGCCTCTGGTGCGGCCTCACATAAATGTCTCGAAAAAGTTCCATCCCTTAAATCAGGTAACAGCTCCTTATAACATTCCATTGTTGTCACCATGTAGTTTTTTTCTCCAAGAAAATTCAGTCCGTTTCCACTATAGACATCCTGTCTGCAGCTTTTGATTTCGTAACAGACAAAGACACCTTTTTCTATGTCTGACACGGAGCACTGTCCCGCAGGGACAAACTGCACATAGTCAACCCTCTTTGGTGTTCCCCTGGCTGCCCACGGATCTATGCTGACTTCCTTTGCCCAGTATTTCCCGATTCCCCCGAACCTGTCTTTTTCAAGCAGATTTCCCAGGAATTCTGTTGTCTTTTTTCTGTCCATTGCCATTCCCCCAAATCCTTATTCTTCCGGCTTACCACAGCGTTCAAACCCTATTACCCATACCCACGGACTGGCTGCCCAGCCATACAGGTTTTGCTGCCCTCCGGGGACTGTGGAATCCCATATTGCAATAAATTCATTTTCTGCCTGCATATGGGCATTATCCGGATCGTTGAATGCCTCCGGGCGGATGCACACTCCTTCGGACAGGAAATCATCCAGCTTCATATTGCATAACTTTTCTATCCTTACATCTTTAACCTTTAACCAGATGCGGGCAGCTTCCCGGGGCATATGTATGGAGGGATGCCACTTTAATCCATATGGTGCTCCTGCCCCCCTTTTCCTTTTGGCGGCATAATAATACTCTCCCGAAGCCGGGTTCATGCACCATTTTTCACGGACATACAGGATGTCCCCCGGCTTATAGTCTGCATAACTTTCAATGTAGCATCCATGAGACATCCAGCAGGGGGATACGCTGTAATCCTTTATATGCCCCTCCCTATCCGCATTATCCGTGGCAGGGTCTATCCATAATCCGCTGCCCTGGACATACCCCTGTTTGCTTGCCCTTTTGCGGTTATGGGGCATGACCAGACGGCGTGTCACCGTCTTGCGCCCATCCGTTACTGCCTGGACCATATCCGTGTTAAATAGTATTGGTTTTATCCTTACCAAGGACCTTCCACCACCTTCCTAAATCCTTATTCCTGTACAAGAAATTCTGCCATCAAGTATGTAATTTCTTCATAATTTTCATTTTGCAGCAGTTCAATATATGTTTCCGTGTCGTACTCCAATGCCTGTACTGCTAATTTTGCTATCCCCCATGCGCTCAAGTGCTACTTCCATTCAAATCCTTAACTAAATGGATAAAATTCTCTTGCCAACTGGTTAAGACATTCTCTACATAGATGGAAAGAAACTATATTATCATCCCTTTTACTCCTGTTAATGCTAACCTTAATTGTACTACAGTTTTTGTTCCCACAGGACAAACAGCTTTCATCACAATTAAATTTTGTAATCAGCATCTTTTTTTCCCTGCCTTAAAGTCCTTACATTTTTCCGCAAATTTACTCACAGACGTATAAATCTTGCAGTTTTCTTTTTTTCCTTTATTAACACAATCTTTACAAAGCTTCATAAATTTATCTTTCTTAAATCCCTATATAACTGGCTTCCAGCTTTTTGATTTAGCATATTGGTTTAAATCTTCCTGCGCCTGGTCAAAAGTTTCTCTGCGCTCCATCTGCCGCATTCCTTTCCAGCCAACAGTACCATTATGTTTATCATCTTGGTAACGTCCTTTAAATGTTCCTGCTAGGTCACCCATAACCTTGTACTTCCAGCCACGAGAATCAGTCCAAACAATTACAAAATCACATACCGTTTCTTCCGACTTTCCCGGGCCGGCAGGACATGTGTGTTTATTTTCATTTATTTGTGGGCACATGCAACACCTGATTTCCCTTGCTTCCATATCACACCTCCAAATCCCTGTTTTATCCAATATCCTCTAACGTTATCTGCCTATTCGGCTGGGAATAATTCGTCCAGATAATTTCCCTCTTTTGGGAACCCACCTGTGAATACGAAACCGTTTCGTATCTGTTCCATTCAGCCAGCATTGAATTATAAAGTTCCGTGTCATACCCGCTTATGATGACATATCCCTTATGTCTTAACAGCATGTCCAGGAGTTCCCCGTGTTCCCTGTCACTCATTTCGCATCTGTACTGTTTCCCATGGCGGGTTTCCAGCATGTACGGCGGGTCACAGTATATCAGCACATTTTCATAGTTAAACCGTGGTATCAGTTCTGCTGCCGGTCTGTTTTCAATCTGTACTCCCCTTAACCGCTCTGCTGCCCGGACTATCCTGTCAGGAAGACTGCACCAGTTCCATGCTGCATATGCACGCTCCCTGCCCTGTATGTCACTCTTCCAGCCGACCTTTTCCCCGGTTGTTCGGAATCCGTGCCCCATGTCAAGCCGTATGTAAAAATTCAGGGCTGACTCAAACTTATCTTTCGGATTTTCCCTGTACGCCCCCTCGTAAGTTTCCCTGGCATAGGGTGTCAGGTATATCATCCTCGCCAGCCTTTCGGGATCCTTACGTATGCACTCGAACAGGTTGACCACGTTATTATCCATGTCATTTACCGTCTCAATATGCGACCGGGGCTTGTTAAACAGTACGGCACCACTCCCAAAGTATGGTTCCAGGTAGCTGTGGTGCTCCGGAAAGTGGCTGATGATCCAGTCCGCAAGCGACCATTTACTTCCCGGATATTTTATCACTGCCCTCACTTCTGTCCCCCCTTCCCCCCTCATAATCCCTGTTTACGCAAACTTCAGCTGGGGGCTGCCATGGTCTATTTTCAGGTTCCTGTTCCTTTCCCCCACCTTCAGGTATCCGCAGTTTGCTTCCACCAGTTTCTTCGCCATTACTGGCACGACGCTGTTTCCGATCCGCGCCACCTGTTCTTTTTGTGGATACGGCCTGTAGTCTATATCCCGGTCTATTATGTAATCCGCCGGGAATCCCTGCCCCAGCTTCAGTTCTTCCGGATTCAGCATTCTCAGGAAGATATCCAGTATCACATATTTATTTCCGAGGATTGTGACCAGCGCAAACCTGGCCCTTGTCACGATGGTGTGCAGCGGGCTGTCAATTTCCTGCCCTGTACCGCATCCGTAATATTCCATGATAAACTGGCTTACCCAGGTACATTTCTGCGCTGTCTCCCTGTCAATCCCGGCCGCCCGCAGATCCTCCCATCCTGCTGCCAGAACAGACACGGAGGCGAAATGTCCGGGCGATGTGGTTATGGTATGTACTGGTTCTGTCACCGCCTGCCCGACGGTAGTATTGTAAAATTTCGACAGGAACGCCATCACAAGCCCATAGCGGTTGCTGGTGTCTATCGTCTGTACCGGTGCTGTTACCGCCTGCCCGCGTACCCCATTTTTTGCCGTTTCATTATGGTATTGAATCAAAAGGGGACTAATTATACCATGATGACCGCCAGTCGTAATTGTAAGCACTGGGTCCCTGACATCGCTTCCCGGGGCTCCGGAATTGTTCCGTAACATATATGGCATTACAACAGGCGTCACCACACCGAATCCGTGTTTCGACGTCAGGGTAGGAAGCGGATCCTGTATTCTCTGCCCCCGGAAATTCTCCCCGCCATGGTTCACCTGTACGATAAATGGTTCCGGGCAGTTAAAAACAAATTTCTCAAGTCCTCTTGCTATCCTCCGCATCGTATTGTCTGCCAGTGGTTTCTTCCGCCCAAAGATCGACTTTCCCAGATCACACAAATCCAGATATTTGTAAATCGGCTCCCATGGCTTTAATCCGTTTATACCACCTTTGCTGTGTGTCGGTTCTGGCCACACAATACTGCGCCCGTCCCGCCGGAACACTGCATACCACCTTTTCCTTGTCGTTGGCGCGCCATAGTCTGCTGCCACCAGCTCCCTGCTGTCAAATATGTAGCCAATGGATTTCATGCACCTTATGAATTTCTGGTACTCCTCCCCCTGCCGCTCCTTTATGGGATATCCCTTTTTGTCAAGCGGCCCCCACTTCTGTATTTCCTCCACGTTTTCCATAATGACCACATCCGGAAGAATAGCCTTTGCGTGCTTGTATACCGCCCATGGCAGGATGCGCAGTCCCTGCTTCCTCGGCTTTCCGCCTTTTGCCTTGCTGTGGCTCGTGCAGTCCGGGCTTGCCCACATCAGCGCCACATGGCGGTCTTTTATGTATTTCTGTAGATCCACGCTGAAAATATCTTCCGTTAGGTGCAGCGTATTCGGATGGTTGACGGTATGCATCCGGATCGCTTCCGGGTCATGGTTTATGGCAATGTCCACGGGTCTTCCCAGCGCCATCTCAATCCCGACGCTTGCACCGCCCCCGCCTGCAAAACAGTCAATTATCAGGTCATTCATGTCATCCCCTCCCATGGTGCCTGTCCCGGGTGATCTGGTGTCAGGTAATCGGACAGCTCCATCTGTCCCTTTATGGTTCTTTTCCTTTTATTTTCATCATTCATCCTGGCCTCCTTATAATCATTGTACTTTCTCCGGTATTCATAGCTTTTTCCAAATATGTTCCATGCAGCCTCCACAACATTTGGTTCATATGGGCGTATTTTTTCCAGGTCATCAACCGCCTTATACGATATCGGGCACCCGCAGCACCCTGTCCTTGTAAGCCCGTAGACCTCATACGCATCAGAATACCTGATTCCAAATTGCTCCTTATACCACGCCTTATCCTTATCCGTAATATAGTAAAGCGGCCTTAACCGGTACTGTCCATCGCTTGTTTCTGTGAAACACAACGCCGCATTGTCCTTGCGTGGGACGGACCTCATGCCGCCCTCGTCCCTGCGTTCCCCGGTGATTATCATCTCATAGCCTTTCTGGACGCTGTGCGCCACCTGTTTCTTGCAGTAGTCGCAGCATTTTGCACTTATCTGGAAATCCGGCGGGAACTCCCTTATAAAATCCAACATGTACTTTGACGAGTTAATCACTAACTGGATATTGGGGCGCGGCTCCCCTGCGGAATTGCAGCAACATAGGAAATTGATTATGCCCTCACATTTTGGGAATCTCTCACCCAGTTCCCGCCTCTTTGCCTCCTTATTCTCTGCCCGTGCATATTCATCTGCTATTGTCAGGGGTATTTCCTTTTTCTGCCATCCCTCAAGCCCCGCAGACATTATCTTCGACACGAATGGGACACCGTGCTCCCTCACCGCCTGCACGATACCGACCTTCGGTCTGACTTCCTCAATTTCCACCCCGTACTTTTCTGCGGTTGCCTTCACATGGTCTTTTGTGGCTTTCATCTCCAGTCCCGTATTAAAAAACACATACCTGACCGGCGGGAGCGACGGGGCAATCTTCCTTGCCGTCTCAATCAGGTCAATCATGATGTCACTGTCCGCCCCGCCGGAGTAAGAGCATATTGCTTTTGGATGCTGGCTTAAGCGTGTCATTATGATTCCGGTTATTGCCTGGAATTTTTCCGGTGCGTCAAAGTCCGCATAGTCCGGTCTGTCTGTATAAACCCTGCTTCTGTACTGTTCACTCATTTCTTTTCAAAGAGCCTGTGTACACGTTGCCCCGGCCGGAGGCTGGCTCCTTTCTGTTTATTTACCCGGATCCCTATTTCTCGAACCGGTATGTGTGTCCGTCCAGTGCAAATGGGTTCCCCACCCGGTTGTGGCAGCGGTCAAGGACTGTCTGGTAGCTCATGCTGTTTGCCCTTGCCGCTGCCCTTGCAGAACGGTAAACCTCGACCTCGTTTCCGTTTTCATCCACCTTAAACACGCATTTTCTCCTGCCTGCCATGTGTCCGGTCATTTTTCCCAGTTCGCTCCTGCTTATGAATCCAATATTGTCAGCACGGTTGTCCGTGGCATTTCCATTTTTGTGGTATGGGACAAGGCTTTTGTCCCCATTGCTGTGCCATGTTTCAGCCATAATTTTCAGCACCGCGACTTCCTTCGCCTTTCCGTCTGCCGTCAGTTTTACAAACAGCCTGTTCCTTAATTTCCTGCCTTTCTTCCTGTATGGCGTCATGTCCCGGACAAGCCCGCTCGGAAATACCCTCTGTACGTCCCCTGCCCTGTTCGCCCGGTATTTTCCGCCATAGCCGGGAATGTCCCTCCACCATCCCGCCCCGTTATCGGGCGGGACATATGCCTTTCCAGCCATATTACTAACCTCCAGTTCCCTGCCGTCCCTGTACGGTGCGGGACGGTTCCATATGTTCCTTCCTGCACCACTCAAGGTACCGGCTGTTGTGTTCGCTGTTGCAGGGGCCGGCGCCGCACCCGCCGAATTCCTTCTCGCATACGGAGCAGCTCCATCTCGTCCATCCTGCTGACAGCCCCGATTATCTTCTGTTTCATGTTTTCAAAGTTTGTCATCCCCGCCCTCCTTCCCGCAGCAGTCCTGACGCATATGGTAGGGCATGCGGCGGAAGACTGCCCTTGCATCCTCTGTCGTACTGTTTTCCTGTTCTTTCTGTTTCTGCCTTATGAACCGTTTTCTCTGCTCATCCATCAGCTTCCTGACTGTTTTCTTTTCCACTTGCCTTTCCCCGCTCCTTTCCCCCCGCCGTATGCCACGGCGGGGCTTTATCATGGTCCCTGTTTTTTTGTGATATATAAAATCCCTTTTATGGGAATCAAAAGGGCTTGTAGGTCTTACCGAATATGGCTCGGAAGCTTAATTCGGGGTACCTTGTCTCAAAATCCGTCTGTGCCATTTCCTTTAATTTCATGTCCACGTCATGGTTCCTGTGCACCGCCTCCGTACCGCCGTCATATGTATGGTGTTCCATGCAGAGGTATACCTTTAGTCCATATTTTTCTGACAGTTTCCTGTTTGCAGTGCCATAAAATACGTGGTGTTCCTGTGTCTGCCTCCTGCCATAGTCATCATGCAGCAGCATGCACAGGTAGCAGGTACCGTCACGTTTATCATGCATGATGCTTTTCAATGTCTTTTCCACTCCATTTCTTAAATTCCCTTTCTGCCAGTTTCCTCGAGAAGAAATAATATTTCCCTACCCTGTCTGCCGCAAACAGCATGCTTTCCTCTGATTCCATATAGGTTTTTTCACTGTCAATGCGGAACCCGGTTATCCTGTATGCACTTACCCCCTCACCCACGATCGAATACAGGACATCCCCTATGGAACATGGGACGGGTATCCCATTATGCCCTTTTTCCTTTAGCAGCCTTATGGCTTCGTCAAGTGTGCGGAAGCTTTTTTCATTGTCTGCCACCATCATCATTTCATAAAGGTTTATAAGCACGCTGCATTTATCCATAAGGACTCCTTTCCCCTTGCGGTTCATGGTTTTACCGGTCGTTTTTATATCTTCTGCCGGGATACATTCTTAATTTCCTTTTTGATGTCCAGCAGGCCGTTTGTATCCGTGCTGATGCCCACCCTGACATTCTCATTGACCTGGATGTTTATTTTCCTTATGTGCCCATGGCAGACATGTATTGACATTGCCTTGATCAGGTCGAGTACCCCGTCATCGACCGGGGTGCCTGATTTTTCACCGAGCATTGCGTCAACCTTCGTGTTCACGCTTTCTGCCCGCTTTTTTCTTTTGGCTTCATTCTTCGCTTCCGGACAGCTGCACGTTTCCACTGCAAGTTCCCCTAACAAATCCTCGTTTTCCGCCATGTCGGGAGTTGCCTCTGCTGCCATTCCCTGATGGCAGTAAGGGCAGTATATGGTCACCGTCTCGCACACGCCGCCCTGCTTTTTCCATTTCTCAATAATGTCTTTCAGCATGCTGTCCCCTCCCTGAGCGCTCTCATCAGGCATTCCAGGCCATCTCTGATTATCCTGTCCCTTTTGTCTGTCCCCCCGTCCTTAAAAACCCCGGACTTCATCATGTATTCACCATAAACGTTTCTGACATCCTCCAGCGTATAGTCCACTGCCCGTGCGTTCCCTGCCTCCCCGCCGACAGCAGTTTCCTTTCTGTTTTTGTCCATGGCTGCTGCCGGGGCATTTTCCTGGCTGGTGCCCCTGCCATCACTGATAACGTCCCGTCCCCCGTCCGCTGCCGGCAGGGCATCCTGTGCGGCAGTCCTGCCATAATGGTACCGCTCTCGGAATCCCCTCCAGAACGGCCACAGCGCAAGTCTCATTTTCCGCCTGTCCTGCTTGAAATATATGCTGTAACCGCATGCCTGTTCAAATTTTATGTACCTATTTTCAAATGGCAGCGCCTTTTCCATGGTATCTACCAGAAGGGAAACGTTGCCTGTACCGCCTGCCACATTCAGCAGTTCCTGCATGATGTCCTGCGGGAATCCGGAATCATCCCTGTCAAAAATCAATTCAAGTGCGCACTGTATGTTGTTTTCCGTATCTTCCATGGAGCCATATGATTCTTCCGGTGGCATTTTTCCGGTGTCCGACTCGGACACCGGTCTGCTGTCCCCTTCCTGTTCTGAAAACTCCGTGCCATGCCCTTTCCCGGTGTCCGACTCGGACACCGTTTCCCCGCCTTTTTCCTGTTTCAGTAAGTTAATATCTGCCATGCTTATCTGCTGCCCTCTTAATGCCAGCTGCTGCCGGTCGGCATCAAGACCAGACAAACCATATGCCACGGAAATTGTCATCCTGCCATCCTTAAAACGTTCCATGGCTTCGGGTACCAGGTTATTATAGATGCCCTGGTACCTGCCGACCTGTCCGTCGCCGCATTTCATTTCCTTTGCAATTTCTGCACGGAGGGCACGCCCTTTCAGCTCCTCATTTTCGAGCATTGAAGGCAGGATTTTTGACAGCCTTACTGCCTGCATCATTTTTTCGTAATCGCTGCTCTCGCTTGCCGTACTATTTGTGCAGATCACTATATATTCGGCTATCATATCAAGCAGTTTATCATCCGCAGCATCATTATGCTCTGCAAGTATCTGCTCGGAAATCTTTTTTGCCAGCAGTCCGCTCATATCAATTACGATGCAGGGCAGAAACTCATATTCTTTATATCCGCGCCCCACATTATAGGCGCTGGCACGTTTGCGCTTATGCCCGGCCAGTACCTCATACTCACTCATGTCGGTTTTCCTGACAATCAGTGGCTGGAGGATTCCGCCTGCTATGAGCATAGTGTCAGCAAGCTCCGCCACTTCCTCCTCACTTCTTGTATAGAAATTCAGCTCCGATTCCTTGAGTTTTGTATAATGTATCTGCTGCACCTTTACCTGTCCTGTCATTATTCCTCCGGGCTCAACGCCCTTCTCCCTAATCAGTCTGCTCAGGCTTCCCATGTCACAATTCCCCCATCTCTGACAATACTTCCCTTGTCAGTTCCAGATAATCTGCTGCCACCCTGCTTTTTCTCCGGTGTTTCAAAAGCGGTTTCCTTACATTCTTATCTTCCGCACTCTCACATATTGTGGAAAAACTTATCATGGTATCAAAAATGGCATATGCGTCCTGCCCCATCAGCTCCATGACCCTGTCCAGGCTTTTTGCCCTGCCGTTAAACATTGTCAGGAGACAGGCATGGTTGAGGTCTTCCTGATACTCCCTTTTCTGCGCGGCATCCTCCAGGTAATCCTGCATCAGTTCCAGTCCGTTGATACTGAACCCTGCTGCCTTGAAGGGCACTATTACCAGATCCGCCGCATACAGCGCACTGATGGTCAGGAACTGCATCGTGGGCTGGCAGTCTATGACCACGTAGTCATATCTGTCTGCAATATCCTCAATGCGCCTGCGCAGCAGGTTGCGGTTTAAAATGTCATGCTGTCTGTTAACCTCCTCAAGCCCTGTCATTGACGGCACTATGTCAAGGTTCATGTACCTGCTCCGCCTTATCAGGCTTTTCAGCGTTTTTCCGCCGTATAATCTGTACAGCGTGTCCGCGTTCGGATTGTATTTCCACAGGATATAACTCGCATTGCCCTGCGGGTCGGCATCAATCAGGAGCACACGCTTCCCCTCCTCTGCTGCCATGTTGTAGGCAAGGTTTACCGCCGTTGTCGTCTTGGCACATCCTCCCTTGTAATTACTTACTGCTATTACCTTCATTTTCATTTTCCTCCTTCCGGTGTCAGGACGTGATGTGCATCTGCTGCCAGTTTTCACCCCGGCCTTTGACTTTCCTTATCTCATTCTGCAGGTAACTGCTGTAAGGGCTTCTGCATGAATTCATGAAATGAAGCTCATGTCCTGATGCCGCCCTGACCAGTGCCTTCCACTCCTCCGCGCAGGCTATCGTATCATTCCTGATGGTCTTCCACCCTGCTGCCTGCCATTCCCTGACCCTGCCATTGCACATGCTTTCGCAGACGTACCTGTTTGCAGCAAACATTGTAACCGCACAGGGCGCCGTCAGCAGTTCAAGGGCATCCGTGAGTGCCAGTATGTATGCAAGGTTCCATGTCCCATCACACAGGCCGAAGGCCTCCCTTGTTTCTGGCTCGCCGTTTTTCCTGATAAATTCAACGACTGCGCCATATCCCCTGTAAAGCCGCTTCCTGCTGCCGGTATCCGTCTCCATGTAGATGTTCACCTTAAACATGTCTTTCACCTTCCTTCAAAATCCCCCGGATAAGTGGTTCACTTATGCCGGGGCACTTATCCACTTATCCACAGTCGCCGGTTTCCCATTTATTTTTTATCCTGATTTCCCTGTAGTAATAGTAGCTCATGCCTGTGTATGGATTTATGCCCGTCCTGATACTGCCCTTGTCAATGTAATATCCCGGGGCCGGTTTCGATCCCTCGGTTATGATCCGCCGCATTGTCCAGTGGCTGTACCTTTTTCTGGTGCACACGTCTTCCGGACGGATGAGGTTACGGCTGGTGGAGTAGGCAAGGCACCTTTTCCGGTCCTCCTCCGGGAGGAAACTTAACTGCCCTTCCGTCTCGCTGTCATTTCCCTTTTTGCAGAAATATGCTGCGAGCTGTTCATAGCTGCCCTCCTCGCGCAGGCTCTGGAAGTTTATGCCCGCCCTGCCCCACAGCTCCTTACAGACCAGGTCGATATCCCTTATTGTCCTCGGGCGGTTAACCAGGATATGTACGTGTATGCCGCCGTACCTCCCCACTTCAATCCTTCTTATCCACCTGAGCTCCTCCCCCGCCTTCCTGTACCTTGCGCCCAGCTTCCTTGTCCATTCCTGTACGTCGGCGAGGACTTCCTTCGATGTCCTGCGCGTGCCCCTCGGGTACTTCATCGTCAGCCACAGGTCCCACGGCCTGAAGTTCAGGAGTATCACCCTCCTCACCCTCTTCACCTTGTTCGTGTG
Source organism: uncultured Lachnospiraceae bacterium (assembly GCA_949066965.1). GTDB lineage: Bacteria > Bacillota > Clostridia > Lachnospirales > Lachnospiraceae > COE1. The sequence goes on from CARTDA010000043.1 coordinate 33,275, forward strand.
GTTCTGCCTTTCCATCTGTTCGGGCGTTGCCTTTGTCCGCGGCGCCCGCTTCTCCCCCTTCGCCCCATAGTTGCCCATGAACGTGAATTCATGTTCCACCACGTCGCCAAGGTCATATATCGTCTCCTGATATGCCATCCCCCTGCCTCCATGTTTTCGCTAACTTTAATACTTTAAGATTGTTTCCAACAGGCTTTTCGCCTTGCTTTCTACGGCACATGGTGGTATTATGAATATGCCATCCCCGGTATGTGGCATATCACATTTCTGCAGTGACAGTTCGTGGCTGTCACTGCCTTTTATTTCCCCCCACGGCGCATTTCAGGATATCGGCCATGTCGTGTGAATCCACGTATGGCACCGGCCTGTCCAGCAGGATGCATTCCCACTGTGCCCTGTGCACCCTGTCCCTGTCAAACAGCCCCTTTTCATCGGTTTCCTCCGTGTTGGCAGTCCCGAAGAAGAAGTTCATTTCCTCCCTGTCCATCTCAAGGAACACCGCCACGGAGGATGCCGTATGGTATGCAAACATTGCACGCGTGTATTTCCTCTTGTCATACAGCTCGTTGAATTTGTCCGCGAGGTTACAGAGCTTGTCCATGACCCCCGCCTCGTCCCTGCACAGCACTGCCGCCGCCCCCTTTCATGCCGGTTTCCGGCTGGTTTTTGCCGCCTTTTCCTGAAAAAAGGCCAAAAATAAAAAACGCACTGCCTGTTTTCATGTCGTCAGCCTTCTCTTTTCCGCATCCAGCATGTGCCTGAACACGTGGATGTCCGCCCTTTTCTTCCCGTCCTTCTTGTCATAGATGCCGATGTTTACGTGCCCGTGCTTCATCCAGCTCCTCAGTGTCGGGAGTGACACGCCCAGTTCCTGTGCCGCCTGCCTCGTCGGTACCTCCACCGGACTGCCCGCCTCCCCGGGGACTTCCTGTCCCTGTCCGCGGAGCCTTAGTTCGTCAATCAGTTCGCTCGTGCTTACCCCGCTCAGGTTTACTGCTGCCAATTTTCTCCACCTCCCCTGTTATGATGCCCTTCCACCCGCCGGGCAGCGGAACCACGCCGCCCGGTTCTATGTTGTCGGATTTCAATTCCCTTACCTTCGGGAGCTGCTCCGCCTGACATAACTGTTTCACTGTCACCTTTTCTGCCTCCCTCCTGCTTCTTTTTATGTCCCGAATCAACATTCCAGTGCGGGATGGTTACGCATGTATTATAAAACCACGTTCTTTCTGGTATTCCCGCTCAGTTCTTACCTGTTGGTTCCTTGTTATACGTCCTAAAGATATATTTATTTCCCGGAGAGAACCATCCAGATGCATCAGGGTATCATTAATGCCCTGAAGTATCTCTGCCATTGACTGTTTTTCCTCCATCTTCCCTCACCCCTCTCCTACTTCGCCGCAAGTTCTGCCTCACCAGCTGCCATGCTGTCCTACCTTTTTGTTCTTGTCTTTTTTCGTCCCCTGCCTTATACTGTACTTACAGGTCACTGCCATGACCGAGTACATAGGAAAGGAGTCTCCAAATGAAACACATTAAATACGATTTTCATGATTCTGACATTGAGACCTGTCTTTTCGCACTGACAAAACTTCCCCTAGTCCATGAAGACACCGATGGTATCTCTGATGCACAAATTAATATCAATGAAGAATGTGCAGTTTCTGTTTCAGAGAAGCTCATACGACATGACTTTGAACATATTCTTCCAAACGAAATACGTGTTCTTTGCTGTTGTATCATGTTCTGCGACGGTGTATGCCATGGTGAATATACCGTATCCAAGGACTGTTATCAGGAATGCATGAAGTTTATGTTTTCATTAAACAAACTTAACAACAGTCTGTGTTCACAAATATGACAAAACCAACATAAAACTACCATGTCCAAAGTTTGTTTTCATGAGCTCTGTCAGTTTATTCGCAGGGCTCATGTTATTTCCATTTGTCTTGGATGTTTTCTTTTCCAGCTGCATTCTTCCCTCCCCCCCCTCCTTTGGGCAAAATATTCTTTTAAAAGTTACATATATCAGTTACGAATTTACTTCATTAATGGTTTTTAAAGGATATGTAAATGATAAAGAAACCACCCTTATCCAACATACTAATCAACTGAATTTTCTTTTAACTTCTGTTGATAAGGCGCCTGACCGCCCAAAACACAAGATTGGTTTTTCAGTTCAATTAAGAACTGATTCGATACGCTTCAAAGTAGCATCAATGCTTTGGAGCGTACTATTCTTTTTATCTCCCATATAAACTATCTGCTCTTTATCAGAATAAAATTTGGGTTCTTTTGGATACTCCACTATCTTCCCTCACCTCCCTCCTACACTTTCATCCGCAGATGAAAAAATTATCTGGTATTAGCTTTCAAAAAAGACAAATCTTGAAAAATTTTTACCATTATGCTAAAATATTTTTACCCACATTTGGGCAAGGAGGTATACTATGTTCATAAAAAAATTGACTTGCCCTGTTCTCTTAGTATAAGGTCGCAATATTGGTACCAAAGCAATTAAAACTGGTTAAATGCAGATACTGATACGGCGTAAGTGGTGACACCACATTTAAAAATGGAGGTTATTGCACTCCCTATTGTGCTCACCGTATCATGTTCTCCTTGTAGTCTGTCAGCTGATGGGCGTAATGAAAAAGCAGAACCAAACTGTTAAGTGACAGAGTTCTTCAAGAAGCACTTAGCCTATTAGGTGCGGCGAAAGCCTGCAAAGTACATAGGGTTAAATTTGGCAAAAAAACTGTTGGAGATAGGCATCTAGCAGTTTTTTTGATTATATAATGGCAAAATTTTTTCAAGGTACCACAAAATCTATTTCATTTCTACTACTGTGTTGCTGTGTCCCCTGCTAGCTCCCTAGAGTCAATATCCAGAAATTTGCAAAGTTTGACCAGCTCTTTCCCTTTTATCTCTCTCTTTTTAGACTTATTTCTAAGACTGTCATATAAAGCCATATAAGGAATTCCTGTTCTTCGTGATACTACTGTTAGCGCAATTCCACTATCCTCTATACGCTTAGAGATATTATCTTCCAAAGTCAATATATCACCTCCTAAAATTATTTAGCGAAAAATTCGTTATAACCAATATAGTATCGTTTTATTCGTTTGTCAATATGATTTAACGAATTTTTCAATATTTTTATTGACACGATAAAAATATTAGTTATAATGTAAATGTGTAGTCTCGGAAAGTCCATGAAGAAGCAGAAAAGAATTATGTTATATAAATG
>CARTDA010000044.1:0-35860 GCA_949066965.1 uncultured Lachnospiraceae bacterium
AGGATAAGCTCAAAACAATTTTGAGGTATAAGGTAAATTAGTAAACAGTAAATCCAGTGAGCCGATAAGAATATAAGGCTATACTTGACAGAAGAAAAGTTTTACGAAATCATTTTCCTTTACTTTTTCGGGCATTACACACAGCGGGAAATCGAGGAAATGTACAGACGCTGCCGGAGTACGACCGGGTATCAAATCTGCGGGACTTTACGGCTCCTGCAAAGGAAAATGGAGGTGCTTTCGCATGGGAAATCCGAACCTTTTGCCCTATGAAACGATTGTCCGGGCGACCAGTGGCGAGCCGGAAGCCGTGGACGAGGTTTTACGGCATTACAGCAAGCGAATCCGAATCGCCGCCATTGAAAACGGGCATATCGACAGAGATACCGAGGACAGTATAAAATCCCGGCTTGTTGCCGCATTGTTCAAGTTCCGTTTTGATGAACAGGAAGTATAAGAAATCGCTTTCATTCTGGAGAAAATGGGTGTATAATAAAGCAGCAACAAATCGGAATTAAGGAGGCGTGACGAAAGATGAAAAAGATTTGGAATAATTGGTTAAAAGAAAGTATTTATATATTCAGCATAATTTATACTTTAGTAACAATTTTGAATTGAGATCGACAACTGTTCTCCACTTGAGATCCTGAAACTCCAGCAGAACCTGCTGCTGATCGCGGCAGGAGAAGGGATTGTATTTGTAAACGGGAAAGGACAGAAAAAGCCGGAGATCCAGCAGCTCCATGAGGAACTGGAAAAATGCGGCAGCCGCCTGATGGAATATAAAAGCTGTTTTGAGATCATGGGGAAAGACAGGAACAGTTATTCGAAGACAGACCTGGAAGCAACATTTATGAGGATGAAAGAAGACCATATGCTCAACGGTCAGTTAAAACCCGCTTATAATGTCCAGGTTGCGGTGGAGAATTATTTTATCATCCACGGATATGTGAGTAACGACCGTACAGATTACAATACACTGATCCCGGTTCTTGAGAAACACCGGAAAGCATTTGGGAATATACTGGAAGAGGTAACTGCTGACAGCGGTTACAGCAGTGAGAAGAATCTTCTGTATCTGAAGGAAAATGCTGTTGCCAGCTATATCAAGCTTCAGGATCATGAACAGCGGAAAACCCGTGCCTGTAAAGAGGACACCGGGAAGCATTACAACATGAAGTACGAGGTCTTTGAAGACGAGCATTATTATGTATGCCATGACGGACGGGAATTAAGACATATCCGGACAGAAACAAAAGAACAGGATGGATATACACAGACGTTTGAGGTGTATGGGTGTGCAGACTGCAGCGGATGTGGGCATAAGGAGAAATGTTTATATAAATATAATGCCGAAAAAGATGCAGGGAAAAATAAGGTCATGAAAGTCAATGAGCGCTGGGAGGAACTGAAGGAAGAATCCCATTCCAACATTCAGAGCGAAAAAGGGATCCTGAACCGCCAGATCCGCTCGATACAGACAGAAGGCCACTTTGGGGACATAAAAGAAAACGATAAATTTCGCCGGTTTCATTACCGTTCTACAGAAAAGGTATACAAGGAATTTATGCTGTATGCAATCGGGCGGAATATCAATAAATACCACCGATTTCTGCACGATAAAATACATAAATTCGAAGGGAAAACCGGGGAGAAAGCCGCATAGGGAAAAGAGCGCTGCCCGAATCAGCACCAAGGGGTTTTTGCGCCCTAAAATAGGATGATCAACAAGAAAAAAGCATCTCCCGCAGAAGAGTCCATGCTGAAAAGCACGGAATTCTGCGGGAGATATCTTTTTGGGAGAAACAGGTCTAAAAAGTGCCATTACCCGATAGCCCCCGTTATTGAGACTTATGTCATTTTCTTGGCGTATTTATATCTTATAATAATAAATCTAAAGATATTATTTCTCTCAACCCACTACTAGGTTGATTTAATTTATCTCTATTTCCAATAACACAAATACAAGCATTCTCCATTGCTTCCATTATAGAATTTATACAACCCTCCATATTCTCCATACTAGCATATGCTATTTCCTCTAATTCAGCTTTTTTCATTTCCATTGTCATATTCGAAAACCAAAAACATATTTTCCTCTCCTCATCCTCTATATAATTTAATTCAACATTTTCTGATCGTAAGGTTCTTAATTTAAGTTTATTAAAGGTATTATCATTTATATTATTTTGAAAATACACACTAAACCCTTTAAATATGTCTATGGTTTCATTTACATTTGGATCACAATATGATACCATATAAAAATTTCCACTAGTAGGTATAAAATTACATGCATACGAATAAACACCATTTTTTCTTAGTTTTAGTGGAAAATATAATTCGTTAACATACTTTTTTATTATTTTTATCTTCCCATCATACTTAACTCCCCTACCATTTTCAATATTGAATGCCATAGCAGCATTATAAAGGGACTGATTGTAATATATCCCTTTTGAAATTCGCATTCCTAAGAAACTGTCTTTTATTTCTTTATTAAATTTTGTATTATCTTCAACACTTTCCTTTATTCGTTCATAAAGACCTTGGGCAAATAAAATTTCCTTTTGTTGTGCAGAATATGTCATTATCAGATTATTTTTACAAAATATTTCTCTTAACATAGACCGTAACTCAAACACAACTTCTCCTTTTTCGAAATCTTCATCTAACAATTTTCTCAATGAAAAGCCATAATTTATCCCATGTATTTTCTCATATATTTGAGCACTTAATGAGCAGCCACTCAGCGCATGATATACCGCATATTTATGTGGCTTTTCTATCAAATCCCTTTTTATGTAATTATATTGATTATATACTATATCATATAAATGAGTTTCATTTATATGATATAGTTCCTTGATTGCATTTTTTACTATTTCAATTTTATCAATAATTTCAGATCTTTTCGAACATATTTTAATGCATACATAGCGCTTCACTTCATTATAATTGGAGTAGCTTTCATATGTAACATCAATATAACTATTCTGTTTGTATATTCTAAAATATGAATTTAATAATTCTGTAATTATTCCTACAAAAAAAGACTTTTCAATTAAAATTTTTTTCAAACAAAAATTTATTCGAATTATTATTTTTTCCGATGAATTAATTTTGAAATATATTAAATTATCATATATACGGTCAAAATCAAATAGCATTCGCAGTTTTTTATTTATGTTTTCTAAATCATTTTTGTTATAATTAAATTTTTCTGATTGGATTTTCTGATCGATATCATTGTCACTCTCCCAGAGCAATTCTGGATTACAAACAATGTCACGTTTCTTAAATGGAACTGAGAAAAAAAATGTCTCTTTCATATTATGCCAAAAAGAAATTCTCTTGTCCCTTTGACTCCATAATTGTTTGAGCTTAATTAGCTCATTATAAAGAATTGATTCAAATTCAAGTCCTCTAAAATCAAAAATTCCAGATCGACGCCAATACATAAAAAGCATACGTACAATAAATTGCCAATTGTGATTTGTTACAATTTTTCTATATTCAGCAGATATTTCTTTGTATACATAGTTTATAATTTTCATAGCATTATCTGCAAAACTTTCTTCCAACGCATCCAATTTATTGACTAATAGTGTTGCATTTTCCTCTTTTAATGCACATACTATAGATAATACAGGAAACATATCAAACGGACTAAACCACATTTCAAATGATAAATCTTTATCATTTTCATATTTCGTTTTCAATAATCGAGATAAAATCCCTTTTATAATCAATAATTTAAAAATAGAAAAATAATCCCTTGTATCAATTCTACAATTTTTGCAAAAATATATTTCTTTTTTTTTATCATAACGAACGTAAAAATTGTTCACTTGGTAATTTATTTTATCCCTTATCGTATCATGTTCTTTTTTTATGTTTTCATTTTCTGGCAAAAGATATTCGCTAATTAACTGAAAACATTTTTCAACATTATTTTTAGATGTTGCAAGCACAAATGACATATTTTGCACCACATAAAACTTCTTATAATATTCAACAATATCTTTATACGATGTCTTTATAATGTCATCCGGTATTCCAGCTGTCTGAAAAACATAATTATCACTCCAAACCTTTTTTCGAATCAAGTGAATAATTTGATTTTTATAGTCAGACATTTTAGAAGATGCCTCATTATATACTACACCTCCATACTCAAACCCATTTTCATTCATTTTAATATGACAACCTTCATACAAATAAATTTCCTTTTTATATAAAAATATGGGAGAAAAAATAGTATCCAAAAATAATTTTATATTACTTTTAAAATTTTGATAATTATGTGCATACAATGAGTACTGTGTAAACTCAGGATAAACAACGGCATTAGCTGATAATTCATTATCTCCATGGAAAAAAATGTTATATGCTTCTCTGCCTTGCATATAATTTGTTCCTCCCAAAATACAATGTTCCACAATATGAGCAATACCCCTATCATCAACGATAGGGGTATTCACAGCTATTGAAAAAAAGTTTTCATTCTTTTCCGAATCTAATACTGCTATTTTAACGTGGCTATATTTATGTTTAATAATCCATGCATTAATAAAATTATCTACTTTTCCATGTGTAATCAACTCAAAATTTTGATTAATATCACTCATCCGCTTTCCTACCTCTTTCTTTTACTAATTTACTTGCATAAAAAGAAAAGACAACAGCCAATATCATAACACATCCACAAATTTCCCATGCCAAATCAATACCTCTTACATCTGCTATTTTCCCTATCACCAAACTTCCAGCAGCAGATGCAAACGAAAAAATAAGCGAATTAATAGAAAATAATGTAGAACGTCTACTTTCGCCCATAGTTGACAGTAACTCGGCAGTCCAAAATGATCTAGCTATTGTATTCGTAATTGATATTATGCTCCATAAACCCAAACTAATCCAGCAGTTATCAATCACTGCAGATAGAATTAACGCTAATGCCGAAATCGGAATAAATATTCTAAAGATAAGTAAATTATTACCCGATTCCCTTTTCTTGAATGTCCCAGCTATTATTCCTCCAATGACAATTAGAACTGTTCTAATGGAATATAGATTTGATAATATGAATTCACTATCAATTCCTTTCTGATTAAAGAAAACTTGCCAATGAACATTCAATGGTGAGGCAATCGCAAATGAAACAATTGCCATGGTAAAAGAGACACCAAGGAATGGAGCAGTTACAGCTTTTATGCTGTTGATAATGTATTCACCTATTTTTTCACTAGCAATGTTATCTACTTCTCCGCCTCCTGCATCACAAATTAAAATAAAGCATAGTATAACTGCAATGATCAACAACACTAGCCCGCCAGCAAAAGCATATCTTATGGTCATTGTTACTAGAAGTCCTCCCAAAAAAAGACCTATTGTCAATCCCAAATTTTCAATAACTTGCATGAAACCGGATATTATCGCCATTCCCTCATCACACCCATCCCCTTTCAATCCATCAAGAAGCCACACGTCTATTATTCCTGAAGAGAAAGCAGATGCAAGTGCCATAATTAAGTTCGCTACAACTAACATAGGAAATGATATATCTATATAAATAAACAAATATGCCAAAAGCATCAGTATGTATGATAAATGAATACATTTATCCCTTCTCATTCTATCAGCAATTATTCCCGTTGGTACTTCAAACAGCACTATTCCAATAGAAAATATGGTATCCAAAATTGAAATGTCAAAAATGCTATACCCTCTATTAAATAAGAATACAGGAAATAAACAAAAATAGCATGAATGAGCCATTTTTGCAAGCAACCTAATTATTAAATATTTTTTAGCAGTCTTGTATCTTAGTAGTCGTCTCATGTTATTAATAAGTGGTTATTAAACACCACTTGCCCCCTCTTTTAATTTTGAACATGCTATTTAAAATACATTTAAAAATTCATATAAGCAAAAAGCACTCACTACAACATTCTTATAATTATAATAAAATATTAATATGGAACTGTTTTAGCATTAAAATATTCAACAGTAATGCCTATACAATGTTCGAATGAATCCTTATTTACTCCCAATAAATCATTCCCCCACACATTAAACATTGAATCAGGCATAATTACAATGTCAGTTTTACTATTTTTATTATCCTCAACTACCTTCATAAAATCAGTTATAACACACATATCCATTATTTGAATATTACCACCAAGAAAATAATTGTAAGAGCATGCAATTGTAATTACTTTGTCTTCAAAATGAATTTCTGTTTGTGTTTTATCAATTTGCCCGCCCAACATAGAAAAATACTTTAGAACACTTTTCTTCACTAATGGTCCTACTATTAATATTGCATTTTTCTTTCGTTTGTTATCCATTATATTTAATACTTCTTTTACTTGCTTGAGTTGAATACTTTCGGGTATAACCATCCCATATGGAAACCGATATTTTCCATAATACGTTCCGGCATAAGGATACTTCTCTTTATCTTCAATTCCAATAGTCACTTCCAACTCTTTATTATCCCTGACAATAGACAGTGTTTTCTCACCACTCAATTTACTTAACGCATCTAATAATTGATCTCTAGAAGTAACAACCATATTATTTATTTTTTTAATGACATCACCACGAAAAACTAATCCATATGCTGGAGAATTTCTAATCACTCCCATAACCTGTACATCAAGAACATTCTCTTGGAATTCATTTATATAATATTGAGATGGAATTGGAATCAATGGTACATCTGTTTCTTTTGATGCCATTTCGATATACTTACAAAATGTATACCAAAAATCATCTGGAACAGATATATTAGGCATATTTCTTTCGCAATATCCCAACATATTAATTCTTATTGCAACAGGATTAAACTTTTCAATATAATGAATTGTTTCTATAAAATCATCATACTTAATTGAAGGCCATGCTGTAATAGAACCTATAAATGGGACCTTATACTTATTTAACAACGGAAAGGATTTCATCATAACATGGTTAAATTTATCACTTTCATCATTCACTGATTCATTAAAAAGAATTTCACTCCTTTTTTCCCCCGATATAACAACTACACTTATAATTACAGTAACCGGCAATATAGTTGATAAAAATTTTATTTTTTCCGCAGTAAGCAGCGAACCATTTGTTACGAACATAAAATCATCATTACTTTTTTTTCTTAATTCAATTAACGTTTTTTCAAAATACGGTGAATTAAAAAACTCCTTAATTTCATAATTTGGCGTAAACAAATTAGTCTCGTCTCCAAAATAATTTATTCTTGTTTGAAGTTCATTCCATGAGCAATCCGCATTTTTTTCTTTTTTTCCTATTCTTATATTCACAGGATTGGCCTGGAGATAGCAAAACTTACAATTCGCATTGCACGTCGCTGCCAAGTATTGATACACAGATGATGCATGGTTGTGTTCTTTTAAAATCCAATGTCTACAATCATTCAATTCAATTCTATTAATCTCGCATCTGTTATGATTATTATAAAATAATACAAGTGCACTTAACATTTTTAACGTCTTGATTATATATGAAATCCTTGGTTCAGATGCATCTAACGCTTTTTCATCCTCGGACAGTACCGTATTTTGAGTATTTTTTAATACTTTTTCTTGATAATCATCAAATAAGTCTATTCTTGATTCTCCTGGATGCTTCAATCTAAAACTTGATACATTTAATCTCTCTCCAGTACAATCATATAATTCACAAAAAGACAAAATATTTAACAGGTTATCTTTCATAAATTCATTGAAATGTAAATATTTTTTCGAATTTTTCTCAAAACTATATCCAAAAACAAAATCATCCATAAAGCTCAATCTCCTATAACATTATTTTACACATTTGGTCAAAATGTTCTTCCACTTTTTGACGTTCTTGGCTTAAATCAAAATGAAAATGCAACTCATTTTTTAAATATTTCTCGAAATATTTTTGAAGTGAAACTCCCGAATGATCATTATTGACTACTTCCACTTTTAAAATACTTTTTTCTAATTGCTCCTTATCGCATAAAATGTCTGTATGTCTGCTACTCTCAAATGGGCTTGGATCAATACCAATAAAAGGTATTCCAGATGTTATTGCAGCCACACAGCAATGATATGCATTACTAACGCATAAATTAATATTTTCAATCATAGAATACGCTGCCCACGGATTTAAATAATCCAAAAAACAACAGCAATGCTCATTTAAAATACTCTTATATTCCTTTGCTTTATTACTATGATTGTATCTTCTACTGTATGCGAAAAATAACACTGTACATTCTTTTATAACAGAGGACTTTATTAGTGCTTCAACCATATCCCTTGTATGTAAAAAACACTCACTAATACAAACTATTTTTTTTCCTTGTTTTTTTAATTCTGAAATAAAGTTAGATACCTCTTCTGGCGTATCCCATTCACCTTTTTGATGAAGCACAACCGGATCTGGAATAACATTTATAGTTTTCTCAACTCCACACATCTTCATTAAATCTTTAACATAGTTTTCCCTAACGGATATGTATTCACAAGAATCAGCCATCCTTCTTAAATTTGATTTTTGAGTCTCACTAACAAGATGCGATCTCCATAATGATGATACTACATTTAACAAAATCATCGGGCGTTTCTTCTGACTGATTAGCTTATTTAAAAAAAATACGTCTGATAATCCAATAACAATATCACCACCTATAACTACTGCTTGGTATTTCGCGCAAAACAATTCACAAAGCTCATCAATCTTATTAGTAGAAAAAAAGGTAATTTCCATTTTAAAAGGTGTTTCCCCGAAACAGCACTTTTTCTGAGTTATATTATGAATCGAAAAATCCAAAGAATATATATCAATGCTTGCAAATTTCAACCTTTTCTCAATTTCTCTTTTTGAATAATAAGCTATCAGCACATTTCCCGGATTAAAGTCACGTTCCATACCACCATATATTCCAATCATCGCAATTTTCATATCCCTACACTTCATTATTTTCGAACAAACTTTTACAATGCCCCATGTTTCTTTCTTCTATAAGAATTTGCTTTAATAGTTGCTTTAATCTATTTTCATATTTTTCGAATAATTTTAACACCTTATTATTCTCTTTAGCAAAATAAACCATATCAAAAAGATAATCAGCAAATAGTATATTAATTTCTCTATAAACTTGTTCATGTGAATTAATATAAAATTCTGGATAAACATTCATTTTTAATAAAAAAGAGGTGTAAACGCCAAGTAGCTTATCATATTCCTTCTTCAGTTTTTTTATTATAGAATTTTTATACTTAAGAATATAATTCGGGAATTCTCCCTCCAATAACCCTTCATCTAAAAGCCTTTGCGTCATAATGGTTCCTGGATAAGGAATAAATTCATGTGACAACATTGAAGGATCTATATTATCTAATTCACGCAACATTTCAATATTTATGAGTAAGTCATCATATGTAGTTTCTGGATTAAAATTTATAAATCCATAAATTACGTTAATACCAATTTCTTGCAAAATGTCCAGATTATTCTTAATTTTATCCGCATCATATCCCTTATTATATTTCTTTAAGTTTCTATTATTTGCAGCTTCTATTCCAACATATATATATTTTACGCCCGCCTTATACAACAAAGTAAACAGCTCCTTTTCAATACAGTCAATGCGAGAATCTATCATAATCTCAATCTTTATACGACGTCGAATAATTTCTTCAGCAATTATACGAGCTTGTTCTTTTCCTACTTTGCTATTTGGAGCAAATGTATCATCTACAAAAGTTATTCTTTTTAAATTATATTTATTATACAAATACTCCAATTCATCTACGACATCATAAGGGTCTCTCAATCTATATCCATTACATTTGCCCATAAGAGAACCAGACACACAAAAAGAACACCTATATGGGCATCCCCTTGACGCAAAAATACTAACATTAAGCCCTGAAGCCATAACTTTTTCAACATTCTCTCTAGTTGGTCTAATACCGATAATTTCATCAAATTCACATTCTTGTAACTCTCTACAAACTATTTCATCTCCAAACCTATACGCAAGACCCGGTATTCCAACTATTTCTTTTTCGCTTTGCAAATGCTCAATCAGTTTTGAAATTGTTATTTCTCCATATCCAACACTTATATAATCAAACACACTATATTTCTTTAATATTTGCTCATAGCAAAGGGATGCAAAAAATTGACCATACAGTATTTTCGTTTTAGGAGAATTCTGGCAAACAGTTTCTGCAATTTGTAAAATTTCAGGAAAAACATCATATGGCCCAGATATACATAGTAAGTCAATTGGAAATTTTTTTATTATTTCTCTCGTCGTTTGTTCCACTGAAATGTGTTCTTCTAAGCATCCGTTAAGTATTTCAAAGCTACAATTTACATTGTGCTTATATACATAACTTTGTATACATTGAGCACCTAGTAGTTCACCAGGAACAAATGAATAAAATTTACCCTTGGTTTTCAACCAGCTATAATATGAAATACCCTTTGCATATTCTGGAATTTGTGACACTGTTGGTGGATTTACAAACAGAGCCTTAAATACTTGACGATTTGTTTCTGTTTTGTTCACTGAATAAATGAGCGTTTCTTTCCCTAATAATTTACCTTTCTTCTCCATTCGCATTCCTGATTTTAGCATCATTTTCTCTGAAGCTTTATTTTCTTTGAAAAGCTCTGCTTCAACTTTTTTAACATTTAATGTATTAAATGCAAAGTCTATCAAATACGAGCAGACTTCCGTTCCAATCCCTTTGCACCAGTATTTTTTATTTATTACTATTCCAAATGATAATTTGTCACATTCAACATTAGGTATCAAGGTAATGCTTCCGATACATTTCGATTCTTTTTTATTAATTATTGCTAAGCAATAATTGTTCCCAATATAATATTTCATTAATATCTCATATGACTGACCCATTGTTTTATGTGTAGGCCAAGTTAAAAACTGTGTCGTTTCAAAATCTGATGCGTATTCATAAAAATCATTCAAATCAATTTCTTTAAATGGTCTAAATTCCACACTCATAGTTGAAGAAAATTTGTCAATACATTCGTCCAACACTTTCATATCTTTATATCATCTCCTATTTTATTATTAATATATTAATTATAAATTTTAAGCTTTACACATATTATCAGCAATACTATAAAATTACATTTCTGTTTGACAATGTATTATAACATATACGAAATACAAAAGCAATAATTGATTTTGTATTTCGTATATGTTATAATACATTTAATCTAAAAGAAAGGAGGAGCGTTTTATGGAGCAGAATAACATAAACCTTCAAAGTGAAAACACAGATCTTGATGAAGTTTTATCAAACCTGTGTGGAGATGAGGATTCTTCAAATGCCAGTATTCGTATTTGTGTAGTCTAATTCATTAGATATTTATTTCGATTCGGATGGGAGGTTAATTATCTTCCATCCATTTCATAATTTTCATGAACTACTTTCATATCACTTTTCTTTCATATTATTTTTTATATACAATACATGTAGAAATCAATATCATAAATATTTATCTCTTTTATTTTCTATCTTCCTTGCAAACGTATAGACATTTACTAATAATATAATACTCAAGTACACACATTTCCGTGGATGCCAAACTTCATCCTTTTCCAAATAATGTGCCTCATTTCTGTACTTCTATTATGTTTTGTCTCTGTTATGCAGATTTTATCATACTTTGTCGATTCGATAAATGGAGCTATTGTTCCTGTTTTGGGCAAAAAAGGAACAATAGGTAATGTTGGTTTCCGGGAATCCCTTATTTTATAAGGCTTTGCAGGCTATAAAAATTTTTTACACGCAAAAAACCCGCAAATCCGTGTAGACTTGCGGGCGTTATTGAGAGAGCGAATAGCGAGTAAAACTCGCTTACGATGTAAGCTGTATTTAATTGGTTCATGTAACTGCTTTTAATCAGATATTAATAGATTATATATCACATTTTTCCTTTTGAAAAGACTTTTTAAGTAAATTTTAGCTTTTTATTACTTTTGCCTATTATTTCTGTCTTAACGCACAAATATTTGTGCAAAGTTCGCAATATTTCGTTCTCTATGGTACTTCCTGGTATTTTCCGGTTTTATTATCATATAGCCGAATCTGATGCGGTTCCTCCAGGGATATCCAGATTTCGCAGTCCTCCGTCTCCATCTCCCCATACGTGACATAGGTATCCCCAATCCTCTGGTAATACGCATCCTCGCCTATGAGAAATGACACAGAATACCAAATACCATCCACTCCGTCTACCGTACGGATGCCGCTGCCTTGCCACAGCATTGTTTTCTGTGTGTCCCAGTCCGGACCAACGCGCTGATAAATCTCCTTTTCCAAATCCCGCATCAGTTCCCAGTGGTCATCTTTCCAGTCATATACCTTTTTGTGGTCATAATCGGAACCGACGACATAGAGATTTTTCCCTTTCATGTCCGGAATTGTGACAGAAAAACTTTTTTCTTCGCCCACAAACGGCAGCGTCTCCGCCACATAGACAAACAAATCCACACGGTCGCCGATACCGGGGTTTTCTTTCCACTTGATCTGGCTGATGTGCCCGGCAGCGTCAATATGTCCATTTATCGTCAGGCTGTCTGTCTGTTCATTATATGTCGAATTTGTTACCCACACGATATGCGCCCGCGACAGATTTCCAAAGACAAATACCTTGAGAAAAATGGCTATCATAAATGCTGCTGCCAGCAGCCCTCCCATTGCAGCTGCCATTTTAAACCGTCTGGTACGCCTGTGTATCTTCCGGAATCCGTCAAGCGCTGCCTGTTCAGCAGGGGTGCTGCCGTTATCCACATTCCCTTTCATATCCGCGTACACTTGTCCACACTCCGCGCAGCGCTCCAAGTGCTCACGCACTACTCTGCTGCCCGCCTCACTTAACACACCGTCAATATACCCCGGCATTAAATCCCTCACAATGTCACAATCCATACTTTTCCAGCTCCTTTCTGAGTTTCTGTTTTGCACGGTAAAATACTGTCCGGCTCCAGTTTTCACTTTTTCCAAGGATTTCCCCAATCTGACGGAAGGAGAGCTCGCCAGTCATCCGGTACAAAACGACCTCCTTCTCCAGCTCCGGGAGGCAGTGAATCGCCTGATACAGCTTCTGGGTGCGCTCCCTGCCTATCATGCACGCCTCCCCGTCTGCCATGGACAAATCAGGGAAATCAACGGACAGCGCCACTGTCTCCACCCGCTTCCTTTTGCGCAGCTCCTGCCACATCACATGTTTTGCAATCTGGCAGAGCCACACCGAAAGTTTGCAGGAACCGTCATACCGTGAGATGGAATCCACCGCGCGCAGGAACGTTTCCTGCATCAGCTCCTGCGACCAGTCCGCATCATGCGTATGCGAATACAGAAACCGGTAAACCAGGTTCGCATATTCCTGATACACTGCATCCATGTCAATTTCATTGCCGTCTTCCCCATGCATCCTTCCACCTCCTTTGCTTCTATCCTTATATCCCGTTTTTCTGTCATTTGTTGCAAAAATTTTAAATTATTTTAAAAAGGCATATTTGCTGATCATAACATGTCTCATCAGCAAATATGCCTTAACTTATACACTATATGCGCCTACTTTCACGGCTCCTTTTCTGCTTTATCTTCCTTCCACTCCATATGGTGCAGCGCCCCTTCCATCTGCATGCCTGCAAAGCCCTGCTGGCGCAGGGCTTCGTAGAGCACGATGCTGACGCTGTTTGACAGGTTCAGGCTTCTGATTTTGTCCAGCATCGGAATGCGGATACAGGTGTCCTCGTAATCCACCAGAATGTCCTCGGGAATCCCCGCACTCTCTTTTCCGAACATGATAAAATCATCCGCGCCAAATATTGCCTGTGTATATCCTTTTTTTGCCTTGGTCGTCGCCATCCAGATTTTTGCACCCGGATTTCCGGCGAGGTTTTTCGTGGCAAACTCCTCAAAATTTATGTAACGGCGCACATTCAGGTGCTCCCAGTAATCCATGCCCGCACGACGCAGCTCCTTTCCGGTAAGCCGGAAGCCAAGCGGCTCGATTAAATGCAGCACCGTCCCTGTCGCGACACAGGTACGTCCGATATTTCCGGTATTTGCCGGAATCTCCGGCTGATACAGTACGATATTCATATCCCTTATTTCAGCCTTTCCACAAAACGTCCGAGCCTGCCCATCGCAACTTTCAATTTTTCAAGGGAATACGCATAGGAAATGCGCAAAAATCCCTCGCCGCTGTCACCAAACGCATTGCCCGGCACTACCGCAAGCTTCTCCTCATGCAGAAGCTTTGATGCGAACTCGTCACTTGTCATGCCAAACTGCTTCACGCAGGGGAACATGTAAAAAGCGCCGAACGGCTCAAAGCATTCCAGTCCCATTTCCTTGAACGCGTTGACCAGAAAGCGGCGTCTCTGGTTGTACGAATCACGCATCATTGCAACGTCACCGTCACCGTTTTTCAGCGCGTCAATCGCCGCATACTGCGAGGTTGTCGGCGCACACATAATACAGAACTGGTGTATCTTGTACATCTGCTCGATAATCTGCTTTGGCCCGCACGCGTATCCAAGCCGCCATCCCGTCATGGCATATGACTTGGAAAATCCGTTAATCAGTACTGTCCGCTCCCACATGCCGGGGATATTCGCGATGGAAACATGTTTCTCCGTATAGCAAAGCTCCGAATAAATTTCGTCGGAAAGCACAAAAATATCATGCTTTTCAATGACCTTCGCAATTTCCTCCAAATCCGCGCGCTCCATGATGGCGCCTGTCGGGTTGTTCGGGAACGGCAGGATAAGGACTTTCGTTTTTTCCGTGATTGCATCCTCCAGCTCCTGCGCCGTCAGCCGGAACTGGTTTTCATTTTTCAGTTCAATGATGACAGGCTTCGCCCCGGCAAGAATTGCACACGGCTCATAGGATACATAGCTTGGCTGCGGGATAATCACTTCATCGCCAGGGTCTACCATGGCGCGCAGCGCGATGTCAATTGCCTCCGAACCGCCGACCGTCACCAGAATCCCGTCCTTTGCGTCATAGCTTAAGTCAAAACGTCTTTTCAGGTACCGGTTTATCTCCTCACGCAGCTCCAGAAGTCCGGCATTTGCCGTGTAAAAGGTTCGTCCCTTCTCAAGGGAATAGATGCCCTCGTCCCTGATGTGCCACGGGGTCTCAAAGTCAGGCTCCCCGACGCCAAGCGAAATCACATCGGGGTCGTTCATCTCGCTGACGATATCAAAATACTTCCGGATTCCGGAGGGCTTTATTTCTACAATTGTCTTCGATAACGGATTTCTCATGGTGTCACCTGTATCCTTTCATCAGATTCCTTCCTGTCAAGAATCGTGCCGTGATCCTTATATTTTTTCAGGATAAAGTGCGTAGCGGTGCTGATGACCGTTTCCAGTGTGGAAAGCTTATCCGACACAAAGTTCGACACCTCCTTGAGCGTCTTTCCCTCAAGGCTTACGAGCAAATCATACCCGCCGGAAATCAGGTATACGGCATGCACCTCAGGATATTTGTAAATGCGCTCTGCAATGCTGTCAAATCCTTTTCCGCGCTGCGGCGTTACGCGGACCTCAATCAGCGCGTTCACCTTTTCTATGGAAGTCTTTTCCCAGTCAATCAGTGTGTGGTAGCCGCAGATAATGCCTTCCTTTTCCATCTGCTCCATCTCGTTGACCACATCTGCTTCCTCCATGCCAAGAATGATGGCAAGCTCGTGCAGGTCAATCCTGCTGTTCTTTTCTATAATAGATAAAATTTGTTCTCTCATTGTTCCAATCCTCCCGTTTTATTTTGAAAATATTGATAGATTTCATCCCCGTTTGCCGGTTCGAGATATCTCGATTCCCCGTCATGGCAAATCACCCTGTCATTGCCCTGTGTTGTATGCCCAATCACTGCCGCCGGTATGCCCGCTTCCCCAAATGCACGCACCAGCTCCCCGCCGTTCGGGGATGTTATCAGCGCGCTTCCGCCCGCCAGCAGTTCATATGGATTCAAATCAAAAAATTCACATACCTCAATTGTCTCCTGTCTTACCGGTATGCGCCTTAAGTCTACGACCAGTCCAACGCCGTTATCCGCCGCAAGCTGCCAGAGTCCGCCAAATACACCGCCCTCCCGCAGCACGTGCAGATAACCTGCGCCGGACTTAACGGCGGTGGCGGCCTCCGGTGCAATCGACAGATACCGGTAAAAGTCCGCAGCTTCCTCCACAAGGTCTGCCGGATAACGCGCACAGAGCCTTTCAAGACTGCCCGCCGCCATAATGGCTGTCCCCTCAAGCCCCAGCCACTTCGTCATCACGATGTCCTCTCCGGCATGCGCCCTTTTCCTCAGCGGCACAATCTTGCCGTCACACCTGTTCTCAACGCCGGCATTGACCACACAGACTGCCACTGCGTCCGTCACCGATTCCAGCACCTGTACATTGCAGCTTAAGAGCGGGACACCTGTCTCCTCCGCCTGCACGGCAGCTGCCTCTATCATGCCGCGCACCTTGATTTCGCGCAGCCTTTTTGGGACAACCAGCGTCATATTTGCATACGCGTCAAACAGTCCCGATGCCGCACCGTTGACACAGCAGGCAATCACATGGTTTGTCGCTGCCATATACGCGCGCACCGCCACTTTCGCGTCAAGCCCGGATGCAAGCGCCTGGCCGGACATAATGCCGGATGCCTTCTCACCCGCCAAAATGGCGCAGTCTGCCCCCAGCCCTGCGCCATCATAAAATTTCCTGTTTTCCGTTGAATTTGTTTTCACCACTTTGATAACTGAGCGCTCGTAAATGCTCTCTGTCAATTTCCCGCAATTCATCACAAATCCCCTTTTGTTTTCTTCTGTAGTATCCCCGTGTAACAGTTTACGGCTGTGGTGCCTGCTGCTGTGCCTGTTGCTCTGCCGCCTGCTGTTCCAGCTGCTGCTGCTGAAGCGCCTGATAATATGCCTCCAAATCTGCCTGCTGCTGCGCCGCCGCTGCCATCTCTGCCTTAATCGCCGCTGCCTCCGCCTTGCAGGTATCAATGCTTCCCGAAGCGACAGCCGCATTGATGCGCTGTGCGTAGATCGGATTGTCCGTGTTGACACCTACGACAGCAGACCGCGGTGACACCTTGTAGGAACTCTTGTTAATCACCTCGCGGCTCACTTCGACACCATTTTCCTCCACAACCTTCCAGAGCTGTGCCGTGTACCCGATATGTGCAGATTCCACGCTGATATATCCCACACCCTGCCCTGTGGTGGGCGTGATAACCTCATGGTCGGGGTGTGTTGTCGAAAGCGTCTCACTCTCATAGCGAACAACACGGCTCGGGTCTCTCTGCTCGACACCATATATCGTAAAAGTAATCTGTTTTCCCTCAGTAACACCCTCTATATAAACCGGATTCTGCAGATTGTTCACAAAGCGGAAATCCTTTCCTGCCGACTCTGCTATGGCAGCATCCATCGACGGCTTCACGTATGCAATGATCATGGAATGGTTGTTCCGCTCCGTCACTTCAAGCTCCGACAAAAGAACCGCATTGTACAGTGTCGTCGAAACCTGGCAGATACCGCCCCCCAGGCTGTCGACTACCTTGCCGTTCAGATATGAGCCTGCCGGATAATACCCATTTGCCTCCGTAAAAGGCTTGATGGTATCATATGTAGAAAATTCATCGCCCGGATATAAAAGTGTCCCATTTATCAGGCGGCACCCATTCTCCACATTTTTGCACCTTGCCGAGCTGCTGGTAGAATAACTCGTCGTAAATGTGCCAAGCACATCTGTCAGCCGCTGCAGATCCTCCACACTTCCCCTTGGTTCCGTGATGTCAATCGCAAGGTCGATGGATGCATCCTGATAGTCCCAGCCGCCTGTTATATAGTCAAACGTCTTATTCAGGGACTCTTCAATATTGACATGCTGTCCTGTCTGCCCCTCCTCGACAATAATCTGTCCGTCAACCCTTGTCATTGTGTTGTTGGCTGCCGGAACATCATATTCCGTGCACTGCTCCTCAAGCACCGCACGGATTAAGTCCTTGTCTACGGTAAGCTCCAGGTTATAAACCTTGTTCCCATGCTTTAAGTCCTGTATTGCCTTATACCGCCTGACGATGTTGCCCTTCTTGCCAAGCTGGGCTGCCTCGTCTATCGCCTGCTCGTTGACCCAGCTCAGTCCCAGGTCGCCGGCAGTAACGACGACGTAATGGTCATCCACCGCGCCGAATGTGATATTTTTTTGCTTTAAGCTTTCCACAAACTCCCTGACGGAGGCTTTTGCCTCATCCGCTGTCATGCCGGCAAGGGATATGTCCCCCATGTACACACCGTCCAGAATCGTCCCGTCATCCGATGCCGCAAAAACCGACCCCGGACACCATGTACCCGCAATCAGGACTGCCAGTACAAAAGCCGATAGTATCAATGCCGCTCTCTTTCCAATTTTTTTCATAACCCCGAAATTCTCCTTAAAATTATTGTTCCACCACAAAAATGTTGCAATTTATACGGCAATTATATATAATCGTTTCAGTACCTAATTGTACCGGAACGATTAACCGACAACGCTGGCAACCAGCGGTACTACCATTGCCAGTACAAGAATAACTGCTATAACAGCTGCAATCGTGCGTTGTGTTTTCTTATTATTCATGTTCATCATGGCTGTTCACCCCTTTTCGAAAGGATATTATATATGAATTTTTTTATTTTTTCAAGCTTTATCATCATATGCGCCCTATTTACCTTCTTTTTACAGAGAGCCAAAAAGAAAGAAAAAGATATGGACCGCGCATTCTGGGACCGCGAGCAGCGGGCTAATTTTACCAGAAAAAAATCACTCGACAGCCTGGACTACATCACCATACCCGACAGCGTGCTGAATATGGCTCCTGCGTCAATGACGGAGGAAATCCAAAGCTGCCTCAGCGACCTGAGGGACTTGTCCGCCGGAAAAATTGTCAATCTGACAGGATATACCAACACGGACCTCAAGCTGGAATACGGAACCGCTAATATTAATATATTAAGCGACTATGATTTTCATTACACCAATATGGTGACCCTGCTGCAAAAGCTTGCCGAGCTGCTCCATGCGTGTTCGGAGGACGCGCTTGCAGCAGAAGTCCTCGAATTTGCAGTTTCCACCGGAACCGATGTCAGCAAAAGCTACTATCTGCTTGCAGAACTCTACACCGAGGCCGGAACGCCCGAAAAAATCGAGCAGCTGATTGCACAGGCTGATAAGCTGCACTCCCTCATGAAGGACACTATCGTCCAAAAACTGCAAGCAGCCTGTCGATAAGCCTGCTCGCCTCATTTTTGGTGATTGTCTCCAAATCTATATGCGTATCTGTCACAGACGGAACAGGTGCTAGTACAAACCCGTCGCATTCCAGGTGGTAGCGCCCTGCAAGTCCCTGCAGGTACGCAAGCTGTCTGGGCGTGGCGGGATTTTCTTTTTTTACATTGTAGACAAGCGGCACTGGCTGAAATGTGTCCTGTTCCCTGTCCCCGAACGTGCGCGCCAGAATCTGGTACAGCTCATGTGTAGCCATCGCATCATTGAGCGCCCTGTGCGCCTCGAGATGAATATGGTAGTGCCCGCACAGAAAACCAAGGGACCTGCTCTCCACATCATTTAAGAATCTTCTGGCAATCCGCAGCGTGTCGATTCCGGACTTTTCAAATGTCTTTTTCTGGTTCACCGCCGCCTTTTTCATAAACGAATAGTCAAACATCAGGTTGTGCCCCAGCAGGGCATCATCCCCCACAAAGTCCAGGAATGTATCCAGCACCTCGTCCATATATGGCGCATCCGCGACATCCGCATCATGGATTCCCGTAAGCTCGATAATTCTTTCCGGAAGCCCTTTCCCGGGATTTACAAACGTCGAAAAAGTGTCCTGTGCCGCTCCGTCCCGGACGCGCACTGCGCCAATTTCTATAATTTTTTCGTATTTCGGGTTTAACCCCGTGGTTTCTATGTCGAAAGCCACATAATTCATTGGTATATTCATAAAATATCTACTTTTCTTCCAACTTATGTTTGTATTCATTGTCGAGGAAAATCAGGTTCATCTCATAATCCTGCATGTTTTTCTGTTTCATGGTAGAGAGCATCAGGCCTGCAAAAAATGACTGCATCGCTCCCATATATACAAAACAGCACACAATCAGCGTGGGAAACCGTTCCACCAGCCCCGTGTCGAAATACTCGCCCATCACCGGAGCCAGAAACGCCGTTGAGACCAGCGCCAGTATTACTGCTATCCATGTAAAAAATCCCATCGGCTTGTAATTTTTGTACAGCCTGATGATTGTCATGATAACCTTGAACCCGTCGGAGTAGGTATTGAGCTTCGACTCACTCCCCTCCGGCCTGTCCCTGTACTGGATAATCACATTCTCCACATGCATGTTCTTGTCTATCGCATGGATGCTCATCTCCGTCTCTATCTCAAAGCCTTTGGAAAGCACCGGAAACGACTTGACAAACTGGTAGCTGAACGCCCTGTAGCCTGTCATGATGTCACGTATGTCACTCTTAAACATGCTGTTTATCGCCCCGCGCACAAGCGAATTCCCAAAATTGTGAAACGGTCGTTTATTTTCCTCAAAGTACGAGGAGGAAAGTCTGTCCCCGACAACCATGTCCGCGTTTCTTTTTAAGACGGCATCACACAGCTTTCTCGCCTCGTCAGCCGGATAGGTGTCATCCCCGTCTGTCATAATATAGCACTTTGCGTCTATCTCACGGAACATCCTCCGGATGACATTCCCCTTTCCCTGCCGGTACTCATAGCGCACAATGGCCCCGGCGCGGCGCGCAATTTCATCCGTCCCATCCTTTGAATTGTTATCGTATACGTATATCGCTGCCTCAGGGAGCGCTTCCTTGAAATCCTTTACAACCTTCTCGATTGTCCTGCTCTCGTTATAACAGGGAATCAGCACCGCAATCTCGTCCATTCAAACCTCCACACACTATATTATTATGACTTAGTGTATCATAGTTTATCAACAGAATAAAGAGGTATTTTTTTATTTCAATTCCTTTTCCTGCTTATTCCTTATGCGCAGTTCGCGGAAAAAGTTTTTAAGCATCATGGCGCATTCCTCCTCGAGCACGCCGCGCACCGTCTCCACCTGATGGTTGAATTCCGGCATGTCCAGAATATTGAGTATGGAACCCGCGCAGCCCGCCTTCGGGTTCATGCACGCCATCACGACCTTTGGAATCCGCGCCTGCACGATGGCGCCCGCGCACATCTGGCACGGCTCAAGCGTGACATAGAGTGTGCACTCCTCCAGCCGCCAGTCGCCAATTACCCTGCTTGCCCTTTTTATCGCGGTCATTTCCGCATGGGCAAGCGTGTTCTTGTCCGTGTTGCGCCTGTTGTACCCGCGCCCGATAATTTTGCCATCGTGCACAATCACACACCCTATCGGCACTTCCCCGAGCGAGTACGCCTTCCTTGCCTGCCTCACTGCCTCCCGCATATACCGCTCATCTTCTCCAATCCTCATATTAATCCCCTATGCCGCCTTGGGCGGTTCAAATAGATATGAAAAATGCCGTACTTTGGCATTTTTCGGCGTGAAACTTAGTACTTCTCCGCGAAGCAGCCTCTGCTGCGAGCAGCTAGAAGTACTTTTCACGCTTTCCCTGTATTATTTCTTTATTCCGAAGCCTTCATGTCCAGCCACGTAAGCACATCCCTGTATACCTGGTCACGGTCAAGCTCATTTAACACTTCATGCCGGTCATCCCGGTAAATCTTTAGTGACACATCCTCTATTCCCGCCCTTTTATATGCAGCCGCGATTTTTCTGACGCTTTTGCCATAATTTCCCACCGGGTCCTGGCCGCCTGCGATAAAATAAAGCGGCAGCTCCCTGGGAATCCTTTTGATATTCTTGTCTTTCTGGATAAAGGACAGCACGTCAAAAAGTGTCCGGTAGCCGTTGACTGAAAAAATAAAATTGCAATATTTATTTTGAATGCAGAAATCCACAATCTTCGTGTCCCTTGTCAGCCAGTCGCTCTCGGTGCGCGGATTCGGAATGCGCTTCTGGTATGCGCTGAATGCATTCATCCTGAGAAGCCGCGAGCGGTAGTGGTCACCAAGGATGACCCGCAGAACGTTTGACACAATTTTTCCGGCAATCAGTACCAGGCTGCTCTGGCTTCCTGTTCCACAGATTACCGCTCCGTCCAGCCCGTCCCCATAAGTCATCAGATACCGCCTTGCCATAAAGGAGCCCATGCTGTGCCCCAGCAGAAAATATGGGATGTTCCGGTACTTCTTTTTTGCATACTTCGTCACCCTGTGTAAATCCGCCACAACCGTCGCACTCATATTCTGCGGACAAAAGTATCCCAGGTCGCGGTCATTTCCAGCCGTCAGCCCATGCCCCAGGTGGTCATTTCCGATTACCGCATAACCGTGCCTGTTCAAAAACAGTGCAAAGTCTTCGTACCGATCAATCATCTCTGTCATACCATGGGAAATCTGCACGACCCCCTTCACCGCTGTCTCCGGCTCCCACAGCACGACGTGCAGCCTGTGCACCCCGTCTTTTGATGCAATATAAAATTCCTTCTTTTCCATCGAAATACCTCTCTAATTTTTAAAAATAAATGTAAAAAAATGAGGGCAGTTCCCATCTGCCCCCGCTTTTTAAACTTTGACCCACACCTTTTCTCACTCATATTCAATTGTATGCTGCCTGCTGTTTTACTCACATTTTTGAAATCATTACGACCGATAAGTCATACTCCTCGATGAAGTCATCGATATCCTGCTCATCACTAATTTCCATGGCTACCTCAAAAGCTCCTGATATGGGATCCAGAAATCCCGCCAGCATTTCTCCCGTAGACTGGTTCTTCCTAATCATCGGCTTCTTGTTTAAAATATCAATTCTCTCAGATACTTCTCTCTTTGCAACTAACATGCGCTGTTCCCCTTTCAACCCTTTTCGTAACCGCCCGCCATGCGGACAGCTTTCCTTTTGTTACCAGCCGCTACGTTCCGGTAACCTCCTTTTCAATGTCATATGCTAATTTCAGACCGCCCCTCATCTTCAGGCCCATAACGGCGCCCCGGTTTTACCGCACCGTTACGCATCATTAACATATCGTAGTCCCATACAGATGCCCGGACTGCTGTCCGGTACCTGTTTTCTAATGTGAGCTGTTATGTTTTCAAGGTGCTTTTGTCAAAGTTTGTCTATGATTAGTTTCATTACCCTGTCATATTCTCCCTGTATGACGCCGGCGAAGAAACTGAATCACCTAAAAAAATCAAGAAAAAATGTTATGTAAATCCATTATCAATACACAAGTTATACACATATCAACATTAGTTTGTGGATAACTTTAAGCATATCGACATATTCCTTTAGAAATGCCCTTATTCCTAATAAATATTAACTTTTTATAAATAGTAGCATATGTTTTTTTATATTTCAATCCCTATTTTCCAAATTGTGCAAATTAACATAACTTTTTAGTTATGTTCACCAATTCCGATAATTCCAGGGGGAATAATTTTTTAGTTTATTATATACAACTTACCATATTTTATGATACTATAGATACATAACGGCATTGCTACACGATGCAGTCAGCGTTTTTCATTTCTATTTGAGCCGCCAGCGGCGGCATGGAGGGAATTTATGTACAAATTATCAACCCAGGCACTCAAGCCTGACATGGTTCTTTATGAAGACATCTACAGTCCTGCCGGCGAGATTATCTTTAAGGCAAATACTGTTCTGACACAGGAAAACATCCAGACCCTGTTTGAATATAACTTTGATGAAATATTGCTGAGCGAGCCCAGTGAGATTAACATGACGCGCTACAAGCATCTGCACCAGCATCCCCGCTTCCAGCGCTTTAACGACATATATGCAGTGACGCTTGACTTGTTCCACAAGATTATGCGCACCCTCGATACCGGTCTGGAACTCAATATTCCCAAGCTGCTTTCCCTGCGCGACGATATCATGTCCAGTGTACATAACGGCGAACAGCTGCTCGACTATCTGTACAATATGATGCCGAATGAGAACGAGATAACATACAACCACTGTTTCAACTGCGGTCTGTTGTGCTATGTCTTCGGAAAATGGATTGGCATGAACGAGGAGGATCTGGATAACCTGACTGTCTGCGGCTTTATCTTTGATATTGGCAAGACAAAGATTTCCGACGAGCTTCTGTGGAAGCCGGACAAGCTGACCCCTGAGGAATTTATCCAGATGCAGCACCATATCCACCTGGGGTATGAGCTTGTAAAATCCAGAAAGCTGCCGCCCCACGTTGTCAGCGTCATGATCATGCACCATGAGCGCTGCGACGGAAGCGGTTATCCCGCGCGCTTAAAGGAGAACCGTATTGACCCATTTGCACTGATTGCCGCCATTGCCGACACATATGAAGCCATGACGCATCCAAGGGCACAGCGCGTTGCGCTGACGCCGTTTCAGGCTATCCGGGTCTTTGAACAACAGGGACTTGACAAGTATGGCCCGCACATCACGCCCATTCTCACCCGCATTGCGAAGATGTACCTGGACAGGCGTGTATGCGTGACCGGAAACCTTGATGGACGGATTACGGAAATTCATGAGGACGCCCTCTCACGTCCGACTGTATACACCAACAACGTATTCTACGATCTCAGAACCAAGCAGGGTGCAGAAATAACCCGTATGCTGTAGCATACGGGTTTTTCACAATCCTTATTGGTCATTTCTTGAATATATCGGATATCTTATCCTGCAGCTCTTCTGCCGAAAGCCCATTTACATTCTCCAGAAGTTCATCCAGAGATTCCTTTGCCTCATTTAATTTATCCTCGTCCTGGCTATACTGATTGATATAGTCCTTGATGGATTCTTCCAGTTTTCCCTGTTCCTCACTGCTAATGCCAAGGGAAGCCGCCAGGTCATCGCTTTTGAAAAAATCCTCCACCTCATCCGCAAAGGCTTTCTTGATTTCCTCCACTGCCTGCGTCTTTATCTCACTTACGACACCGCCCACATAGTCCTCTGGATTCTGTGGGGATATATCGCCCTGACAGCCTGTGGCAAGCCATCCGCTGCCGATTATCGCTGCCAGAATTATTGCCGCCTTTCTCACGATTGCTCTCCTTCTGTCTGTGTTGCCTTTGCCGCCTCAAGCGCCCTGTCTTCAATGATCTGTTTCTTTTTCTTCGGATTCTGTGTCGTCACAGGCTTATCCGGCCATGCCATGGCACGGATTCCGGGAGTTGTCGTCCGGATTCTGAGGTAGCTTTTCCCATCCTCCACAAAACGGATAATGGAAATATTCCTCCATTCGTAAAATTCAAACGGCGCAAACTCTATCTTAATTTCCTTGAACAGCCCCTTCGCCTCAAAATTCACAAGCTTGTCATCCACCCGCACTGGCATGGTATATATATATTTATTGTCCGTAGTCTGGATAATCGTCGTCTCAAAAAGCGCCGATTTTCCCTCCTTGCTGACCCTGATCGCCGCCATTGCCGGTACTGGAATATCTTCTACATTCATACTGGCTTTTACTCCCTTCTGCTTAGTTATGCGTACATTTTCATTTTCTATGCGCAATATGCCTGCTCTTCACTCTTTTATATAGTATAATCTGACATTTCCACTATTGTCAAGTGCATGCATTAAGTTACTATTACAGTATAAATAAGGATTTTTTGTGAACCCCTTTATTTTTTTTCATTTATATGATAAATTAATATGAGGTTTTGAAATTTATCCATGAATATTAATTGAAAGGACAGGTTATAGAAATGGCAAAGGACAAAAAAAAGAATGCAGAAGCAAATAAAATAGAAACTGCAGAGATAAGCAAGAGCAAGGCAAAGCGTGAGGAGCGCAAAAAGGAGGTTGCCAAGGGGCGCCGCCATAAGCGCACTGTCAGGATTACCGGCATTGTCATTGCAGCCGCGATTATAGCCGTCATCGCGTTTGCTGCCGGAAAAAGCATT
Source organism: uncultured Lachnospiraceae bacterium (assembly GCA_949066965.1). Classification (GTDB taxonomy): domain Bacteria; phylum Bacillota; class Clostridia; order Lachnospirales; family Lachnospiraceae; genus COE1. The sequence goes on from CARTDA010000044.1 coordinate 26,048, forward strand.
TATTTGTCAATCATCCGCACTACATCAAACTCCGATTACAGTGCCGGTCTGACTGCAGACGGAAAGATTGACGGTGTCAATGTAAAGGATGTCCTCACTTTGGCAGACTATGCAAATATCAATGTGCCGGCCGAGGAAGTTGCCGCAACAGACGAGGAGGTAGAGGCGGATATCAACGCCACGCTCGAATCCCACAAGGAGCTTAACACGGACGCTTCCCTCGAGATTGCAGACGGCGACGAAGTAAACATTGATTACGTGGGCACGATTGACGGCGTCGAGTTTGAAGGCGGAAACAGCAACGGTGCAGGATATGACCTGACCATCGGCTCCGGATCCTTTGTCGATGATTTCGAGCAGCAGTTAATCGGACATAAACCCGGCGAAAACGTGACTGTTGAGGTGACATTCCCCGAGGGCTACGACGGTGAGGATGTTGCCGGCAAGGACGCAAGTTTTGCAGTTACCATAAACGGCATCAAGACAACGCCGGAACTCACGGACGAATTTGTTGCGGAAAATTTGACCAATGACGACGGAGAAAGTTATACGTCAGCCGAGGAGTACCGCACATCCGTTAAGAACCGTTTTTATGAACAGCATCTTGAGGAGTATCTGACGAACTACATCATGGACAACTCCGCTGTCAAATCCTATCCGTCCGAATACCTGAAAACGATTCAGGCTGTCACAAAATATGATGACGAAAACATGATGGAATATTATAATCAGATGTTCTCATCCTATGGAATGGAAGCATATCAAAATGTGTGGGACACCAGAACCGACGATATTAAGGACGAGCTTTCATATGAGAAGGAGCTGCGGGAGCGCGCGAAAGAGACTGTAAAGACTGCTCTTGTATATCAGGCTATTTATGAGGATGCAGGTCTTTCGATTGACATGGACGCCGTTATCGCAGAGATGACAGAAGAAAACGGCGAGGAATATGTGGCAAACATGAAACAGAACTACGGTGACGGCTACATGGCACAGGCAGAAATCAAGGACACGGTTACCGACTATCTGAACAATCTTTACAATACAGCTGGAAATCAGGAATAAGAAAAGAAAAGGCTGCCGGAAAGAAATTTATCCGGCAGCTTTCTTTTATCTTTTTACTCTGTGATGTCTTTTTATAACGATAATAACGCAGATTATCGTTATAAATGCAATTATCACTGCAAACCCTGCAAAATAGCATATGCCTAAGAACGTCGGGCAAATGTGGCACAGTCTGCATTTCATCTGTTCATCCTGCTCATCCTGCTCATAATCCATACCTTTCTGCCGGTATGCGATGGCATATGCAGAGAACATATTTGTGCGAATGGTGATGTTATTCGGATCATGTCCAACATCGTTCAAAAGGGCATACTCCCCTTCATGCGAGCGGATAATATAAAACGTTCTGCCATCCTCCTGCAATTCCTTCAGGATACCGATACTGATTTCGATGGGTTCCTTTATGGCACTAATGGTATTCCAATCGCCCTCGTCAACTCTGGTGAACATAGAAATATCAACGTACATGCCAATCGTAAGCTCCTGTATCTCCTTTCGAAACAGCGTCAGGCCGTTTTCGATAATCTCCTTGTCCTGCTCTGTCACATTTCCTGAAATGTCCTTTATCACTATCTTGATTTCTATGCTTGCTCCATCGTTTACAAGCTGAATCTGCTCCGGCGTCAGTACTGCATTTGCCACCGCTATCGTATCCTTCACTCCCGCAGCGTACCCCTCGTCCTCACAGACTAGCGTGACAGCAACCAGACCTTCTCCAGCCTGAATCATTGTTGTAGTGTCCGATGACTGCGGTCTGTTGCCTGTCTCAACAGGTTCGCCGGACATGACAATCCTGTCATCCACGATTGATGCCTGCATGGCATGCAAGAATTTGTTTTTGGTCTGTTGTTCGTTGTCTGCCTGTATGGATTCTAAGGCGCCCTGCTCCTGTGTATTTGTATCCGTGTTTTCTGGCTCTGTCATCTGTTCTAAGGCTTCTTCCGTCTGCTGTGTAGAATTTGTTTCCGCGATTTCATCAGGACTGCCTTCTGTTCCGGAATCAGGCTGCTGTATATCTGTCGGAAGTGTTACCGACGGCGGCGTGATTGCAGATGCATCCGTATCGCTATCGCCGTTGTCACTCGAACTGTTTTTTCCGTCATTATCACTGTCGCCGCCATTTCCGTTTCCGCCGTTGCCGTTGTTTCCTCCGGACGGCGGCGTACCGTCTGCATTGTTGATGGTCGCATACAGTGTGAGCGTGGTATTTTTCAGCCCATAATATCCGGCGTCACTGCCTTCCAACAAGAAGCCTGTCACAATGACCGGAATTTTCTTTTTAGGCCCCGCCTCGGTAAATCTTGCGCTGAGGCTGCCGCCAAGCGCGACCGTATCACCTGTGACGACACCGGAAAGTGCAGCCTGTCCGCCCTCCTTTAATCTGGCATCCATGGTTCCGTCATAATTCCGGTCTTCTACTTCAAGCGTTCCCTTCCGGATTTCAAGAAGTTTTGCAGTCACGTTAAAGGAAGCTGTCCTGACACCGACATAATCATCACCCATATAAGTCATCTTTACAAGATATTCGCCGGGAATAATATGTCCGCCGGAAGACTTCGGAAGATTTTCCGCCGTTACCCATGCCGCGCCGTTGTTGGCGCTGTAAAGATAGGTATAGCTCGGATTTGTGTCCGCCACGGCAATGCTTCCCTGCGGAACAGGCGCTGCCTGCTCCCCGTAAACCCAGCCGGAGACAGAAAGCTTCATCTGTGCATCGGTCAGTGCAAGCTTGTCAATAAAATCAATTACAATGCTGACAGAATCGTGGCATGTCACCCATGCCGGCAGCTCCACGGTTCCGCTGATGGTCTTTCTCACAGGTTCGGAGCCAAAACCCGCTTCTATGGAATCTGTGTCCCATACGACCTTACTGCTTTCTGTCCTCGCTATATATCCCTCCCCTGTATAATTGACTGTAACCTGTGCCGGAAGCCATCCTGCCACTTCCGACACTGTATATCCGCCGTCCTTTCGGACTTGGGTAAGCTCCGCCGGGGCTATGAATGATGCTGACACGGGTGTCACATTCAGAATCATCCCGCTGGTTTTTCCGCTGGCTGAAACAGTATAGTTATAGGCTGCACCTTTTATTGAAAAAACGTCTGTGGTGCCATAGTCCGCCTGCACGGTATCCTTTGTCTTATTGTCATAGACTGCCTGTACACTGCTGTTTTCTTTTAAATAAGAAGTAAGCGCAGTAATACCCACATTTGCATCATTGTCTGCAAAAATGGTCAGCGTCTCTGGCATTACCATGATTCCGCTTATGGTTCGTTTCCTGAATTCGACGGTAATCTCCACTTCCGCCGCACCGTCCGGTATATCAAGGGTATACTCCCATTCACCATCCCCGCTGTCTTCATTCCATGTCATTTCAGGAGAATATTCCTGACCATCCACTATGATGACAGGCACATACTCTTCCTCATAGGTTCCTGTATAGGTCACTGTACTGCCACTGGTATCCGGTGCATCCGGTTTGGAAACAGTGTTGCCTTCCTCCCCTGCTCCGTTGCCTGTGACAACCGGTTCTTTTATCGTCACAGATGTCCGTACCGCTGTTTTTACAGACACAGAAGCAAAACGCTCCTCCGTCGCTTTTATCCGCGCATAAAGGTCATATTCCGTGTTCGGGTCAAGTCTTTCAAACTGCCCTGTGATGTTGGAAATGCTCCAGTCAGGCGTCTGCCCCTTTGGCACAAGGACATACTCCTCACCACTGACCGGATCTGTCACCGTTACCGTTGTATCGGTCACTGCCGCCTGTTTTGCCGCAGGCGCCGCGGGTCTGTCTGGAAGGTCAATTCCTATGGCGTCGCTAGGAGGGCTTGTCATGCCGCCTTCCGTCTTTTCCGGATAGCGTATATATATAGATGTTCCCGGCTCAATTGGCCAAGAGCCGTCCTCATTCGGAACAATTATGCTTCCCTCCGGATCGGATGGATCCGTGTAGATTTCCATTTCCCCAAGGTCATCGGGCAGTTTCACGTTTTCTGCCTCAAAGTCGATGTCAAGATCCTCCAATGTAATCTGTGGCGCCGCCTGCAGTGTGGTGAAGCTGACTGCCTTTACTTCGGACAAGTTACCCGCGACATCTTCCAGCACCATATAAACTATGTGTATGGTTCCGGGAAGAAATTTTCCTTCGGTAAAAGTTTCCTGTATGCCGCCTGTAATATCTTTTTCATTGCCGTTCCCAGAGCCGATCTCCAACACTTTCTGTGCGTCCGGCTTTGATTCGGCATCCGCAATCCAGTATACTTTTCCGTTTTCGGACGAAGTAAAGGTAATGTCCGCGTCATCCTGTGTGCAGTTCGTAACGATTGGATTTTCACGAAAAACGGGATTCACTGTGTCAAGACAGACTGTGATTGTCTGCCATCCGCTCTCATTTCCTGCATTATCAACGGCATTTATGTAATAAGTATGCGCACCGTCTGTCGCTGCCTGTATGACAAATTCTTTTTCATATACAGCGTCATCCCCGGGCAGTCCGCTTACAGTCTGCTCTACGCCGTCTTCTCCGTCTTTCCATGTGATTCCGCCAATACCGCCGGAAAGAATACCCGTGCCTTCATTGTTCCTGTTGTCTGTCACGCGCACGCTGAGTTCTATAGGTGTAGTATTATACCATCCGTTTGCATTCGGCACTGGCGTATCCGGTAACGTCATGGTAACCACTGGCGCGTTATCCTCTGTGACGATTTTCCCATCCGCTGCCACGAGGCTGATCTGTACGGTATTACCCGCCATGTCCTTTGCCGTCAGTTCAATTGTTCCAGCAAATTCTGCATTGAGGGCGATCTCATAACAACCGTCCTTTACACTGATTGTTTTCGTCTGCTGTGCACCGCTGTCCGGTATCGCAGTATAGGACACTTTGTCTATTCCGGATCCGGCATCGGTAATGTCCGCAGCAGGTATTTTGATAATCATGCTCTTTTTGCCGACAATCCAGTCCCACAGATTTTTTTCACCGTTTTCTATGGACATATTGGCAAGGTTTATCACAGGAATCGTTTTATCCAGTTTGACCTTAAACACAGTGCTGTCTGCCGATTCGTTTCCGACTGCATCCTTAGCCTTAAACTGATAAGTATGCTCACCCTCCTTGACCGTATAGGAATATGTACTGCTGCCACTGGAAAATCCGTTTATTGCCTGATAGACTCCGCTATCCGTTTTTACCCATAATTCCGTAACACCCACGCTGTCATAGAGCTTCAAGGGAATGGAATCCTGCGTATTCGTCCAGCCTGTGGGCAGGCTTACGCCATCCTGCAGGACAGGCGCATCGGGGAGTGTTTCATCTTTCCAGTAAGCGAAAAGTGTATGATTACTTACTTTTGTAACTTTTGTCGTTGCTGTAGTCTGTCCTCCTTGTCCTCCTGCCTGTGCGTACCAGCCCTTAAAAGTATAACCTGTCTTCTTCGGTGCGGGCAGAGTCCCGTAAGTGCTGTTGTACGTCACTGTTTTCTCTGTCGTGCTGCTGCCGCTTGTCGCTCCCTGATAATCAAAGACTACTTTACATTGCTTTGCCGTCCACTTCGCATAATAGGTCTTATTTCCCGTAGCCGTGGTTGAAATCTTTGTGACCGCCGTGCCTGTGAAACTTGCATTTTCAAACCAGCCGCCAAACGTATAGCCTGTCCTTGCCGGTGTCGGCAGTGTCAGACCTGTTCCGCATGTATACTTTGTATAACTGCTTTCGTTTGTTATCGTTCCGCTGTTTTTATTGTAAGTTACCGTATAGGTATTTGCCTTCCAGTGCGCGTAAAGGATATGTGCCGCCGTGGCTGTGGCAACTGTATTGGCTGTGACCTTACTGCCGCCAGTGGCTGCGGTATACCAGCCGCCAAATGTATAACCTGTCCTTGTCGGTGTCGGGAGCTGTCCATAAACACCCCCGCAGATAACATCTATGGCAGTGGTGTCACCAGTACCGCCCTTGTTGTCAAACGATACCTTATATTTCTTTGCAGCTACGAGATTGCTGCTCCCGTCACTTTTCGGAGCCAATCCATAGCCGGTATTTGCCAGCTGATAATGCTGTGTATCCTTGCTGCCCTTCACCACTACCGCTCCCGCTGTCGGAGGATCCGGCTGCGTGATGGTATAGGTCTTTGTCAGGCTGCTTACTGCATTTCCGGATGCCGTAATGGCATTCGTGGTATATATGCTGCCAGAAAGCGTGGAATTCCCCGTGACAGAGACACTTTTGCCGTCATTATAGACACTGTACGTATTACCCGAAATACTTGTGCCGCTTAAGGTCAGTTTTCCGCTTCCGCTGCTTCGCAGATAAACCGCACAGTCCATATCAGAAGTATCCGTATTGTCCGTGATGCTGCCACCCTTTAACGTACATGTTCCGTCAACGGAAAGGGCTGAACCGCCGCCCCCCGCCTTACAGCCGCGAATCGTTCCGCCGTTCATCGTGAACGTACCGGAAGACGATACCCAGACACCGCCGCCAGTACCTGTCACCTCGCAGGTTTCTATAACCGCACCGCTATTCATCGTCATGGTTCCGTATACGGCAAACAGACCGGAACCACCAGTTTTATAACCGCCGCGAACGACAGCACCGTTTCCGAGTGTCAGTCGTGCTCCGGTATCACTGCTATCATTTCCTACTTTAATCAGGGACTGCGTATTTGCATCTGCTGCCCCCTGTAGATAATCCCGATTTCCGTCGTATATCACATTTGTCAATGTCAGATGACCGTTTCCCGTTATGGAAATATTTCCGTATTTTCCGCTTGGCATCCTTGTCATGACGTATGGATCAGATGCATTATCGCTGGTAATCGTGACTGACTTTGTAATTTCTGCCGTTTCCGAAATAACAATATCTGTCAGAAGCTTAATCGTGCCGCCGTCATAAACATTTGTCAGCGCAGTCGTAAATTTGCCGTTTTTCCATGCTCCGCCGGCACTTTCCTGCCATGCTGCCTCTGGTTCCTCTGTCGCACTTAAATAAATCTGGTTCTTCTCAGCATCCAGTCTGGAATATAAGCCTGTTCCTTTCATCCGAATCTTACTGGCATCTACACCCGTGAGCGTATAATTGCTGCCCTCCGCCAGAACACGTCCTTCCTCCGTGGAGCTGCAGCTTAAGGTAACCGGATAATGAAGGGCGGAGGTAATATAGGGATATTTGATAGCTGTGGTATTATCCAGATAAATTGTATCCTTTATGTTTGTATCCCCACCAATATTCACAATACCTTTTGAACCATTCGATGTTGTAAAGTAGATGCCATCTCCATTTCCGGCCGCCGAATTACCCGATATCTCACCACCGGACAAGTTCAGTGTTGAACCGCTTCCCACATAGACGGCCCCGCCACTGGTTGCCTCGTTCCCCGTAATGCTGCCGGCAGTCATGTTACAAATTCCTCCTCTAAGATATACCCCTCCTCCTCCGTGGGCATGCGGATATCCACTTTCCAGAATTTTACTTGTACGGCAATTTCGGATGATTCCACCATTTATATTTACGACACCGTCTGTATCGCAAAGTACACCTCCTCCTGCATTAAAGTCGTATAAGCTGTCACTGACATTATAATTGTTTTGAATCACTGCGCCGGCGTTCAAATTAAGCGTTCCCGTATCTACGCGAATGGCGGCGTTCCCTGATTCTACATTATTTCCATCTACAGTAATATTTTCTAAGGTCAGCGTTTTTTTATCAAATATATAAAACATGCCCGAGCCAATATGGCTCTTCACAATTCTTCCCCCGCCATTTATCGTAACAGAGCTTGTAATGCTAATGCGGCCAGTCAGTGTCACTGTCACACCCGGATTAATTGTATAAGTTCCTCTATTAAGCCGCGTATCCTTATCCCACACCTGATCTGAGGTTATGACACCGGGCTCAATATAATTCAGCGCTGTCGTTGCCGGCGCATCAAAGACCAGCGTCACACTTATCGGTTCCACACCATCCGAGAAGGTATATGTTTCCTCCGCACCAAGCTCTGCCGCCAGAAGAAATTCTCCACTATAAGGCAGTTTTCCTTCTTCATCCTCCACATATTCCGCACAGCTCCACTCGGCAATAGGCAAAATCATCTCCTGCGGCTCTGTCCCACCATGCTCCGTATCGTACGTCAGTTCCACCGTTACCTCTTGTGGCAAAAGGGATGTGATATCCGTAAACGGAATCTGCACCTCGTCATCCCCGCCCGCCAGAATAAGGGAATATACCCCTGCATCATAGAGCAGATCCGTATCATCCTCGCCAAAATGCCAGCCGGTTATGAACGGCTTCACTATCTGCTCATTATCCTCGCTTTCCACTGTTACGGTAATTTCGGGAAGACACACACCCTCTGCCAGCACATAGCGCTCCGGCAGAATCGGGGTAAATAGATAAATGCCCTCTGTGTCCTTGTCATATTCCGGGTCAGATTTCCATGCTATGCATTCTATGGCGACGGTTTTTCTGTTGTCGGTTTCCTCTTGTCCTTCTGTACTTTCCTCCATACTCTGTGTGTCTTGCAATGTCAGGATTTCCATTTCGTTTTCCGCACCATACAGCGGCATGGTAAAAATTCGGGATTGCTGTCTGGCTTCCACATTCTGTGTATCATCAGTGTCAGAGGGCGCGTCTTCCCTATCGTTTTCCGCTGTGGGTGTCGGTTCATTTTCTGCTTCCGGCTCACTTTTCGGTATTTCTATGCTTTCCGGCGCACTCTCTGGCTTCGTTGCGCTTTCCGGGGCGGATTCGCTTTCCGTTTTTGGTTCGCTTTCAATCTCCGGTTCACTCTCTGGCCTCGTTGCACTTTCCGGGACGGATTCGCTTTCCGTTTTTGGTTCGCTTTCAATCTCCGGTTCACTCTCTGGCTTCGTTGCACTTTCCGGGACGGATTCACTTTCCACCTCCGGCTCACTCTCCGGTATTGTCTCGCTTTCCGAGTCGGATTCACTTTCTGGCTCTGCTTCACCTTCTGTTTCCGGATCTCTCTCCCCTCCCGTCGTTGTCATGCTCTCTGTTTCCAGTTCACTTTCTGAACCTGCCATGCTTTCCGACTCACCAGATTCTTCAAGAACTGCTTCGATTGTATCAGGCAGCATCAGTTCATCCAGCCCGGTTCCCAGGAAAACAGTCTGACTGTGCACTTCCTCCGGCAGGGCGGCAAAAGCAGTAATTTGCTTCGTATTTGTATTATTCAGCCTTCCTGACGCCAGAACGGATAGCGTTTCTGCGATCTCAGGAAATGTTGTAAACAACACGCAGACACAAAGCACTGCTGCCAATATGCGCAGACGTCTTTTTCTTCTTCTCTTAATCCATACCTGATATTCTTCCACATTCATCTCATGTACCTCCTCAGTGAAAAAATTTAGCGGCTCCTGTTTTATGCATTTTTAATCCGGTTTTTAAGTGAAATTTATTGCAGCAAATATAACATAAAAACATATACTAATGCTACTGGTCTGGTACAATATGCATTTTTCAGGGTACACCTTGTATCCTTCTGCGCACTCATCTGCAAAAAGCTGCGCTTTTATACTGGCGGTCGAAAAGACTGGCCGCTCAGTATAATGTGATGCACACAAGCCACAATCTGAAAAATCTTATATGATAATTTTTCAGATAGGAAATATGACGCTTTGCGGCTGCGGCTGGCGCAATACGCAATTTCCTTTAAAAATGAAAAAAGAAGCCTCTCAGCTTCTTTTACCACCAGTTTACAACTTTTTATAAAAATACAAATACAAACCCATCTTTTT
>CARTDA010000045.1:0-31945 GCA_949066965.1 uncultured Lachnospiraceae bacterium
CGTTTATATGGCCTGTTTTTCTGTTGCATCTTCAGTGAGTTTCCGAGACTACTCTGCATTGTTCCATTACGCAGTCTGTTTCTTTAAGTAAATAGCAACCCTTGTTTCCGTGGTAAAATATTCCTAAACATGTACATTTTATAACATCATATGCAAAATGTTAATGTCGTTTCGTGAGTAAAATTTAGTCGCATAACGTCATTTCATTATGTCCTATGTTATTGTATCTTATAAGTATGCAGAAGAAGCAGGAAAAAGTACCTGTGCAAATATTTTTATGAAAGAAAGGAAGATACAAATGAAAAAGGATGAGGATGATAAATTTTTTACAAGAGTAGGCAGACGGATTCAAAAAGTGCGGTGTGAAAAGAACCTTACGAGGGAAGATGTCGCAAAGAATACAAACATATCAGTAAAGTTTTTATATGAAATAGAGAGTGGCGTCAAGGGATTTAACGCGAATATTCTTTATAAAATAGCAAAAGAACTTAATGTGAGCTGCGATTACCTGTTAGGTTACTGCAGCATAGGAAAAATTTGTCAGGAACAATGCATGGATGATGTCATAACCATGTTTGACAAAGATGAACTGCCAAATGTTCGCAAGGTTATCAATATTCTTTATGAATTCTCAGAGCTTCGGCAGAAAGACTCAAAAATACTTGAACCGTAAGTATGGTTAACGCAGATGTGTTTAGCGTTTACTCTAATAAAGAGCAGCCTCGCTGCAAGAGACGAATCCTTTTTCTTCTTGTAGCGAGGCTGTTTTTTAGTTGCTTTTTTTGTGCAGGCGCTCGATATACAGCAGACCGGCAAACAAAATAACACATATGGCGGATACAATCACGCCTGGTATAAAACCCCTTGGAAAATATTGAAGCTCTATTGAATGAGAGCCTTCCCCGAGATATGTGCTGATAAAGGTATCCTCAAATAAATCCATGTTTGTTTTCACGCCATCTACATATAAAGTCCAGCCGGGGTCATAGGGAATGGAAAGAACCAGCTGGCCGGCGGATGTTACAGAAATATGACCTTTTAAGGATGTTTCATCATAACTGTCAATGGTAAGGGTCTGGCGGCTCAGGCGGCTGATAAACTGTGACAGCACGGATTCATTCACCTGATATGCCGTCAGGTTCAGGGATTCGCCGTTTTCCGATTTCAGTGACAACCGTTCCCCCGCCTTATGATAGCCAAGGTCAAGAATGTACTTCTTCTTTATCTGGCTGAAGCTTTTGGATTGTTCCTCGTAGGTTAGCTTAATTGTATCAATTTTTGTGTTGGGTGCATAAGCGTAATAGTGGGCATCCTTGTCAATATAAATATCTGCCTGGTCTCCGCTGGATTCTGTTTCAATCTGGACAAAAACCTCATCATTGATGCCAAGATGACGAACCAGCTTATTCTGGCGCTGGATTGGATTCAGGCTCTTGTCAATTTTGTCATCCTCATGGAGACTATCCTCGATTTCTTCCGCATCACTGAAAAGCTCATTTAAGGAGGAATTCATGAACATATCGTCTGTGATAAATTCCTCGTCATTGTCAGTAGGAACAGCTTCGTCGGGCTGGTTTTCGGGGGATTGCGGATGTTCATCGTCTGTATCATCCTCTGTCACCATATATCCGAGCGGAAGTGCATAATTGTTTTTGTAAAGATATAGCTTCCCTTCCGTATCAGCAAGTTCAAACAGGCTGTCATAGCCCCTGTCAATCGTATACAGCATGTAACGGTTTGCCAGCAGTGCGGCAGTCACCGGTGTGGCACCATCATAACAGTAGTTGACACGGCTTCCTTTCATGCCATATTTTTCATAAAAATCCGATACAAGAGAGTTCAGGGTCGATGAAAAGTAGGAACCGCCATGGAAGCTAATCAGCATCGCGTCATTCTGCGTCCTGCGCGCAAATTTCTCAAACCGGAAAAAATCATTCTCCTCGTTTTGGACGGTTCTGTCAGTCAATATCTGGTACGAGTCGTGGTTGGATAGATACGTCGTGCGCGACACGGTGGGGACGCTTGTCAGGTAAGTGTTCACCCCTGATTCTGCAATGGCTACGAGGATAAGGCAGCAGCAGAACAGTTTGTTGACATTACCCCGGTTTTTATCCTGGTTGTGGTAATAATTCCTGTAATAATGAATAAAGCCGGCATATATTAATAGGAAGATTCCAGTGACCAGAAAACAAGCACCAGTAAAGGAGTCGTCCGTTATCAGCTTTTCGCACAGCAGAATAAAGAACAGGATCCCCAGAAACAAGGACATCATTTCGTTCCCGGAGTGTTCCCGTATATGCATCAGGGCTTCATAGCATACAGTAAGGAGAAGGAAAATGTACAGAAATGACTGTCTTGCCGGAAGCGAATCGGGATAGTTCAGCCCATGCCAGATAAAATTCAGCGTGTTGGTCGAAAAACTAATCAGTATAAAAGCCAGCAGGATAAGCTTGGGCGCTTTTTCCCGCAGCGGGATTTTCTTCTGCATAACATAGAGCGGAAGCAGCAAATACACCGCGACACCACAATAGATATTCGGCCAGTGGTCAAGCCCTGTTTCCACCGTGACGTTGAAACAGTGTCTGGCAAGCATGTCAATCACGGAAAAATAGGTCTTGACCTTAGTCGGAAAATTAATGTCGCTGAATTCGGTAAAGCGGAGCGCGGCAAGCTCCGGAAGCAGAAGTATTGCACCCATACCGCCGGCAAGCAGGGAAAAAACACCAAAGCGGATAACCGCTTTTGCATAAAAGTTTTGTATCTTGTCCAGCCTTGGAAAGGCAAGAGGGGCAGAGCTGCCATCTGCGGAAGGCTGCCTTGCAATCAAAAGTACAAAGAAGTAAAGTACAAGGAAGATGCACAGCATAATGGAAAGATAGTAGTTCGATAAAATTGAAAGTCCGAGAGTGATGCAGTACAGATAGCATTTGCCCTCATTCACAAGCCGCTCAACGCCAAGTATAATGAGTGGTGCAAGGACGACGACGTCAAGCCACATCACGTCCCAGTTGTATGCTGCCATGAAACCGGACAGTGCATAGAACAGTGAAAAGCACAGGACACTCCATGAACTGCTGTGAAAATGCTTCCTTATATAATATGTGAAGGACAGACCACACAGCCCGGTTTTTAAGACAACCATATACGACAAAAACTCCATAAGGAATTTCTCAGGAATGAGGAGACAGAGCCAGTTAAACGGGCTTGCCAGATAGTACACATAAAGTGCGAGAAAATTGGAACCAATCCCCGTATTCCATGAGTAAAACAGACTTTCGCCATTTTTCAGCTTGTGATAAAATTCCACCAGAAAAGGAAAATACTGATGGTACATGTCAATATGAAGGAAGGAACGCTCACCAAACGGATAAATTTTTCTGATGATAAAAATTACTAACATAATGAGAGTCGGAACCAAAAACGACAAGAGATACAGCCTGTCGATTCTGCAATATGGTTTCTGGGTTTGTTTTGATTTCTGTTTTAATTTCATAGCAGTTACCCTCCGGTTTTTAGTGTAGAGCCGTTTTGCCAAACAGACAGTGATACTGTAAAATGGCATAATTATTTAACTCGCCCATTACATTTTTGACATCGGTGCTTTTTCCGCTGGCGTTTTCGGCGCGTATGGATGTCACGACCGGATAATTTTCTGCCAGCTTATCCAGATACTGTTCATACGCATTCATTGGAATACCAGCCGTTTCAAGAATCTCTGTGGCGAGAAAGTTGGTGCTCGTATCGGCATTTGTCCTTTTGTCAATGTCAAAATTACACCAGATAAAATAAGGGACTTTGTAGCGGTTCGCCTCATCCTCACCGGACAGTTCATTTCCGTCTTTTCCATTCAGCTTCCAGACATTTGAAACGACGGAATTTGTGGGCTGATGGTCGCCGAAAAACACAATGATAGTGTCCTCATCTTCACCTGAAAAATATTCCGTCAGGTACCGGATGGATTCGTCAGATATTTTCATGAGGGACAGATAATTGTTCAGTGACTTTGACTTGCTTCCTGAAACTTTGATATCCGGATGAAAATTGTCAAATTCATCGGTATAGGACGAGTGGTTCTGCATCGTGACGTTAAATACAAAAAATGGCGTATTGTCAGGCTTTGATTCGTACATTTTAATAATTTTGTCATAGCATGCCTTGTCACTTACATATTTTCTGACCCGTTCCGGATTTTTATAATCCTTTATAAAGTACATTTCGTCAAATCCAAGGAGCGGATAAACCTTGTTCCGGTCCCACCCTGTGCTGTTGTAAGGGTGCGTGGCAATCGTCTCGTAACCCAGCGCCTTTAGATGGGAGGCGAGAGAGGGCGTCTCCTTTTTGAGATACTGCTGATACGCCACGCTTCCCTGGGGCAGAAAGGCCATTGTGTTTCCGGTCAGAAATTCAAATTCCGTATTAGCAGTATTTCCACCAAGCACGGATACATTCAGGTAACCAGAGATTGTATTGTCAACATCCCCATTTAATATGGAATGGACATATGGCATATAGTCCTCATTGGTCTCAAACGCCCCGAGGATGGCAGGGTCAGAAAATGCCTCGTTCATGATGACAATGATGTTGGGCGTGGAATCAGGGACTGCCGCACTGTTATCCGTATAAGGCTCAAGGATTTGGCTGACGGATGCAGCGCTGTAATTATCCGGCTTGTCCACAGAGACATACTTTAATTCCATTAAAAATGCAACGGCAGTGCCGTCCCGCTTGCTCATGACAGTCGGTGTAAACAATTTGTCGTACATTCCGTATTTGCGTATCGTGCTGTCGAGATGGAGCATATGCGTGAAGCTGCCAAAAAGCATGATAAACACTGCCGCGCCGGCAATGCGCACTGCCCAGAGACGTTTCTTCCAGCTCGTACTGGAGGTCTTTAGCTCCAGATTGACGACCGATTCCGCCAGAATCAACAGGACAAATCCAATCAGGACAAAAACAGTCTGCTTTTCAATGGTATATTTAAAATTGCCTGCAACACTCATGGCAGTTCCGATCGAGTAGATGTCCCAGGGCATAATCGGTGCGGAACGAAAGCTGATGACATAGTAGTTTGCCAGCCCGACAATCATAAAAAAAATACTTTGCAGGCGCAAAGACCATTTCAGGCGTCCGAATATAAATAGAAACATTGCCATAAGCAGCTCAAAACAGTATATATTAAGGAACTGTATGGGAACCTTCATGGTTTCCCATGGGTTGTGCGTGTACCATTCAAAAAGGTAGAAGTTTGCGGCCGGAAACAGTATCATGGGGATAAAGTTCCGCAGACACCATATCAGTTTTTTGTGTTTTTCCATAAATTTTTTCATAGTATTCCTCCATTCTTGCCACTGCCCGCGAATTTGGGCGCAAGCACAAATTTGCCGTGTGAAAAATTTATTTTTCACACTATTCCTCCAGATTATTACAAAAATGGAACAAGTAGTAATAACTTAATTACAATAGCATTTTTTGGCAGCGTTTTCAAGTTCAAGAGCGAAAAATATTGACGTGGGGAGTGGTTTATTCTATAATACAGAAGAATATGTTCAAAATTGCAGCCAGCAGGAACAGTCAGGGGGAATGACATGATTAAAAGTATGACAGGCTTTGGAAGATGTGAGATAACGGAGGGTGAGCGCAAGTATACCATTGAGATGAAATCCGTGAATCACCGCTATCTTGACGTGAATATCAAGATGCCCAAAAAGCTCGGCTTTTTTGAAAGTTCTATTAGAAACGAGCTGAAAAATTATATACAGCGCGGAAAAATTGACATATTTATCACATATGAGGATTTTTCGGAGAGCAATGTGTGCATAAAATACAATAAGGACATTGCGGCGGAGTACATGGGATATCTCAGGTCGATGTCGGAGGATTTTGGGCTTGACAATGACATCAGGGTCTCGACGCTGTCCCGGTATCCGGAGGTATTTTCCATGGAAGAACAGACCCTGGACGAGGAGGAAATCTGGAACGGTCTGGTAAAGGCAGTCAGGGGTGCCGCGGAAGGCTTTGTGGAAACTCGTATCAGGGAGGGGAAAAATCTTGCAGATGACCTGATTGCAAAGCTGGACGGGATGCTGGAGCATGTTTCTTTTATAGAGGAGCGCTCTCCACAAATTATTGACGAATACAGGAGAAAGCTGACAGACAAAGTCCATGAAATGCTTGGGGATGCCACAGTGGATGAGACAAGGATTCTGACGGAAATAACAATTTATGCTGACAAGGTCTGTGTTGATGAGGAGCTGGTGCGTCTCAGGAGCCATATCGAGGCGATGAAGCAGTCCCTGATTGAAGGGGGCAGCATAGGAAGGAAACTGGATTTCATTGCGCAGGAGATGAACAGGGAAGCAAACACCATACTCTCCAAGGCAAATGACCTTACGATTTCCAACCGCGGCATTGATTTAAAGACGGAGATAGAGAAAGTAAGGGAGCAGATACAGAACATTGAGTGACAGGCTCAGGCAGCGAGGTGCCATGTGAACAGACTGATTCATATAGGGTTTGGAAATATCGTTAACACATCAAAAATTATTGCGATTGTAAGTCCCGATTCCGCACCGGTCAAGAGACTTGTGCAGAAGGCAAAGGAGGACGGTACAGTCATAGATGCCACGCAGGGACGTAAGACAAAATCGGTACTGGTTATGGAAAGCAGCCAGATTGTGCTCTCGGCGCTTCTTCCAGAGACAATAGCAGGAAGGGCACAGGGCGCATTGACAGATGAGGACACTGAGGAAAATTTATAAGAGTATAACCATATAAATAGAAAAGTGAGGGAAAATTATGTTACATCCATCGTATACAGATTTAATGAAAGTTGTAAACAACGAGGTAGAGCCGGGCGATACACCTGTAGTAAATAGTCGTTATTCCATCGTGATGGCGACATCAAGGCGCGCAAGGCAGATTATTGCGGGCGAGGAACCGCTGGTTGACACGAAACAGACAAAGCCCCTGTCCATCGCCATCGAGGAATTGAACAAAAGCAAGATAAAGATCATACATGAGGATTAGGCACGATTTATGAAAATATTATTTATTTCCCTCGGCTGCGACAAGAATCTTGTCGACACGGAAAAGATGCTTGGCGCGCTGGTTCAGAGGGGATACACAATCACAGACGATGAATCGGAAGCAGAAGCAGTTGTTGTCAATACATGCTGCTTTATTAATGATGCAAAACAGGAAAGCATCAACACGCTTTTGGAAATGGCGGAGCTGCGGAAAACAGGGGCTGTAAAGGCACTGGTCGCTGCAGGCTGTCTTGCGCAGCGCTATCAGGAAGAAATACAAAAAGAAATCCCGGAGGTCGATGCGATTGTAGGAACGACGGCGGCGGACAGGATCGCCGAGGCGCTGGATGCAGTGGTTTCCGGGCAGGGCTGTAACTATCTTGAGGACATTAACCGCAGTCCTGTATTTGAAAAGTGCACTGGGGACAGGATTGTCACGACAGGGGGGCATTATGCCTATCTGAAGATTGCGGAAGGCTGTGACAAGCATTGCAGCTACTGCATAATCCCCAGGGTAAGGGGAAATTACAGAAGTGTTCCCATGGAACGGCTGGTGGAGGAGGCAGAAAGCCTTGTTGCGTTTGGCGCAAAGGAAATCATCCTTGTGGCTCAGGAGACAACCCTTTACGGGGTGGATTTGTATGGGAAAAAATGCCTTCCGGAGCTTCTGCATAAGCTCTGCGGCATCCGGGGGCTATACTGGGTACGGTTATTGTACTGTTATCCGGAGGAGATTACGGATGAGCTGATAAAAGTAATGTTAAACGAGGAAAAGGTATGCAATTATCTGGATATTCCCATCCAGCATGCGTCGGATAAGATACTAAAGCGTATGGGCAGGCGCACGGACAGGCAGGAGCTTGCCGGCATGATAACAAAACTGCGGACGGCAATACCGGATATCTGCCTGCGGACAACACTGATTACAGGCTTCCCCGGGGAGACACAGGAAGACCACGAGTCGCTTCTGGCATTTGTCGACGATATGGCGTTTGACAGGCTGGGTGTGTTTACATATTCCCAGGAGGAGGACACGCCTGCGGCGCTGTTTGAAAACCAGGTCGATGAGGACGTGAAGCTTGCAAGGCAGGCTGATATCATGGAACTCCAGCAGGAAATTGCATTTGAAAAGGCACAGGATGCCGTGGGAAGCACAATGCTTGTCATGGTGGAAGGCATGGTGCCGGACGAGCATGCCTATGTTGCGCGGAGCTACAGGGACGCCCCGAACGTTGACGGTTTTGTCTTTATCCAGACCGGCAGGGAGCTTGTGACAGGCGATTTTGTGCGGGTGCGGATAACAGGCTCGTATGAGTACGACTTGATAGGAGAGATAGAAGATGAATTTACCGAATAAACTTACTGTTTTCAGAGTGATTCTGATTGTGCCGTTCGTGCTGCTGATGCTTGGCGGGTATGCGCAGTGGGGATGGTTCATGGCAGCATTTGGCGGAATAGCAGACAATACAGATTATATTGCGCTCGGGATATTTATTGTTGCAAGCCTGACTGACCTGCTTGACGGTAAGATAGCAAGAAAGTACAACCTTGTCACCAATTTTGGGAAGTTTATGGACCCATTGGCGGATAAGCTGCTGGTTTGCTCCGCAATGATATGTCTGATTGAACTGGACAGGATACCGGCATGGATTGTCATAATTATTATAAGCAGGGACTTTATCATAAGCGGATTCCGGCTTGTGGCTGCGGATAACAGGGTTGTGATTGCCGCAAGCTACTGGGGGAAATTTAAGACGACATTCCAGATGGTGATGGTTTGTCTGATGATAGCCAATATTGAGGCGCTGAACCTGCTCACGCAGATTGTGATGTGGATTGCGGTGGTTCTCACTGTCATATCCTTGGTTGACTATCTGGTGAAAAATAAGGGTGTACTTCTTGACGGAAAAATATAATAGGTGAAATGGAGAGCCACAGCCTGATTTTGGAGTCGGGCGTGGCTTTTTATGCGCAGCCCCATGCAGATGAAATATGCCGCTAAGGCGGTGCATGGGGCGCGCGGCGAGTAGGGGAAGGTGGATCTTCCCTACTCGATTGTAGACGGGCACCCAAATGAAATAAGGAACTGTGAAATGTAAAAAATCGCACTTGTTTCATGACTTTGATTATGATATCTTTATTCGGAGAGAAAGGTAAAAAAATCCTTGACAATTACGAACGGATGTTTTATAGTATACATATGCGAAACGTCTGTTCTGAATTGGGAAGAATCTGCATGGCAGGCGAACAAATTAAAGAAAGGGAAGTAACCATAGGGGTTATGAAAGGTAGCAGAAATGGAAAGAGAAGAAAAATTAAAGGCACTTGATGCCGCACTTTCACAGATAGAGAAGCAGTACGGAAAAGGCGCGGTCATGAAACTGGGAGACCCAAGCGCGCAGATGAACGTGGAGACAATACCGACGGGCTCACTCAGCCTTGACATTGCACTCGGACTTGGGGGCATTCCCAAAGGAAGGATTATCGAGATATACGGACCGGAATCATCCGGTAAGACCACAGTCACGCTCCACATGATAGCAGAAGTGCAAAAAAGAGGCGGAATAGCAGGTTTTATTGACGCGGAGCATGCCCTTGACCCCGTGTACGCAAAGAACATAGGCGTGGACGTGGACAATTTATACATATCACAGCCTGACAATGGCGAACAGGCGCTTGAGATTACGGAGACAATGGTACGGTCAGGTGCGATTGACATTGTGGTAGTGGATTCGGTAGCCGCACTTGTGCCGAAAGCGGAAATAGACGGCGACATGGGAGATTCCCATGTGGGACTCCAGGCGCGGCTGATGTCACAGGCGCTCCGCAAGCTGACAGCAGTTATCAGCAAGTCGAACTGTACGGTAATTTTTATCAACCAGCTCCGTGAGAAGGTCGGCGTCATGTTTGGAAACCCGGAGACCACGACAGGCGGACGCGCGCTTAAATTTTACTCGTCAGTCCGGCTGGATGTCAGAAGGATAGAGTCATTAAAGCAGAGCGGTGAGGTGACAGGAAACAGAACAAGGGTCAAAGTTGTCAAGAACAAGATTGCACCGCCGTTCAAGGAAGCAGAGTTTGACATTATGTTTGGCGAGGGAATATCCGTGGTGGGCGATATCCTTGACCTTGCCGCATCGGTGAACATTATTATCAAGAGCGGCGCATGGTATGCATATGACGGAAACAAGATAGGACAGGGACGCGAGAATGCGAAACAGTACCTGAAGGACAATCCTGATATATGCCATGAAATTGAGGGTAAGGTTCGCCAGCACTTCGGGCTCCAGGGTTCAGAACAGAAACCAGAGCTCGGGCAGGAGGTGGCAGAAAAGCCTGAAAGTAAAAGCAAAACAAAGTCATCTAAGAAAGACGAACCGGCAGCTGCTGCGGCAGAATAGGCGATAAGACAAGGTAATGCGAAATGACGGTGACGGATATATCGGAAATATCAAAAACAAAAGTAAAGGTCTGTATTGACCATGATATTCATTTTGCCCTTTACAAGGGAGAGATAAAAAAGTATGCAGTTAAGGAAAACGAAGAGATTCCACCGGAACTTTATGACATGCTGATAAATGAAGTGCTGCTCAGGAGGGCGAAGCTTAGATGCATGAACCTTCTCAAAAGCAGGGATTATACAAAGCACCAGCTCGAGACAAAGCTAAGGCAGGGAATATATCCCGGGGAAGTCATTGATGCAGCAGTTGCCTATGTCGCTTCCTATGGTTACATTGATGACACGAAATATGCAGGGGAATATATAAGATGTGCAGGCAGTTCAAAGAGCAGAAGGCAGATTGAAAATGACTTACAGAGAAAAGGGGTGCCAAAGGACGAAATCGAAAAGGCATATGCCCGCTGCGCGGAAGAGGATGAGCTTACTGACCAGCAGGATCTGATAAAAAAATTATTAGAAAAAAAACATTTTGACAGACAGAATGCATCTTATGAAGAACGCCGTAAAATGGTAGGATTTCTTTATCGCAAAGGGTTCGGTCTGGATGATATCTATGAGGTTGTGGGACAAAATGGCGAGTAAGACACGCTGGGAGCAATAATATTGTGCTTGACATTGTCCGCTTAAAAGAGTAAAATTAGTATGTTGTAGTATCAGCATCTGATTCTTGCGTATATTACGCATTTGAATGATATGCAGTGGAATTTATATTCCGCATAGATTGTACAATAAAGTAACTACTCAGAATACCTTGTAGATTTCAGTGCCAGGTTTTATGTGCAGGAAATTACCAGGGTGCTGAACAGTTGCACAATGAAAATTTAATAAGGAGGTGCTCCTGTACATGCTATACTATGTAGTAGAGGCAATTGTTATCATTGCAGTATGTGCAGCAGGCTGCTTTTTCGCATTTTCAAATTACAAGAAAAATGTAGAGGCGACAATTGGAAATGCAGAGGACAAGGCAAGGGAAATTGTTGATGAAGCCCTTAAAACTGCTGAGACGAAAAAGCGCGAGGGACTTCTTGAGATTAAGGAGGAATCCATTAAGACCAAGAATGAGCTTGACAAGGAAATCAAGGAACGAAGGGCAGAGGCCCAGCGTTACGAGAGAAGGGTTCAGCAGAAGGAAGAAAGCATCGACAAGAAGGCGGACGCAATTGAAAAGAAGGAAGCCAGCCTTGTTGCGCGTGAAGAAGAGCTTGCAAAGCAGAAGGCAATTGTTGCAAGGCTTAATGAAGAGCGAGTACAGGAACTGGAGCGAATTTCAGGATTAACCTCTGAACAGGCAAAAGAGCATTTATTAAAAATTGTTGAAGACGAAGTAAAACATGAAACAGCAGTAATGGTTAAGGAAATGGAGAGCAGAGCAAAGGAAGAAGCTGATAAAAAGGCAAAGGAGTATGTTGTCACAGCGATTCAGAAATGTGCTGCCGACCATGTATCTGAGACAACTATTTCTGTGGTGCAGCTTCCAAATGATGAAATGAAAGGCAGGATTATCGGGCGTGAGGGACGCAATATCAGAACCCTTGAGACACTTACGGGTGTCGAGCTCATCATTGATGATACGCCGGAAGCGGTTATTCTGTCCGGATTTGATCCGATTCGGAGAGAGGTGGCAAGGATAGCCCTCGAGAAGCTGATTGTAGATGGACGTATCCATCCTGCAAGAATTGAGGAAATGGTTGAGAAAGCCCAGAGAGAAGTTGAGATCATGATTAAGGAGGAAGGCGAAGCGGCAACACTTGATGTTGGTGTACATGGCATTCATCCGGAACTTGTGAAGCTTTTGGGTAAGATGAAGTTTCGAACAAGCTATGGTCAAAACGCTTTGAAGCATTCCATAGAAGTGGCGCACCTGACCGGGCTGCTTGCCGCTGAAATGGGTCTTGATGTCAGGATGGCAAAAAGAGCCGGCCTGCTGCATGATATCGGCAAGGCGGTAGACCATGAGATGGAGGGCTCACATATACAGTTGGGTGCAGAATTGTGCAGAAAGTACAAGGAATCATCAATTGTTATAAATGCCGTTGAATCGCATCATGGTGATGTGGAGGCACAGTCGCTGATTGCCTGTCTGGTTCAGGCGGCGGATACGATTTCTGCTGCGAGGCCGGGGGCAAGGCGTGAAACTCTCGAAACATATACGACCAGACTCAAACAATTAGAAGAAATAACCAACAATTTTAAAGGTGTCGATAAATCTTTTGCTATTCAGGCGGGGAGAGAGGTTCGTGTCATGGTAGTTCCTGAACAGATTAGTGATTCTGATATGGTATTGCTTGCACGTGACATATCGAAACAGATAGAAGCGGAGCTTGAATATCCGGGACAGATAAAGGTAAATGTCATCAGAGAATCTCGCGTTGTTGAGTATGCGAAATAATTTTAGCAGACAATATAAGAACCACCAAAGCTGAAAAGGCTTTGGTGGTTCTTGTTTTAGGAACTGTAAAGAAATAATATGACAATATTGTTAAGTTATTTCTTTACAGTTCCTTAGAAAGGAGAATGTTTATGAATGCAGAGATAAAAAGGTTGAAGAGGGAGCTGCAATGTGAAGGTGCTATCACGAAATATTATAAAGATACGGTACAGCTTCCGGATGGGAAGACAGAAATATATGATTTTGTAGGACATAATGGCGCGGCTGCGGCAGTCGGTGTCCTGGAAGACGGAAGGCTCCTTATGGTCAGACAGTATCGAAATGCCCTGGACAGGTTCACGCTGGAGATACCGGCAGGAGGATTGAACCCGCAGGAACCGACAATCGACGCAGCGGCACGGGAACTTGAGGAGGAGACGGGATACCGCTGTGGCAAAATCGAGAAGCTGATAACAATCAGGACGACAGTAGCGTTTTGCAATGAAAAGATAGATGTTTACCTGGCATCAGAATTAGAAAAGACAGCCCAGCACCTTGACGAGGACGAGTACGTAAATGTAGAGTGCCATACAGTGGAGGAACTCGAAAAAATGATATATGAAGGAACCATCGAAGACGGAAAAACAATTGCATCAATTTTGGCATACAAGAATAAATATCTGAATTGATTCATAGGCTTAAACTAAGTAGTTATTGCATGGGTGAAATAACGGATGAACAAGTTTAATACCGAAGAAAGAATGGAAGATATTACCACATACAATGTGACAGACGGCAATGATGCCTATATGGATTATAGAAAATTTCATTATAAAAATACTGTGCCTGATAGCAGAGTACTTGTGTTTCTTACGGGATTTTGTGTCGGCATGGTATTTTTTTATTTGTTTAGTGGAAAGGACATGGGTTCCGGCGGCCTGCTGGACAGGGAACACTTGTCGCAGCTACAGAGCTTTGAGGTCAACCAGTCCGGGCTTTTTGAGTATGTAGTCGGGTTAAGGCTCAGGCAGCTTGCGTTTTGTGTTATTTGTTCGCTGAGTAGCATAGGTGGCCTGCTTGCCTACTCGATAATGGGATGGTACGGATTTGAGTCAGGGCTTATTATTTTTTCGCTTGTTTACCAGTATGGGATAAAGGGGATGTTCCTTACATTTTCGATGTTTCTGCCACATGGGGTGTTCTATGCCATTGTATTCCTGATTATTTTCGGCAGACACTGGGGAAGTGACAAAAAATGTTGCCATAAGGAGGAGACAATAAAAGGACGCGGGCGACATAAAAAAATAGAGAATTTCAAGAAAATAATTCTTGTTTTGGCTGTATTTATTATTGGCGTACTGAGTGAAGTATATGTGAATCCGGAAATTGTAAGGAAAATGGCACTATTTTTCTAATGTGATGCAAAATAGAAATAATACAAACAAAACCGACAATATATACAATATTAAAGGAGTATTCAAATAATAAGTTGAAATAATTTTAAATTTTCTGAAAAAACATTTGATTTTATGTAAAATTCAATATATAATAGAAATAGGCATAAGGGGTAAATTAATATTTTGAGGAGGTTTTTCAAAATTTATGGAAAGAGAAATTAATAATTTTATTTCTTATTTACATAATATAAAGAAAACTTCGAACAATACTGAATTATCATACAAGAGGGATTTAGGCAAGCTGCGCCAGTATTTAGAAGAAAAGGGTATCGTTGATGTGGAGGATATCACACCAGAGATCCTGGAATCCTATATTGTGTATTTAGGTGAAAATCATTTTGCGGCTGCAACCATATCCAGAAATGTTGCCTCTATAAAAGCCTTTTCGCATTATTTATGTAAGGAAGGAATTGTAGAAAAAGACGTATCGGATGGGTTGAAAGCGCCAAAGATTGAGAAGAAAATGCCTGAGATTTTGACTCCGGAAGAAGTAATATGGCTTCTGGAGCAGCCGAAGGGAGATACTCCTAAGGAAATTCGCGATAAAGCCATGCTGGAGCTTTTATACGCGACTGGAATCCGCGTGACGGAACTGATTACCCTAAAGGTTTCCGATGTGAACATGCAGATGGGCTTTATCATCTGCAGAGATGGCAGCAGGGAGAGAGTGATTCCGTTCGGAGCTGCTGCAAAAAAAGCAATGACAAATTATCTTGAAAAAGCGCGTGATGTAATGTTGTTTGACTTGAAGTCCGATATCCTGTTTGTGAACTGTTCGGGACAGCCGATGAGCAGACAGGGATTTTGGAAATTAATCAAGTATTATGCAAAGAAAGCCGGCATTGTAGCTGACATTACACCACATACACTCCGCCACTCATTTGCTGCGCACCTGGTGGAGAACGGTGCAGATTTAAGAAGTGTACAGGAGATGCTTGGACATTCTGACATTTCTACTACACAGGTATATACAAACCTGACGCATAACCGTATCAGGGAAGTGTATGCCAAGGCGCATCCAAGAGGATAAAATTGCAATAAAAAACCACTCATTTCGTTGTATTCGAATTGGCGAAGCAGGAAAAGGGTGGTTTTTTCATTGGCATTTTTAAATAAAGTCAGCAATTCTGTATACCAGTTCCTCGGTGTCTTTCCATCCAAGACAGGGATCCGTGATGGATTTTCCATAAATGTGTTCGCCGATTTTCTGACAGCCTTCCTTGATATAGCTTTCGACCATGACGCCTTTTACAAGACTGGCTAGTTCGCTGTTGTTTCTGCGTGAGTGCATTACCTCGTGGACAATTCGTATCTGCTCCTTGAACTGCTTGTTGGAGTTGCTGTGGTTTGCATCAACAATACAGGCAGGGTTAATCAGGTCGCGCTCATTGTATTTTTCGAGCAGCAGGATAAGGTCCTCGTAATGATAGTTTGGAATATTGTTGCCATGCTTGTTCACGGCGCCGCGGAGGATGGTGTGCGCAAGCGGATTTCCAGTAGTGTTGACCTCCCAGCCCCGATAGATAAAGGGATGGGGATGCTGTGCCGCATAGACGGAATTCAGCATGACGCTCAGGTCGCCGCTCGTCGGGTTTTTCATTCCGGCAGGTACGTCAAAGCCGCTGACGACAAGACGGTGCTGCTGGTCCTCGACAGAGCGTGCGCCAATTGCCACATAGGAGAGAATATCTGATACATATCCCCAGTTTTCAGGGTATAGCATCTCGTCCGCGGCAGTAAGACCGGATTCGTCCATCACGCGCAGCTGCATCTTCCTCATGGCGATAATGCCTTTTACAAAGTCAGTGCCCTTTTCCGGATCGGGCTGGTGTACAATTCCTTTGTAGCCGTCGCCGGTTGTCCTTGGCTTATTTGTGTATATTCGCGGGATGAGGATTAACTTGTCGTTAACTTTGTCGCTTACCTTGG
Organism: uncultured Lachnospiraceae bacterium; assembly: GCA_949066965.1. Lineage (GTDB taxonomy): Bacteria > Bacillota > Clostridia > Lachnospirales > Lachnospiraceae > COE1. The sequence continues at coordinate 16,240 of CARTDA010000045.1, forward strand.
CAAGCCTTGAGACATATTCGCATACGGCATCCTCATTATCTGCGGAACACGGACCGATAATGACCAGAAACTTGTCTGACTTGCCGGTAAATACGTCACTGATTTCACTGTCTCTTTTCTTCTTTAACTCCTGCATCTTTTCAGGGACGGGATATTCAGCCCTGATTTCGTCAGGAGTCGGTAATTTTTTAATGAATTCAAAACTCATCTTCAAACTCCTCTCGTATAACAATTGGTACACAGCTTGTTGAAAGCCGGGCGGAATGCAGACCGCTATTTTTTATCATATAACATATAATGTCTCAGCGCAAGGATTATTAAGCAATCAAAAAATATTTGGCTGAACAGTGTTCCGTAAATGTAGCCGGAAAAACCGATAAAGGGTACGGCAAAAAAAACAAAACCCAGCCGTGCCAGAATGCTGACGACGTTGAAGACAAATGTAATACCAGTTTTGCCAAGACCGTGGAGGATGCTGCACAATGTACCAGACAGGTACAGAAAAGGACAGACAAAGGAAAGCGCACGGATCTGGCTTGCGGCAATCGGGTTGTGGAATAGAATTGTCCCAAGAAAGTCTGCAAACAGGAAGAAAAATAAAAAACAAAAAACGCCGAGCAGAAAGCAAAACCCGATTGTCAGATAGATGGTCTTGCGAATACGGCTGGAATCGCCCTGCGCCTGCGCTTCGGACACGGATGGCAGCAGAAGCGAGGAAACAGAGCCAGTAAATGCGCTCGGAAACATGATAAGCGGAATCGCCATTCCGGAAAAAACACCATATATGGACAGTGCATCGGATGAAGTCAGACCACTTGCGACAAGCATCCTGGGAAGCTGAATCGTTTCGATGGTGGAGATAAAACTGATACACACACGGTTCAGGCTGATGGGCAGCGCAAGTGATACGATGGCTTTTCCCTTGCGGAACGAAAGGGAGCTGCGCATGGAAAAGTTTGTACAGTTCGGTTTCAGTGCAAGCATGAATGATGAAAAAATTGCGGAAGAGAATTCGCCAGCAAGCAGCCCGAGACAGATATAGGACATGGAAATATTCAATCCTGCCTCGACAGAAAGCATGCATAGGATATAGACGGTGACAACGCGGCAAATCTGCTCTATAATCATGGACCATGCCGGAATGGCGGCACGTTTCTGGCCATAGAAAAAACCGTTGATACAGGAATGGACTGTCGCAAGCGGAAAAGACAAGGCACTGATGCGGAGCAGGGGGGTACATCTCCTCTCGCCGATTATATGGATGGCAATATAAGGTGCGTGGTTAAAAATAATGTAAGCCATGGCGCCTGAGAGAAAAACGGAAATAGCCATGCCGGTAAAAAGGTACGTATATGCCTCGGATGCCCTGCTTTTTTTTGAGGAAGCCACATAACGCGTGATAGCATTTTGGATACCGGCAGCGCACACCGAATGTACAAGCATCATGACAGGCGCAGTAAGTCCGAAGATTCCAAGACTTTCCTCGCTGAAAACCCTTGAAAGAAAAATGCGGTAAAAAAAGCCGATAAATTTGGTGATGATACCAGCGCCAGTAAGGAAAAACGTGCCGGTGACAATAGGGCTTTTCAGATATCGGGGATTCAGATACCGGCGAAGCTTGTTAGGAGAAATTCTACTGGAAATGTTTGACATGAAACGGCTCCCAATATTTTGTTCTCTACAATGTATGGAAAATTTCTGCAAATATGACTGATGGCGGCGATTCTTGACATTGGTATAAGGGAATGATACGATTAATCTAATTGAAAGGGGGCATAAAATGAGGGAAACAGTAGTTGTCGGAATGTCAGGCGGGGTGGATTCCTCGGTGGCAGCATATTTGCTGAAGGAGCAGGGGTACGATGTAATCGGGGTGACCATGCAGATATGGCAGGATGAGGAACAGTGTGCAGTGGAGGAAAACGGCGGCTGCTGCGGTCTGAGCGCGGTGGATGATGCAAGGAGAGTGGCAGAGCAGCTCGAAATCCCATATTATGTGCTGAATTTTAAAAAGGAATTTCGCAGCTGTGTCATCAATCCGTTTGTCGAGGACTACCTTCAGGGCAGGACGCCCAATCCCTGCATTCTCTGCAACAGACATGTGAAATGGGAGGCGCTGTTAAAACGGAGCATGGAATTAGGAGCAGACTATATCGCGACAGGGCATTACGCGCGGATTGCAAAGCTGGAAAATGGAAGATATGTCATACGCAGTTCCGTTACGGCAAAAAAGGATCAGACATACGCCCTTTACAACCTTACACAGCATCAGCTTTCACATACGCTCATGCCGGTAGGTGACTATGAAAAAGAAAAAATCAGGGAGATAGCGCAGGCACTGGGACTTTTGGTGGCAGAAAAGCCGGACAGCCAGGATATCTGTTTTGTCCCGGACGGCAATTACGCGGCAGTGGTGGAAAAAGAGGCTGGGGACAGGCTTCCGGGGCAGGGTAATTTTGTGACTGCTTCCGGAGAGGTTCTCGGGGAACACAAAGGAATCATACACTATACAGTAGGACAGCGAAAGGGACTGAATCTGGCGATGGGACATCCGGTATTTGTGACAGAAATAAGACCGGAGACGAATGAGGTGGTAATCGGGGAAGCACAGGATGTATTTTCCGATACGCTTGTGTGCGGCGACCTGAATTTCATGGCAGTGGATGACATCACCCAGCCGGTAGAAGTCATGGCAAAGATACGTTATTCACATGCGGGCGAAGCTTGTATAATAGAAAAAATATACAATGGCAGGGTAATATGCCGTTTCAAAAAACCTGTCAGGGCGGTTACACCCGGACAGGCAGTGGTTTTTTACCAGAATGACTATGTTTTTGGCGGCGGCACAATAATCAGGTAATTTACAACTTAAAATATTCGGGCATGCGGGACTGGAAAATACAATAATACCGGAAACCGCATGCTTTTAAAATGTCACATGCCTTGTCAAAGTCCGAGGCAATTTGACCGGGTGTGTGCGCGTCCGAGCCGACAGTGATGATTTCCCCGCCCAGCTCGCGGTAGCGCCTGATAATATCAACAGATGGATTCGGCTGGTTTAACCCGGAACGAAATCCCCCTGTGTTGAGTTCGATTCCCTTTTCGTTTTCAACCAGGGTCTGCAGGATGCTGTCAAGAATATCCGCATGCTTTGCATAAGTATACTGCTCGTTTTTGGACGGACCGTACCTGACCACGTAATCGAGATGGCCGTATACGTCAAAATAGGGCAGTGATTTCACGCATTGCAGGACAGATTCAAAGTATTCGCGGTGGGCATCATCCTCGCCTCTGTCTTTAAAAAAATCCGGGTAATATGGATCCTTGTGGTTGCAGATGTGTGAGGAACCGATGATAAAGTCAAAATCATATGCCTTGGAATAGATGGCAAGGGGGCGTTTCAACTGTAGCTGCAGCCCCAGCTCGACACCAAAACCGACGGAAATCTGGTCTTTGTACTTTTCCCTGAGCTTCAATAATTCGTATAAGTAGGAGTCGGTATTTAACTCGAACATGCCTTCCTCGCCGGGAAGGTATACATAGTCAGGGTCATGGTGCTCGGTAATGCAGATATGGGTCAGCCCGAGCGAAACTGCCCTCTGTACCATTTCCTCCATTGGGGCGCTGCTGTCTCCTGAGAAGTCGGAGTGCATATGAAAGTCTGCTTTAACTGCCATGTAAAATCCTCCTTTGTTTTTTGAATGATGGGTATTGCGCCAACCGCAGCCGCAAAACGGCAGATTTGTAACAGTTCAGCCTTCGGCTTCCTGTTACAGGCATCAAGCCATGCAAAACCACTTCGTGGTGGCTTGATGCATCTCTGCCACCACGCTATTTCACGGACTTTGCAGTAAATGCAAAGTCCTGGGCTGAACTGTTACGCAGATTTCATTATGCGGTTGTGTGCATCATGTTATACTGAGCGGTCAGTCTTTTCGACCGCCAGTATAGTCTAACACAAATTGCGGAATATTAGTATACAAAAATACATGCAGAAGCATCCCTGCTGTTGTTTAGAAAGATTTAATAACAAGTTTTTATGTTTTTTTCAAAATATGTCTTGAATTTTATGCCATAATTAGGTAAAATAAATTTGTTGATAAAATTTTGTCAATCATTTTACACAAAATGCCAAATTGTGCGGCTTTATAATCAATTCCAATGTATAAAATTTGCTGTGGAGCTGAATGCTGATAGTATTGGTGTAAATGAATTGTACAAAATAAGGATGATAAAATAATATTATCTATTTTTAGGAGGAAAATAACATGGCAGTAAGAGTAGCGATCAATGGTTTTGGCCGTATTGGCCGTCTTGCATTCAGACAGATGTTCAATGCAGAGGGATATGAAGTAGTTGCGATCAACGACCTGACAAGCCCTAAGATGCTGGCACACCTGTTGAAGTATGATTCTTCACAGGGAAAGTACGAGCTGGCAGACAAGGTTACGGCAGGTGAGGATTCTATCACGGTGGACGGAAAAGAGATTAAGATTTACGCTTTCCCTGATGCAAACAACTGCCCATGGGGAGATTTAAAGGTTGACGTTGTATTAGAGTGTTCAGGATTCTATACAAGCAAGGAGAAGGCTCAGGCACATATCAATGCTGGTGCCCGCAAGGTTGTTATCTCTGCTCCGGCTGGAAATGATCTTCCTACAATCGTTTACAATACAAACCATGAGACATTGAAGGCATCTGACACAATCATCTCAGCAGCTTCTTGTACAACAAACTGCCTGGCACCTATGGCAGATGCACTCAATAAGTATGCACCGATTCAGTCTGGTATCATGGTGACAATTCATGCTTATACAGGCGACCAGATGACACTTGACGGACCTCAGAGAAAGGGTGACCTGAGAAGGTCCAGGGCAGCAGCAGTGAATATTGTTCCAAACAGCACGGGCGCTGCAAAGGCAATTGGATTAGTTATCCCTGAGCTGAACGGCAAGCTGATTGGTTCTGCGCAGCGTGTTCCGACACCGACAGGCTCTACAACAATCCTGACAGCAGTAGTAAACAAGGCTGACGTGACAAAAGAAGGCATCAACGCGGCAATGAAGGCAGCAGCAAATGAGTCCTTTGGATACAACGAGGATGAGATTGTTTCTTCTGACGTGATTGGAATGAGATTTGGTTCTCTGTTCGATGCTACACAGACAATGGTAAACAAGGTTTCCGATGACCAGTATGAGGTACAGGTTGTATCTTGGTATGATAACGAGAACAGCTACACATCTCAGATGGTAAGGACAATCAAGTACTTCTCAGAGTTAGCATAATTTGTTAAAAAAGACCTTTTGAGGGTCCGGTCTTATGGACCGGACCTGTTTTGTTGCACACCCTATTTAGAGAAAGTATGCCGCTAAGGCGGCATATGGGACGCAGTGGATTGTACAACCCTGCATGGAAAAATGATAGTAAAGAAATAAAGGAGAATGTTAAAATGGGATTAAATAAGAAATCAGTTGATGATATCAATGCAAAGGGCAAGAGGGTGCTTGTGAGATGTGACTTCAATGTACCGCTCAAAAATGGTGAGATTACGGATGAGACACGTATTGTGGCGGCACTTCCGACAATTAATAAGCTGATTAAGGACGGCGGAAAAGTAATTCTCTGCTCACATCTTGGAAAGGTTAAGAATGGACCAAACGAAGGTGAGTCTTTAGCTCCGGTTGCAAAGAGACTTTCTGAGAAGCTTGGCAAGGATGTAAACTTTGTATCTGACTACAACGTGACAGGTGAGGCAGCCACGGCAGCAGTTGCAGCGATGAATGATGGTGATGTAGTATTGTTACAGAATACCCGTTTCCGCGGTGCAGAGGAGACAAAGAATGGCGAGCAGTTCAGCAAGGAGCTTGCTGATTTGGCTGATTTATATGTATGTGATGCATTTGGTTCTTCACACAGGGCGCATGCGTCCGTGGCAGGCGTTACTAAGTGCATTACCGCAAAAGGCGGCGAGAATGCAGTCGGATACTTAATGCAGAAAGAGATTGAATTCCTTGGCAACGCAGTGGAGAATCCTGTAAGGCCGTTTGTGGCAATTCTCGGCGGCGCTAAGGTTGCAGACAAGTTAAATGTAATCAACAATCTTTTGGAGAAGTGCGACACACTCATCATTGGCGGCGGTATGGCATTTACATTCCTCAAGGCAAAGGGATATGAGATTGGAAATTCACTGGTAGATGATGAGAAGCTTGACTACTGTAAGGAAATGATGGAAAAAGCTGAGAAGCTTGGCAAGAAGCTGCTTCTTCCGATTGATACGACAATTGCGGACGGATTCCCGAATCCGATAGATGCAGAAATCGCAGTAGAAGTTGTTGACGCAGATAAGATTCCGGCAGACAAAGAGGGTCTTGACATTGGCACAAAGACAGCAGAGCTTTTTGCCGATGCAGTAAAGTCTGCAAAGACTGTTGTATGGAATGGACCGATGGGCGTATTCGAAAATCCCACACTTGCGAAAGGAACAATTGCAGTGGCAAAGGCGCTTGCCGAGACAGAGGCGACCACAATTATCGGCGGCGGCGATTCAGCTGCAGCAGTAAACCAGTTAGGCTTTGCTGACAAGATGAGCCATATCTCTACGGGCGGCGGCGCTTCCCTTGAGTTCTTAGAGGGCAAGGAGCTTCCAGGTGTTACAGCGGCAGATGACAAGTAAGCTTCTCAATGCTTTGATGGCTGTCGGTATCAGTTTGTGCCTTCTATACAGTGTGTATTCGCTATATATTGCCGGAGTCAGATGGGCAGTGGCAAAGATAGATGCAACCGGTGCGAAGGTAATGGTAATTGCCGGATTTTGGGCAGTGACAGAAGGAGAAGTCATATATGCTGATGAAACAAGAGTAATTATCGAGTATTATTATGAATGGGACGGAGCGGATTATAGAAAGGTACTACATCATGCAAATGCCAATTACCCTGAAAACACAAAAGTAGCTGTTGCCTATAGTGTCGGAATGGGTATAGGAAGCTGTCTGGTAGTAGGCCTTTATGAAAAACATATGCTGATATGTGGCATTATGGGATTGATATTGTTTGTTTCGGGAATTGTTTTGAAGTTGAAAAGGAAGGGAAAAGTAACATGGCAAGAAGAAAGATTGTAGCCGGCAACTGGAAAATGAATATGACACCCAGTGAGGCAGTTAAATTGGTGGATGAGTTAAAGGATTTGGTAAAATCAGATGATGTGGATGTCGTATATTGCGTGCCCGCCATTGACATTGTACCTGTAGTGGAAGCAGTAAAGGGCACAAATGTTGAGGTCGGCGCTGAGAATATGTACATCGAAGAGAAAGGTGCTTTCACTGGCGAAATCGCACCGGGAATGCTTGTGGATGCTGGTGTAAAATATGTAATCATCGGACATTCAGAGCGCCGTGACTACTTTAAGGAGGATGACGCATTCCTCAACAAGAAAGTTGCCAAGGCATTTGAGCATGGTCTTACCCCTATCCTTTGCTGTGGTGAATCCCTTGAACAGAGGGAGACAGGCGTTACGATGGACTGGATTCGGCTTCAGATTAAGTCTGACCTTGTAGGAATCACAGCCGACCAGGTGAAAAAGCTGGTTATCGCCTATGAGCCAATCTGGGCTATTGGAACAGGCAAGACAGCAACAACAGAGCAGGCGCAGGAGGTCTGCAAGGGCATCCGTGACTGCATCGCTGAAATGTATGATGCAGCGACAGCAGACGCAGTGCGCATTCAGTACGGCGGGTCTGTAAATGCAGGCAATGCTGCAGAGCTGTTCGCACAGCCCGACATCGACGGAGGACTGGTAGGCGGCGCAAGCCTTAAGGCGGATTTTGGAAAAATCGTCAATTATAAGTAAGCAGTAACATGCACAACAAAAAGTGCCAAATGTAGGGTATGAAAGTCTTATATTTGGTGCTTTTTTGCATTTCTAGATGATATAAAATTGCCAGTGATATAAAATTTTTATAAATTTTTGGGGGATTCGAGGCTTATGATGATATCGTTCCTGGATATAAGTTTGTGAGAAGTCTGAAAATTCATGCTTTGAATTTGCGACATTTTATATTATAATATAAAGAAAACTGTCAATGCGGTAGAATGGAGAAAACAAAATGGAACAGTTGTTGCCATGGGAAAGGCTGTTGAAGAAAATATTATGGGCACAGTTAGGGGATATAAGGGGCAGGGTGATATTGGACTTTGGGAGCGGACTCGGTGTCACAGCCAGCCAATATGCAAAATATAATCAGGTGACAGCGATAGAGCCATGTGCAGAAAGTGTAAGTCAAAGATATGTGGAGAATGCATACAGCCAGATTGTTGGTGGTCTGGATGAGCTGGAAAGTGATTCTTTTGATGTTATTTTCTGTCATAATGTATTGGAGTATACACTGGAAAGGGAACAAATTATAAAAGAGTTTTATCGCCTGTTAAAGCAGGGAGGCATGTTGTCCATCGTAAAACATAACCGTTGCGGAAGGATAATGATGGAGGCAGTGCTGCATAACAGTTTTGAAAATGTGAATGCACTCCTCGATGGAAATGAGACAATCACATCGAAATTTGGGACAATTCATTACTATGACGATACGGACATTGTAAAGTGAAGTAATAATGGTCTGATAATTTCAAACGTATATGGCATACGGACATTCTGGGATTTACAGCATAATCAGGATATACAAAATGATGCGGACTGGCAGAGGAACATGATGCAAATTGAAATGCGCGTTTCAGAACACGAATCGTTTCGGGCAATCGCATTTTTTCCATCATATCATAATGAATAAATAATAGGAGAATGGCATAATGGATATTAAAATAAATGACAGTGATAAAATAACAATGACGCATACGGGTCTGCTTGCGGGAAAAAGCGGGAAAGTAATCCATGTGTGTTTTGAGAGAAAGACTGCTGACAGGGATGATTATGCGGAGATTATGCTGCCGAGCAGGAATGTAGTGAATGCCAGGGGATTTGACGAGGGGGAAATTGCCCAGCTTCAGCTTTATCTCAAGGAGCAGGAAAAAAGCATTATCAAAAACGCAAAACAGATTAACCATGATTTGATATATAAACTTTAAAGACAGGCATACAGACAATGAATACAATGCAAAGGCAGTGTACACTCTGCCCCAGAAAATGCCATGTTGACAGGGCAAAGACAATCGGGTACTGCGGGGAAAAATCAGTTGTCAGGGTCGCAAGGGCATCCCTGCATATGTGGGAGGAACCATGCATCAGCGGGCAGAACGGTTCCGGCACGATATTTTTTTCAGGATGCCCATTAAAATGTGTATTCTGCCAGAACCGGAGTATCGCCCTGGGCAGTAAGGGAAAAGAATTGACAAACGTGCAGTTGTCCGAGCTGTTTCTGCTATTGCAGGAAAAAGGTGCAGAAAACATAAATCTGGTGACACCCACACACTTTACACCACAAATTGCAGAAGCGCTTAGCCGGGCGAAGGCAAAGAACCTCACAATTCCTGTTGTTTATAATACATCAGGATATGAATGTGTGGAGACACTTCATATGTTAGACGGATTGATTGATATATACCTGCCTGACATGAAATATTACGGCACGCAGTTGTCCGCCAAATATTCCAATGCGCCAGATTATTTTGAAAATGCATCCGAGGCGCTTGCGGAGATGGTTCGCCAGACAGGCACGATTGTTTTTCAGGAGGATCTTATGAAAAAGGGCGTGATAGTAAGGCATATGGTTATGCCGGGATGCACGAAGGACTCCAGGGCGGTAATAAAATATTTATATGAAACCTACGGCGATACGATATACATGAGCATTATGAACCAGTATACGCCTCCGAAAGATTTGACAAAGTTTCCGGAGCTTGGCAGACGCGTAACACGAAGGGAATATGAAAAGGTGCTCGACTATGCAGTCTGTCTTGGCATAGAAAATGCCTTTATACAAGAGGGAGAAACCGCGGAAGAAAGTTTCATACCTGATTTTGATGACAATGTGTTTTTGGATGAAATATTAGAATGAGTGCAGGAGGGATAAGAATGTATCAGAATTATATATTTGATTTATATGGAACACTTGTTGACATCCATACGGATGAATACAGCAAAAACTTTTTTAAAAAGTACGCCAAGTGGCTCAGGAAGCAAGGGTTTTATTTTGAATGGAAACTGTTTCGCAGGCTGTATACATCAATAGAGAGAGAATACAGGGAAGAGGCAGTGCGGCAGGGAAAATATGCCAAACCGGAGATTCAGGTCGAGAACGTATTCCGGGATGTATTTGCTGCAAACGGCTATGAAATTTCTGATGAACAGGTGCTGCTTCTGTGTGAGGGCTTCCGGAGGATTTCGCTGATATATCTGAGCCTGTTTCCGGATACGCTGGCGTGCCTGGAAGGACTGAAAAAAGCCGGAAAGAACATTTATCTGCTATCCAATGCCCAGAGAAGCTTTACATGGCAGGAACTTGAGATGACAGGGCTGGTGCCCTGTTTTGATGGCATTCTGATATCCTCCGATGAAAACTGTATGAAACCAGATCCGGAATTTTACAATATCTGCTGTGAGCGGTATGGCCTGGAAAAGGCGAAGTCCCTGATGATTGGGAATGAACTCAAGTCGGATATGGCAGGCGCCAGGGCGGCGGGAATGGATGGCTTTTACATTAACCGTTCCCCTGTGTTTCATGAAGACAAGGATGCAGGCTATAAATACGTATCAAAAAATGGGTCGCTTTTGGAGGTGCTGTCACAGACAGGAGTAAATCCATAGACAGGGAGGAAATGAAACGCCATGCTTACAAGGGCAGACTTTTTATCGCTGAACTTTGTGAAAAAGGAAGACTTTACGGGCAGCCATAAGGGAATACGATTCATGCTGCACATGGAAACCATTGAGGACGAGAAAAAGTTAAAAGTATATTTGTGGAGCGAGCCGTATGGATTCGAGGCAACACCAGATAGTGAAAAAATATCAGGGCTTTTCGCTTTTAGCGAGGAAGGACTTGCAGAAGCGATAGAATGGATGAATGAGGAATATGAAAATGTAAAAAATAAAAAACAACCCACATGACGGTATGGGTTGTTTTTGTCCTTATCTTATATATGAAACCTTTTATATGCAAGCTTAAGCCATCTGGTTTACAGCCTTGGATAAACGAGAAACTTTTCTGGAAGCATAATTTTTGTGGTATACGCCCTTGGTTGTAGCCTTATCAATTACGCTTGTAGCATTTAATAAAGCAGCAGCAGCGGCTTCCTTGTCATTTGCTTCTACAGCTGTGTAAACCTTCTTGATAGCGGTCTTTACGCCAGACTTAATAGCTTTATTTCTATCAGCCTTTGTTCTGTTAACTAAAATTCTTTTTTTAGCAGATTTAATGTTTGCCATGCTTGACACCTCCCATTTTTCCGAAGTTTATTCTGTTATGTTCCATTAAAGCCGGACACGGACGAACTAATGTAAACATACCTATATATTGTAATTTATGGAATCTGATATGTCAATACATATTCTCAAAAAATTTAGAAAAACTAGTAACTAATGGTTACTGTTTACACAGGACTTAGCATTTACGGCTAAGGGATGTTTACCTGTTACTGGAACGGAGTGAACAGTAACAACTAATGACAGAAACCGAGTGATAGTTAGGATTGGGGGATACGTTATGCAGCAGTTTCAGATAAGAACAGATTTGGCATTGGAAGCGACCGAAAGTGTCAGGAAGCGGGCTTCCGGACAAATGAGGGGAGTGTCCATAGATGAATATGACGTTATGGAGGATGTCCACATTTCCAAGGTAGTTATCCTGAGCAAAAATGCGGCAAAAAGCATGGGAAAACCGATGGGAACATATATTACGCTTGAGGCGCCCGCACTACAGGAAAGTGACGAGGATTACCACAGGGATATCTCGGAAGAACTGGCAAGGCAGCTCAAGGATGTACTGCCGGACATCAATGAAGAAAAATCAATATTGGTGGTCGGACTCGGCAACCGCGATGTTACAGCCGATTCGCTGGGACCATGTACGGTTGACAATCTTTTCATTACAAGGCACATTATCAGGGAATATGGGCGTCAGGCATACAGGGCATCCAAGATACACCAGATTAGTGCCCTTGTGCCTGGTGTAATGGCAAAGACGGGTATGGAGACTGCCGAGATTATAAAAGGAGTAATAAAAGAGACAACACCTGACATAGTAATAGTAATAGATGCACTTGCGGCAAGGAGTACTAGGAGACTGAACAGGACAATACAGATAACAGATACAGGTATTCATCCTGGGTCAGGGGTAGGAAACCACCGGAATGCCCTTACAAAAGAAAGCTTGGGGGTTCCTGTAATTGCAATAGGAATTCCCATGGTGGTGGATGCAGGAACAATCGTCTCGGATGCGCTCGAAAAGTTATCGGAAGAGTATGATGGCGGAAAAGCCTCGCTTGATTATTTTCGGAATAGCGCTGATACACAGCTGCATAATATGTATGTGACTACAAAGAATATCGACGAGACTACAAAAAGACTTAGCTTTACATTGTCAGAGGCAATTAATATTGCCTTGGACATGGCACAGGAGGAGTAATGAACGCCTGCCAGAGCAGGCAGATTGGAGTTAATGTGTGAATATTAATGATAAGGTCAGGAGACAGGCAATACTGATAGGTATATTTATCATTGCCTCATTGCAGCTTTGTATGCGTGCCGCCAGTGATATAAGAAACAGCGAATCGCTAGGGGATAAAATATACAGTGCGGCACTCAGCCATGGAATCGCACTGTATCATCCCTATTCGCTGTACATTGGTGGTATCTGGGAAAAAAGAAATCTGACTGATAAAATATTGTACCAGTTTTATAAAGATATGCCTCTTGAAATGTGCATGATAAAGGAAAATGACAGTGGCAGCTATTTTACAGAATATATGCAGCATCCGGAGTCTGATGCCGCCAAAATAACAAATAATGATTCAATGCCGGCAGTGGACATTCAGGACAATGATGAAGTTTCCGAAATGGCCGGGGAGAGTGTATATCAGGAACTTGAGCAGGCAGTACTGGCGGAAAATACTGCGGCATCAGGAACGTTCATTCCGGTTCAGGCACCTGTTGCGCAGTATTCCAGACAGCAGCTGAGTGACCCAGGATTTGTAAGGGAAACCTTTTATGCCGTGGACGCGACGACGCAGGTGAGGGAGGAACAGCTTCAATACAATACGCTCATGGGATTTGATGCGTCTCTGAAACAGGACAACAGCAAGGTGCAGATTCTTGTATACCATACACATTCCCAGGAGAAATACATAGATTCCACAGAAGGGGATTCATCGACATCTATTGTTGGTGTAGGTGAACATTTATGTGATATTCTTAGAACTCAGTATGGATTCAATGTACTTCACCATACAGGTGAGTATGATGTGGAAAGCAGGGATTATGCATATTCAAATGCGATGGTGGGACTCGATAAGGTACTTGCCGAAAATCCCTCTATTGAAGTTATGATAGACCTGCACAGAGACCAGACAAACGCGGATACAAAGCTTGTCACGACAATACAGAACAAGCCAATGGCTAAGTTTATGTTCTTTAATGGATTGTGTTACACAAGGGAGCTAGGGACGCTGAATAACCTGCCAAACCCATATGTGCAAGATAATTTGTCGCTTTCGTTTCAGATGCAGCTTGCGGCAGAGGAATTTTATCCAGGGCTTACCAGACGTATTTATCTAAAAGGATACCGATATAATCTGCACTATAGACCGAAGAGTATGCTAATAGAGCTTGGTTCGCAGACAAATACAGTAGAAGAGGCGATGAATTCGTGTGACCCGCTGGCACATATTATTGCGATGGTATTAAATGGAGAAAATAAAGAATAAATAGTTTACTATTTTATGGTAAAAATGGTATACTAGAATATATAAATGATATAAGACAAAACATAGGGTACGAAAGGAAGGTATTAATATGGCAGTGATTCATTTGACAGAGGCAAATTTTGAACAAGAGGTAATTAAATCAGAAATTCCTGTTTTGGTAGATTTCTGGGCTCCATGGTGCGGACCCTGTAAAATGCTTTCGCCAGTTATTGATGAACTGGCAGGGGAAGTTTCGGATATTAAGATTTGCAAGGTAAACACAGATGAGGCTGATACGATTGCCCTCAAATACAGGGTGATGTCCATTCCGACGCTGATTCTGTTTAAAAATGGTGAGGTGACAGCCACATCGGTCGGTGCGAAATCGAAATCAGAAGTCATGAATTTTATGAAGTCATGACTGTGAATGGGTATTATGGCAAATATCATAAAAAGATTTCAAATAACAAAAGCGTTTAAAACAGCCCTGGCAGCAGTGCTATCTATTTTGATGGCGAATCTGCTGGGGCTGAATTATGCTGTTACGGCAGGAATCATAACAGTTTTAAGTATCCAGAACACAAAGCGCGAAACATTGCGGACAGCTGCAAACAGAGGTCTGGCTTTTTTGTGTGCATTAATTATTGCGGTATTATGTTATAAGCTGTTCGGGTTTTCGGTTGGAGCATTTGTGATTTATCTTTTCTTTTTCTCGTTTTTGTGTCTCAATGCAGGGTGGAGTGAGGCAATAGCCATGGATTCAGTACTAATTTCACATTTTCTGACAGAACAGCGTTTTGACCAGCAAATAGTACAAAATGAAATGTTGCTGTTTATAGTAGGGACATCCTTTGGTATTTTCATCAACCTTCCTTTGAGAAAAAGGGAAGACGAGTTTGACAGGCTTTCAAGGCAGGTCGATGATGAGATAAAGAGTATAATACATCGGATGGCAGTTTGTTTGAAACGAGAGGATAGGACGGAATATTGTTCGGATTGTTTTGCCCGGCTTGATGATGCGATACAGCGTGCAAAGGAGTGCGCGCTTAGGAACTGGAATAACACGATTTTGTATCAGTCCTCTTATGAGCTGGATTATATAAAGATGCGGGAAAACCAGAGCAGGGTGCTTATGAACATATACAAAAGCATTACCATGATAAATATGCTTCCGGCTCAGATTGTACAGGTGGCAGATTTTTTCAGTAAAATAGAGGTGCAATATCACCGTAATAATGATGTGAAAGAACTTCTGGATACGCTGGAAAAAACATTTCTGGATATGAAAGGAGAAAGCCTTCCTGAAAGCAGAGAAGAGTTTGAAGCCAGGGCAGTGCTGTTCTACACATTAAAGCAGTTAGATGAGTTTCTGGTACTAAAAAATCAATTTGTAGAAAGGCATAGGGAGAAAAAATAATTTTCCTGTAATTATTTGTAAAAAATATTTTTTTGCTGTTGACAGATGTTAAATGAAGTGGTAAGATAATTTTCGTCGTCAGAAATAGACAGACAGAATTTATAAGACATTTTGGATAAAGTAGAACGAATCACAAAAATCATCTAATTTATCAAAAAAAGTGCTTGACAAGATATAGAAATCGTGATAAACTTTAAAAGCTGTCACGGAATGGACAAGCACAAAATGAAGAACCTTGACAAATAAACAGTAATGCAACCCTGAAAATTCTAACGAGAGGCATTGGATTAAGATGCCGAAGAATTATTCAGAGAACATGTCCTATGAATAGGACACAACCTTTAAAAAGTAAAAGCGTCGAAAGACGCAACGGATCATAAACAGAAAATGATGTTTTCTGTTGCCAGTCTTACTGGTGCGAGAATCAAATTTTAACATGAGAGT
>CARTDA010000046.1:0-31207 GCA_949066965.1 uncultured Lachnospiraceae bacterium
TTTGAGAAAGGTAAGAAGTATGCTATTGTTGGTAAAAGTGGAAGCGGAAAATCAAGCATTATTAAATTACTTACAGAGTATGGGGCGGATTATACAGGTCGGGTTCTGATTAATGGACAGGAATTGTCAGGAATTAACAAGGAAAGTATCATGCATATCAGTCCAGTTTGCTATCAACAAACCTACATATTTAACGACACGATTTTCAATAATGTAGCCTTATATCAGAATTATTCAAAAGACGAGGTCATTGAAGCACTACAAAAAGCAGGCATCTATGACACTATTCAGAGGCTTCCAAAGGGAATAGATGAAAAAATCCAGGAGAACGGAAAAAACTTTTCGGGCGGTGAATTGCAGAGAATTGCTTTGGCAAGACTTTTTTTAAGAAATAAGGCAATGACATTTCTTGATGAAATTACATCGGGGCTTGACAATGCTACTGCTTTTGAAATTGAAAAAAGACTGCTGGATGAAGATATGACGATTATAAATATTACACATAGATATCATAACGCACTTATGCAAAAATACAGTGAGATTATTGTGATGGATGTCGGTAAAATAGTAGAAAGAGGAAAATTTGATGAATTAATGGAAAAAAAGGGGGAATTTTTCTATTTATACAAAATCCTTAGCGAATGACAAAGATTATTTCACCCTCTTTTGACAAATACTCGTAAAGCTTCTATAATAAAGAAAATCAATTTTGAAAGGTAAGATAACTATGAGCAAATTCAACGCAAGCCACATCGCAATTCCAACCATCCTGAAAGTAGAACCCGACGCATTAGACCAGATTGGCGCATACTTGAGCGGGTGCAGCTTCCAGAAGGTCGTCATTTATTTCGGAAACGGACTGATTGACATGTTCGGGTACAAGGTGCTCGAATCCCTGCGGGACGCCCATATCGAGGTGCTCGAATACTGCGAGCTGGACACCGTCAACATTGACGATATCATCAACCTGGCATTTGGACTCCCCAACGCCACACAGGCAGTCATCGGACTTGGCGGCGGCAAGGTCATTGACGCGGCAAAGTACATCGGTTTCCTGCGCAAGCTGCCGTTTATCAGTGTTCCCACATCGGCGTCCAGCGACGGATTTTCCAGCGCCAGCGCCTCCCTGATTGTCAACGGCCGCAGAAATTCCGTTCCCGCGCGTCTGGCATTCGGCATTATTGCGGATACCACGGTCATCAAAAGCGCCCCGCCAAAGTTTCTGTACTCCGGCATCGGGGACATGGTGTCAAAAATCACCGCGCTCTACGACTGGAAATTTGAGGAAGCGCACGGTGCCGCACAGGTCAATGATTTTGCCCTTATGGTCGCCAAAAAGGCGGTAAACAGCTTTGTCCGCACACCGTTTGACAGCATACAGGACAACCTGTTCTTAAAGGAGCTGCTCGACTCCCTCGCAATGAGCGGCATCGCAAACGAAATTGCCGGCAGCAGCGCACCCACAAGCGGAAGCGAGCACCTGATTTCACACGCCCTGGACAAAATGCTGGAAATACCGCAGCTGCACGGCATCCAGGTCGGCATCGCAACCTATCTCATGAGCCGCGTGCACGACCACCGCTGGCAGCGGGTGAACACTGTTTTCACCGAAACCGGATTCTGGAACTATACCGCGACCCTCAATCTCAACGTGGAGGACTACATCAAGGCAATTGACCTCGCACCCTCCATCAAGCCGTTCCGCCACACGTACCTCCACGAGGATAAGTACCGCGAACTGGCAAAGAAGCTGCTCACCGAGGATGACGCGCTGAAAGCGGTTTTTCATCTGTGAAATATTGAAATGACACAAAAATTCTCCCAGAACTGTATCCTGTCAGTTCCGGGAGAATTTGTTTAATTTTCTATTGCTTTTACAAAAGGAAATTCTTCAGTCAGATTTTTATCCATCTCCATCATACTGAGAATCCTGCTCGCCGCTCCAGATGGATGATTTGTCCCTGCTTCCCATGCTTCAACTGTTTTGTCCGAAACGCCCATATAGCTTGCAAATGTTTTCTGGGACATTCCAGTGGATTTTCTAATCCGCTTAACCTCCTCTGCCTGAAATTCTTTTACCGGAATAACTGTCACTTTGCTTCGCGTCAGCTTGCTTTCCTTACTCTTTGCATCTTCCACTGCTTCGTTCAGACCAGCCATAATACTCTCATACACGCTTCCCATACCATCACCTCCTACAAACATTCTTTTAAAAGCTCTATCATTTTTTTAATTTCATTCCGCTCAGCATATGACAAATTATCTTTTTCACTCTTGGCATATACTGTTATCAAATATATTGTCTCTTCAATAACAAAATCAACATAGCATACTCTGACACCGCCGCTCTTGCCTTCATTTTCAAAGGAAAAACGCATCTTCCGCAACCCGCCTGTTCCTTTTATTACTGGAAACATGCTGGAATTATTTAATAATTCCAACTCTAGCATTCTCAAATCCTTATCGCTAAAACCCAATTTATCCCAATTCTTTGTAAATTCTTTTGTTTGTATAAATGTTCTCGTCATTTGTTCATCTCGCTTTCATTTACAATATACCCTATCAGATAGGAGTCTGTCAAGTATTTTGGTTCCAAATCCTTATGCACCGGATCAGAAGCCAAACGCAATCAACGAGAATACATACATGAATGGGCATCACTTTATACTGAGTGGTCAGTCTTTTTGACCGTCATCAGCATCCCCCATCTTAACCACCTTCGTCGCAATGTTCTCCCGAAACCGCACGTCATGCTCCACGACCAGCATCGTCGGCATGTATGACAAAATCAGCTTCTCAATCTGCATCCGCGAAAACACGTCAATATAGTTTAACGGCTCATCCCATATATACAGATGCGCCGGCGTCAGAAGGCTTGCCGCAAGCAGTACTTTCTTTTTCTGCCCCTCTGAAAAATCCTCCATATTTTTCGAGAACTGTGCCCTCCCCATATCAAGCTGCCTGCAAATCGCACAAAACAGGCTCTCGTCCAGTCCCCGCCGCGCACAAAAATCCTGAATGCTGCCCCTTAAAAAAGAAGTGTCCTGATTCACATACGAAATCTTCAGACCCGATGCCGTTTTGAGCATCCCGCTTTCCGCAAAGCATCCACTGCGTATGCACTCAGTTTCCCCATTTGCAGGCTCATCCATATCATCCCTGTCCACAGCCGCCAGTGCCGCGTTTCTTAAGACTGCCCGAATCAGGCTTGATTTCCCACAGCCGTTTTTTCCATGCAGAAACACCCGCTCTCCCTGACACAGCTCCAGATTCAGATTTTGAAAAACAGGTTCGTTTGCCCCAGGGTAACTCAATCCATACTCCCTCGCTGTTAACAGCACTTTCTTGTAATGGGATAACGGAAAAAGCTTCAAATCGACCGGATTTTCAATGTCCTGCAGCAGTCCCTCCTTCTCCTCGATTTCCCGCTCAATCCGCTCCTCCATCTGCTTTACCCTGCTTTGCATCTTCTTGGTCCTGGCGCCGATATACGCACGCGCGTTCTTGGAACGATCTGGCTCCTTAACCGGGTCAAATCCTATCTTTGTCCGCTCATTGCAGTCTGCCCACTGGCGCACCCGCCCCGATGCTTTTCTAAGCTTGCCAATTTCCTTTTTATGCTTTTCATTCTCCGCGATGGAAAATGCGTCCTTGCGCGTCTTATTTTCCCACCAGCTCGAGAAGTTGCCACTCTGCACCTCGATGGTCTGCCTGTTGAGCACTAACACATGGTCAACGCAGGCATCCAGCAAATCCCTGTCATGGGACACAAGGATAAACCCTTTCTTGCTGTTCAGATAGCGCTTTACCGTCTCCCGCGCGCACTGATCCAAATGATTGGTCGGCTCATCAATCAGCAGGAAATCATTTTCCCCGGAAAACAAAACTGCAAGCATCAGCTTTGTGCGCTCCCCGCAGCTCAGTGTCCCAAAAGGCCGGTACAAAATCCCCGCGTCGGCTTCCAATCCGTCCAGCTCGCATAAAACACGCCACAGCTCACAACCCGGCTTCATGCGCTCCAACAGCATTTCGCCGCATTCCGTCTCCCATGTCCCCGGTATCTGATAAGGAAAATAATCAAATACGGTCGATGTACGAATGGTTCCCATATACTCGTATCTGCCAAGCAGCAGATTCAGAAAGGTCGTCTTTCCTTTCCCATTACGTCCAATCAGCCCAAGCTTCCAGTCCGTGTCCAGCGTAAGGGACATTTTGTCAAAAATTGTATCACTACTGCCATCATATGAAAATGTCAGATTTGTTACCTGTATCTGCGCCATATTGCAATTCCTCCCTAAATCACCTGCTGCCAGATGATTCCGGATGATGTCCCGCTTCCCCTAATGCATATAGACACATAAAATTGCACGAAAAAAAGAGGTTATGCGAAACATAATCCACTTCTGGCAACATGAAAAACAGTTCAAAAGTTCATCTCATGTTCTCAAAAGCAGATTATCTACGCATCCTCTCACCTCTCTCATCTAAAACTTGCTACTGTTAATTTACTGTCATTATAGAAGCTTCTCTGTCACTTGTCAACCCCCAGCCTTACAATTTTTCCGATGCGCCTTGAGCTTTTTTAATGCCCACGCGTAGTGGCTCGACGTATTGCTCACAAAGTAAGAGCCAAGTGCACTGTTACCCACCCAGTCAAAGACGCCCTTTGCAAACAGCTCCTCGTTCGTAAAGCCCTCCGCAAGCTGCATGATTTCCCGATGGGACTGTTCGAGCATTTCCTTTGCCTCCTCAAGCGTCGTATTCTGATGTTTCTTCCAGAAAAACACATTTAACTGACCATACGTCTTCCAATTGTAGGGTTTGGGCAGAAACGGTTTCGCCTCACCCTTCTGGTTTGACGGCACCCAGTCCAGTGTCAGGTTATGCCACTCATGCAGATGTACCAGAACATCCCGCAGATTCTTGTCGCGCTGCCAGTGTGCCTCCTTTTTCTTTTCGTCCCCCGAAAAGTCAAAGGGAGTTGCCAGCTCCTGCTCCGTCATCGAATCAATAAATGCCATCAAGCTTTCATATCCGCTGTTTGAAGCCTCAATCAAATCCGTTTTTGTCGTTGGTCTTGCCATATTTTTTATTCTCCTTTTCACAAAATACAATATCGTTTTAATACCCTTACTGAATAACTACATTATATCAGATAAAATATGACAACAGTATGTCAGGTTATATTTTTATTTGCTATTTCGTAACGCAGATTGAGAAAACCTCTCTGATATAGTATAATAAATTATTGGGGGAGGCGGGCTTTATGAAGAAAAAAATATTACTCATTGAAGATGATCTCACAATACAGACGCAGTTAAAAACGCTTTTAGCAGGAAACGGATATGATGTTTTTGCAGTTACAGATTTTTCCAAGGCAATCGGGCAGATAAAAGATTTTTTGCCGCATCTGGTGATTCTGGATATCAAGCTGCCCGGAAACAATGGTTTTGAAATATGTTCCCAGATCCGCACGTTTTCAGATATCCCTATTGTATTCGTGACAAGCAGCAATACGGAGATGGACGAATTAAACAGCATTATGCTGGGTGGAGATGCATTTATCACAAAGCCCTATAACACTGCTATTTTGCTTGCCAAAATCGGCGCACTGGTAAAGCGGGCCTACCCTGCTTCGCAGACAGAGATTATCTCATGGAACGAGGCAGCGCTGCATCTGGAAAGCAGTATGATAGAATACAAAGGACAAAAAGCAGAACTGACAAAAAATGAATTGAAAATCCTTTACTATCTTTTTAGGAATGCCGGAAAAATTTGTTCCCGGAATGATATTGTGGACTTCCTCTGGGATAACCAGTTATATGTTGACGATAATGCACTAAGCGTGAATATGACCCGCATTCGCGACAAACTGGAAGCAATCGGGCTGACAGGCTTTATTAAGACAAAGCACAGACAAGGATATACGTTATGAGCCAAAAACAATACCTGAAAAATCAAATACCGGCTGTCTTTGCCAATCTTATGGGAATGCTGGCGCTTGCCCTGTTTTTACTTGCAAATGGAAATTCAATGCACACAGTCCTGTTCATTTTCATAGTCTGGCTGATTATCCTTATCTCATATCTGTCAGTCACATATTATATGCGGAAAAAATATATGAATACGTTGCTGGATATGACGGAACAGTTACAGGAACGGTACTTGATACCGGAAATTATGACGATACCGGATCGGGCGGACGACCGGGTTTTTTATCAGATTATGAAAATAACAGAAAAATCCATGCTCGAAAAAATAGGCGAAATACAGAGTGAGCGAAAAGAATATAAAGAATACATAGAACAGTGGATTCATGAAGCCAAAACACCGATTACGGCAATGAAGCTGCTTTGTGAAAACAACCGTTCTTCCTTTGCCAGGGATATCCTGACAGAATTGGAACAAATCAATCAATATACAGAACAGGCGCTTTACTATGCCCGAAGTGAACACACAGAAAAAGACTATTCTGTTCGTGAAATAAACTTATGTGATGTTGTGCACAGTGCAATCGCAGACAACAAATATCTTTTGCGCCAAAGCAATATGACAATCACGATGGATGAACTGGAATGCATGGTTTACACGGATGATAAATGGGTGCGGTTCATCCTAAACCAGATTATCGGCAATGCGGTAAAATATCGTACAGGGCAGCCTGCTTTACACTTTTCCATGGTAAAGTCCAATGACAAAATAGTTTTGTCCGTCAGCGATAATGGAATGGGCATACCCCAAAGCGATTTGCCCCGTATTTTTGAAAAAGGCTTTACCGGTCAAAACGGACGAACCGGAAAAAATTCTACCGGAATCGGTTTGTATCTTTGCAAACGTCTTTGTGACAAGCTGGGAATCGGGCTGACTGCCCATTCAGAAAACAAAGGCACAACAATTGCGCTTTCTTTTCAGATAAATGATTTTGTTTCCGGAGTGCAGGGCTGACATGCCCTGTAGTTCTTACATTTTTGTAAGAACTATGTAAGAAAACCTGATACAAAAATCAAAATCCTCCATCTACAATAAATATATGAGATTATTTAGGAGGTTTATACGATGAACACGATTTTGAAGCTGGAGCATATCCAGAAATATTATGGCAATAAGGGAAATGTGACCAAAGCCATCAAGGACATTAGCTTTTCCGTTGAAGCCGGGGAATTTCTCGGCATTATGGGCGCGTCCGGTTCCGGGAAAACAACGCTGCTCAACTGTATTTCGACGATTGATACCGTAAGTGCAGGCCATATTTTTCTCGAGGGAACAGACGTCACAGAAATTAAGCCCAAATCCCTTGCCCGGTTTCGCAGGGAAAACCTGGGGTTTGTGTTTCAGGACTTTAATTTATTGGATACATTGACGGTTTCAGAAAACATTGCACTGGCACTGACAATCAATAAAACTCCTGCCGCGCACGTGGAACCCCGCATTCTGGACATGGCGAAAAAACTAAATATCAGTGATATCCTAAGCAAATATCCCTACCAGGTATCCGGTGGCCAGAAACAGCGTTGCGCCTGTGCAAGGGCACTCATCAACAACCCCAGACTTCTGTTGGCAGATGAGCCGACGGGTGCATTAGACAGCCACTCCTCACAAATGCTGCTGTCCACCATTCAAAGCATCAATGAACAGCTTGGGGCAACGATTCTCATGGTAACACATGATGTATTTACCGCCAGCTATGCCGGCCGCATCCTCTTTTTGAAAGACGGAGAAATCTTTATGGAATTGCGTAAGGGCAGTGACAGCAGAAATGCTTTTTTTGATAAAATTCTAAATGTCCTTACCATGATTGGAGGGGGGCAGAGCCATGTATGCTAAACTTGTTTTCAGAAATGCGAAACGGTCTGTAAAGGATTACCTGGTCTATATTGTCACGATGACAATCTGTGTTACCCTGTTTTACTCGTTCCTGTCCATTTCCAGCAGCTATTATAACCCGGACATAGGAAGCGCGTACGATTTTACTTTGCTGAGTGACGGAATGAAAATGGCAGTCTGCATGATAACACTGCTGTTGCTGTTTTTGATACGGTTTGTCAACCACTATATGCTCCGGCGTAAGCAAAAAGAGTTTGCAGTGCAGTCCATCATGGGAATGGAGCAAAGAACCATTGGCAGGCTTTTCTTCGCAGAAACATTGATTATGGGGATAATTTCCATTCTGACTGGTATTTTCCTCGGCGTATTCTGTTCCCAGTTTATAACTGCAATGCTCTTAACAACCTATGGAAAAAGCTATCAATTGTCATGGACACTCTTTCCGGATACTGTTTTATTAACTGTCAGTTTTTTTATGCTGAGTTTCTTAATTGTGGGGCTGCGAAACACACGCACCATTCAAAAAACAAAAATTATTGACATGCTTTCCGCAGACAGGGAAAATGAACCTGAACTAGAAAAGAACCGTTGGATTTTCGTTGCAGCAATACTATTTGAACTATTTACAGTATGGGCATTTATTATGGGAATCACAAAAGTTCTGTTCTATTATGATTCTCGCTTTGCGCTTCCTGTGCAGCTCATGTATTTCGGAAATATTCTTTTTCCCGCCGTTACTTTGGTCTGGTCTGTCCTATGGGTGTTCCGAAAGAAAAAATGGGGATTTCAAAAACTGCTTTGCGGTTTATTGTCTTGTTCCGTGTTAAATTCCCTTACGGCAGCAAGCGTACCCGCGCTTACCAATCGATATTATCTTCCTTTGGGAAACGGAATGCTCCGGCAGTATCTGTTGTTTGTACTGATGAACCTGCTTTTCTTCATTTGTGCATTCATTTACCTTGCCAGCTATTCCATTGTCACATGGAAAGATAAATCACCGGAACACAGATACAAGGAAGAAAATCTGTTCTTTTTCGGGCAGATTCTGTCAAAATTAAAAACAACCAGTAAGACAATGACGCTGATTTGTACAACTCTCGTGCTTGCCATCTTCCTGTTTATTGCCGCTCCCATTTTGACAGGCTGGGCTTCCGGTTATCTGGATATACGCTCCATGTACGATGTGCAGATTTTTACAAAATATAATAATGTATATGACGAAAAGGAGCTGCCGCAGGATAATTATGAAACCGTCACTGATTTTCTGGATGAACATGATATCGAAACCGCCTATGACTGCACATTCAATCTGTATCTGCCCAGGAAAAAAGATTTCGGCAGGCGGATAAAATATGATTTTCCCATCGTGGCAATTTCATTAAGCGATTATAACACCTTACGGGAAATGCTGGGATATGAACAAATTTCTCTGGGAGAAAGTGAATTTACAACACAGTGGAAGCCGATTGCCGCCGAGGAAGAATTAAACGTATTTCTCAAAGAAAATATCACTGCTGAGACAGATGCGGGGATATTAACACTTTCATCAAACTCGCATTATGAGGAACCAATAGGAGAAACGGTTTATAATCCTTATACAAATGTCCTTTATGTGTTCCCGAACCGTATATGTGAGAACTTACTGCCGGTTATGCGAAACCGCTATATTACAACAATGGAAAAAATCACTTATGAAAATGCCCTCGAACTGGAAAAACTTTTCATGGCAGCATATCCGGAGCAAGCGGAAAACAAAGCTGCGTATGGCGTGCGTTTCAGCACGCTGCAAATGAATAGTGCATTGGCAGGTAATTTTATCTTACAGGCTTCAATGATTTATGGTGCTGTTGTACTGATGGTTATATGTCTTACAGTGCTTTCCTTACAGCAGCTCTTAGACGCCGGACAATACAAATACCGCTTCTGTGTGCTCCGAAAATTAGGCGTGGAGGAAACACATATCGGAAAACTCATCTTAAAACAATTGGGCGTCTGGTTCGGACTTCCAATCGTTGTGGCAGTCACTGTAGCTGCTGTTGTGACTGGCTACTTTACCCAGACGATATCAGCAGAAATTTCAGCGTATATAGGGAGCACTACGCTGTTCATACAAATTGGAATAACAATAGGGATTTTAATAATTTTGTTGATTTGCTATTTCCTGAGTACATGGATCATTTTCAGACGCTCCGTTCATTCATAACAAACTATCAAAGCAGAGAATTGACCACTGATAAAGTGATACATTCTCTGCTTTTACTACACCCTGCCTAATTTGCGCCCGGCACAGTCACATCCTTGCGCGGCTGATAAAGCACAAAGGTAATCGTCCCATCCTCATTTAAGATAAAGACATCAATACCCATTCCCGCTATCCCGGTGCCGTTTTCACTGCATCCTGATATCGCCTTTGTCCCCGGCTGGTTATTCGCAAACATTCCATCTAAGGAAATACCGGCATTTGCCGCCCTGCCATCCTCCAGCTCATAGGAGTAGTGCACCAGTCCATCCTCGTCAATCGTGCACACCTGCCTTGTCTCCTCGACAGGCTCTGCATACTCGTCAATATTTTCCGGCGTCAGCATCTCCATAAACTGATCAACCTCCAAATCCGACTCGCTTTTCTCAATCGGCTCATCCGGCTCGTTCATAGACTCCTCAAACGCTTTCAGATAAGCTTCCGCCGCTGCAGGGTCTGCCTTGCTCTTGTCTACTGGCAGATGAAACAGCGCATTGACACCTGTATAGCTCTCGTTGCGGCTCATCTCGCCAGTGCTGCCATCATAGACATATGCATCACTGTCATAGAAACTGCCGGAATTTACGCCCACATAGATACCCCTGTCCGCAAACATCTCAATATTGTCCATGTCCAGAACCCGGTACTGGATTCCATTGTTGACAAACTCCGTATAACCGCCATTCATACTCATCATGCTATATACATTAGGGTCTAATCCGCGTATATAATGGGATGCAAAGAAACACGCATCGCCGTACTCGTCAGAGCTTGTGTCCGGCATCGGCGCACCGTCAGCACGCTCAATCATGATAATTGTGTATATTCTGTCCTCAAGCGCTTCTCCTTTTCCTGTTTTCACCAAAAAATCGCTGATATTGCTGCCTGCCACGCTTCCCATCAGCGTGATTTTGTACCCGCCGCTTTCCTGCACCTCGTTCACCAGTATTGCATCCTCACTGAGAAATGCCTTTTGCAGCGCATTGTCGTTAATCTCCGTCACCACCTCCGCGGGTGTCAGGTACTTATACACTGCAAATGCCGTGCTGGAACACAGTATCAAGATACATACTGTGACCAATGCCGCCGCGGGAATCCTTCTCTTGTAACGCACCTGTTCCTGTTTCATGTCCTGTCTCTCCTTTACTCTCTGAAGAACCTGGTCATTCAACTTCTTTTCCGGCGCTTCCATCGGAGCCAAAGCCTGTTTTAATAGTGAATCCAAAGTATTTTTCATAAAAGCCCCTCCAACTTCTCCCTCAGGATTTTCTTTGCCCTGTGCACCCTTGTCTTTACCGCGCCCTCGGAAATCCCGAGCATCGCCGCGATGTCCGCCTGTGGCAGTTCTTCCATGTAAAATAAGAGAATCGGAATCCGGTACCTGTCTGGCAGCTTCCTGACCGCCTCCCGCACCATCCGGCATTCCTCCATGGAAACCATCATATCCTCCACCAGTTGTCCCTCCATGGGAATCGTCTCTGCATTTTCATCCAGCGATACGCTGACGCCCATAATCCGCTGCCGCACGGACAGCTTTCTCTTATAATTACGATAAAGGTTGAACGCGACACCCATCAGATAACTTTTCGGATTTGTCGTAATAACCAGTTTTTCCCCCAGCTCATACACCTTGAGGAACGTGTCCTGGTACAAGTCATCCGCCTCCTGACGGTTCCGCGTCACACAGCGGCAAAATGAATATAAGTCCCTGCCGTATGTATCCATATAAACTTCCAGTTCTTCCTGTTTCATTGTGTCTCCTCCGGTATTTTACGGCTGCCCTCATGATGACAGCCGCACTTGGATATCCATGGCACTGTGACGTACCGGGTCAGGGATTTTTATTTCCCTTCACTGATATAGGGTAACAGATACGTGTAAGGTTTCAAAAATATAGAAAAAAAGGTAACTGTTCAGCCCAGGACTTTGCACTTGTTGCAAAGTCCGTGAAACAGCGTAGTGGCTTTGACACCAACGAAGTGGTTTTGCATGGCTTGATGCGTGTAACAGGAAGCCGAAGGCTGAACTGTTACAAAAAAGGAGACCCCTGTCAACAAGGTCTCCCCAATAGCATTTATTATTTTATTACTGCTGTGCCACATCCTTCATGGAGAAGCTGATGCGTCCCATCTTGTCCCTGCCAAGGCACACAACAGTCACGACATCACCGAGTGTCAGCACATCCTCAACATGGTTGATGCGCTCCTTCGCAATCTTCGAGATATGAACCATGCCCTCTTTTCCGGGTGCAAACTCAAGGAAAGCGCCGAACTCCTTGATGCTGACTACCTTGCCCTTAAATACCTGACCTGCCTCGAAGTCTGTCGTGATAATCTTAATCATCTCGCACGCCTTGTCCATCATGGCCTGGTCTGTACCGCAGATGCTCACAAATCCGTCATCCGAAATGTCAATCTTCACCCCGGTCTGCTCAATAATCGTGTTGATGGTCTTGCCTCTCTGGCCAACCACATCGCCAATCTTCTCCGGGTCAATCTTTGTCTGGATAATCTTCGGTGCATACTCCCCGACCGTCGGTCTTGGCTGGCTGATGCACGGAATCATAATCTCATTGAGGATGTACATCCTGGCATCCTTTGTCTTGGCAATCGCCTCCTCGACAATCGGTCTGGTCAGGCCATGAATCTTGATGTCCATCTGGATAGCCGTGATGCCGTCCTTTGTGCCCGCAACCTTAAAGTCCATGTCGCCAAAAAAGTCCTCAAGACCCTGGATATCCGTCAGTACAATGTAATCAGCATCGGTATCGCCTGTCACCAGTCCGCAGGAAATGCCTGCTACCGGCTTCTTAATCGGTACACCCGCCGCCATCAGTGACATGGTTGACGCACAGATGGAGCCCTGCGATGTAGAGCCGTTTGACTCGAACGTCTCTGACACGGTACGGATTGCATACGGGAATTCCTCCTCTGAGGGAATCACAGGCACAAGCGCTTTTTCAGCCAGGGCGCCATGTCCGATTTCACGTCTTCCCGGTCCTCTCGACGGCTTTGTCTCCCCTACGGAGTACGAGGGGAAATTGTAGTGGTGCATATACCGCTTTGCAGTCTCATTCTCGTCAAGTCCGTCAATCTTCTGCACCTCTGACAACGGCGCAAGCGTCGTCACCGTGCAAATCTGTGTCTGTCCGCGTGTGAACATTGCAGAACCATGCACCCTTGGAATAATATCCGTCTCAGCCGCAAGCGGACGAATCTGTGTGACTGCACGGCCGTCAGGACGCTTGTGGTCTTTTAAAATCATCTTGCGAACTGTCTTTTTCTGGTACTGGTAAATCGCCTCTCCCAGCATGGCAAGCCATTCCTCGTTCTCCGCAAACGCTTCCTCAAGCTTCTCGGTAATCCTGCGGATATTTTCTTCCCTGACCTGCTTTTCATCCGTAAAGACAGCAACCTCCATCTCCCCGGGAGGAACAATCTCCTTTATCTTCGCAAACATCTCCTCAGGAATCGCGCAGCTCGTATAAGAATGCTTTGCCTTCCCAACCTCCGCAACAATCTGATTGATAAACGCAATGATTGTCTGGTTAATCTCGTGGCACTTGTAAATCGCCTCAATCATCTTGTCCTCCGGCACTTCGTTCGCACCGGCCTCTATCATGATAACCTTCTGGCTTGTAGATGCCACCGTAAGCTGTAAATCACCGTTTTTCCACTGCTCCTGGTTCGGGTTTACAACAAATTCCCCATTGACAAGTCCCATCTGTGTCGTTGCACACGGACCGTCAAACGGAATATCGGATATCGATGTGACAATTGCAGAACCGATCATTGCCACCAGCTCCGGACGGCACTCCGGGTCTACACTCATGACCATGTTGTTCAGGGTTACATCATTTCTGTAATCCTTTGGGAACAGCGGGCGCATTGGTCTGTCAATAACACGGCTCGTCAGGATTGCATTCTCACTCGCCTTGCCCTCCCGCTTGTTAAAACCACCCGGAATCTTTCCCACGGAATAAAGCTTCTCCTCATACTCCACGGAAAGCGGGAAGAAATCAATACCATCCCTTGGTTTTTCGGATGCAGTCGCGGTACAGAGTACCGTCGTGTCCCCATAATGCATCAGCGCAGCACCGTTCGCCTGTGCTGCCACCCTGCCGATGTCAACTGTCAATGTACGTCCTGCAAGCTCCATACTGTACTTTTTGTAGGACTTGTCTTTCTTTTCACTGAATGTCATGTATTCCATACAATTCCTCCATTCTTGATGCACCTGCGAATTTGAGCGCAGGCACAAATTTGCCCTGTGAAAAATTTATTTTTCACAGTATTCTCCTTTACTTTGTTAAAATATTGCCGAATTCCCATGTCGTCTGACTGCACCGGACAGGAAATGCCGAAACTACTGAAAAAATCACGAAAACATCCAATCTTCATAAGCTTTTCAGCGGTCTCGAACCAACCCTGACCCGGTTTGAAACCCTTTTGCATTGTAAAAAGTACATAAAGGAGCGGATTTTCCGCTCCCCCAAATGCATAAGTATTCAAAAATTACTTTCTGATACCAAGCTTCTCAATAAGAGCACGATATCCTTCGATGTCAGTCTCCTTTAAGTAGTCAAGTAATCCACGTCTCTGACCAACCATCTTCAAAAGACCACGTCTTGAATGATGGTCTTTCTGATTGTTCTTTAAGTGCTCAGTTAACTCCTGAATCCTCGCTGTCAGAATTGCAATCTGAACCTCCGGTGAACCTGTATCTCCCGGCTTTCTTCCATACTCAGCTATAATTGCCTGCTTTTTTTCCTTAGAAATCATTGTAAAATCCTCCATTTTATTCAATCTGTATACCACTGTATACCAAGTCTGGGTCGGAGCGTCCCGACACTGGGTATCAGTTATTGTCTGTATGTGTCATAATCACAACACACTCAAACAGTATATCACACGCCCCCGGAATATGCAACACCATTTTCACGGAATTCGGCAAGAAATTAATTCGATAAATACCTTCTGATACATGCGGGCGTACGATAATTCCATGTGGAAATCTTAATTCCCGTCTTAGGGCTTGACGCATGGATTACCTGACCGTTCCCTATGTAAATCGCCACATGGTTGATGCTTCCGTTCTTCGCATAGAATACCAAATCCCCCGGCTGCGCAGAACCATACTCAATCTTCGTTCCCAGCTGTGCCTGTGAGGCAGCGTGATGTGGCAGGCTGACACCGTATTTTTTGTAAATACTCATCGTAAAACCGGAACAATCCGCACCGTTTGTCAGGCTCGTCCCGCCCCATACATAAGGGTTGCCGACAAACTGTTTCGCAAACTGCACCAAGTCAACGCGCACATTTGACACGCCCTGTCCATACAAAAGCTCTGTCAGTGTCACTGCCTTCTCAAGCCGTTCCTCAACATCCACATACTCACCGGAAACATACGCTTCCTCATCGTCGAGCAAAAACTTAATCCAGCCATTCTCCATGACTTCTACCACTTCAAGCTCTTCCTCCTGGGGTATCAGTGTAATTACAATAGAATCTGTATTTGGCTCTTCCCTTACCTTAAGCGTCTCTGTATTCACAATGGCAATCATGGAAGCGACTTCACGCCCCCTTGCAATTGCCGCGTCCCCGAGGTATAAAAATTCCGTGCTACAGTACCCATCCAGTTTTCCGGATTTGATATGCGCCCATCCGTTCTCATCAATGTCAAGGACTTCGCACGCTGCATCCTTTGGCAGCTTACCGATTAATTTTCCGGTCTCGCTCGGCTCCTGCCTGATATTCAAGTGATTGTCCACATGGGCAATGCCAAGGTTGGTATATCCCCAGTATGTTTCAGGCTCCTTTTCCGTTTCATCCGCAGGCTCATTCCCATCTGCCGCCAGTCTTGCCAAATCAGTCTCCTGCGTCAGGAGCTCTGTCTCAATTTCCATACTTCTTGGCATAATCCCGTCGTTTTCAATGTCCTCTGCCGCATTGTCAAACACTTCTCCCACGCCAGCCGACAAGTCTGCTTCTTCCGTGCTTTCCTCCTCAGAGCCATCCTCACTGCTGTTTCCCAGTATATCATCAAAAGAGATAACCTCTATTTCCTCCGTCTGTTTTTCCTGGTCTGTATTCCTTGTATTTGCATAAGCGCCGCTCTCAAACAATATTACCGCAAGTCCCACTCCTGCAATTACTCCTGTATACTTCAATCTGTTTATCTTTTTCATTCTCCTAACCCAATTCCTCTTTCGCTGCAAACATAAAGCCAGGTAACAGCCAGCCTTCCGCTTCCTGTTTACAGTCTCACCTTGAAATAGTTACAAATATGTTACAAATAAATTACAGACTTAATATACCATCCCCACAACCGTATGTCAATGAAATCTTGCCGCTTAAATTTTTCTAAAATCTTCCAAAAGGGATACACATGCACTAAATATTATGAAAACGCCTTCCTTCCGCAATGTCGGCTGACATCTGCGCTTTCAATGATTCAATCCCGTCAAAACACATTTCGGGTCTTTTATGCTTCAATAAATAAACCTCCATATCATTGCCGTACACATCATTGTCAAAGTTGTAAATATATGTCTCAACCCCCATTACCGAACGGTTATCCACAGTAGGCTTTGTTCCGATATTTGTTATCCCATACAGCCTGAGACCATCATATGGCATGGTTCCTTTTCCGCTGTGGAGATAGACATAGGAATAATACACACCCTTTGGCGGGAGCAGCTTCTCTTCGGGTGGCATAAGATTGACAGTAGGCATGCCTATTGTACGTCCAAGCTGCTTTCCGTGTATGATTTGGCCACCAATATGGTAAGGTGCTCCCAATAGCTTTGTGACTTGTTCCATGTTCCCTTTCTCCACTTCCTCACGCACATATGTAGAGCTGACCTCCCTGCCTTCATACTGCACCTTATCGATTATCAAAACACGGTAGCCATACATCAAGGCGTTCTCCTGAAGCAGCCTGTAATCGCCGGAACCTTTTTTTCCATAGGAGACATCCTCCCCCGCAACCACACATTTTGCATGAATCCTGTTCACCAAGACTTCCTTGATATACGTCTCAGGTTCCATATCCGCAACATCCCGGTAAAACGGATACTCTATCAGGTAATCCACCCCCGCATCATCAAAAATACGGCGTTTCTCCTCCAGGGTAGACAGCTCCCGGACTGGTTTGCCGCAAAAAAATGCCGCGGGTGACGGCACAAATGTAAAAATCACCGATTTCAGCCCTTTCTCCTGCTGCTGCCTGAGGGTTGCCAAAAGCTTCTGATGCCCCCTGTGAAAACCGTCAAATTTACCGATTGCCACAGCCGTTTCCTCATCAATATGAAATTCTGTTGTGTTCTCTATAATTTTCATCATGCCTTATCCCAAAAACATTTTAAAGGGCCTGAACTTCCCCTCACTTTTGACAAATGTGTAAACTGCCTTAAACGCATGGCTGCCATCGTACACCCGAATCCTGTCACCATCCCGAAAAAATACAGGGTTCGCAAAGTCAAGCTGTTCCATACACAGTTTATTTCCATTCAATAGCGCATTCTCCGCATTGTTCTTCACAACTGCACTTTCATATTCCATAAAAATACTGTCCGGTGGCATTACATAGTCTTCATAAGTGCCAGACTGCATCAGTTCTTCAACTTTCGAAAGCCGGACTGCGTCTTCTATCTGAAAATTTCCCACCCTTGTGCGTTTCAGTTCAGACATGGCGGCGCCGCATCCGAGCCTGCTGCCGATATCGGCGCACAAGGTTCTGATATAGGTTCCCTTTGAGCATCCGACCAAAAACCTTACCTCGGGCAGGCTTATGTCCAGAATCCGGATAAATGAAATATCGACATGGCGCGGCTGTCGCTCCACTTCCCTGCCCTCCCGCGCAAGCTCATAAAGCTTCCTGCCATTGACCTTCAATGCCGAATACATAGGCGGAACCTGGTCATATCCGCCCACAAAACCCAGGATGGCCTGTTCTACATCCGATGCCTTCACACTGACAGGCGACTGTGCAAGAATCGTGCCGCTCATGTCCTGCGTATCAGTCGTCACCCCCAGTCTCATAAGGGTTTCATACTCCTTGCTCTTGTCCGTCATCAAATCACACAGTTTTGTAGCACTTCCAAAGCATACTGGCAGGACACCCACTGCATCCGGATCCAGTGTGCCCGTATGCCCTATCTTTTTTTGTTTTACAATGCCGCGAAGCTTTGCCACGACATCATGTGATGTGTAGCCGGCTTCCTTATATATATTCATAATTCCGTTTATCAATGTCCCACCGCCATTACCATTCTCTAAAAGCGCTCCCTTACTCCTGCATCTGAAGTTCTATCTGCTTGGAGATATTGTTAATCACATCATAAAATGTACCATTCATATTACAGCCTGCCGCCCTTACATGGCCGCCTCCGCCAAAATATGCCGCAACCTTGCTCACATCAACGTACTTGCACGAACGCAGGCTCACCTTGAACTCCAGGTTTCCCGTCTCATACATAAATACCGCACACTCGACGCCCTTTGTGACACGGAGCTGATTTACAATTCCGTCCAAATCCTTTGATGTCGCATTATAAAAGTCAAGCGTCTTCTTATCTATCACGCTGACAATACATTTGCCCCCCATAAATATGATGCTCTCAAGGAGCGCCCTTCCCAGAAGCTGGTTCTGTGTATAAGTCTTTTCATTAAATGTCTCGTCTATGATATCCGGAAAATCAAATCCATACTCAATCAGCTCTGCTGCTATCCTAAGCGTCCTTGGTGAAGTATTGGAATAATTAAAGATGCCTGTATCATGTACAATTCCAATATAAACTGCCTTGGCAATCTCCTCATCCATATACTTCTTGTCAATCAAATCATATACAAGCTCTGCTGTCGAGCTGATGCCTGCTATGATATAATTGACATCCCCGCTGCCTCTTTCATTGCTGATATGATGGTCAATATTGATTCGTTTTTCTGCATTGTCAAAAATTTCTTCCGCCGCACCCAGTCTCGATTTCTCACAGTCCAGTGCAATGAACACATCTACCTTGCCATCCACAGCATAGGTGCCGTCAATCTCATCAAAGCCCTTTATGCATTCAAATACCCTGGACGGCTCCTCGAGGAACACTTTTATGCTCGCCCCCGGCAGCACCTTTTTCAGATACTGGTACATTGCCAGGCAGGAACCCACACAGTCCCCATCTGGTCTCACATGACCTGATATCACAATATTTTTTGCCTTTTTACACTCATCCAATAACTTTATCTTATCCATATTAATAACCACGCCTTTCTCCCTGTCCGCAAATTTTGATTCACAGGCACAAAACTGCATGAAAAATTTGAAATCAAAATATATCCAAAATCTAACCTAATAAAACATTTTATGCGTCTATGTACATCATACATCATACACAAAAGTATCTGGGAAGTCAAATGATTCCCAGATACTTTTATTTTTTATTGTAACAGTTCAGCCTTCGGCTTCCTGTTACAGGCATCAAGCCATGCAAAACCACTTCGTGGTGGCTTGATGCACCTCAGCCACTACGCTGTTTCACGGACTTTGCAGCAAGTGCAGAGTCCTGGGCTGAACTGTTACTAATTATTCACATATATTCCCATCGCTTCCACTGTCATCCACGTGCCTTTCATCGTCTGCGCGATTGATTTCATCTATCTTTTTAGACATGGACACGCCATAAGCAATTGACTGGTCAAGGATAAACTTAATCTCCGGTGTATTTCTCAGGTTAATCTTTTTTGCCAGAAGATTTCTGATATAACCCTCCGCACTTTTCAGCCCTGCAATGGTATCATTCTGGGAATCCTCATTCCCCAGGACGCTAATCCATGCCTTACAGGTCTTGAGATCGGGCGCTACCTCCACAGCCACCACCGAGGTCATTGGATTGATTCTCGGATCCTTTATCTCGCTTCTTATGATTTCAGCAAGAACGCGATGGACTTCCCCATTCACACGGGTATTTTTGATACTGTTCTTCCTCATTTTTATACCCCCATGTGCGCTTTGGCGCACACATCAATCAACACTTGAAAGTGCCTTACCTTCAAATTTCTTACATGCTGCCATACACGTTTGTCTTATCTTGGCACCTCAACCATGATATACGCCTCGACAATATCCAGCTCCTGCATGCTGTCAAATCCTTCAAATACAAGACCGCACTCAAACCCTGCCTTGACTTCCTTGACATCGTCCTTGAATCTCTTGAGTGACGCAAGCTCGCCCTCATAAATCTGCTCGCCCTCGCGTGAAATACGAATCTTGCATCCTCTCTGGAACATACCGTCAAGGACATATGACCCTGCAATATTGCCAACCGCAGATGCCTTAAATATCTGTCTGACCTCAGCATGGCCGATAACCTTCTCCTCAAATACAGGATCCAGCATACCCTTCATGGCTGCCTCAACATCCTCGATTGCCTGATAGATAACCTTATAAAGCCTTACGTCGACACCCTCTCGCTCCGCAACTGTTTTTGCCTGTGCATCGGGGCGTACATTAAATCCAATTATAATTGCCTTGGAAGCAGAAGCAAGGCTGACGTCCGACTCGTTGATGGCACCGACACCGCCATGGATACACTTCACCACAACCTCCTCATTGGAGAGCTTCATCAGGCTCTGCTTGACAGCTTCCACACTGCCCTGCACATCCGCCTTAATAATAAGATTCAGCTCTTTGAGGTTTCCTGCCTGAATCTGGGAGAACAAATCGTCAAGGGACATCTTAGCCTTAGTATCCTCAAGAAGCTTCTCTTTATTCTGCACAACAAATGTTTCCGCATAATATTTTGCTTCCTTGTCATTCTCATGTGCAATGAAAATCTCCCCGGCATTTGGCACGTCACCAAGCCCAAGAATCTCTACAGGAGTAGAGGGTCCTGCCTCCTTTACACGCCTTCCCTTGTCATCTATCATGGCACGAACCTTGCCGCTTGCAGCTCCAGCCGAAACGAAGTCACCAACCTTTAATGTACCCTTCTGTACAAGAATTGTAGCCACCGGGCCACGTCCCTTGTCGAGCTCTGCCTCGATGACAAGTCCTCTTGCCCGTCTGTTTGGATTTGCCCTCAGCTCAAGCACTTCCGCTGTCAGGAGAATCATTTCGAGCAGCTGCTCAATGCCTTCACCACTCTTGGCTGATACTGGCACAAATACCGTGCTTCCGCCCCAGTCCTCCGCGATAAGCCCATGCTCTGTCAATTCCTGTTTTACCCGCTCAATGTTGGCACCCGGCTTATCTATCTTGTTTACAGCCACAATAATCTCAATGCCCGCAGCCTTTGCATGGTTAATCGCCTCCACCGTCTGCGGCATGACACCGTCATCTGCGGCTACCACAAGGATCGCAATGTCTGTCGAATTGGCCCCGCGCATACGCATGGCGGTGAATGCCTCGTGACCCGGCGTATCCAGAAATGTAATTTTCTGCCCATTCACATTTACCGTATATGCACCGATATGCTGTGTAATGCCGCCAGCCTCTTTGTCTGTCACATTCGTCTTTCGAATGGCATCCAGAAGTGATGTCTTACCATGGTCAACATGCCCCATTACACAGATGACCGGTGACCTTGGAACCATATCCGCAGGATTTTCTTCATCCTCCTTCAGAAGCTCCTCTATCACATCGACCTTCACTTCCTGTTCGCAGATGATGTCATATTCAATTGCAATATTCTCTGCCGTTTCATAGGGAATTTCCTGGTTAACCGTCACAATCTGCCCCTGCAGGAAAAGTTTCTTGACAATCGCAGAAGGCTGTATCTTCATCTTATCGGCAAGTTCTTTAATAGTAAGCTTCTCCGGAAGTGTAATGACCTTAATCTGTTCCTCGACAATCTCAACCGCTTTTTTCTCCGGCTTGATAAACCTTCCTGCCTTATTTTTGCCCTTGATGTTCTTGATGCTGTCGCCATCTTCCTCATACATAAGGTCCTTACGGTTTCTCTTATCCTTTTCCTGACTGATACGGCGTTTTTCCTCGTCTCTATGCTTCTCTGCATCCTTTATCGGGCTTTCTGGCACAAAACCGCCGCCCTTATTACCGTTTTTACCACCAAACCCGTTTCTGTTGTCGCGTCCGCGGTCGTTATCACGGCCTGCGCCAAATCCCTGGCCAGGTCTTCCTCCCTGGCCGTCGCGGCGCTGGCCGTCGAAACCAGGTCTTCCTCCCTGGCCGTCGCGGCGCTGACCGTCAAAACCGGGTCTTCCCCCCTGGCCGTCGCGGCGCTGGCCGTCAAATCCGGATCTTCCTCCCTGGCCGTCGCGACGCTGGCCGTCACCTCTATTATTATCACGGCGCTGGCCGTCGCTTCTATTATTATTGTCGCGGCGCTGGCCGTCAAATCCCTGCCTGTCACGGCGCTGGCCGTCAAATCCCTGTCTGTCACGGCGCTGGCCGTCACCTCTATTATTGCTGCCATAAGAATTATCACGATTATTGTCGCGATTTTCTGTCTTTTGCACTGCTGCTTTCGGTGCTTCCGCTTTCACAGGCTCCTGCGCCTTAACACGAACCTCCGGCTTTGCAGGCTCCACCGGTTTTGTTTCCACAGTCTCTGGCTTCTGTACAATCTTTTCAACGCTATCCTCTGTCTTTACTGGTGCAGGCTTTACATTCCCTGCCGCCTCCGGTTTTACAGGAGCCGTTGTTTTCTTTGTCTCTGCTGCTTCTGCCTTCGCAGGCGCTGCCGTTTTCTTTTCAGGATGCGCGGGCTTTCGCGGTATCTGCGTTCCCCCCGGCATCTTCGAATTTTGCGGATTGCTCACAAAAATAATGCTCTTTTTCTTTTTTACAGTTCCCTCGCCAGTCTTCGCAGGTGCCTTTGCCTCCTTTGGTGCCGCAGCTTTTGATGTCTCAGCCTTTTCTGTTGTCTTAGGTGCCTCCTCCGACTTCGCAGGTGTCTTTAACGCCTTTTTCACATCTTCTGCCTGTCCGTCTTCTAATACACTCATGTGGCTTTTTACCTCTACCCCTTTATTTTTTAATAATGCAAGGATATCCGCACTCTTTACGCCGATTTCCTGTGCCAGTTCATACACTTTCATTTTTGCCATATTACTCCTCCTCACCCTCACACTTAACAGATTGTTCCAAATACCTTATGATTGTTTTTGCGAAGTTTTCATCTGTAATTGCAAGAGATGAACGCATAGCTTTGCCTATCGCATGCCCAAGTTTCTCCTTTGTTCCAAAAAAATACTTTGTCACCTCGTAAAACTCACACATATTAGAAAACATCTTTTTTGTATTATTTGATGCATCCTCTGACACGATAACGAGCCATGCCTTACCGCTCTTAACACTCTTGTCAGTTGCAAATTCCCCACTTACCAGCTTCCCTGCTTTCATCGCAAGTCCAAGCATGGAATATATCTTATTTAAATTTATCTCATTCAAATAACTCTATCTCCTTTGTCAGACTGTCGTAGACCTCATCGGGCACTGACATTTTAAATGCTCTGTCAAGACCTCTCGTTTTTCTCACTTTCTTCATGCACTCCAGTCTGGGACATATGTATGCGCCTCTGCCGTTTTTTCTGCCTGTGGCATCTAGAATAATGCCCTCATCCTCTGTCCGCAGAACGCGGAGCATCTCCTTTTTGCCCTTCATCTCACCGCAGCCGATACACTGCCTTAACGGAATCTTTTTCGCCATCTACTCCTCAATCTCCTCCTCATACGCTTCTTCCTGGGTTTCAGCCTCTTCTATTTCGGATTCGTCCTCCTCTGCATATTCGGCATCTTCCAATTCCGGCTCCTCATATTCGCCTTCCTCATATTCTTCCTCGTAGTAGACGTCCCCATCCTCATCATACATATAGTCCTCATACCGGAAACCTTCTGCATCCTTCGCCTGTGTTTCTGACTTGATGTCTATTTTATATCCCGTAAGCCTTGCCGCAAGTCTTGCATTCTGTCCTTCCTTTCCGATAGCGAGTGAAAGCTGGTAATCCGGCACAACAACCTTCGCCGTCTTCTCATCAGGATCCGCAAACACTGCCACGATTTTGGCTGGTGAAAGCGCATTTTGTATAAAATTGCCCGGATTCTCATCCCAGTTGACAATATCTATCTTCTCCCCACGAAGCTCCTCGACAATCGCATTCACGCGGGCGCCGTTCATGCCTACGCATGCCCCCACTGCATCCACATTCGGGTTGTTTGTCCGCACGGCAAGCTTTGTACGGCTGCCTGCCTCACGGGCAATGCTCATGATTTCCACTGTCCCGTCCTTGATTTCCGTTACCTCTGCTTCAAACAGTCTCTTTACAAGTTCCGGATGTGTCCTGCTGACAAGGATACGCGGTCCCTTCGG
Source organism: uncultured Lachnospiraceae bacterium (assembly GCA_949066965.1). Lineage (GTDB taxonomy): Bacteria > Bacillota > Clostridia > Lachnospirales > Lachnospiraceae > COE1. The sequence goes on from CARTDA010000046.1 coordinate 24,390, forward strand.
TGTATTCTTGACTTCCAGGATGTATACCTTGATGCGCTCTGTCGGCTTGAACTCCTCGCCCTTTACCTGCTCCGCCTCATTGAGCACCGCGTCTGCCTTTCCAAGGTTAATACTGATATTTCTGCCAATATAGCGCTGCACGATACCCGTAACAACATCCTTCTCCTTCTCAAAGAACTGATTGTAAACTACACTTCTCTCCTCCTCGCGGATTTTCTGCAATATGACATTTTTCGCGTTCTGTGTTGCAATACGCCCAAATTCTTTTGACTTGATTTCAACATTGATGGTCTCGCCAATCACCGCATCCTTTGAAATCTGTATTGCATCGTCAATGCATATCTGGGTGACATCATCCTCGACATCCTCACGCTCCGCTACGATATCCTTTGTGGCATATACCAGGAAATCACAGGTTTCCCTGTCTATCTGAACCGTAATGTTATCTGCTTTTCCAAAGTGATTCTTGCAAGCAGTCAAAAGGGAATTCTCAATCGCCTCAAAAAGAGTCTCCTTGCTGATTTCCTTCTCCTTCTCGAGAATATTAAGCGCTTCCATTAATTCTTTATTCATTTTTCCTTTACCCTCCTAAAGTTAAAAATCCAGCATCAACCTAATAATTGCTATGTCAGACTTGGCAAAGACCATATCCTTTGTCCCTGAATCTTTTTCTATTTCTATCGTAACTGTATCTTTATCATATGCTTTCAGAACACCAATAAATTCTTTCTGCCGCTCGATTGGCTTGTATGTTTTTATCTCCACTTCCTCGCCAAGGCTCTTTTCAAGATGTCTGTCTTTCTTTAACGCCCTGCCCAGTCCCGGGCTTGACACTTCAAGAATATACGCATCGGGGATAAAATCCTCCTCGTCCAGTTTTCCGGAAAAGGCACGGCTTACATTTTCGCAGTCAACGATATTAACACCGCCCGCCTTGTCAATAAACGCCCGCAGATACCAGCTGCCCCCCTCCTTCACATACTCAACATCATAAACCTCACATCCGTTTGCCGCCGCAATGGGCGCTAGCAGCGCTTCCGCACGCTCTTCGTACAAATCCTTTTTTGCCATTCCTTCACCTCTTGTCAACATTTTCCAGTTTGCATCTGTACTGCCAGTGTATATCAGACAATCGAGCAGGGGAATGTCCTTTTCTCCTACTCGCCGCCCCCATGCGCCGCCTTAGCGGCATACTTCCTCTGCATGGGGCTGCGCATATAGAAAGAGTGGACTCGCAAGCCCACTCCCTATCATCTAGCATTCATTTAACTGTAACTAGTCTAACACTATATGGCGTAAAAATCAATAGATTTTAAGAATTTTTTTCCTTTTTATTCATAGGAAGTTTATATACCTTCTCATTATGTCCGTCAAGCTTTGGTGTGGACCTGTCCTTGAGCGTCTCATATGGCCTCAAATCCAGTATGCTCTTGTACGCTGGCCGGATAATCTTATCGACATTAATCAGCTCCTCCATACGGTGTGCACTCCACCCGACAATACGCGCAATGGCAAATATCGGCGTATACAGTTCCAGGGGAATATCAAGCATGCTGTACACAAATCCGCTGTAGAAGTCGACATTGGCGCTTACACCCTTATAAATCCTGCACTTCTCGGCTATAACCTCCGGCGCCAGCCGCTCAATCATGGAATACAGTTCAAAGTCCTTATGGCGGTTCTTTTCATTTGCAAGCCGCTCCACAAATGACTTGAACACCTTCGCCCTCGGGTCGGAAATGGAATAAACCGCATGCCCCATTCCATATATCAGACCGCTTCTGTCAAACGCCTCCTTATTCAAAAGGCGGTACAGATACTCACGCACCTGGCTCTCGTCAGTGACATCGTCCACGTTCCTGCGCAAATCCTCCATCATCTGTACAACCTTAATGTTCGCCCCGCCATGCTTTGGTCCCTTGAGGGACGACAATGCCGCCGCAATAACAGAGTATGTATCTGAGCCTGCGCTTGTGACAACCCTTGTCGTAAAGGTTGAATTGTTTCCGCCGCCATGCTCCATATGCAGCACAAGCGCTGCGTCCAGTACCTTCGCCTCTATCGGCGTATAGGACATATCCGGTCTTAACATCCTCAACAGGTTTTCTGCCGTGGAAAGCCTTGGATCCGGTCTGTGGATGTACAGGCTTTCATCACACTCATAATGATTGTACGCGTGGTATCCATACACGGAAAGCATCGGAAATACGCTTATCAGCATCAGGCTCTGCCGAAGCACATTGTCAAGCGACATATCTGTCACACTGTCATCATATGATGCAAGCGTCAGTACGCTCTTTGTCAGCGAGTTCATAATGTCATGGCTTGGCGCCTTCATGATGACATCCCTGACAAAATTTGTCGGAAGCGTCATGCTGTACCCCAGCGTTTTCTTAAATTCTTTTAACTGAGCCGTATTTGGAAGATTTCCGAACAGCAGGAGATATGCACATTCATCAAAACCGAACCTGTCCTCACTCTGGAACCCCCTGACCAAGTCAAAAATATTATACCCCCTGTAATAAAGCTGGCCATCACACGGAACACTCTTTCCGTCCACCTCTTCCGACGACTTTATCAGCGAAATATTGGTAAGCCCGGAAAGCACTCCCTTTCCGTTTTTGTCACGCAGGCCTCTCTTTACGCCGTATTCATCAAACAAATCCGGATCAATGGCGTTGTTGTCCACGCATACTTTTGAATACTTATGCGTAAACTCCTTTATACTCTCGTCACTCTTTAATCCCATTCACAACACCCTTTCTTATTCATATTATCTCATTTTTATAGTACCTCATTTAATATTATACTTGAAAAAAAGTAACATAACAAGCGCATAAAAGTTAAAAAAAAATGAATTTTAGCACATAAGCAAATATTTCACCGTGCAAAACAAAAAACACTGCACCACCAAATATTTGGTATTCACAGTGTTCTTATCGGGTTGGGCTGTTCAAAACAGTCAGCAGCTCGTAGGGGAATCGAAAATTCACACTATCTCTTAAAGCCTTTAACTTACGCTGTTTCATAGTTATCAATTCATAGATACCCACAAATTACCCACACGCTTACACTGCTCCCATATGCTTTTTTACATCAGAGACATGAATTAAATTTACTGCCTCTGCTTTCATTTCATTAATTACGTGTATATACCTGTCGTATGTGAATTGTACTGTGCTATGTCCAAGTATTTCACTTATGACTTTTATATCCACACCCTTTTTAACAAGGACAGAGCCAAATGTATGCCTTAATGCATGTACTCCTTTATAGTTAATGGAATTTTCCTCACATATCCTGCTGAATGTTTGTTCTAATACCCGTACCAGCATTGGGTTTCCTTCTTTTGTCGCTATAACGTAATCAGATGTGATCCCCATTTCCTTCTGTCGTTTTTCAAGTTCTTTCAAAAGCAAAAGTGCGGTTTCGTTCATTGGGATTACCCAGTTGCTTTTTTTGGTCTTTGTCGTTGTTATTACATTTATTTTTTTATTTTCACTTTCAAAACGACCTCTGTTTATAATAGAAGAAACTGTTTTGTTTATTCGGATAATTTTTCTGGTATAGTCAACATCCTTCCACATTAATGCTGCAAGTTCTCCAACCCTCATACCAGTATTTAAAAGTAGTATGTAAGCTGGTGCATAACGATATCTTTTGGTATTGCGCGTGTTTGTCCCATAAAAATTCATACAGACTTCTGTAATCTTTTCAATTTCTTCAATTGTATACATTTGTTCTTTTTCTTCTGTTTCCATTCCAATGAGGAGGACATTCTTCTTTGGCATAACCACAAAGTCTAACGGATTAAATCGCATTTTTTGTTCTATAACTGCTTTTTTAATACTTGGCTTTAATATCTCCATTACCTTTTTCACGATAGAAACAGAATAATTTTTTGCGATATCATCTATAAATGTTTGCATGTCATCTATCGTAATATCTTTCATCTTTTTTTGTCCAACCTCAGAACATTTTATCTGGTTATTAAATACTCTTTCTAAAATATCATATGAAGAATCCTTTATCTTGCCAAATTTAGACATGGTAAGCCAGTTTTCGATGTATCCTGAAAGGTATTCTTCAGAATATTTAATATTTTCTTCATTTAATTTCATAGTTTTTCGGAATTCACGCAATTTTTTTCTTGCTTCTGCTTCATTCTTTCCATAAAAAGAATATTGCCTCCCATCAATCCTGATTCGAAGCTCAATTCGTCCGCCTCTTTCTCTTATACTTCCTTCCTTCATATTTTCACTCCTTTTCATAACAAAAAAGGAATGCTAATTGATAATACAAATGCATTATAGCACCCCTTCCTTGTAATTTTCAAGTTATTTCCTAATAAAATAATTCCTGTCCTATATTATCGGTTATCCATTTTTCTACCGCGCTTTCAGTTGTAATATAATCATTCCCTATTTTCATAAGGGGAAGTTCACCAGCTTTTAACAATTGATTAAACTTTGTTTTTCCAAATGGCAACATTTCAAGAAGTTCGTGGCTTGTTATTATTTTTAAATTTTTCTCTTGATCCATCTCATCACTTCTTTCTCTTAATATAATTTGTACCTTTATCTTCCCGTACTTCCAAATCCACCATCTCCTCTCTCAGTATCAGGCAACTCATCTACCTCATTAAACTCCACATACAAATATGGCATTACAATAAGCTGTGCAATTCTATCTTCCGGGCAAACAATTCTTGCTATATCAAAGTCGTTATGTAGTGCAACCATATATTCTCCACGATATCTCGAATCACACACCCCTACACAATTCGCCGGACGCAACCCTTGTTTTGATGCAAGTCCACTTCGAGCGAACACTGCGCCAAAATATCCGTCGGGTATTTCAATTGCTATCCCAGTATGTATGAATTCTGTTGTATGCGGTTCAATTGTTATTGGTTCCTGAATATCTGCATATAGATCATATCCAGCATCACCTTCGTGCTGTCTTGTTGGTATTTGTGCTGTTTTTGTTAATTTCTTTATGTTAATCTTCATTTATGTCATCCTTTCTTGGCATTCTTTTTGATATCTTAAACTTGCTAAATTCATTTAGGATTGCCTTGTTTATTTTATTTAATATGACATCATAATTGCCGCATTCAATATTGTAAAATGGAGCATATGGAATAAAATTATTATCCTTTACATCAATTTTTATTTTGTCCGTATTCGTATATGCTGTTATTATGCCGCGAAGAACAGTCGTTTTTTCATACTTTAGCGCAGAAAAATTGTATGTGTACTTATCTTCATCACTATCATACTTAAAACCTAAATCTAATAAATGTTTCGTAGTATTATCTAAAATTATGTACTGATCTTCATGAATTGATTTTACTTTTTTCAAATTTATCCATCTCCCTTTCCCATTTTCTTTTTAATTTCTTTGTAATCACATGGAATACATTGTCCCCAGAAATATGTTTTATCTTTGACACTACAATATACCTTTACTCTTGCTTTGTTTTCTTCATTAATTACTGAGTGAATGCATTGTTCACATTCACTTGTTAAAATCATGTCTGCCATAATGCTATTTCACCCTTTTGTAATGATTTTTGAATGTCGATTAAACGCTGATTGGAAGACCCCCGATAGGGAAGTGAAATATCTCTTTGCGATTCTATATATTGTCCATCTATCAATACATCTATGTTTTTAACAATCTCAACTCGCTTTCTATCCTGTTTTATAAAATATGCCTTATCATCCACTTTAATATATTCTCCGTTTAAAGGATTGGGATGATAATACGATGGATGAAATGTAAATATAATATCATCGAAATATTTGCACGTAGATATTGTATAGCCCGTATATAACCAGATAGATTTATGAGGGCTTGAAAGACGGATTTTATCGGGGAAACTCATCAAGATATTGTTGTTTTTATCTTTCACATATGCTCTATCTTGTGGTGTATTATATCGTTTATTTACTTCAGTTACTAACTCCAATACACCATCAAGATTACCTTCAAAGAGCGGATCACCACCTGTCAGTGTCAGACCTGAAATATAATCCTTATCAAGTTCTCTAAATAATTCTTCTTTTGCTGATTCATCAAATGGGATACCACTATTAGCATCCCATGTTTGAGGATTTTGACATCCTTTACATTTATGAGAGCAGCCTGAGAGCCAAAGAACGACTCTCAAACCTTCCCCGTTGCATACATCTTCTTTGTCTATTCTTAAATAATTCATGTACTCTCCTACAACTTTTGATGTTTAACTCGCATTTCTACTTCCTGTTGCTTACCGGAATTAAATGCACTTTTGTAATCGCCTGTTAAATATCCTGTAACTCTACGAAGTCTACGAATCTCATTACATCCACACATGGGGCATTCATTATTAATATCATCGCAATATCCACAATTCGTACACATATCATTTGGAACATTTATTGCAAAATACGGAATGTCTTTATCCATCGCATAATTAATGATAGCTTCAAGCGCATCTAAATTATTTTTAACACTTCCTTCAAGTTCAACATACGTTATACATCCAGCACTACTATAACCAGTAAGTTGTGATTCAATGTCAATCTTTTTTGTTGGAGTCATTTTAATCCATACAGGAACATGAATCGAATTTGTGAAAAATTTCTTATCAGATACATTAGTAATTACACCATACTTTTCTTGAAATTTTTTCATAGATGTAAAGCATAAATTTTCTGCTGGTGTATAATACACTCCAAAATTTAACTTATACTCTTTTTTGAACTCAGCACATCTATCTTTAAATAGTGTCTGCTGATTAGGTTTAAAACACTTGATTTTACTGACTTTTA
>CARTDA010000047.1:0-31133 GCA_949066965.1 uncultured Lachnospiraceae bacterium
CATCCATAAAAAATAGCAATATAACGATTTGAGTCAATATTTTACAACTTTAGGGCTGTTAACGGGCTGATTGTCTCCCACATCATCAGCACATATTCTTTCCATTTAGGGTAATCCTTGTAGCAGCAGTTAAAGCTTCCCTGCACCAGCTTCCCATTGACAGCTGCCGCAAGCAGCATGTTGTAGACGTCCGTGTCCATGGCATGGCTGCGGAACGCAAACCAGCTTCCCGGTATCTTTTTCAGCGCCTCACAGGCAAACATCTGGCAGTCCGGACTGGCGCGGTGCACTGCCGCACGCATGCGCTGTGCCATCTGCGGCAGGTCATCGCACGGCACTCCGTTTGGAAATACGGAAAATCCCATATTCACGCCCAAATCCAGCGTTGTGATAATCATTTGGGGTCTGAATTCCGACGGATACTTTACCATGGCAAACTGCCTGGGCATCTGCTTCATTGTCTCCGGCAGAAATATTCGGAACTCGTCAAGAACCTCCACATTTTGAAACTGCACAACTGCGCCGTCCATGTAAACGCCTGTCTCGAGCGAATGATACTGCTCCGCCTTCAGCGCTTCCCGCCTATCCAAAATTTCCTCATCCTTATAATCCATTTTTTCTCCCCTTTCACACGATAGTGATTTCTTTCAATCCGACTCCCACTGTACCCCTGCGCAGGACACTTTCCACTATATCCATGCGCATGATGATATATGTCTTATCAATGCCGTCCATTTTGACGACCGCCTCATCTCCCAGCAGCTCCTTTTCCACCGCAATACTGCCATTGATGTCTTTTTTAATGTGCCCCGCTGACCTTAAATGCGGCATATAATACGCCTTGCTGCACCTTCTTCCTTTGTCAAAAAGGATGACCCTTGTAAATCCTGTCCGTGGCATATACCGCATAATCACGTCCCGTACTGTCCCGCTGACCATCAGGCAGGGAAATACAATCACATCCGTAAACACCATCTGCATATGGCTTTCCGTCTCAAAAAGCAGATGTAATGGCATTTTGTAGGACTTCTTTTCCGCAACCGTTTTCTGGTCTATTTTCCCATACCATCCGACCGGCACAGGCGGGATATAATGCGCATCGACCACAATCTGATAGTATTTCATGTCAAACCACCCTCTCCATTGCTGCCCACATCCCCTATCGAATGCAGCTTATCCATATATCCGCCATACAAAACCGGAACTCCGACTGCCACATCACTTTCTCTTTCCTGCGGTTTTATAAAATCGCCCAGCTGCTCATAAAGCAGATGCAGATACCATCTGCGTATCTCCTCCTTCTCCGAATCCAGAACCCGCACAAATTTTCTCCCCAGAATGCGGTTGATTTCCATGCAGTCTGCCTCAGCGCTTTCAAATATATGACATAAATCAAGATATACGCCCTCCGGCTCCTCTTCCACAAAAGGCTCCCCAATGTAATACGCGATATAAAATACATGGCTGCCCGTCACAATGCTTCCTCGCAGATAAGATATCACAACCGCCCCATCTGTTTTCTGCCCTGCCAGCTTCTTAACAGGCTCTTCCACCGCTTTCGCAAATTCCATCCATATTGTCCCGAGACACCTTTCCACAAATTTGTCCAAGGTCATGCCCTCTGATGCTTCCTGCAAATATGCTTTCATGGCATCAGTCCGTTCCAGCCCAGTCTGTTCCATCACAATCCTCCTGCCCTGCATTCCAAAAAAGCCTAATTCCCTAAAAAGGGAAGATGCATGCTGGCAGCATCTTCCCTTTTTCCGGTTACTTCCTTATCTTTCTTTTTTTCCTGTAAAATGTGACAACCGCCGTTATCAGCACTGCTGCCGACATTACTTCAATCACCATGTACAGCAGGCTGTCATCCTCATCATAGGACGGCAGGACAATTCCCGCCCCGGCAACCGGCTTCACGATGTTATCCTCCGTGTCCGCTACTGCTTTTTCGTTTTCTATCGTCGTGATGACTTCCTTTTTTGACGTAATCAGCACATCAAGGAATTCCAGCTTCTGCACGTTATTTACCTTATCCATGGCAGTTATGACAACGTCCCGAAGCCCGTCCGCTTCACCAAGGGTAAACGTCACAATCCCGCCGTTTTCTGCAAGCTCGCTCTCCGACATGTCAACCAGCGTCTCGTCATTGTCTGTCACAGTGAGTCTTGTGAGGAACATATTATCCTTTACGTCCACGGTTACCTCCCTGCTCTTTTCATTGTATGTCATGCCGGATTCGATGCCGTCCGCCACGATACTCGGGGCTGTCGTGTCGAGGGCAAACTCGATTTCCTTGCCCTTGATGCGGTTATCGGAAGTATTTGACGCCTTGTCCTTTGAGTAAAAGCCCACCGAATAGACACCGTCCTTTGCAAAATTGCCCGGCTTTATGCTATACGTGTATGACTTCCAGTTCTCTTCCTCACCTTCCTTTGCCACTGCATAGTCGCTTCCCTGTTTCAGCGTGACGGTCTGTCCGTCCTTGCTTATCGTCACCTCGCCGTATTCCAGCTCGTCTATGTTGATTTCCGTGACAGTGATTGTCGGCGCTTTTCCAATATAATAGCCGCTCACCAGCTTCTGTGTATCCGTGCTAATCCTGTATGTCGAGCCAAATCTGTTTATGGAAAAATTCAGCTCGTCCTCCGTCTCGTTTCCTGCCAGATCTACTGCCTTGACCGTCAGGGTATAGAAATCGTCCATGTCCTGCGTGTGCTCAAAGTCCGGATAAACCATCTGGATTCCGTCCTTTATCGTGCTCTTCTGCGCAATTCCTGACAGCTGTCCATGATTGGTGCCTGTAAGGATAATCTGCGTGCCTGCCTCGTCCAGATATGCGTCCGTGCACTTCAGCGTTGGCGCTGCCACGCCATTGTTTGCCGAGTTCTTCCGCACCCCGCCAAACACGACTTCCGGCGCCGACCGGTCTATGATAAAGACCTCGCCAAGGTAGTCCTTTGCCGCATTGTCCGCCAAGTCAGTACATTTTACCCGGAAGCCGTAGCTTCCGTCCTCCATGAAACTGATTTTTGCAGTGTGCGTATCACCGGAAGCCGTCCATGCACTCATCGACGGAAGCCCATTCCCGCCTGACGGATTCAGCGATTCCACGCTGACAAGGTTATCCGCAAAAGCCTTATCCTTAATCGTGATGGTTGCCGTCCGTGAATTATTGTAGTATTTGCCGTTCTTCGCATTGTTGTTGTCGTAGGTTACCGAAATCTCAGGCTTTGTCGTATCTATCACAAAACTGCCGCCATTTTCGACATTTGACTTGTTGCCTGCCAGATCCTCACATGAAAATTTGAAGCTGTACTCCCCGTCCTTGTCAAAGAACACCTCACAGGTATACTGGCTGCTGCCTGAAGCGCCTGATTTTGTCCACTTGCCAATCTGGGGTTTATCGCCGTCGGACGTGATGTCAAATTTCATCGTGCACTTCTCGTCAAAATTCTCGTCGGTCACAATGACCTTTGCCGTCCTGAACGCGTTATGGTACTTTTCATTTACAGGGGAATCTTTGTCATACTCGATCTTTACTGTAGGGTTTGTCTGGTCAATTATGAATTCATGACTCTCACCCACTTTGTCCTGTTCATTTCCTGCTATGTCCGTACACTTCACGACAAAGTTATAAATACCATCTTTATCAAATTCAAGCGTTGCCGTGTGAATATCCCCTCCGCTACCGCTCCATCCACTTATTGCCGGAAGGGCAGCTGACGCGCCGACAGGCTCCAATACGACCTTGCTCTCATCAAAGTTCATCTCAGTTATCTTGATTGTCGCTGTCCTTTTCTTGTAATATTTTTGATTTTTTGCCCCTTCGTCTGTGAAGGTCAAATCAATTTTGGGTCTCGTTCTGTCTATAGTGGTATCCCTGACACACTCTTGCGTTGTTTCATTTCCTGCTTTATCCTTAGCCGATATGTCAAACTTGTATTCACCGTCATCCTGCATGGAAACATCATAAACAAACACATTACCATCCGGGCTTTTCCTGTCTGTTTTGGGTTCTATAGAAGCACCTTGCTTGATTATCTGCAACCCTGACATTTCATCAAAATTATCATCCACCACCGTGACCTTTATGTTAATGGGTTCTTTGGAAAATTGGTTTTCTGCCTGTGCATTATAACCTGATGGATACTCAACCTTTATAACAGGCGCCTCCCTATCAATGATGAATTCCTCAATCTTCTGGGACTCTCTCTCATTTCCTGCATTATCAGTACATTTTATTTTGAATTCATATTTTCCATCATTCTTGAAAGAAATAGTCGCAGTATGGATAATACCCGCAGACTCCCACTTACTTAATTTAGGTAGATCATTTTTTTGAGCTGCACCAGTCCATACAATTTCAACGTTTTGACCCTCAAAATTTTGTTCCTCTATCGTAACAGTTGCTACTCTTTCCACTTTATAAACATTCCCGCTAACTGGCTTTTTATCATCAAGGGACACTGTAATTTGTGGAGCTGTATGGTCAATGATAATTTGGTCGCTAACAACACCTTCACCGTTCTTATTGCCTGCTTTGTCGCTGCAACTAAACTTAAATTGATATGTACCCTCATCTTCGTACTGAATGGTGCTGAAATACGTATCTAATTTCTCGCCTTTTTCCCACTTGAGGTCTTTGTATTTTTTTTCACTCCCAAGTTCCACAACCTCCCAATTACAGTTATCATCAAAATTCTTGTCTGTCACTTGTATGGTTGCTGATTTATTATAATGCGTTTTTCCCTTTTCTTCATCCAAACCATATTCTATACTTACTTCTGGTTCTTTTGTGTCAATAATCAGCTTATCAATGCTAAAGACTTTTTCATTTCCCAGCTTATCTTTACACCTTGCGTTTAGTTTATAAACACCATCCTTCATATCAAATGTACATATGTTCGTTTTATCTCCTTTTTGATCCCATCCATCAGTTACAAGATACTTTTGGTTATTACCCAAATCAACAATTTCTAATTTTAATTCATTTTTATCAAATTTTCCTTCTGTGTCTTTTATAAAATTTTTTTCTATTATTTGGACAGAAACATCTGGTTGATTGTAATAGCTGGCACCTTCCAATTTTTTAAGACCGTCTATCCTAATTTGTGGTTCTTGGGTATCGTATATTATTTCAACCTTGCAGGAATATATGTTGGACATTTTGTCTTTCACAGTAAACTCATATTTTTTTTCTCCTTCCTCTTGATCTTTAAATTGACATGATATTTTATATTTATTAATACCTTCTTTACAAGTATAATTCGCCCCAACGCCGTCATCTGTAACATCCTTTATTTTAAAAGTTTGTGCACCAGAGTTATATCCACCTTTTTTCTTGTCTTCAACCTCTATTTCTAATGTACAGTTTGTTGTTGTATAATATACCTTGTCTGATTCAGGTCCTTCGCTAAATACCTTTCCATCCCCATCTTTACTGACCACAATACGTATTTCTGGAGCCGTAAAATCAAACAGTAAATTAAACTCTTTTTCTTCTTTATTTCCCGCCTTATCTTCCAAAACAATTTTGCGCTTCAGGATTTCGATGTTTTTATTCTTTATTTCTTGAATGATCTTATCATCTAAAGCAAATGTATACTCATTTTTTTCATTCCCAGCTGAAAAATCATTGTCTTCCTCCTCAATATAAATCCGATTTATTCCCGACTTATCATCCTGAGCCTGAACAGAAATTGTTCTATTGTCTTTCAATTCGATTGCATCACCGTCCATCCCCCACTTAGGGTTTTTATTATCCACACACACCTTATACACGGACGATTCCTTACGATTTCCGGCTTTATCCGTGACAATATACTTTATAACTTGACCGTCTTCAACATCTGCCAAGTTATAAAAATATTCGTCTACTGCCCCATCCTTCATTTGCAGAACCTTTTTATCCGTTCCAACAATAGCATGTACTTCTTCAACCCTTGAAGCATCATCTGTCACTTTTAGTTCCACCATGAAATCGGTCTTGTTCGTATATAACTTTTTTTCTTTATTACCGATGGATTCTTCAAAAAGTGTCCGTCTATTTTCGCCTTCAATCACATGCTGAATCTCCATATCAGGAGCCTCATCATTAAAACATATCTCGTACACAGCTTCTTTACAATTTCCAGCTTTATCCGTGGCAGTGTATGTTATTACCTGTTTATCCTCAATATTGGTAAATTCATAGCTATATTTATTTTCCTCCTTTTGCAGGTCGACATCAATGCCTCCAACTTTAGCCTGTACTGCCGCAATTCCCGGATTACTGTCGCTTGCTTCCAGCTCTACATGGAATTCCCTGCTATTTGTGTATAATTTATATTGTGAATCTGAATCTAAATCTGCATCTGCGGGCTCTACATGAAGTATATGGTCATCGTTTCCAGCCTTATGCTGAATCTGCATTTCAGGAGCCTCATCATTAAAATTTACCTTGTACACAACCTCTTTACAATTTCCAGTTTTATCCGTGGCAGCATATGTTATTATCTGGTTATCCCCAATATTGGTAAAATCATAGCTATATTTATTTTCCTGCTCTTGCAGTTCGACATCAATGTCTCCAATTTTAATCTGTACTGCCGCAATTCCCGAATTACTGTCGCTTGCTTCCAGCTCTACACGGAATTCCCTGCTATTTGTGTACAATTTATATTGTGAATCTGCATCTGCGGGCTCTGCATGAAGTATACGGTTATCGTCTCCAGCCATATGCTGAATCTGCATCTCAGGACTTGTTGCATCATAGACAATCGTTATACACTCCTCTATAACGCTATCCTCATTTATCAATTTAAAATTAATTTTATTTTCCTCCTGAGCAGATAATACTATCGCATAGCTATATATTCCGCTTTTACCATCATAATCGTCACACTTTTTTCCATCTACTTCCAGGCTGATTTCCTTGTCTGTACCATTCACTATATCAATTTCAGCGGTTAACGCACTTTTTGATGTATAGTATTTGTTATCATCATTCTTTAGTATCTCTTCATTGTTAGCCGTATCTACAAGCTTTATATTTGTAATCTCAAACTTTTGCAGTTCTGTTGAAGGTGACTCCGATTCATCCGGATCTGTTGAAGGCGGATTTGTTGAAGGCGGATTCGATTCATCCGGATCCGATGATGACGACTGCGATTCATCTGGATTCGATGATGTTGACTGTGATTCCTCCGGATCCGATGATGACAAGCCCGATTCCTCCGCCTTCTCTATCTGTCCATCCTCGCCGGAGTCACCCTGATTTTCCCCATCATTTTCGTCCGCCACGGCAATCTCTCTCAGATTCTGCCCGCCCTTTGCAAAACTAATTACATCATTTGCGCTGAACATAAGCGCTGCTGACAATATAAGTGCAGTTATCTTGGTAAATGTGCTTTTCATCGTAACTCTCCTTCTCTTTCGAAAGTGCACCAGTTTTCATGCACCAAATCCATTACTTTCCTTTGAACATTACCAATATACAATGATGTAGGCTCTTTTGTAAATGGAGCTATAGTTCCGGTTTTGCCGCATTCCGGAACTATAGTTCCGGTTTTAATGAAAAATTAAGAAATTTTAATAAAATTTTTATCATTTTAAGTGCTGATTTTTTTCCTCTGGGTGCCCCTGCGCATAAAAAGAACCACCGAATATCATCCGGTGGCTCCCCTCATCCATATTCAATTATTTTACTTTGTCATCCTCAACCAATGTAATGCCCGAGATATCCGAGTCAATCACAAGCGAATAATTAGTATAATACACGACAAACCCCGGCTTTGAGCCGTTTGGCTTCTTGACATTTTTTTTCTGTGTGTAGTCAATCTCCACCTTTTCCTGTCCCCTCGCCTGGGAATAATGCGCCGCAAGCCTTCCGGCTTCCTCAAAAACCCTGTCCGGAAGCTCCTCACCATTTGCTTTCACGACCACATGCGAACCTGGTATGCCTTTTGTGTGGAACCACCAGTCATTTCCGGTCGCAAACCGGAACGTAAGCTCTTCATTCTGGTAATTATTTTTTCCCACATAGATATGGTATCCGTCGCTGCTGACATAGTGAAACGGCCTGCTGGTTATCTTCTCACGCTTCGCGCCGCCTTTGCGCCTGATATACCCGCTTTCTATCAGCTCTTCCTTAATCTGCACCAAGTCTTCTTCCTTCAGCGCGATGTCCAGCGCCGTACTGATGGACGCCAGATGCTCGATTTCCTCTTTTGTCTCCTTTGTAAGTGTTGTCAGCGCCTCGCAGGTGCGTTTCAGCTTCTGGTATTTGTCAAAATATTTCTTTGCATTCTCGCCTGCGGAAAGCATCGGATCCAGCGGAATGGTTATCATCCGGTTATCATAGTAATTCAGCGCCTCCATCGACTTTGCACCAGTCTCAACGCCATAGCCATATGCATTCAGCAGTTCGCCGTAAACCCTGTATGTTTCCTTTTTCTCCGTGTCGGCAAGTTGTTTTGTCTGAAGGTCATACTTTTTGACATTTCGCTCAAGCGCAGTCTGCACAATCCTTCGCAAATCCACGGAACGCTGCCGGATGCGCGTAATGGTATTTTTTTCGGCATAGTAAAACTCCAAAAGCTCCGAAACATGTTCGAAATTCCGTGTGTCCTCCTCCGCATATGATTTTAACCGTACGGCTGCGTACTCAGCCGGCTGATTGTTTTCATATACGACATTGAAACAGAACTTGCTGTTTTTAATATCCTCCG
This sequence comes from uncultured Lachnospiraceae bacterium, assembly GCA_949066965.1. GTDB lineage: Bacteria > Bacillota > Clostridia > Lachnospirales > Lachnospiraceae > COE1. The sequence continues at coordinate 8,709 of CARTDA010000047.1, forward strand.
AAAGCTCCCAGAGTGCCATAGTCAGCCTGCAAAGCGCATCTGTTCCAAGCTCTGCCGACGACTGGTCAGAATCCACGCCCGCCCTGTAACACAGCTCATGCGCGATACACGGCGATATCCCTGTAAACCCAGTATACACAGCCTTATATACTGGCATCCCCCTGGATTTTAAAACTGCCGCCATCTCTTCCTGCGAGCATTCCAGCAGTTCTGCCTTGTCCTGCGTCCTCGGTATAAAATACGTACGTCCCGGCAGAACCTCCCTGACAGAACTCACCATGCCCGAAACATGTTTGATGCTGTCAATAATCATGTCACCATCATCACAGAATATGATATTGCTGTGCTTTCCCATCAACTCTATAATAAGATACTTTCTGCATATATCCCCCAGCTCATTCAGATGTTCCAGTTCAAAACGCACGATGCGTTCCAGACCCGGCTGCGTGACCGACACAATGCGCGCGTTCTGCAAATGCTTTCGTAAGAGCATGCAGAAATTAGGCGCCGTCATCGGACTTGTCTTGTTCTTTTCCGTCAGGTACAGCAGGGGAAGGGATGCGTCTGCAGACATCAGAACCCGCACCTGCCCACAGCTTCCCTTTATAGTCAAGAGTAGCTCATCCTTCTCAGGCTGAGCTATCTTGTATATCCTGTTTCCAGTTAATTTATCCTTTAATTCACTGACAATCCCTGCGATTGTCACTCCGTCAAATGCCATTGCTTTATCCTGCCTATATGTTTCTCGCTTACCCTATCATCCAGTCATACATCTCCTGGTACTTCCGCGCTGACACGCCCCATGAATAGTCAACAACCATGGCTCTGTCCACAATCTTGTTCCATTCGCGCTTCCTGTCATAATATACCTGCTCTGCATACCGGATTGTGTTGAGCATCTCATGTGCATTATAATTTGTAAAACTAAATCCTGTGCCCTTGTTCTCGTATTCATTGTACGGCTCTACCGTGTCCTTGAGTCCGCCCGTCTCACGCACAATGGGAACCGTACCATAGCGCAGCGACATCAGCTGGCTCAGGCCGCACGGCTCAAACAGCGAAGGCATCAGAAATGCATCACATGCGGCATATATTCTGTGGGACAATTCCTCCGAATAGTATATGTTTGCAGATACCTTGCCATGATATTTCCAGTCAAAATGACGGAACATGTTTTCATAGCGCTCCTCGCCCGTTCCAAGGACAACAAGCTGTATATCATCCTTGCTGCACATCTCATCCATGATGTATGCAACCAGATCCATACCTTTCTGGTCTGTAAGTCTTGACACAATGCCAAGCAGCATTTTTCTGTCACTTTCTTCCAGCCCGAGCTGTTTCTGCAGCTCCCTCTTGTTTTTAATCTTCTCTTTTCTGAAATTCGAGACATTGTAGTGATGCAGAATGTACTGATCCGTCTCAGGATTATACTCATTATAGTCAATACCATTTACAATTCCCCGAAGGTCATGGGTTCTTGCCGCGAGAAGACCATTCAGTTTTTCTCCGTAAAAATCTGTTTTTATCTCTTCGGCATATGTTGCGCTCACCGTCGTGATTGCATCTGCATAGGTAAGACCGCCCTTGAGCAGATTGCCGTCCTTGAAATAGCCAAGCTTGTCAGGCGAGAAAAACGAGCCGTCAAGGCCTGTGATATTCTGGACAGTCTTAATGTCATAAACTCCCTGGAACTTCAGGTTATGAATCGTCATGATGGACTTCATGCCCTTGTAAAAATCACCCTGTGCAAACCGTTCCTTCAGGTAAACCGGAATGATGGCCGTCTGCCAGTCATGGCAGTGCACAATGTCAGGATGGAATCCCACAACAGGAAGGATTGACAATGCCGCCTTTGAAAAAAATACAAACTTTGTAATTTCGCAGACATAATCATCGCTGTACGGCCTGAATCCGCCAAACATCTTCTCATTGTCAATAAAGTAATAAGTGATGCCGTCATACTGTGCCTCAAGCACGCCCACATATTCACTCTGTCCCATAAAATCAAGGTAAAAGTGAGTTCTGTACTGCATCAATGATTTCATATTATCTGACATGCACATATATTTGGGCAGTATCACCCTTGCATCAAAATACCTCTTGTCATAGTATTTCGGAAGCGAACCCACAACGTCCGCGAGACCTCCTGTTTTAATAAATGGTACACCCTCTGAAGCCACAAATAAAATATTCTTCATACTATCCAATCCCTTTCCTCACTATTCCGAGTGTTATCAAATTCAACCGCACCTGTCCGGTATCTGATTTGTCCTGTGCCAGACAGCTGCTGACCCTCAATTAATTATACACCAACCGCAACAGGAATGTAAAGGAATTTGTCCGATTATGCCCTGTAATGAAGTCTGATTTTATCTGCTATCAGCGCTATGAACTCAGAGTTGGTCGGCTTTCCTTTTCCAATATTAATGGTATAACCGAATAGTGAGTCCAGCGTCTCCATCTTCCCCCTGCTCCACGCCACCTCTATCGCATGCCTTATGGCACGTTCGACACGGCTTGGCGTTGTCTGGTACTTCTTTGCGATGGACGGATATAAAATCTTGGTGATGGAATTGAGCATCTCGATATCCTCCACCGACATCATAATCGCCTCACGCAGATACTGGTACCCTTTAATATGGGCAGGCACCCCGATCTCATGAATCATGTCCGTCACATCTTTTTCAAGGTCATGTGTGTTCGCTCCGGAATTCAATTCCGCTCTGTTGTCTGCCTGCTTTCCCATCAAACTACTGTCACTGCCCGTAAGCTTAGAGCCTGCCGGAACCGTGATCATTATCTGGAATTCCTTATCCTTTGTCAATAAGTCGCTGAGAATCCTGAATATCTTCTCGTTATCCTGCTGTGTCATTACGTTTAACTGTTCCATATTTTCTCCTCCATTCAATGTCACGCACTCCCAAAATCAAGGAGCACTCTGTTACCGCCAAATGCCAACAGTCACGTCTCCCAATCATAGTCTGTTTTAAGAATCTGCAAAACATTACTCCCAATTACGTTTCCCTACAAATTCTATCATGATTTGGCAATGTCAATTATATAAGAATGTCAATTTATCTTGCAACAGTTACTTATCGCACTTTTTGCGCATTATATACACCATCTGCCAAAATATACCAAAATCCGCTCAAATACCGTAAAAATGGCTGTTTTATATTGTTGAAAGAGCGAATAATTTCATGTAAATTTTCTCGTTTTTTTTAATATTCTGCGACTTTTACGCGATTATTTTTTTTGTTCTGACGATTATTTTGACGAATATACTGCCCCCTTGACACCCCATCCGGGCAAATATAAACATCCGTTCCCTGCATTTTCTCCCTGATAAACAGCGCATGCTCATGCAAAAAAGGAAGTCTGAAGTCCGTTTTCTCCCTGTCAGGCCTTTTCCAAAGGATTCCTCCTTGCAATGCTGCCTTTAAATTGTTTCCACCAATGCCCAGCCCTCTGCCCCAGGTGATATTGGCATGTTCACAGAAATTCTTTAAGACCGCCATCGCAATGCTGGTCTGCTCCCCTTCATACAAATCCGTATGCAGAATCGCATAAAATTTTGCACTGATACTTTCCCCGCCAATCACCGCCTGCTCTATCCTTTCCAAAAGGCCAAGTACCCTGGGTGACACACTGTCCATATAAACATCCGCCGCCAAAACAATCGCCTGCGCATCCTCAAGGAACCTGCACACGCGGTTCCAGTCCACATCCTCCCCAATCTTTACGGATATCAGCTCCTCCTTTTCCACATATTCCCTTATACTCTTAATCCATATGCCCGCATCCGACACCGAAGAACTATCTCCGTCAAAAAATAATATCATTGAGCCACTCCTTTACACGAGTACACTGTTTAGCTGTCTTAACTTATCCGGCGTATCATAAAATACAATTTTCACACCTCTTGCCTGTAATGATATCCCATCTGACACGGATTGAATCCTTGCCAGCTGTTCCTCCCCCGGCGTGATATCCTCACCATAAAAGCAGCAGACCAGACCAAATAAGTTCTTATTCTGATTTTTTACGACATAATGTGTCTGGCCATGGCGCAGCTCCATGGAAGGCGCAAACACATTCCTGCATTTTTCCAGCACTTCCTGTATAAACGGACTGAATCCCCCATATACACAGCGGCTGATTAGCACAAGCTGGCGGCAGCTGCCTATCGCCTTTCCGATATCGCCGCCCGCACACTCCATGCCATTCCCTATCACAATATCCCTCTCATGAAACCGCATGCCGAGCTTCTGCCATGACGCCTGCCCAAGGTCATGTACAATTACCTTCATATTATCCCCCCTTTCTGACATCAATGCAATTTTACTGTAACAGTTTAGCCCAGGACTTTGCACTTACTGCAAAGTCTGTGAAACAGCGTAGTGGCAAAGATGCATCAAGCCACCACGAAAGGGTTTTGCATGGCTTGATGCCTGTAACAGGAAGCCGAAGGCTGAACTGTTACATTTTACCTTATTGCAACAACTGAAAAAAACAAAAACTGCTGTATATTTTTTATGAAAAGTATTGACAAACTGCCCGAAAATTAGTATAGTATAAAAGTCAGTTGGAACAATATACTGATAAGGGGTCTTAGCTCAGCTGGGAGAGCATCTGCCTTACAAGCAGAGGGTCATAGGTTCGAGCCCTATAGGCCCCATTTTATTTTACGGCGAAGTAGCTCAGTTGGCTAGAGCACGCGGTTCATACCCGCGGTGTCGAGGGTTCGAATCCCCCCTTCGCTATTTTATGCGCAGGGGTGCGTAAGGAAATTAGCAGCTTTACTGCACGCACCTCGCATGTCGAGCAGGGGGGAGAAGGACATTCCCCTACTCGATTGAATCGGGTAGGAAGAAATTCCTACCCATTTTTTATGCTCAATTAATTTATTTTTGGCAGTGACGCAATGCTCTTTGCAAGCTCTTCGTCGGTCGGTACATAATCAGCCATTTCACCGTCGTTAAACCTCTGGTATGCCACCATGTCAAAATATCCCGTTCCGGTAAGCCCGAACACGATATTTTTCTCCTCACCGGTCTCCTTGCATTTTAACGCCTCATCGATTGCGACCCTGATTGCGTGGCTGCTCTCAGGTGCCGGAAGGATTCCCTCCACTCTTGCAAATGTCTGTGCTGCCTTGAATACTTCTGTCTGTTCCACGCTTCTTGCCGTGATAATGCCGTCGTCATAAAGCTGCGACACGATGGAGCTCATTCCATGGTAACGCAGTCCCCCCGCATGATTTGCCGACGGTATAAAGCCGCTTCCCAGCGTATACATTTTGGCAAGCGGACAAATCTTGCCCGTATCACAATAATCATATGCGTAGACTCCCCTTGTGAGACTTGGGCATGATGCCGGCTCAACCGCGACTATCTCATAGTCCGCCTCACCCCTTAGCATCTCGCCTGCAAAAGGCGAAATCAGTCCGCCCAGGTTGGAACCACCGCCTGCGCAGCCGATAATCATATCAGCCCTGATGCCATACTTATCAAGTGCGGACTTTGTCTCAAGCCCGATAATTGTCTGATGCAGGAGAACCTGTGACAGCACCGAACCCAGCACATAACGGTAGCCCTCCTGTGCCGTGGCAGCTTCGACCGCCTCCGAAATCGCACATCCGAGACTTCCCGATGTCCCCGGAAACTCCTCGTTAATCTTTCTTCCGACATTCGTGAGCATTGAGGGGGACGGTGTGACCTTCGCTCCATAAGTCCTCATGACCTCGCGCCGGAACGGCTTTTGTTCATAGGACACTTTCACCATGTATACCTGGCAGTCCAGGTCAAAGTAAGAACACGCCATGGACAATGCCGTTCCCCACTGCCCTGCGCCTGTCTCTGTCGTGACACCTTTTAATCCCTGCTGTTTTGCATAATACGCCTGCGCGATTGCCGAATTCAGCTTATGGCTTCCCGATGTATTGTTTCCCTCAAACTTGTAATAGATATGCGCCGGTGTGTCCAGTTTCTTTTCGAGACAGTACGCGCGTGTCAGCGGCGAAGGCCGGTACATCTTATAAAAATCGCGTATTTCCTGCGGGATGTCAAAGTAAGGCGTCGTGTCATCCAGCTCCTGTTTTGCAAGCTCCTCGCAAAAAATCGGAGACAGTTCCTCGACCGTAACCGGCTTCAGCGTCGCCGGATTCAGTATGGGTGCGGGCTTATTTTTCATATCCGCCCTCACATTGTACCACTGCCGGGGCATCTCGCTTTCTTCCAGATAAATCTTGTATGGTATTTTTTTGTCCATGCTCTATTCTCACTTTCATTTTTTAATTATACTAACGACAGATGAAATCTGCCGTTAGTATCGCATACCTTCAGTATGCTGACAACCGCAGCCGCAAAGCGGCATACTTCCTATCTGAAAAATTGTCATATAAGATTTTTCAGATTGTGGTTGTGCGCATCAATTATACTGACCGGCCAGTCTTTTCGACCGCCAGTATTATCTTATGACAGATGATTTAATTATACGCTTTTTCCCCTTCAACTTCAACCACCAAAATGCGATTGCTACAGCGCCCTGATTTTATCAAACTTGTCATGAAGTTCCAACGCAACCTGTCCCACCATCGTGGCTGATGCCGCTATCTCCTCCGTGCTCGCCGCCAGATTGGTAATCCGCTCATTGACGTTATCCACTACCTTCATAAGGTTATCGGCATTCTCGCGCAGCCTCGTCATGGCGCCTACAATATACTCCTTGTTCTTGTTGCTGTCATCAGCGGCATTTTTGCTGACATCACTCAGTGTCTTAATCTCCTGTGCCACTACAGCAAAGCCTTTTCCGACCTCCCCTGCCCTCGCCGCCTCTATGGACGCATTTAATGACAGCAGGTTTGTCTTGGATGCAACCTTTGTGATATTCTCATTGTTTCCGCCGAGCTGCTCCAGCAGCGTATTAATCTCATCGAATGACTTTTTCATGTCATCGCAGAATTCAACCACGTCAACCATCGCCATGCTGATGTTGGTGCTCTCCTCCGCGTTGGTATTATTGCCGTCAATCATTTCACCGATGGACAAATTCAGTGTGCTAAATTCCGTGTTTGCCTCTGACACCATCTTCTCAATGGTATCATTCTTTCTGAATATTTCCTCGTTCTTTGCCTCCATTTCATCGGAAACTACCTGAAGACGCTCCCTCTCCTGCTCCGCAAGATTCTTGATATAATGGACACAGCTTTCCTTGTTGTTGCATCCATTGTAGATTGCTGTCGCCATATCCTTACAGGTACTGTATCCGCAGGCGCTGCAGTCAATATTCTGCTGCAGCGGAGTATTTTTGTCCATGTCCGCAAAAATATCGATAATCTCCGATGGGCTTGGTTTCTGTATCTCGTTGCCCTTTGACTTATCCGTGTACTCCCTGATAAAATCATTGATATTCAGGTGTGCAAACTGCTTGTTGAGATTTCTAAGCCGCTGCGCCGGAGATGCGCTTTTTGCCCAAGCACTGCTTTTCCGCCCTGATTTGCTCGCCTCTTTTATCGCGTGGAGCTCATAAAGAATATCATCGGTTCTTGTCTTCTCCTCCTCTACGCCCGTCCCATAAATACACCCCTGCGCACAGTTGAGCGCATCCACCATGAACGGAAGCCGTTTGCCTGACAGAACTCTCTCCTTGTAGTCCTCAAGAAAATGGTACGCGTGTTTTTCGCCCTCAATCTGCCGGATAAACACTTCCTCACCGCAGAACCAGTAAACATTTTCCTTTAGTCCGCCCGGCATGGGATATATGGAACCCAGTCCGTATTCAATCTCATTTGCCGCCGGCTCTGCCTTTATGTTATGTTTTTTTGCATATGCCGCCAGATGGTCAAACGTGACATTGTAGCTCACATATCCCTTGTTCCTGGGATCACTGATTTCATCTTTCTTGGCTATGCAGGGGCTGATAAATGCGAGCTTGTCCGTTATGTTCAGATATTTTTTTGCGTAAACCGCCGCACACATCAGCGGACTCTGAACTGGCACAAGCTTTGGTATCAGCTGCGGAATAAAGTGTTCTATATAATTGACAATTGCAGGGCACGGCTGGGAAATACCGCCCTGAAAATGATGTTCTGTTATGTACTTGACATATCCCCATGTAGTAATATCCGCCCCAAAGCTTACGCTTATGATACGGTTTACCCCCAGCTTCTTTAAGCCTCCGAGTATCTGCCTGTATTCATTTGGATAATTTGCCGCAAAGGCAGGCGCCCACAGAACTGAAATCCTTTCCCCCCTTGCAAGCGCTGCAAAAAATTCCTCCGTGTCATCCACAAATTCCCTTGCGTGATGCTCACAGGCATCAAAGCAGGCGCCACAGGCAATGCATTTATCCCCGTCCACCTCAATTCTCTGCTCCCCGTTCTCCATTTTTACAGCCCGGTTCGCCACAATGACTGGGCAGACTGATATGCATTTATTACAGCCTATGCAATTATCATTGGTAAATACCAATCCATTCTGGTTTCCGTACATACTGCACACCCCTCTCATTTTGTTAATATTGTGACAATCCTATTTTATCATAAAGTTTTCCCCACGTACATAATTCTTGCCCCTTTCCGCTATCCATCCCTGCATTTTGTAATGATTTCATATAACCGGCTCCCAATCAATTTAAAACATTCACAAATTATGCACTTATTTATTCAAAAGTATGCATTTTTTGCAACAATCAGAGTCAGGATTTGCATATATTCGTCATTTTTCTGTCCAAAATATCGTTTCCTCCAGAAAGTTAAGCAGACTCTTTAGTTGTTTACTACATATTTAACTCTTTTTTAATTTAATAATTAGTGATATTTAAACACAGTGCCTTAATGCTATGTCCAAAATATACAACATTTACCTTAATTAAGTTTCCGTTTTAACCATTGTTTCCACTCTTTTTTTAATGTATTTTAGTTTTAGATGTTATTTGATAGCCGGCTTAAGGAACTGGAAAATCTGACATTTTACAGTTCCTAACTGTTAAGACATCACAAAAAACATATTCATAATTCTATGGAGGTATTGTATGAAGAAAAATCACAAAACAGTCCTATCCCTTGCGCTGGGCGCTGCCGCCCTGGCTTCCATGACCCTTGCTTCCCCCATGCAGACCGTCAATGCATCTGAAGCCCGTTACCAGCAGACTATTGAATTTGAAGATGCCGCCAACTACGATTCAGCCGGGGACAGCCGAATCGAGTCTTCACAGTTTGGAAATTACTCCGGAAGTGGTTATCTGTACCTTACTTCCGGATGGGGAGATGTAAGCTTTTCTGTTCCCCATGACGGAGAATATACAATCACAATTGCTTCAAATGCTGATTCCTACAAGGAAAATTACCTGTACCTTGACGACACGGATGCCGGAAAGCTCACCACAGACGGAAACGGCTGGCAGGAATATACCAGCACCTACTATCTGTCTGAAGGCAGCCATAAATTCGGCGTGTCGGCAGACTGGGGCTATACTGCCCTTGACTATGTCAAAATCGAATCCGCATCTGCCAATGATTCAAAAGCACCAGACGAAGCGGACGACAAGCAGTCTGCAGTCCAGCAGAATCCTGCTAACAGACACCAGTCCGGAAACCGTTACGAGTTTGAACATGCCAACCGGTTTGAACAGAACGGAAAAAACAGAATCGAGAACACTGTTTTTTCCGGATATTCCGGAGATGGTTACCTGTATCTCGAATCAGGATGGGGCGAGGTGCAGTTCACCGTGCCATCAGATGGAACCTATAAGCTTACCATTGTGACAAATGCCGATACTTACAAGGAAAATTATCTGTACCTTGATGATAACAGCGCTGGCACATTAAAAACAAGTGGGAACCGCTGGGAATCTTACACTCAGACAGTATATCTTTCAGCAGGCACACACAAATACGGCGTATCTACCGGATGGGGCTACACAGCCCTCGACTATGTGACCGTTGAAGCACAGGGCAGCCAGCCTTCCCCATCCGATCCGGTGACTCCCTCCGGAAATGGCATGTATGTAAGCAACGGCAGGCTCTATAACGCATACGGAAAAGAGTTTGTGATGCGCGGCGTGAACGTGGCACATGCATGGTATCCCGGCGAAACACAGACCTCCATCAATGCCATCGCAGACCGTGGGGCAAACTGTGTCCGCATCGTACTCGCTGATGGTACGCAGTGGGGCAAAACGCCGCGTTCGGAGGTTGAACAGATTATTTCCTGGTGCGAGGCAAGAGGGCTTGTCTGTATCCTCGAAGTGCATGACCACACCGGATTTGATGACGTGAACCGTCTCAATACGGCAGTAAACTACTGGCTTGAAATCAAGGATCTGCTCAACGCACATCAGGACTATGTCATCTTAAATATAGCAAATGAATGGCTTGGAACGTGGAATAATGGCTCAACCTGGACAAGCGCGTACCAGTCTGCTATCCGCACCCTGAGAAACGCGGGTATCGGAAATGTCATTATGATAGATACCTCCGGATACGGTCAGGAAACTTCCACATGCATCAGCAACAGTCAAAAGGTCGTGTCTGCTGACAGCACCGGAAACACAATGATATCCATCCATATGTACTCCGTTGCCGGAAAGGATTCACAGACTGTCACGAGCAACATCAACTCCATGATTTCAACAGGCGTATGCTTCTGCATCGGTGAATTTGGTGACTGGCAGAACGGCGGGGATGTCGACGAGACAACCATCATGCGCCTTTGCACGGACAAAAACATTGGTTATGCGGCATGGTCATGGAAAGGAAACGGCGGTATTGACACTTCGCTGGATATGGCGAACGACTGGCAGGGCAGCAGCCTTACCGACTGGGGAAATTATGTGTTCTATGCCGACGGCATCGGCATCAGGGACACAGCGCGTTCCGCTTATTAAACTGCAATCGAGCAGGGAAGACTTTCCCTACTCGCGCGCCGGGCGTCCGTCAGCCTGCTGACATATTTCATTTGGACGCCCGTGTGCATAAAATAACCCGGCTTTTTCGCCGGGTTTTGTTTTTACATTCTGTCAGGCGCCGAGAATCCAAGCAGGTCAATGGCAGTCTCAAGCACATCCCTTGTGAGTGCCAGGAGTGCAATCCATCCTGCCTTTCTGGATGCGTCCTCCTCCGCAAGAATTTTTGTTTCATGGTAAAAATGATTAAACGCATTCGCGAGGTCATAGATATAGGCACAGATTTTGTGTGGGGCATACTCCTGTGCCGCTGTTTCAATACTAGCATTGTACTTGGCAAGCGCCATCATCAGCTGCTTCTCACTGTCGTTCACAGGCGCCTTGATATCCATGCGCACTGCTTCCAAATCACCGCCGTTTTCGGCAAACTTCGCAAGGATTGACTTGATGCGCACGATTGTATAGAGGATATATGGCCCCGTGTCGCCCTCTGATGAGGTAAACCGGTCAATGTCAAAGCAGTAATCCTTGCCTGCCTGGTTTGACAAATCGCCGTATTTTAATGCGGCAAGCCCTACAACCTGTGCCGTATCCGCCGCTTCCCCGTCTGTTGTCTCACGGCTTTCCTTTATCTTGCGCAGCATCTCGTCATTGATTTCCTGAATCAGGCTTTCGAGACGCATTACACCGCCGTCACGAGTCTTAAACGGTTTGCCGTCCTTGCCGTTCATCGTGCCAAAGCCGATAAATGTCAGCTCTGTCTCAGGCTTTACAAGCTTTGTCTTTCTCGCACAGCGGAATACCTGCTCAAAGTAAAGTTCCTGACGCTTGTCTGTCATGTAAATGATTTTGTCCGGCTTGTTCTGCTCCATGCGCATCATGATTGTCGCAAGGTCTGTCGTATTGTAAAGCGCGGCACCGTCCGATTTCAGAATCATGCAGGGCGGAATCTCCTTCGTGTCTGTGTCCTCTTTTACATCCACCACGAGGGCACCCTCGCTGACGTATGCATAGCCGCCATCCTTCATGTATTGAACCATTCCGGGTATCAGGTCATGCACCGCGGACTCGCCGTTCCACAGGTCAAATTCCACATTTAGGCGCTCATAGTTTTTCCTTAAGTCAGAAACCGAAACGGCTATGATGTGATCCCACAGCGCGCGATATCCCCTCACGCCGCTTTGCAGCTTGAACGTGCACGCCATGGCATCTGCCTTGTACGCATCATCCTCCTTGGCACGCTTGCTCGCAAAGGGATAAACCTCCTCAAGCTCCGATATTGTAAAAGGCGGTTCTGTGGGATATTCGTCCATGTAATTTTCATCAAAATATGGGAGGTCTGGCTTTCTGATTTTCAGTTCATTGATAATCAGCCCCATCGGCTGCCCCCAGTCCCCTAAATGAATGTCCCCGATTACGTTATGTCCCGCATAGCGTGTAATGCGCTTTACGCTCTCCCCGATGATTGCCGAGCGCAGATGTCCTACATGCAGCGGCTTTGCAACGTTTGGTCCGCCGTAATCAATCACTATCGTCGCGGGTTTTTCCGTTTCCTCGAAACCGTATTTTTCTTCTGCCCGCATGTTTTTAATATAGTCCCCTACAAACTCATTTTTGAGCGTAAGGTTCAGAAATCCCGGCGCCACTGCCTCCGCCTTTGCAAAAATACTGCTGTCTGTAAGCTTTGCGGCGACATCACTGGCTATCATGATGGGTGCCTTCCTGTACTGCTTTGCGCCTGCCATTGCACCGTTGCACTGATATTCGCACAGGTCAGGTCTGTTCGAGAGTGTCACTTTTCCAAGTTCGCGCTCGTACCCTGCCTGCTCAAATGCATTTTTCATCTCATCGGAAATTATTTCCAAAATTTTTTTCATAGTTCCCTCCGTATCTGTCCCTGTTCCTTTTGATTACTTGTCCGCTGTTCCCTCGAATACACACAGCCGCAGTAATTCTGCCGGTACAGTCCATATTCCGCCGACAGCTCGATGGATCTCTTATAGCCGTTTTTCTTCTTGAAATCCGAGGGCAGCCACGCTATCTGGTATTCCTCGGATAACCGCTCCCCGATTTCATTTAATTTTGCGGCATTCTTTAGCGGACTGATGGTAAGTGTCGTCGTAAAATAGTCATAATCCAGCTGTCTTGCAAGCTCTGCCGTCTTCCTAAGGCGCAGCTCATAGCAGGCAAAACAGCGCTCACCGCCCTCCGGGCATTGTTCCAGTCCCTTTGCAATCGCATAAAACGCCTTCGGCTCATAATCGCCCTCCATGACATCTATCGGATAACCGCTGTCAGGCAGTTTATTGTAAGCTTCAATCAGCCGCTTTTGTTCTGCCACGCGTTTTTGATATTCCTCATCCGCTGAAATATTCGGATTGTAATAAAATACTGTAATTTCAAAATACCGTCTTAAATATTCAAGCACATAACTGCTGCATGGTGCACAGCAGCTGTGCAGAAATAGGCGCTGTGTCGTTGTTACCTGTTCCAGGATCTTATCAAGTTCTCTCTGATAATTTCTCGCGTTTGATGTTTTTACATTTTGTGGCATCATTTTATTTGTCCCATATGGCGTTACGAAAAAGTGCCACTTCTGACACTTTTTCCTTTTCAATTTCATCAACAATCCTATAAGTCTGCAATATTCACAAGGGTTAACGGATTTTCGTTTTTATTCTCCAGACTTGTCGCCAGTGCCCTTGCCGTATCCAATGCAGTAATACAATTTACGCCTGTCTCAATCGAAGTCCTTCTTATCAGGAAGCCGTCCCTTGATTTGTCACGCCCCTGTGTCGGCGTGTCAATCACGAGGTCAATCTTATGCCCCAGAATCAGATCCATGACAGTCGGGGACTCCTGCTGTATCTTGTTGACCTTATTTGCCTTGACGCCGGCATCATTCAGCGCTTTTGCGGTGCTGCGCGTCGCATAGATGGTGTAGCCCAGCTTTGCAAAACGTCTTCCGATTTCGATTGCTTCCCCCTTGTCCGCATCCTTCACCGTGATAATCATTCTCTTGTGCCTTGGCAAATCGATGCCGGCGCCGAGAAATGCCTTGTACAGCGCTTCATTAAATGTCTTTGCAATGCCAAGGCACTCGCCTGTGGACTTCATCTCCGGCCCAAGGCTGATTTCGGCGCCCCTGATTTTCTCAAAAGAAAATACCGGCATCTTGATTGCGACATAGCCCGCTTCTTTCTGCAAGCCCGGTTCGTACCCTAATTCCCGGATTGTCTTTCCGATAATCACTTCCGTTGCAAGGTCAACAATCGGGATGCCTGTAACCTTGCTGATATACGGAACCGTCCTCGACGAACGCGGATTGACCTCGATGACAAACACTTCCTCGCCGACAGCGATAAACTGGATGTTAATCAGTCCCTTTACATGAAGCGCTTTTGCAAGACGCCTTGTATACTCCGCAATTGTCTCCTTCACCTTATCCGTTATCGTGTGCGCCGGATAGACGGAAATTGAGTCACCGGAGTGCACGCCGGTTCTTTCGATATGTTCCATGATTCCCGGAATCAGGATATCCGTGCCGTCACAGACCGCATCGACCTCAAGCTCCTTGCCCTGCAGGTACTTGTCAACAAGAATCGGGTGATCCTGCGCGATGCGGTTGATGATTTCCATGAACTCCTCAATCTCCTCGTCAGAAATTGCAATCTGCATCCCCTGTCCGCCAAGTACATAAGAAGGTCTGACAAGTACAGGATAACCCAAACGGTTCGCTACTTCCTTTGCCTCCCCAGCTGTGTAAACGGTTCCTCCTGCGGCACGCGGAATATGTGTCTGCTCAAGAATCTTGTCAAACAATTCCCTGTCTTCGGCTGCGTCAACATCCTCCGCTTTTGTTCCGAAAATAGGCACGCCCATTTTCATCAGGCTTTCCGTTAACTTAATCGCTGTCTGTCCGCCAAACTGCACGACTGCGCCATCTGGTTTCTCTATATTTACAATGTTTTCTACATCTTCTGGTGTAAGCGGTTCAAAGTAAAGCTTATCAGCAATGTCAAAATCAGTGCTGACTGTCTCCGGATTATTGTTGATGATAATCGTCTCATATCCTGCCTTTGAGAAAGCCCATGTTGCATGTACAGAACAATAGTCAAACTCAATTCCCTGTCCGATGCGGATTGGACCCGAACCAAGCACGAGCACCTTTTTGGGCGGATTCGTCTCCACAGCCTCGTTCTCACCATCAAAACAGGAATAATAATACGGGGTACTTGCCTCAAACTCCGCTGCACATGTATCAACCATCTTAAATGCGGCAACAATGTTATTTGCATAGCGCATTTCTTTAATTTCCGATTCACTCTTCCCGGTAAGTCTGGCAATCACATTATCTGGAAATTCAATTCGCTTTGCTTCCTTTAATAGCTCCACTGTAAGCGGCTGCGTTTCCAGCGCGTATTCCATCTCCACAATGATGGCAAGCTTGTCGATAAACCATCTGTCAATCCTGGTGATGTCATAGATGGTATCATAATCGATTCCCTTTCTGAGTGCCTCCGCTATCACGTAGATCCGCTGGTCATCCACCTTCTGCATGCGTTTTATCAGCTCGTCCCTGTCCAGTGCTGAAAAATCATAGCTCCTAAGGCAGTCGACATGCTGCTCAAGGGAACGGATTGCCTTCATCAGCGCCCCCTCAAAGTTCGTGCAGATGCTCATGACCTCGCCAGTTGCCTTCATCTGGGTGGTCAGCGTCCGCTTAGCCGTGATGAACTTGTCAAACGGCAGCCTTGGCATCTTCACGACACAGTAATCCAGCGTCGGCTCAAAGCTTGCATACGTCTTTCCGGTGATAGCATTCTTTATCTCATCCAGCGTGTATCCA
Source organism: uncultured Lachnospiraceae bacterium (assembly GCA_949066965.1). GTDB lineage: Bacteria > Bacillota > Clostridia > Lachnospirales > Lachnospiraceae > COE1. The sequence goes on from CARTDA010000047.1 coordinate 24,463, forward strand.
AGCGCAATCTTTGCCGCGACCTTGGCAATCGGATAGCCCGTTGCCTTGGACGCAAGCGCTGAGGAGCGGCTCACACGGGGATTCACTTCTATCACGCAGTACTCAAAGCTTGTCGGATGCAGCGCGAACTGCACATTACATCCGCCTGTAATATTTAATTCCGAAATAATGTTCAACGCCGAGGTGCGCAGCATCTGGTATTCCTTGTCACTCAGTGTCTGCGAGGGCGCCACGACAATGCTGTCCCCGGTGTGCACGCCGACCGGGTCAATATTTTCCATGTTACATACCGTGATGCAGTTGCCCGCGCTGTCGCGCATCACTTCGTACTCAATTTCTTTCCATCCCGCGATGCAGCGCTCCACAAGCACCTGTCCCACACGGGAAAGACGCAGGCCGTTTTCAAGGATTTCCTCCAGCTCGAGCTGATTATGTGCAATGCCTCCGCCGCTGCCGCCAAGCGTATATGCCGGACGAAGCACCACCGGATAGCCGATTGTGTTGGTAAAAGCCACGCCGTCCGCAACATTCTCCACGACAAGGGAAGCCGCACAAGGCTCACCGATTTTTTCCATGGTATCCTTGAATTCCTGCCTGTCCTCGGCTTTTCTGATGGTTGCCGCCGTCGTGCCGAGGAGCTTTACATTGTGGGATGCCAGAAAGCCGCTCTCCTCAAGCTCCATGCCAAGGTTTAACCCTGCCTGTCCTCCCAGTGTCGGAAGGATGGAATCCGGCTTTTCCTTTTCAATAATCTGCTCCAGAACCTTTGCAGTCAGCGGTTCGATATAAACCTTATCCGCAATGTCCCTGTCCGTCATGATGGTCGCCGGATTGGAATTCACGAGGACGACTTCTATCCCCTCCTCTTTCAGGGAACGGCATGCCTGTGTGCCAGCATAGTCAAACTCGGCAGCCTGACCAATGACGATGGGTCCGGAACCAATCACCATTACCTTTTTTACATTTGGATTCTTCGGCATTACTTCGTCACCTCCATCATTTTGATAAACCGGTCAAACAGGTATCCGGAATCCTGTGGCCCGCAGCAGGCTTCCGGGTGGAACTGTACCGTGAAGATGTTTTTCCCTGTATAGTCCAGTCCTTCGTTTGTACCGTCATTGACATTGATAAAAGCGGGTGTCGCTATCGCGGGATCCAGATTGTCGGTATCAACCACATATCCATGATTTTGCGAAGTAATATACACCCTGCCGGTCGCAAGATCCTTGACCGGATGGTTGCCTCCCCTGTGTCCGTATTTCATCTTATGGGTATCTGCCCCTGCTGCCAGCGCCATCAGCTGGTGCCCGAGACAGATTGCAAAAATCGGTATGTCGGAATCATACAGTTTTCTGACCTCGGCGATAATCCCTGTACATTCCTTCGGGTCTCCCGGTCCGTTGGAAAGCATGATGCCGTCCGGTGCGGACGCAATAATTTCTGCCGCCGCCGTCACAGCCGGGTAAACTGTGACATCGCAGCCCCTTATTTTGAGGGAGTAGGCGATATTGTCCTTTGTACCGAAATCCAGAAGCGCCACTTTCTTTCCCGTTCCGTTCAGCGTTTTGACAAGCGATGGTTTTTTCTCCCTGATGCCTGCCTCGTAATCGGCTGCTGCAAATTTTGCGCTTCCTGATACCGCACCATTTTCCGAAAGACTTTTAGACCCTATTAATTCATATTTTTCCTTACAGGTGACTTTCTCAACCACTTTTCCTGTGGTATAGGCTTTTAATTTTGGCAGGATGTCATTGATGCTGTACGCTTCATTCGTTGTTATCATGCCGTTCATCGTACCTTTCTCGCGCAGTATCTTCGTAAGCGCCCTTGTGTCGATTGCGGCGATACCTGGCACGTTATTCTCTTCTAAAAATTGCTGGATTGAGTAATCTGCTCTGAAATTGCTGAAATTCCTAGATAATTCCCTGACAATAAACCCGTCCGGCCAGGGTTTCTTAGACTCCATATCATCTTTACAAATACCATAGTTGCCTATCAGCGGGTACGTCATGCATACTGCCTGTCCCGCATAGGACGGGTCGGTGAGCACTTCAAGATACCCTGCCATGGAGGTATTAAAAACGATTTCGCTGATAACTTCCCTGTCGGCGCCGATATGAGTCCCCTCGAATACAGTGCCGTCTTCCAAAATTAAAAATGCCTTCATCTTATCACCTGTACTTCCTTTCGCATAATCGGTTTATTATATCACAAGACATTATTGCGTTCAAGAATTATTTACATCATCCCCTTCAGCTGGGCAAACAGGTCAAGGTCGCTCTGCGTAATCTTCATATTCGTGTTATATTCTTTGCCGTCCGGGCTGACTACTTTTACTTCGATAATCGTGCCGTCCGCAATTGCCTCACGTCCCACTGCCTGCATAAACGGCACAAACTTGGGATGATTTCTTGTAAACGTGTCCCATGCGCCCTTAAACTTCATAATTGCCGAAAAATCCATCATAACCTTCCATCTCCTTATCATCAAAAAATGTAACACCTGTGTGCAATCGGGCAGAGAAAATTTATCTTCCCTGCTCGTGCGCCGGGCGTCCGTCAGCTCTGCTGACATATTTCATTTGGACGCCCATGTGCATAACAGTAAAAAAGCATCACACCTGGTGATACTTTCCTCGTATGTATTATGACAGGAAAACAACGCTGTCCGCATCCAGCTCCTTCTCCGTGATTGCCGCTTTTGCCTCGTCTGCCTGAAACCTGTTGATGTAGAACGAATATTTCATCCTGCTCTCAAAACGTCCCTTTTTCACGTCGCGCACCTTATCCACCTTTATCAGATAAGAAATACCATGTTTCAAAAAAGTCTTCTCGATTGTCTTTTTCACTGCCTCATCATATGTCTCCACAAACGCAACCTCACGTCCCTGTATTTTCCCTGCCATTTCTCTTCACTTCCCTCTTCCATGTATGCAGACGGCAAATGCTTTTGTCGCTTGCATACATTTCTATGTTATAGTATAAACTGAAATGCATAAAAAGTACAGTTGACATATTTACTAATAAATTTGTTTGAATTGTTTCTTTTTTTGTGACAATATCGCTGTAAAATTTCATACTTTTTTTATAAATATCCTGTTGAAATTTTCGCGATATTCGTGTATACTTATATTTGCTTATGCAGGATTAGTACATCGGTAGTACATCGGCTTCCCAAGCCGAGGAGGCGGGTTCGACTCCCGTATCCTGCTTTTTTATGTGTTTTATGTCAAACTCCGCCATGCATTCATCCACCGTAGAGCCACTTAGGAGCTGTAGGAAAATAAGTGATGCAGCTTGCGCAGGATATTTCTTCGAGGATGTATGTCAAAAAACGCAGGCGTAGCGGGCTACGGCGAGGCTTTTTGACATGCATAATCGGAGAAATAGACAAGTCAAGATGCGTCAGTTATTTTTCTACAGCTCCTTAGCAGCATCCACACAATGATGCAGGTATTGCCCCACTGTTCAAGCTTCATACCTGCATTGGAGCCAAGGGCAAAGACATTTTCATTAATCCTGTCATTCAGCGGCTCTGTTATGTCATTTGCACGGAAAAAGTCTTCCAGGTTGAGATGCCCGGTACTGCGCTCACCCATTCCTTTTGGCCTGAGCACCATGCGCCTGTATTTAAAACTGCCTCGATGGTACACTCTATCAGGTTCTGGATTTCGGAAGCAGACATCTCTGTAGATATACTGCGCGCTACCGAAAACACGACAGCGCCCAGTATACAAAATACGACAATAATGGAGAGAAGCAGGGAAATGCCCCCTCCCCATAACATCGTTCACGTCCTCAAATGGTCCGCACTATCTTTTATATCCTATGATATTATACGCGCATTCACATTTTGGTGTCAATATCAGACCACAAGAACTCCCCCGAACGCTTCTTCCGCAGTTCTGCATTTGTCTGTTCGACATTCATTTTGGAAAGCACGAATGTGATAATGAAACTGATTATCACAGGAACCCAAAGATACATAAAGCAGAGCATCCTGATGCAGGATTCCGGCTGTACCGCGGCAGCTCCGTCAAATCCGCTTGCCGCAAGCATCCAGCCTGCCACCGCGGTTCCAAGACCACCGCCAAGCTTTATGCCCAGCGACGTGCAGGAATACATCGTTCCGTCCACTCTCTTGTTCTTTGTCAGATATGTATATTCTGAACAGGACGCAATGACCGCATTCATGTCGCCCTGCCATGGTCCCTGCCCCAGCGCTGCCACTGCCGTAAACAAAAGCATCAGGGGAACACTCCCGATATAGCCAGCCACGACCACCAGCGCCCTGCCTGCTGTTCCAAGCATATATCCCCTGAGATTGAGCTTGTACATCCCCTTCCATTTTGCAACCAGCGTCGGTGTGAATACCAGCGCGATAATCAGCGGAATGTTGACCGCCCATGAAAATACGCCGAACAGGTTTTCATTTTTCAGGACATACGTCATATAGTAAATACCCATGTTAATCATTGCCGTATAAATCTGCTGTAAAATATAGACACCGCAAATCATCAGGTAAAATTTGTTGGAAATTAACAGCTTAGCCGCAGCAATAAGACCGTATTTCTCTGTTGTATTTTGGTATTCACCGGAAGCGGAATCGTTTAATTCATTTTGCGGAAGCTCCCTGACCGACAAAACAGAAATGGTATTGACTGCCAGGCCGATCACCGCATACAGGATGGCAACTGTCCTCCATCCGGCTGCCCCGCCGCCAAACGCGGACACTGCCCCTATCGTGACGGACTGTATCAGAAGGCTCGTCGCAAAGGCAAAAATAAACCGGTACGACCCCATCTGGACACGCTCCTTGCTGTTTTTGGTCACCAGGGCGGTGAGTGCAGAATACGCAATGTTGTTCGCTGTGTAAAACACTGCGTTCAACAGCGTGTACGCAATGAAGAACCATGCGTACTGCGCGGTTTTACCCAAATCCACGGGTATCATAAAAATCGCGGCAAGCGTAACCGCACACCCGATATACGCATAGAGCATCCAGGGTCTTGCCTTGCCCAGCCTGCTTTTTGTCTTGTCAATCATGGCGCCAAAGAAAACGTCCGTCACGCCGTCAAAAAATTTGGATGCCGCTATCAGCGTTCCCACAATGCCGGGGTTGAGCCCGACTGTATTTGTCAGGTAAATCATGACAAACGAGGATAAAAATGCATATACGACATTTCCCGCAATATCCCCGGAACCATAGCCAACTTTGTTGTACCACTTTAAATACCTTTTTTCTTCCATAAAAATCCTCCATATGCTGATATAATTTTTTATTTACAGGATGGTATCAGGGTCATACAAAACAGGAATTCCTCCTCGTCAAACCGGTACTTGTCCATCACCTGCGGACCGCAGCTGTTTGATCCGATTCCGTGCTGTTTATAATCAAGGCACAAAACCGTACTCCCTGACGGGTTCAATTCATAGTCATGTGCCTTCTGTTCCAGCTCCTCCTGTGTAAATACTGACGCGTTGAACGAAAATGGCCGGGGTGACACTGCTGTCAGGGCAAAATTACCGTTTAATAGTTTCACATAGTCACAGTCCGTATGGCTTCCGTTTTCCTGCGGGCGGATATATGGCTCATGCAGCTCCGATATCTGTGCACGGTATAATCCATGGCTGGATGCCCTGCACTTGTCCTGGTAGCTTTCCTCCGGTCCCATTCCATAGTAATTCACCTGGTTAAAGTCCGGTTTCAGAAACAGGCGGATTCCAAACCGCGGCAGCGACGGAAACTCCCTGTTGCGGCGCACCCTGAATTCTGTGATGATTCTCCCGTCCGTGTCAATCTGCCACGAGGCATTGATATCCATTATCCGCTGAACGGAGTCAGCCACGACTGCCATCACGCTCTCGATTTTTATACCGGATTGTGTAGGCCGCAATGTGGTTTCATATGCCCTCGTATATGCCTGGTCATAATGTGCCCTTTTCCACTCCTTCTTGATATACATGTCATTGTCTGTCGGGGCGCGCCAGATGTTAAGCTCCATCGGACGGCTCAGATACGCGTTCCCGCCGTAATTCATCTTGGAAAACAGCCCACTGCGCTTATCATACAGATAGGAAAAATCTTCACCCTCGCAGAGAATCGTGTCATCGGTTTCCTGTACCATCATTGCCGATTTATGCGGCTTTTCCTGCTCCAGCAGGTTCACCGCTGTCTGGTTCCTGCCATCATGTGTCTCTAACAGAATTTCATCAAAGCCCAGCAGATAACCCGCCGGAACCAGTGCCGAACTGTTTCGCAGATGGTAAAAAAGCTTTAAAAAGCTTCTTCCTGACGGTGGGATTGTAATATTCAGGCAAACGCTGCCTGTCCCTCCCGGTAATACCGAGAATGGCGGAATGGTGCCTGCCTCCACACAGATGCCGTCACAATTTACCTCGTAACGAATTTCAAGGTATGCTGCCAGATCAGTGAAATCCATGTAATTTTTGATTTTCAGCTCCTGCGTCTCCTGCCGAAATGCCACAACCCTTGCAGGGCGGTGCACATTTTTATACTCCAAAAGCCCCATATGCGGCATGCGGTTCGGATATACCAGCCCGTCCATGCAGAAATTGCCGTCATGAAGCGCTTCGCCATGGTCACCTCCGTAATAATAAGTGTGCTCTCGGAAACTCGAACCTCTTGTTCTATAAGGCTTCAGAAATTTC
>CARTDA010000048.1:0-30689 GCA_949066965.1 uncultured Lachnospiraceae bacterium
AATGTATTGATTATATGTTTGGTTCTGATAAAGAACCAATTGATATTTCTACAGGCTATCAATATGTAAAAATAATTGTAAAAACAAAAAATGGTAAGCTGACTATGACCCGAAAAATTGGCGAAAAGAAAATTCAAGTTGATAGTACGGATAATAGCATTTCTTCAGGTAAATATAATACAAAAGCAGATAGAAATAATTATTATAAAACTATAAATTCAATATGGTTGTCATTGATTGGTATTGATGAAATGCACTTAATTATTAGTAATGAAAATTTCAAAAAACAAATATTGTCTTGGAGAACATTTAGTCATATGTTTATGCTTACAGAAACAAAGATAATTTCTGAGTTTTCAGCTTTTCTTTCAGGACATGATACATCTAATACGGCAGTAATATCTTCTTTCATCTTTCTTATGACAGGTAAAGATTTTGCAGAAAAAGAAACAAAAGATAGTAAAGAAATAATGGATGCAAAGAAAAAGGCAGTAAAAGAGTATATAAATAAGGAGCTTTTTAGATTGTCGGAACGGAATCATGAATTACTTGTTCAAGAAAAAGAATCTGCTAATATTGATATTGAATCGGAAGTTGAGCAAATAGTGGTAAAAATTGCTGAGCATGAGCGTCAGATAGATGAAGCGATTAATGAAAATCAAAAGATACTTTCTCAACTTCATATTAACAATGAAACGTTGTCCGAATGCAATGTGCTGTTGAATAGGTACAATGCACTTACTACGCAGTACGCTGCTGATTTGAAAAGACTTAGTTTTATAATTGATGGAGAAGTAAATTTTAGTGAACAATCATTGGCCAAATGTCCTTTTTGTGATAACAAAATAGATGTAAAAAAGAGTCATGATTATATTGATGCAGCAAAATCGGATTATAAAAAAATAAAAATACAGGCTAAAGATTTGGACAAAGCATTGCAGTCACTTTACGAGGAAAGAGGTACACTGGAACAGAATAATAAAATGCTAATGGAAAAGAAGGAATCAACTGAGGAACTGATTGAAATAAAACTTAAACCTCATTTACATACTTTAAAAGAAAAATTATTTATATATAAAGATATGATAGAAAGAAAAAAGGAGATTGATATACTCAAAAAGTTTGCTGAGCAAAAAAACGCAGATATAATTGATAATGAATTAGATGATGAAAGCAAACTAAAATTTAAGGTTAAAGAACAACTTGATTATAGTTTTATTAATGATTTTAGCAGATGTATTTTATCATTTCTCGAGGAGTGTAAATACGATAACTTACTTTCAGTAATATTTGATAAATCATCTATGGATATAGTAATAAACGGTAAGAATAAGAGTTCAAACGGCAAGGGATATAACGCATATTTTAATTCGGTAGTAGCCATTGTCTTATCAAGATATATGGAAGAGAAAGCTAAATATTCTCCAAATTTTTTGGTATTGGATTCTCCGATTTTGTCATTAAAAGAAAAGCAAAGTAAAAAGCCGTCAGAAACCATGAGAAATACATTGTTTGAAAATATAATTAGCAAGCAAAATGGGATTCAAACAATTGTTATTGAAAATGAAATACCTGATATTGATTATAGAGGTGTAAATATTATCCATTTCACTAAAGAAAAGGATTATGGAAGATATGGTTTTTTGATGGATGTAACGGATTAGTATTAGTTTATAACGCATTTAGTTAAATTGATAACAGAACATTTTAAACCATCATTTATAGAAAAACTAAAGCAGGAATGAATTTTGCGAATTAGAAAATGGGGGAGCCTACAAATGGATAAACTAAAAATGCACACGCCGAATCTGGCGGACGAGAATTTCAAAAAGTTAGCTGAGATGTTTCCGAATGCTGTGACTGAAACGATTACAGGATATGAAGAGGATGGTAAGCCGATTATAGAGCGTGCTATTGACGCGGATGCTCTCAGACAGGAGATTTCAGCACAGGTCGTGGAGGGAGCACAGGAGCGATATCAGTTTACTTGGCCGGATAAGAAAAAATCGGTAGTTCTTGCCAATGCACCGATTGCAAAGACACTCCGTCTTAATAGAGAGAAGTCTGTTGGTCGTGACGGCACAGAGGCGAGCATTGACTCGGAGAATATCTACATTGAGGGTGACAACCTTGATGCATTGAAACTATTGCAGGAAACTTATCTTGGCAAGGTGAAGATGATATATATTGATCCACCCTATAACACCGGTTCTGATGCATTTATTTATGATGATGATAGTTCTATCAGTGGTGAGCAATTTTCGGAAATTAGTGGGCAGAGAGATGAAGACGGAAATATGCTCTTTAATATGCGTACTAATAATGAAACAAATGGTCGTTTTCATACTGATTGGCTGAATATGATTTATCCTAGATTAAGAATTGCGAAAGACTTTTTGACGGACGATGGGATTATTTTTATTAGTATAGATGATAATGAACAAGAGAATATGAAAAAGTGTTGTGATGAAGTATTTGGAGAACAAAATTTTGTGGCAGAATTAATTTGGGAAAGAGCATATTCGCCTAAAAATGACGCAAAATATGTTTCTAATAGTCATGACTATGTATTGATGTATGCAAAGGCAATTGACAATTTTAAGATAGGTCGTTTGCCTAGAACAGAAGAAGCAAATGCAAGATATTCGAATCCTGATAATGACCCTCGCGGAGTGTGGAAACCAAGTGATATGTCTGTAAAAACATATAGTGCAGAATGTGATTATTCTATTACAGCCCCTTCGGGGCGTGTGATTGAGCCTCCAGCAGGACGCTGCTGGAGTCTCTCACAAAATGCATTTCGTGAGAGACTCCAAGATAATCGAATATATTTTGGTAAAGATGGCAATAGTGTTCCTTGTATAAAAAGATTTTTGAATGAATTAAAGAATGACGGAATGGCACCAACATCAATTTTGTTTTATAAGGAAGTCGGGCATAGCCAAGAAGGAGCTAAAGAGGTAACTGCCATGTTAGAGGCGGGAGCTTTCGATGGACCCAAGCCAGTTAGATTATTGCAAAGATTATTAGCACTTTCCAATTTAGGTGAGAATAGTACTGTTCTTGATTTTTTTTCGGGTTCAGCGACAACTGCTCATGCAGTAATGCAACTTAATGCAAAAAACGGAAGAAACTGCAAATATATTATGGTTCAGTTGCCAGAAGAAACCAAGGAAAAGAGTACGGCTTATAAAGCAGGCTACAAAACCATCTGCGAAATCGGCGAGGAGCGTATCCGCCGTGCAGGAAAGAAAATTAAAGAAGAGACAGGGGCGGATATTGATTACGGTTTTCGCGTATTTCGTGTAGACAGCAGCAATATGAAGGATGTATATTACCGTCCTGCCGAGTATACGCAGGAACAGCTATCGTTGTATGCTGATAACATCAAGCCGGACAGAACGCCGGAAGACCTGCTTTTCCAAGTGATGCTTGACCTTGGCGTGCTGCTTTCAAGCAAAATTGATGAAGAAGAGATTGCAGGGAAAAAAGTATTTTCCGTAGAAAATGGCTATCTCATTGCCTGCTTTGACAATAACGTGACAGAGGATACAGTGACAGAGATTGCAAAAAGGCATCCGTTCTACGCCGTATTCCGTGACAGTGGGTTGGCAAGTGACAGTGTTGCAGTAAACTTTGAGCAGATTTTTGAAACCTATAGTCCTAAAACGAGGAGGAAAGTGCTATAATGAGTGAAAAAATGAATGAGACTTTTCTTCAGAGTGTTGCGGATGTGCTGGAAAACGCGCGGAAAAATGCAAAAGCAGCTGTTGATTTGTCGATGGTTTATGCATATTTTGAAACGGGGCGACTGATTGTAGAAGAAGAACAAAACGGTTTGCAGAGAGCTACCTATGGAAAGTACCTGATTCCGGAACTATCAAAATATCTCACAGAACATATCGGACGAGGATTTTCCGTTACAAATTTAAAGCAAATGCGCAAATTTTATAAAGTTTATGCAGGCGATCAAATTAGTCAGACGTTTTCTGACCAATTAAGAAACCTTCCGGCAGTGTCCACTGGAAGAAAATTTCCCTTGAGCTGGTCGCATTATTTGAAGTTAATGCGTATTGATAATGTGGATGAGCGTCATTTTTATGAAATAGAAGCAGCACAGAATCATTGGGGCATAAAAGAGCTGAATAGACAGTGCAATAGTGCCTTATATGAAAGGCTGGCGCTCAGCCGTAATAAAGATAAGGTAATGGAACTGGCTGAAAAAGGTCAGATTATTGAGAAAACGCAGGACATGTTAAAAGATCCGTATATTCTTGAATTTACTGGCTTGCAGGAACGTTCGGAATATTCAGAAACAGAACTGGAAAGCAGGATTCTGGATCATTTGCAGGAGTTTTTGCTGGAATTGGGAAAGGGATTTGCTTTTATTGGCAGGCAGGTTCGATTTACTTTTGACGAACAGCATTTTCGTGTTGATTTGGTATTTTATAACCGTTTGCTGCAATGTTTTGTGCTGTTTGATTTGAAACTTGATAATTTGACACATCAGGATTTAGGACAGATGCAGATGTATGTAAATTATTATGACCGCTACGAAAAGACGGCGGACGAAAAACCTACAGTAGGCATTTTGCTCTGTCAGGATAAAAGTGATGCGCTCGTTAAGTTGACGTTACCAGAGAATGCCAATATTTATGCATCAAAGTATGAACTGTATTTGCCGGATAAGAAAGTGCTGCAGGAAAAGCTGAATCAGTGGACACAGGAGGAAAGCGGCAATGAATAACATGAAATCCGAAATGAAATTCAAATTCACCATACAGCCTTATCAGACCGAAGCCGTGGAAAGTGTGACAAATGTCTTTGCAGGACAGCCTTTCAATGACCGTTTTACTTACCGCAGAGACGCGCACATAGAGCGGGATATTACAAATTGGGAGTTGACAGATGAAGAATTGTATATGGGTTTTGCCAATGCAAGAGTAGAGCTTGATTTTGGTCAGTTGCTTGACAATATTAACAGGATTCAGGCACGTAATAATATCAAACATTCAAATACAGTTGTTTCATACGGTCTTGGCGTCTGTTCTCTTGATGTGGAAATGGAGACAGGGACAGGTAAAACCTACGTTTATATCAAGACGATGTTTGAATTGAACAAGCAGTACGGTTGGAGCAAGTTTATCGTGGTTGTTCCGAGTATCGCCATTCGTGAAGGTGTTTACAAGAGCTTTGAGACAATGCAGGAGCATTTCATGGAGCATTACGGAAAGAAAGCGCGTTTTTTTGTATATGACTCCAAGAATCTGTCTCAGATAGATAATTTCAGTCAGAGTGCTGATATTAATGTCATGATTATCAACATACAGGCATTTAATGCCCGTGGAAAAGACGCAAGACGTATCCGCACGGAATTGGATGATTTTGGCAGCAGAAAACCGATTGATGTGATTAAGGCTAACCGTCCTATCGTGATTCTGGATGAACCGCAGAAAATGGGAGGTACCGCCACACAGGAAAGCTTAAAAGAATTTAATCCCCTTTTTTGCCTGAATTATTCTGCAACACATAAGCAGCATCATACGCTTGTCTATGTGTTGGATGCATTGGATGCGTATAATAAGCGGTTGGTTAAGAAAATAAAGGTGAAAGGCTTTGACATTAAGAATTTGCGCGGTACAGACAGGTATCTTTTTCTTGAAGGCATTGTCATATCTCCGAAAAAACCGCCAATGGCTCGTATTGAATTTGAAATCGGATACAATAAATCCATTAACCGTGAGACAAGGGTTGTGGGCGTAGATGATGATCTTTTTGCACTTTCCAAAAATATGGAGCAGTACCGTGGATTTCGCATAAATGAAATTGACCCGATTCGGGGAAGCGTGTCATTTACAAACGGCGAGGTTATCCATGCTGGTGAAGTGGTGGGTGATGTTTCCGAAGCAGATTTAAGAAGGGTGCAGATCAGGGAGACAATCCGTTCTCATTTTGAAAAGGAAAAAGAACTGTTTTCAAAGGGAATTAAAGTGCTTTCACTCTTTTTCATTGATGAGGTTGCGAAGTATCGTAAGTATGATGAGGATGGCAATGAGATGAATTCGGAGTATGGAGAAATCTTTGAGCAGGAATATATGGATATTCTGAATGAGCATCTTACGCTGTTTAACACACCCTATGAGCAATATCTGCGTGATATTGAAGTGCATCAGACGCATACCGGATATTTTAGTATTGACAAAAAAGGTCATAAGGTTGACAGCGCCACGAAACGTAACAGCGACGAGAGTGATGATATATCGGCATATGATTTGATTTTGAAAGATAAGGAAAAGCTGTTGTCTTTTGGAAATCCTGTCCGTTTTATTTTCTCCCACTCTGCACTTAGGGAGGGCTGGGACAACCCGAATGTTTTTCAGATTTGCACCTTAAAGCACGGGGGCAGCTCTCCGACACAGAAACGGCAGGAGGTCGGCAGAGGTTTAAGGCTTTGTGTAAACCAAGATGGTGACCGCATGGATGCGGATACGCTTGGCAGTCAGGTTCAGCAGATTAACCAGCTTACAGTTATCGCATCTGATGGGTATAAAGACTTTGTTTCCGATTTGCAGCAAGGCATTCGTGATGACTTGTATGAGCGTCCGACGAAAGCCACGGCTGACTATTTCATTGGGAAAACGCTTGTGTTTAGTGGTAATGATATCACTATTTCCGATAAGCAGGGCAGAGATATTTATCGTTATCTTGTAAAGAATGATTATATTGACGACGACGATCATGTGACAGACAGGTATCGCACAGATTTGGCAGAAGGCAGGCTTGCAGTGCTGCCGGAAAGCTGCAATGATTTTTCGGAAGGTGTTCATGCACTGATTCAAAGTATTTTTGATGAACATGCACTGGATAACATGATTGGCAACGGCCGTGAAGCAAAAGTTCAGGAAAATGCTTTGAACGATAATTTTTACAAGAAAGAGTTTCAGACACTCTGGAATCATATCAATCATAAGTATGCATATACGGTAGAGTTTGACAGCGAGGAGCTGGTAAGGAAAGCAATTGCACACATAGACGATAAGATGTTTGTTGCAAAGCTGCAATATACCGTAACAGCCGGTGAACAAGGCAGTGACTGGAACGCCGATAAATTGAAAAACGGTACAGGATTTCTGGCTGAGAAAAGCCACACGTTTACACTGGAACGTTCAGAAGGAAGCCTTGTAAAATACGACCTTGTGGGAAAGATTGCCGAAGGTGCAAAAATGACAAGAAAATCGGCGGCAAAAATTCTTTCGGGGATAAAGCCATATACCTTTGCCATGTTCAAAAATAATCCAGAGGAATTTATTGCAAAGGCAATCCGCCTGATTAATGAACAGAAAGCGACCTTGATTGTGGAACAGATTACATACAATAAAGCCGAGGGCAGTTATGATGCAACTATCTTTACAGCCGAAAAAAATACAGATTTTTCGAGGGCATACCGTGCCAAGAAAAATGTGCAGGATTATGTGTTTGTAGACGGATATGCGCGGGATGGAAAAAGTATAGAGCGCAAGTTTGCGGAAGATATGGATTTGGCAGATGAAGTATGTGTATATGCAAAGCTGCCAAAAGGTTTTTCTATTCCGACACCTGTTGGAAATTACTCGCCGGACTGGGCAATTGCTTTTCATAAAGGAACTGTGAAACATATATTTTTTATCGCGGAGACGAAAGGAACTATGGAAACACTGAATTTGAAGCCGATTGAAAAGGCGAAGATTGATTGTGCAAGAAAGCTGTTTAAAGAACTGTCGGGAGAAGATGTTGTTTACGATAGCGTTGACAGCTATCAGCATCTGTTGGATATCATGGAAAGCCTGTAAGAGGATGTGCCAGCGACTCAAAAAGTAGAAATTAGCTTGACATGGTTAAAGGCATATATTGCATCAGGCAGATATAAAGATTATAGTTTGTCAAATTGTATTTATGTTGGGGTGTGCAAATGGAAGGTAAGACAACCGGATTTATCATGTACTGTGCAATCGGCTGTGTGTTTATAGGTATGGCTGTGTATGCATGGTTTTCAAAGAAGCCAAGACCGATGGGATTTTGGTCAAATGCGGAAATGTTTGAGGTCACGGATGTAAAGAAGTATAACCGCGCAGTGGCAAAGCTGTTTGGCGTATTTGGCGTTGTGTTCATTATCCTGGGTCTTCCCCTGCTTGCAGGGCAGAATTCTGCATGGGCAATACTCTCCATCGTGGGTGTCATGATAGAAAGCATTGCTGCCATGGCAGTTTATTCAATTGCAATCGAAAAGAAGTACAGGAAAAAGAATACAGATAAGAGGTAATCTACATGGAGATAGAAGAATAATTTGGATACAATATTTCATAATGGTCGCGGAAAGGAGCCTGTAATGATTACTGTTCGAAATGCAATGATAGAAGATGCGGAGCGCACTTTGGAAATATATAGTTACTATGTGCAGTATACCGCCATTTCCTTTGAGTACGAGACACCCGCTCTCGACGAATGGAAGGCGCGCATGGCGCGGACGATGAACCGCTATCCATATCTTGTAATTGAAGAAGACGGTGTTATCCGGGGGTATTCCTATGCCGGAGCTTTTGTCGGCAGGGCAGCTTACAACTGGTCGTGTGAAATGACAATCTATCTCGACCATAATGTGCAAAAGCACGGCATGGGTCGGATGCTTTACGAGGCAATGGAACAGATGCTTAAAAAAATGGGTATTTTGAATCTGTATGCCTGCATCGGCTATCCTGATGAGGATGATGAATACCTGACAACAAACAGCGCGGATTTCCATGCGCATCTCGGATATACAAAAGTCGGAACATTTCATAAGTGCGGCTATAAATTCGGACGCTGGTATCACATGATATGGATGGAAAAGATTATCGGCGAGCACCTGATTTAGCAGTCTGGGTTTTCAGAAGGATTCCGCATACGATTACCGCCGCAGAAAAGACCATAATCAGATACCATAGATTTTCAAGGCAAAAGCCATTGTCCAGCATCAGTCGATATCCCCAGGAAGCGGGGAAAATACGCCCTGCCATTTCAAGAAAATCAGGCAGCAAATCAATGGGGAACATTATCCCTGATAGCATAATCGAAGGCAGAAACAATAACTGCGCTATCATTGTCAGCTTCGCCTGACTTTTTATAGTCAGTCCCAAAATACTCCCAATGCTTAGCGACACAATCATGTAAATGCCAAGTGCAAAAAAGAAAACCGGAAGTTGTGCTGGCAAAACTGCTTCAAATAATACGTGCGCCAGCACAACAATCACAGCGCAGGCAATCATCAAATGAACAAATGCAGAAAGAAACATCGTAACAAGACCAAAATAAACAGGCACTCCGTTTGCCGTATAAACTTTATGGATGTCACTTCCATAGGTTTCAATCAATGATGGAGGCAATCCGATAAACGCCCCCATTGAGACACTCATCACAATCATAGACTGGATAAGCGTACTTCTCATGCCGGGCATAACAGAAGTGAAGATACCGCCCATAAGAAGAAAGAAAATAAGCGGAACAATATAGCAGGTAACTAACAAGGATTTACTTCGTATATCCAATTTGCACTGTAATGCAATACCATATAAAAAACCATTCATTCTGCTCTCCTCCTTGTCATTTCCATAAAATGCTGTTCCAGTGTGCCGCGGTCAACTTTAATATCTAACACATGATTTCCCTTTTGTTTCAATTCGCCAAGCAGTGCAATCAAAGTATCTTCAATATTGTCCGTTTCAAAAGTGCTGTCCCCCAGCAGCGTTTTGATATGGATAAAATATTTTTTCCCAACCTTGTCTGTGAGTTCCGAAGCTGTGCCGCAAAAAATGATATTTCCGTGATTTAAAATGGCAATACGGTCACATAAGGTTTCTACCTCCGCCATATCATGGCTTGCCAAAACAATTGTTTTTCCTTGTGATCTGAGCTTGCGGATTTGCTCATGAAGCGAAAGCCTGCCCTCAACATCAAGCCCCGCAGTCGGCTCATCAAGGAAAATAATATCTGGATTACTAATCAGTGCAAGTGCAAGATGCAGACGCCTTTTTTGCCCTGTGGATAGTTGGACATACTTCTTTTTTTCAATTTCTTTGATACCAAGAGTATTAAGCATAGAGTAGTCAATCTTTGTCTTATTCCATTTTGCAAACAGCTTTACAGCCTCCATTGGTCTGATATGGGCGGGCAGGGATGATGATTGTAGCTGAATCCCTATCTTCCCATTTACGATAATTGTACCGCTGTCGTATTTCTTCAAACCCTCGATACATTCCAGAGATGTCGTTTTTCCTGCTCCATTTACGCCAAGTAGAGAAAATACTTCTCCTTTTTCGATTTGAAAATTAAGTCCCTTAAGAACAATGTGACTGCCATAGCTTTTCTTTAAGTCACTAACTTGTATTGCAAGGTTCATTATTCCACCTCCTCAAACGGATTTATTCCGAGTTTTGAAAAATAAATTTGCAAAGCTGGCTCTAAATAGCCGTTTACGCTTTTTTGTCTTTCTTCCCAGGAATTTGCAGCTGTATCAATATTGCTTATTTCCATCAATTTTGGCAGCATACGTATATCGCCGTTTGTAAATTCCATAATCAAGCCCCAATATTCTTTTACAATCTGTTGACACTTTTCACTTTCGGGGAGCACATTTTCCTTTTGAAGTTGTATAATTTCATCGCTCAAACGATTAAATCTGTCCATAAAATTTAGAGCGCTTTCCTTATCAAAGTGATTACGGATATGGTCAAGCGTGTCATCATCGAAACGCTTAATAAGATAGTATAAGCTATTTTTCATTTGTAAATTGACAATAATGTCTGCATATTTTTTAAAATTGACTGTCTGCATTTGTAACACTTCTGCTTTTAACTGTTCCATTGCTGTCAAGGAAGCTGTTAGCTGCTCTATTTTCCTCCGAATGTCATCAGCCTGTTCCGTAAGAGCGTTTGCAACATCCGTCGGTGTTTCCAAAGAAATTAAGCGATGCTTTATATCTTCCAAAGAAAATCCTAATGATTTCAAGGATACAATCTGATGAAGCGTAACGAAATCTTTATCCGTATAAAGCCTGCGCCCGCCCTCGCTTTCTGCGGATGGAGAGAGCAGCCCCTCTTTGTCGTAATATTGCAAAGTGCGTACAGTGATTCCCATTTTTTTCGCTGCTTCGCCGACTGTCATATATCCATCTGGAATTGCTCTGTATTTTGCCATAGCTTTTACCTCCTGAAACATATTATAAATCATTACGCAGCGTCACAAGCAAGCCCTAAAATAAAATTTTTAGACGGCAAAGAGAATACCCATAGAATGAATGTGTGACGCATTTACGTTTTTTGTTGACTTTGCTTTTGGCTAGTATATAATAAGGTTACAAGTATGGAACAGTTTCTAAAAATTGGCAGACTCCGTTTATAGCAATCGGCTTAATGGCAGATAAATGGCGTCGTATGTCAGTTTCAAAATCATGGGGGGCAGTTGTTATGGATTTACAAAAATTTAATTGGCTTAGGGAACCTGGGGAATATCATATAGAAGAGAACCGGATTGAGATTGTAACCCAGCCGAATACGGATTTGTGGCAGCGTACATACTACCATTTTCGAAATGATAACGCTCCGGTATTTCAGATGGAGACAGATGAAAAGTATTTTAGTTTTGTTGTAAAGACGGATTTTACGGACAGCCATCACCGCTTTGACCAGTGCGGTATCGTCATGTATTTAGATTCTGAAAACTGGCTGAAAGGGTCTGTTGAATATGAGAACGACGAATTTCAGCATCTTGGAAGCGTCGTGACAAACAACGGTTATTCTGACTGGGCAACAACGGAGATTTGCGCGGATGTGAAATCCATGTGGTATCGTTTTAGCAGGCGTGAAAGCGACTACTGTATTGAATGTTCCGAGGACGGCATCCGTTTTAAGCAGATGCGGATTTGCCATATGGAAAAAGGCGGCGGGAAAATAAAATTCGGGATTTATGCCTGCTCGCCGGAGGAGTCTTCTTTCCGGGCAGTATTTTCTGATATGTCAATGGGCGAATGCCAGTGGCAGGCGCATGATGGGCAGCAGCCAGATGCCGTTTTTGAATGAAAGATGGGGACAAAATACATGACAGCAAAAGAAAAAATGCAAATGAAACTGTTCACAAATTTAGAGCCATATATGATGTGCATGGGGGCAGCTATAGCATCTTTTATTGGTAAAATTTATTATTCACTTGATGCGCCTTCTTATCTAATTACTCCCAAACGCAGACAATGCTGGTAAGGAGAGGAGAGAATGTATGGACTGGACAAAATTAAATGCAAAAGAAGTTATTTATTACTGTAAATCATCAGAAGTTGATTTTAACTGTTCGCCATTTTCCCTGCAGATGGAGGAATTAGTTTTAATGTTTCATTATTATGGGATAGGACAGTTTACAGTAACGGATATACAGGACTTTTATGATAAAATGCAGATTCCAGAAGTAAGAAGTGAAGGACTGCTCAGACCGACGCCTGGTAAAATACGAAAAGCTATGGAGCAGATGCAGAATATCAAATTTGTGGATGATAATACCTTTGAGATTGTCCAGGCTGCGAAAGGGCATTTTCTGCCGTTTGATACCAGTATTTATTCCGGTGAGATAGAAAAAGGATATCAGACAGGAATTGCAAGGAGCAGGATTGAAAGCTATTATGAAAAGTACCGTGATGTTTTGGACTTCTAAACTAAGGGAGGACTGACCAATGAAAATTATTGAATATTTCAATAGTGACCGGCAGGTGCACTGGCTAAGCCAGATAAAGAAAAGTGACTGGGGAGCCGGACAGTATCTATACCAGCTGCTGGATGAAGGGAAGCTACAGGATGCTGTAGGCGAAAACGTAAAGGTATTGCTGCTCACAGAGGGGGACGAACTTATTTCGTTTTGTACCTACGCCGAAAAAGACGATATACAGCCGACAGACCTGACCCCGTGGATTGGATTTGTGTATACTTTTCCCAAATACAGGGGACACCGCCATATCGGAAAATTGTTCTCGGAAATCGAGGGCATTGCCAAATCCGAGAATGTGCATGAGCTGTACATATCAACAGACCATACAGGGTTATATGAGAAGTACGGATTTACATTTTTCCAGACAATGACCGATATTGGCGGCGGACTATCAAGAGTATACAGGAAGCATGTTGGTTAAATTCCTATTCTTTTTTGCCAAGCGTTTTAACACAGATAACGACTACAATCGCAGTAGCAATCATAAATCCTGCAAAAAATACAGATGGGTTGGCGACCCATTCCCAAAAATGAAAATGCCCAATAAAATACGCCGCAAAAATATCAGATAAACCGCAATTGCATACAGGATACAGCCGGAAATCTGCCGCTGTTTTTGTTCCCGTACAAGCATCTGCTGCTGCTGTTTTTCCAGTATGTCTGTTTTTACTGATAAATCATCGATCTCGGATGATTTTAATAGATAATCGGTAGTGACATCAAAAATTGCGCTTAATGCCACTATCTTGTCCAGTTCCGGTGTCGCCTGTCCGCTTTCCCATTTTGAGACAGACTGCCTTGATACATCCAGCTTTTCGGCAAGCTGCTCCTGTGTCAGATTGTTTGCTTTTCTAAGTGTTAAAGTTTTTCTGAAAAGTCCATATGTTTCTCCTCCTTGTTTTGATACTTAAATCATATCAGAAACCACGCGGATTAACTATATTGCTGTCTGTACATCTGCGCAACCGTAGGTAGAAGTTTAATAACAAATGTGCGACAATTACAAAAATGGAGGAAAAGAGAAAGCCGGTGGGTATAAGTTCATTCCCCGAATTGGACAGAAAAAATATAGATATCGAAACCCATGGCGCTGCTTTTTTCGATTTCCATGTTACATTATTTTCGAAATAGAATTTGTATTCAATCCAAATATATGTTATGATACGATAAAAAGTGTAGTAAAAGGAGGAGCAGAACATGGCAGTATTCAGCGGTCTGGAAGATATGGATGAGCTTGAGGCAAAAAAGCAGCATCAGCAGGATCAGGAAATCGATGATATCATCAGGATGCTTGACAGCAAGACGGAGAACGGCGTGAGCCGCATCAAGGTGAATGTGTCCGACGAGCAGCAGGAGGGAACCGTCAACACGCAGTACCACCACGGACGCTGTGATGTGGGCAGCCCATGGTCAAAAGGGACTGTCAGGAATTTCGGATGCGATTAAAGTATAGATAAAAATATTAAAAAAGAGATGAGGAACGGTTATGGCACTGAACAAAAAACCTGTGACAGGCATGAAGGATATCATGCCGGAGGAAATGCAGATTCGCGACTACGTAATCAATGTAATCAAGGAAACATATGGTAAATTCGGATTTACCCCGATGGAAACCCCCTGTATGGAGAATATCGAAAATCTCAGCAGCAAGCAGGGCGGCGAAAATGAAAAACTGATATTTAAAATCTTAAAAAGAGGAGAAAAGCTCAATCTTGAATCGGCGCAGTCAGAGTCTGATGTCGTTGATTTTGGGATGCGTTATGACCTGACTGTCCCCCTCGTGAGATATTACTCCAACCATGCCAATGAGCTGCCTTCCCCATTCAAGGCATTGCAGATTGGAAATGTATGGCGGGCAGACAAGCCACAGAAGGGCAGATACCGCCAGTTTATGCAGTGCGACATCGACATACTCGGCGAGGAGTCCAATCTCGCGGAAATTGAGCTGATCCTTGCAACGACGACCACACTGGGAAGACTGGGATTTAAAAATTTCCAGATTCGGATCAATGACCGCAGGCTCCTTAAGGCTATGGCAGCCTACAGCGGTTTTGCGGAGAAGGATTTTGATGATGTGTTTATTACATTGGATAAGATGGACAAGATTAGCATGGAAGGCGTGGAACGCGAGCTGATTGCGAACGGATATGACAATGGCAGCGTTGCAAAATACCTCGCACTGTTCCGGGACATGAATGCGTCAGAGGACACCCTGTCCTTTATCGAGGAAAAAATGACCGGATTTCTTGACGAGGAAGTCAAGATGGGATTCCGTGAGATTATTGAGAGCGTCAATGCCACAAAGGATGACTGCTTCCAGCTTGTCTTTGACCCGACCCTGGTGCGCGGTATGTCCTATTATACAGGTACCATCTTTGAAATCATGATGCCGGAGCTCGGCATCAGCTGTGGCGGCGGCGGGCGCTATGACAGGATGGTCGGCAGGTTTACGGGAAAGGATGTACCCGCATGCGGCTTTTCCATCGGCTTTGAGCGCATTATTCTGATTCTGATGGAGAGCGGCTTCAAGGTTCCGAACCAGAATAAAAAGACGGCATACTTGATTGAGAAGGGTGTGTCCGGTGACAGGCTCTGTGAGATTATCGCGGAGGCACAGCGTGAGCGGCAGGACGGCACACAAGTACTTGTGGCACGTATGAATAAGAATAAAAAGTTCCAGAAGGAACAGCTCACCGCCGAAGGGTATGAGGAGTTTAAGCAGTTCTATAAGGAAACGCTGAAAAATTAGAAAAAGCTGGGGAACAGGAAGCCGAAGGCTGAACTGTTACAAGGCTGGCGGGATATTGTCAGGATTGGGAAAGAAAAATGGAAATCAAGAACAAAAGAAAGAAAAAAGCGCTTGCACTTGAAATCATAGAACGCCTCAAAAAGGAATATCCGGAATCAGACTGTACACTTGACTACAATGAGGCGTGGAAGCTGCTGGTCAGTGTGCGCCTTGCGGCACAGTGCACTGATGCAAGGGTCAATGTGGTGGTGCAGGGACTGTATGAAAAATATCCGACAATCGAGGCGATTGCGGATGCCGACGTGGAGGACATTGAACGCATTGTCAAGCCCTGCGGGCTTGGGCACAGCAAGGCGCGGGACATCAGCGCCTGCATGAGGATGCTCCGCGACGAATATGACTGCAAGGTTCCGGATAGTTTCGACGAGCTGTTAAAGCTTCCGGGAGTAGGGAGAAAGAGCGCAAACCTTATTGTGGGGGATGTGTTTGGCAAACCGGCAATTGTGACGGATACACACTGCATCCGGCTGACAAACCGTATGGGGCTGGTAGATAACATCAAGGAGCCGAAAAAGGTGGAGATGGTTTTGTGGGAACTGATTCCGCCGCAAGAGGGGAACGGCTTTTGCCACAGGCTTGTTGACCATGGACGTGAAATCTGTACGGCAAGGACAAAGCCGTATTGCGATAAGTGCTGTCTCAGTGATATTTGTAAAAAGAATCTATAAGCCATCACGACTAAAAAAGAGTGTATATACACTCTTTTTTAGTCGTGATGCGGATGCGCACCAATTGTATTGATTGCTGTCACAACAGCAGTAAGGATTTCTGTTTTTGCCTGCGTGGATGAGGTATTCAGTTTATGAAATAAAGCACCGGTATTCGTTCTGACATAGTTGGGCTTTAATCTGTTCAGTGCATAGGTAGCCATATCCAGCCTGCATTTTTCACATGCGCAGATATTTGGCATTGTGGGAAGCAGTTGGTTTAACTGGTACTCCACATCATCCTCCATGATATTTTTTAAGCCTTCCATATTCCTGCCTCCTTTATTTGTTATTAGGACTTTTCAATAAAACTATATATAATATGTTAGTACAAAATTGTCGGATAATCAATACAATTTTTGGAATTTTCACATATTATCGCATTTTTGTACGAAATTTATGGAAATTAGCAATTTTCATTGACAGAAATGCGAATAAACTATAAAATTTATTTGGCATCTAAAAATTTTAATCGAAAGAGGAAACGAAAATGTCAATATTTAATAGAATTTCAGACATACTAAAAGCAAATATCAATGATTTACTGGACAGGGCAGAAGACCCGGAAAAAATGGTAAAACAGATAATTGCTGATATGGAAGAGCAGGTCCGCGATGCGACAGAGGCGCTTGGGCAGGCCATGGCAAGTGAAAAACAGGCATACGCGCAGCTCGAAAAAGCAAAGCAGAATTCCAGGGAATGGGAAGACAAGGCGAAACTGGCAATCAATGCGGGAAATGAGGAGCTTGCAAGGAAGGCATTGACGTCCAAGGTTGAAGTGGACAAGAATATACAGGCATTTCAGGCATCCTATGACCAGATTGCAGCGCAGACAAGTGAACTCCATTCCAGGGTTGAAGTGCTCAGGCAGAAGCTCGAGGAAGCAAGGCAGCGGCAGAATATGCTCATAGCGCGGGCAAAGATGGCAGATGCAACAGAAAATGTGGCGACGGCAATGACAGAAACCGACCCCAACAGTGCATTGGCAAAGCTGGAAAAGATGGAGCGCAAGGTCGAGGATAAGGAGGCAAGGGCAGAAGCGTTTGCGGAAATGTCAGGTGAGACCGTGTTTGCCAAGGATGAATTTGCGGAGCTTGAGACGAACCAGGCTGTCGATGCCGAGTTGCAGAGACTTATGAAGGAAATGAGCGGCGGAATATAAAATTTAATCAGAAAACAGGATGGGAACCCAAATGCTGGAGCAGGAAAAGCTTATCTTTCATCCGATAACAATGGATGACAAGGACTGGATTGACGAAAAGCTGAAGGAGGACAATCTGGGTGCATGTGAATATACCTTCGCCAATAATTTTATCTGGGCAGGGGTATACGGAATACAAGTTGGGAAGGTGCATGACTGCGGAGTCATCCGATATAAGGAACAGATGAATTACAAGTACTCTTTTCCGTTTGGAAATGGAGACAAACGGGCAGTGATAGAACTTTTAAAGGGAATTTGTGCCGCACACGGACACAGGCTTGGCTTATATCCTGTTGATGAAAATGACCGTCTGCAGCTGACAGGCTGGTTTCCCGGTGAATTTGAGATAACGCCGGACAGGGACAAGTATGATTATGTGTACAGTGTAGAAAAGCTTTCCTCATTAAGGGGGAAGAAGCTTCATGGAAAGCGGAATCACATTGCGCGTTTTATGGACGACGGCGATTGGAATTATGAAAAAATGTCAAAAGAAAATATATCAGAATGCCGTAAAATGGCGAAAGAGTGGATTTCCATGCGCTCAGACAAATGGAATGAAGAGATGGCACAGGAGATTGGCGTTCTGGATGTTGCATTTGACCATTTTGGGGAGCTGAAGCTCAGGGGAGGTGTACTGTACAAAAATGAAAAGATTGTGGCATTCACAATTGGTGAACCGTTAAATGATGATACATTTGTAGTGCATTTTGAGAAGGCATTTCCGGATTTGCAGGGCGCATACCCCATGATAAACCAGCAGTTTGTGCTTCATGAAGCGCAGTCGTTTGCGTATGTAAACCGGGAGGAGGACACGGGCGATTTAGGACTCAGGAAAGCAAAATTATCCTATTATCCAGATGTCCTGGTGAAAAAGTATGATGCGGTAGAGAGTCATGTGGTTTTTGCGTGTGAACGTGACAGAGAAGATGTCATGCACATTTGGCGCTGTTGTTTTGGCGATAGTATTCCGTATATAACGATGTATATGGAAAACCGTTTCAGGATTGATAATATGCTTGTAATATATGAGGACGGACATCCTGTGTCGATGGCAAGCTTTCTTCCGGTGCAGATAATCATAAATGGAGAGAAGACGCATGCCCGGTATGTTTATGCAGTCGCGACCCTGCCGGCGTACAGGGGAAAAGGCTATGCCTCTGAAATCTTAAGGCATGGTGCGGATAAGTATAAGGAGCCGCTGATATTGCAGCCATCTGACAAAGAATTGTGCCAGTATTATATGGAACAGGGGTTTGAGACGGCATTTTGTGAAAGCCCATGCTGGATATTCAACAGGGGAGGTACCAAACAGGCAATTGCGCCGGACACGCAATGTACTTGCCTGAAGGCGGCAGAGTGTTCTGAAAATGTATTACAATTTGATACACTTGGGGATTGGATGGTTTCCAATGTTGATGAAAAGGAGTACAAGGCTGTCCGTGACCGTTTTTTTGAGCGGGAAGGGTACGTGGAGTGGGATGAGGAAGCGCTTGCCTATGCAATAAAGGAGAATGCATTTTGTAACGGGCACACGTTTTTGCTTTCGAAAGAGACAGAAAACGGAACCCCGAAAAAGGCAGTACTGATGTTTCGTGTTGAAAAATGCAGGCTTCATGTCATGGAGACAACGCTCGACGAGGAGGCGCTTCAGGATATTTTGCCAGAGCTTCTCGATGCGACGGGAGCTTCACTTGCATATGCGGCGAACGTGGGAGGAATGATTTTACTGCCAGGGCGATTAAAGCTTTGGGATCACCGAGAGGGATATCTGGGGCTGACATTAGGATAGAATAAAAAAAATCAACTAAAATGATTAATTTTAACTGTTGTATTCTGTCCGGAATGATGGTACCATATAACCACAAATAAAAAATAAAAGGCGATGAAAAGAAGTAGTAACTGCATGGAGCATTCCAGAGAGCTGCCGTCCGGTGCGAGGCAGTATGCAAAGTACAGCGAACTCATCTTGGAGCTTTGTGTTTGAACGGACGCTGGCGTACAGCCGGACTGTCAGTAGGATACAGCGGTTTCCCACCGTTATCAGGGGAAGGCATGATAGTGCTGATGAGTGCATGTTCTGACATGAAGTAGAGTGGTACCGCGAAAGAATAGTGATGATAATAGAAAGTCTTTCGTCTCTACAACGGTAATGTTGTGGAGTCGGGGGACTTTTTAATTGCTCATTACCGGAATATAGAAACTATAAACAGGAAAATGGGAGGATTTGAACATGAAAAACGCAGCAAAATACGAAAAATCATATTTTTTACCGCCTGTCTGTACATACGACTGGGTCAAGAAGGATGCGATTACGGAACCGCCTGTATGGTGTTCTGTCGACCTGAGGGATGGAAACCAGGCATTGATTGAGCCGATGAGCCTGGATGAGAAATTACAGTTTTTTGAGATGCTTGTGGAGATTGGATTTAAGGAGATTGAGGTCGGATTTCCGGCAGCATCAGAGACAGAGTACGAGTTTATGCGCGCGCTGATTGAGCGGGACATGATACCGGATGATGTGACCGTGCAGGTGCTCACACAGGCGAGGGAGCATATTATCAAGAAAACGTTTGAGGCAGTCAAGGGTGCGCCGCACGCGGTGATTCATCTCTACAATTCCACATCAGTTGCACAGCGGGAGCAGGTATTCCGGAAAAGCAAAGAGGAGATTAAGAAAATTGCGACAGACGGCGCGGAGCTTTTGAAAAAACTTGCGTCGGAGACAGATGGGAATTTTTCGTTTGAGTACAGCCCTGAGAGCTTCCACGGAACAGAGGTGGACTATGCGGTTGAAGTATGCAATGCCGTGCTTGACATTTGGCAGCCGACGGCAGATAAGAAAGCAATTATCAATATTCCGACAACTGTTGAGAATGCCATGCCGCATGTGTTTGCGACACAGGTGGAATATATCCATAAAAACCTGAAGTACAGGGATGCAGTGGTGCTTTCCGTTCATCCGCACAATGACCGTGGCTGTGGTGTATGTGACGCCGAGTTCAGCGTCCTCGCAGGGGCTGACCGTGTGGAAGGAACCCTTTTTGGAAACGGTGAACGGACAGGAAACGTTGACATTGTCACTGTGGCGATGAATATGTTTTCCCATGGTGTGGATCCGAAGCTTGATTTTTCCAACATGTCAGAGATAAGGGAGAAATATGAGACCTTCACGCGCATGAGGGTGCATGAGAGACAGCCATATTCCGGGGATCTTGTATTTACGGCATTTTCCGGTTCGCACCAGGATGCCATAGCAAAAGGGATGCAGTGGCGGGAGGATAAGAATACAGACAAGTGGACAGTGCCATATCTTCCGGTTGACCCCAAGGATGTGGGCAGGAATTACGATGCGGACGTAATCCGTATCAACAGCCAGTCGGGAAAGGGCGGTGTGAACTATATCCTGAAACAAAATTACGGTATATCCCTCCCCTATGCAATGCGGGAAGAAGTAGGGTATCTTGTGAAGGATGTTTCCGACCAGGAACACAAGGTGCTCTCTCCACAGTGGGTTTATGACATTTTCTGTGAAAATTATGTGGATAACACGCCGATGTTCCAGATTAATGAGTGCCATTTCAAGCAGATAGACGGCATTATGGCAGAGGCAGTGATTATCTGCGGTGACAAAAAGACAACCGTGGATGCGAATGGAAACGGGCGGCTGGATGCAGTCAGCAATACCATCAAACAGTATTTCGGTATCAGTTATCAGCTGTCTGACTATGAGGAGCACGCGCTCACAAAAGGCTCGTCCTCAAAAGCAATAGCATATGTAAGCGTTACCTGCAATGGCGAAAAATTCTGGGGAGTTGGTATGGATGATGACATTATCAAGGCATCCATCCATGCACTTTGTGTCAGTGTCAACAAGCTACCGCAGATTTGCGACAAGGCAGTGTGCCAGGATGAACGCCTGATGGAAATTATGAATTATCTTCAGGCAAATTATCAGGCAATTGCGCTGAGTGATGTGGCGGAGCATTTTCATTTGTCAGAGCCGTACCTGAGCAAATATATTCACAAAAAGTCAGGAAAAACCTTTGGGGACATTGTAATTAATATTCGTTTGAAAAAAGCAAAAACGCTGCTTCGGAACGGAAATATGACAGTTGAGAATGTGGCGATGGCAGTAGGCTATCCCAATGTGGAACATTTTAACCGCATATTTAAAAAGAAAATGGGAATGACGCCTGTCCAGTACAGAAAAGGCGGACAGGAAAAACGAAGTTAGGGATACGTATGAGGGAAGAAATAAGAAATTTACTTGCACAGCATGCTGATTTGAATTATAAAGAGTTTTCGGCAGGTCTTATCCCCGGGGCAAAGCCCCTTGTGGGGGTAAGACTGCCACAGCTGCGGAAAATAGCAAAGGATATTGCGAAAAAGGACTGGCGCAGGGAGGTTGACAGCCGTGATTCGGAATATGCGGACATTTATTTTGAGGAGACAATGCTCCGTGGGATGATTATCGGTTATGGAACGGCACAAAAGGGCTTTCCCTGTGACAAAGGACTGGAATATCTGGTAAAGTTTATCCCATGTATTGACAACTGGTCCGTCTGTGACAGCTTTTGCAATTCGTTTTCATTTGCCAATCGGTATCGCGCTGAAGTCTGGGATTGTCTGCAGACGTATCTTTATTCGGATAAAGAATACGAGGTGCGGGCAGCCCTGATACTGCTTCTAAGCCAGTACCTGAAATATGATACCGCCAACAAAAAGGTGCCTAGAAACAGGAGCGTGGCAATAACGGATATAGAGGACAGTCCTGCAAATCAGGAAAAGTCTGTCAGCATAAAGGCGCATTATCCGTATCTTGAGAGAATACTGGGCACTGTAAACAGGAGATTTGACCAGGGGTACTATGCACAGATGGCGGCTGCGTGGCTTTTGGCAGAGACCTTTGTCTGTTTTCCATATGAGACAAACCAGATGCTTGCGGGGGCGTGTGAACTGGATGCATGGACGTACAATAAGGCGCTTCAGAAGATACGTGAGTCCCTGAATCCTGACAAAGAGGTAAAGGAATATATAAAAAGCCTGAAAAGATGATGACAAATGACAGATTTAATGGTAAAATCTTTCATTATATCAAATGATAATCACTGGAGGAGTCAGATGGGCAGTTTTAAGGAAAGTCTTTATGAAAAGAAAAGTTTTATTTACCAGATTGGTGACGAATATTATGCAATCGGGGCAAATACATTTGCGAAGGTAACAGATTCACAGGAGCTTGACAACATAGAACTTTTGCAGAATGCAGCTGACAAGGGGAACGAAAGGCAGATTGTAAAGTATCTTGAAAAGATTATGCGGATTGCAAATTCTTACCGGGGGGATGCGAAAGAGCACTATAAAATACAGGACAGGCTTTTTAGGGTGATTGACCAACTGGAAGCACATGATGAAGCGGCATTTAAGACGCTTCAGGAGCAGGTATTCCGCTTTGACGAACTGTGTGAAAAATATCAGCAGCAAATATAGGAAAGAATGTAAAACAAATGTAATTTTTTTTTCTTGTATGGACAAATTCAAATAATTGTGTTATGATAACAAACGTAATATTCATAATTAATTTTTAGCACCCGTAGTCTAATGGATAGAACGAAGGCCTCCGACGCCTTTAATGCAGGTTCGATTCCTGTCGGGTGCATTTCCTTGAAAAGGATTGATGCACGTATGTGTTATTGCTTATAAGGAACTGTTCGGAAGTATCCTGTGCGGGCTGCATGGGTTATTTCCGGACAGTTCCTAACTGTAAGGGACAGGTAGTCGGCGGGGGAGATTTGGCAGTGACAGATAGGAGTAGAAATGGATAACAGGAAGAAAAAAAGAAACAGGCAAAAAAATAAACCAATTTCCAATGATAACACAAAACAGTTAAATGCAAAGCCGCAACAGATGGAGGAAGAGCCAAAAAGCGAACCGAAAAATGGGATGGCAGACACAGCCAGTACAAATGAAAAGCCTGATAAAATAGAAAATACTACAGAAATGAACAAAGATATCGGCGAAGTCAGACAAAGTGCAAAAGAAGATGTTCAAAAGGCAGACAACCAGCCGCAAAAAAATAAGACGGAAAAATCGAATGAAACAGAGAAAAAGGATACGGTCAGTCCGGCAAAGCTGGCTGAAAAAGTGAGGCAGGAAAACCGTTCAGAGTCAGCTGTCAGGAATGCCATTATGCAGCTAAGGGAGGGAAATATCAAAGAAACGGCATTGAAAGCAGCAAAAATCTTACTTCCGGCTGCTGCATGTATAATTGTTATCGCAGTGATTGTTTCATATATTGGTTCCCAAAGGACAAGGGCAGTCGAGAATCCTGGTTCGGATTTAGAGGCAGACGGAGAGACAGTCACACTCAGTGATAAGCCGCTGGAGGAGAATGCGTACAGCAGCGTCAATGAGCTGATGAATACGTTTTACAAGGCTCTGGCAGACGGTGATATGGAGACAGTAAGGGCAATTAAGGATTATAATGATGACAAGGAAATTATCACTTATGAGAAAAAGAGTGAGTTTATTGAGTATTATGATAACATTAACTGCTATACGAAGCCGGGGCTGAGTGACAACACGTATTTTGCATATGTCACATATACTGTAAAGATACAGGATATCGAGACAAAGGCACCCGGACTCAACGCATGGTATGTCTATACTGCGGAGGATGGAAGCCTTAAGATAGACGGAGACACGGAAGAGAATATCAAAGCGGCGTTTAAGCTTGTCACAAGCCAGGATGATGTCGTTGACCTGTATAATAAGATAGATGTAAGCTATAAGGAGGCAGTGGCGGCTGACGAGGCGCTCAGCGCGTTTTTGGAGGAGCTTCCTGTTCAGATTAAGACATCCGTAGGCGAGGCGCTGGCACAGCTTGAGACCCAGGAAGATAATGCTGAGACATCCCAGACAGAGGAAACGCAGCCATCAGGCGGCGAGCAGACACAGCCGGCGGAGTCTGAAACTCCGGGCGAAGTGGAGGAACAGCCGCAGAATCAGGTTGTTAACCAGATTGTGCGGGCAACGGATACCGTGAATGTGCGGTCTTCGGACAGCGAGGAAGCGGATAAGATTGGCAAGGTTCAGTCAGGCACAGAGCTTACGCGCGTTGAGGAACGGGTTAACGGATGGAGCAAGGTTATTTTTGAGGACAGGGAGGCATACATAAAGAGTGACTACCTTGAAGTCGTAACGACTGAGGTGACGGCAGAGCCCATTGGTACGATAACAGCCCTGACAAACGTAAACGTCAGAAGCCAGGCAAGTCAGGAATCTGCAAAGCTTGGTACGGCGCAGGCCGGAACGGCATATGACCTGCTTGAGGATCAGGGTGAGTGGTTCAAGATAAATTACAATGGTTCAACAGGTTTTGTTAAGGCAGAGTTTTTTGAAAAGTAATAAATTTTGGAAAATTTATTGAAATATCATACATAAATTGTTTATAATGGAGTTGTGTCTAAATGCAGACCCATGTAGCATTGTGCTACATGGGTCTGCATTGTAAATGGTCAGACTGGTGTCGGCACACCGCACGAAAGGTAAGGGATTGTGTATGTTTAATCAAAAACGAGTTGGAATCATGGGAACTGGTAAAATTGCAGGAGTCATGGCAGGTACAATCAAAAAGATGAAAAATGTAAAATGTCATGGCGTGGCGTCCAGGAGTGAGGAACGAGCACAGAAATTTGCGGAAGAGTATGGGATAAAGGTGGCATATACTTCTTATGAAGAGATGGTACTTGATGACAAGATAGATTTAATTTATATAGCAACGCCGCATTCGGAACACTATGCGAATATGAAATTATGTATCGAGAATGGAAAGAATGTGTTGTGTGAAAAGGCATTTACGGCAAATGCGGCACAGGCGGAGGAAATTTTGGCGCTTGCAAGGGAAAAAGGTGTGTTTGTGGCAGAGGCAATGTGGACGAGGTATATGCCGATGCTTACGACGATAAAGGGCATAATTAACTCAGGCATAATTGGCGAGCCGACAATGCTCACGGCAAATCTGGGGTATCCGGTATCCGACAAAAAGAGGCTGACAGACCCGGCGCTTGCAGGAGGGGCTTTGCTGGATTTGGGTGTATATACACTTAATTTTGCATCCATGATTTTTGGCAGGGAGATTGAAAAGACAGAGTCTTCCTGTATTTTGACCGATTTGGGAGTGGATGCGAGTGAGAGCATTACGCTGAAATATAAGGATGGCAGAATGGCAGTCCTGAACTGTACAATGAATGCAGTCAGTGACAGACGGGGTGTTGTGTATGGACCAAAGGGGTACATTGTAATTGAAAATATCAATAATTTTGAGTCCGTAACCGTATATGACACGGGCTACAAGCCGGGAAAGCCAGTGAAGGCTCCCAGACAGATTACTGGCTATGAATATGAGGTATACTCGTGCCTGGAAGCAATTGAAAAAGGCGAGAAAGAGTGCTGGGAGATGCCGCATGAGGAAACGCTTCGCATTATGCGGCAGATGGACGGGCTTCGGGCGGACTGGGGTGTTGTCTTTCCTTTTGAGAAAGAGCTTCCCGAGGGGATGGAGCTTCCCACAGGGATGGAACTTCCTGAGGAAAAAGCAGAGATCTTAATCGGTGAAGTAGAAGACACTGTGAAAGGGGACACAGATATTCTGGCATAAGCTGTTAAAAACTGGCAATACTATAGTTATCGAATCATTTTGTTAATTAAGCAGCGAAGGGAAGATAACTATGAAAAAAGATGACCAGGAAATTTTAAAGGAAGTACAGAAAAATTCCAGTATGGCAATGAATGCGATTGATACGATATCGGAGAAGGTTCAGGATAGGGAGCTGCAGCATGAGCTGTCAAAGGAGAGGTTATTATACTCTGTCATACAAAATAAGGCGACGGACAGACTTCAGAGTGAGCGGGCAGAGGGGTATCATGCCAGCACGATGCAGGACATGATGCTCAAGGGTGGAATACAGATGAATACCCTTACGAATTGCAGTGCCAGCAAAATTGCCGAACTTATGATACAGGGAAGCAGCAGGGGGCTGACCAACATGTGGAAATCCATTAACCATCATCAGAATTCAGGCAATACATCGATGGAGGTTGCAAAAGAGCTGATGGATTTTGAGACGAAGTCCATCGAGAGGCTCAAAAAATTTTTATGATAATATCTCTTCACTGTGGGATGAACGGTATGAAAGGATACGGAGATGACCAGATTAAATAAATACCTTGCAGAATGTGGAATATGCTCAAGACGGAACGCAGATAAACTGATAGAAGAAGGCAGGGTATGCGTAAATGGTCAGAAAGCCGTGAACGGCATGCAGGTTTGTGACAGGGACATCATAGAGGTAAACGGAAGAAAGGTAAAAACAATTTCTGCGAAAGTCGTTCTTGCATACAATAAGCCGGTCGGGGTTGTCTGCACGGAGAAAGACAGGCATGCGGAAAGGACAATCGCCGAAGCGGTAAAATATCCAATAAGGCTTACTTATGCGGGACGCCTTGACAAGGAGTCTGATGGGCTGATGCTTATGACAAATGACGGAGCATTGATACAGCATATGATGAAAGGGGCAAACGGTCACGAAAAGGAATATGTTGTCAGGGTGGACAGGGAACTGACCGATAGCTTCCTTTCCGGAATGTCACAGGGTGTATATCTAAAGGAGCTGGACAGGACAACGCGCCCCTGCAAATTGGAACGTGCTGGCAAATATACATTTAGAATAACGCTCACGCAAGGGCTGAACCGACAGATTCGCCGGATGTGCGGCGCCTTTGGCTATCAGGTAAAATCCCTTACGCGTATCAGGGTGCTCAACATAGAGCTGGCGGGATTAAAAAGCGGCGAATACCGGGAACTGAAAGGCGATGAGCTGTCAGGGTTATATCGTCTGTGTGGAATGCCTGACAAAGAAGGCGGATTTTGAAATTTGAATCAATAAATTTGGAGGAATATATGGAAGAAAACAATGAAGCGATACATAGAATGAAAGAACTTGTGGGGAAGCTCCGGGAGGCTTCGAAGGCTTACTATGCACAGGACAGGGAAATCATGAGCAACCTTGAGTATGACAGGCTGTGTGATGAGCTGGCGGCACTGGAACAGGAGACAGGGATGGTTCTGGCTGGAAGCCCTACAGTCAGCGTGGGATATGAAGCGGTGGACGAACTGCCCAAGGAGGCACATGAAAGTCCGATGCTGTCACTTGGAAAGACGAAGGACAGGGAGGAACTGAAAAGCTGGCTGGGAGACAAGGAGGGACTGCTGAGCTGGAAGCTGGATGGGCTTACAATTGTTCTCACGTACCAGAATGGAGAATTGCTGAAGGCCGTCACCCGTGGAAACGGCGAAGTCGGTGAGGTGATTACCAATAATGCAAAAGTGTTTCAGAATATTCCGTTCCGCATCAGGTATCAGGGAGAGCTGGTTCTCAGGGGAGAGGCAGTGATTACGTACCATGATTTTGAGGAAATCAACAGCCATATCGAGGATGTTGATGCAAAGTATAAGAATCCGCGCAATCTTTGTTCTGGTTCGGTCAGGCAGCTGAACAATCAGATAACCGAGGAAAGAAATGTCAGGTTTTATGCATTTGCCCTTGTGAAGGCAGATGGCGTTGATTTTGGGAACTCCCGGGAGAAACAGTTTGTTTTTTTGAGGGAACAGGGATTTGATGTCGTGGAATTCCAGAAGGTCAATGCAGGCAATGTCACGGATGCAGTTGATGATTATGAGAAACGCGTGCA
The DNA here is from genome assembly GCA_949066965.1 of uncultured Lachnospiraceae bacterium. Lineage (GTDB taxonomy): Bacteria > Bacillota > Clostridia > Lachnospirales > Lachnospiraceae > COE1. The sequence goes on from CARTDA010000048.1 coordinate 28,229, forward strand.
GGATTATGATATACCGTCAGATGGCCTGGTATTGATATATGATGACATTGCGTATGGGCGTTCCCTGGGGCGGACTGCCAAGTTTCCGCGCGATGCGATAGCTTTCAAGTGGGCAGACGAAATAAGGGAGACAATACTAAAAGAAATAGAGTGGAGTCCAAGCCGGACGGGGCTGATTAATCCGGTTGCCATTTTTGAGCCGGTGGAGCTTGAGGGAACTACGGTAAGCCGCGCTTCTGTTCACAATATCAGCATACTCCGGGGACTGAAGCTTGGCGTCGGTGACAGGATTACAGTCTATAAGGCAAATATGATTATACCGCAGATAGCGGAAAATCTTACTGGAAGTGACAGTGTAGAGATTCCGTCTGCCTGTCCTGTGTGCGGAGGGGGTACGGAAATCCGTGCAGTAAACGAGGTGCAGTCCCTGTACTGTACAAATGCTGACTGTGATGCAAAAAAGATAAAGTCTTTTACCTTGTTTGTGAGCCGTGACGCGATGAATATTGACGGTCTGTCAGAGGCCACACTGGAAAAGTTTATTGCAAAGGGCTTTATTCATCAATACCAGGATATGTTCCACCTTGACAGATACCAGGACGAAATTGTGGCAATGGAAGGATTTGGCGAGCGGTCTTACAAAAAGCTGATAGACGGCATAGAAAAATCCAGGAATATAGAACTGCCAAAGCTTATTTACAGTCTTGGCATAGCAAACATCGGTCTTGCAAATGCAAAGGTTATCTGTAGATATTACAAGTTTGACGTGGATGCCATGCGCCATGCGACAGCCGAAGAGCTTAGTGAAATTGACGGTATCGGGGAAGTTATCGGGAAGGCATTTGAGGATTATTTTTCTGATGATGCAAATAATGAAAGATTTGACAATTTATTAAAGGAAGTTCATATAATTAAGGAAGACATCAATGAGGCAGAGCAGACGCTTGACGGCAAGACCTTTGTGATTACGGGCAGCCTGGAGCATTTTGAGAGCAGAAATGTACTAAAGGAGCTGATTGAGAAAAAGGGTGGAAAGGTGGCTGGAAGCGTGTCTGCCAAGACGGTGTGCCTGATTAACAATGATATCGCATCCAATTCTTCCAAAAATAAAAAGGCAAAGGAACTCAATGTTCCGATTTGCACGGAGGAGCAGTTTATGCAAACGTATCTGGGAATGGAAATATAAAGAGATTACAGAAAATTAATTGACAGGAGAGTAAGAAAATGCCTATTAAAGTACAGAGTGATCTGCCTGCAAAGGAGATACTGGAATATGAAAATATCTTTGTGATGGATGAAAATCGTGCAATCCATCAGGATATCAGACCACTGCAGGTCTGCATACTGAATCTGATGCCTGTAAAACAAGACACTGAATTGCAGCTTTTGCGGGCATTGTCCAACACGCCATTGCAGGTAGATGTGACATTTTTGATGGTGGCAAGCCATATATCCCTGAATACATCGGCGAATCATCTCAACCGCTTTTATACGACGTTTGACGAAATAAAACATAAGCGTTTTGACGGGCTGATTATCACTGGTGCGCCTGTCGAGGATATCACCTTTGAGGAAGTGGATTATTGGGATGAAGTGTGTGGAATTATGGACTGGGCAGAGGAGCATGTGACGTCCACGCTGCATATTTGCTGGGGGGCGCAGGCAGGACTTTATCATTATTATGGGATTCAGAAACGCAAGCTTCCCGAAAAGCTGTTTGGTATCTATTCACATAAGGTACAGAACAGAAAGGTTCCACTGGTGCGTGGCTTTGATGACTATTTCCTCGCACCGCACAGCCGCCACACAGAAACACCCGCCGCTGACATCCACCAATGTGATAAGATTACTGTTCTTGCGGAATCTGAGGAAGCAGGCGTCTTTCTTGCCTATGCACAGAATGGTAAAAAAATATTTGTCAATGGCCATCCGGAGTATGACCGTTATACACTTGATGCAGAGTATAAAAGAGATTTGGGGAAAGGGCTTCCCATACATATTCCGCGGAATTATTATCCCAATAATGACGCGGCACAAAAGCCCAGTTTACAGTGGCGCTCACATAGCAATAATCTATATACAAACTGGCTGAACTACTACGTCTACCAGGCGACGCCATACGAGTGGTAGGGAAATGCTTGAAAATGCTGTATTTATCAGGGTACAGTATATTTGGTATTTAGACAAATTATCGTAAATTCACGTCATTTATTGCAAAAATGGGGTACGGATGGGGTACGATATATCTTAAAATGGGGTATGAAAATTGACTCATATAACTTAAATCCTAGTTCCTATAATTAAATATTCGGACAAATACATAAGTCCATTATCAGTTACATTCCAATAACTGGTGGTGGGCTTATTTTGATGTCTGAATAAAAACCATATTTCATTGACACTTTAATAACTGAACGTCCATTAAGCCCCCAGCAGAGCTGGGGAGAACAGAGTGAGCAGT
>CARTDA010000049.1:0-30333 GCA_949066965.1 uncultured Lachnospiraceae bacterium
GGCGGACTCCGTAATCCGGATGGGCCGCCCTGCCGGCGAGTATTCGCGCCCCGTCTCCTTCCATGTATTGCCGTCAATCTTTATCCGCTCGAGGGTCTGCCTGCCGCAGGCGTCATACCGGTATTCCGCACATGCCCCGGTGGAGTCGCCCACGCCCGTAAGCCGCCCTGCGGCATCATACGTATAATTTATGGTATGGACGCGCCCCTTCCGGCTTTCCGCGTCCTGGTAGTCGAGGTACCTCTTTTCCTCCGTGCAGCGCGCCATTTTGTCATAGGCGTAGGTGGTGAGGCGGTAGCGCACGCTGCCGTCCCGGATGTCCGTGGGTATCCTTACGGAGGTGACGTTCCCTGTCAGGTCATATGTGTACACCGTCCCGACGCGGTCATCGTCACTGTCCGCCGTCAGGCAGCCCTTTGCCGTGATGTCCTTTATAAGGTTTCCGGCAGGGTCATACACGTACCTGTGCTCGGTGGCGCCGTCGGGGCCTGTGACGGACACCAGCCTGTCCCTGCTGTCGTATCCATAACTGTAGCCCGCCCCGCCGTCGGTCTTTTCGTCATACTGTTCGGGGAGGATGCGCACGGTGACGTTCCCGCACGCGTCATGCTTTTCCCGCAGGACGCCGCCGTCGGCATAAACGGTCTTTATTCGATTAAAGTCCGCGTCATACTCGTAGCGCGTGCCCTGTGCGCCCGTGGCGTTCTGCACCGGGGTCCTCTCGGAGAGCAGCCTGCCCGCGTAGTCGTGCGTGCAGGTGTACAGCCCGCCGTCCGCGTGGCGGATGCTTTTCACGTTCCGCCATGCGTCGTAGGCGTACTGCGTCCCCTCCCCGCCGTCCCGCGCGCTGTCGTACTGTTCGGGGCGGATTTCCTTTATGAGGTTTGCCATGCCGTCATAGACGTAGCGCGTGGTGCCGCCGTCGGCGTCCGTCACGGATATCCTGTTGCCGAGGGCGTTGTGGCAGTAGCGCGTGGTGCCGCCGCAGGGGTCGTGCATGGCGGTCATGCTGCCCGTGGCGTCATACTCATATGCCGTCACGTTCCCCATGGCGTCCCTGTATTCCGAGGGCGCGGAGAACGGCGTGTCGTAGCGGTACTCCTCCACGCTGCCGTCCGCATGGCATACCCTTGTGATACGCCCCATGGCATCATGTTCAAATGTCGTTTCCAGCACGGTGTTTTTGTCCATCCGCCTGCCGCTTTTCACGAGGTTCCCGCATCCATCGTATGTGTTTGTGACCTCGCGCCCTGCATTGTCGTATATCCTCGTGGCAAGTCCCCTGCCGTCATATTCCGTGTACCGCACATAGCCGTCCGGGAAGTGCTCCTCCGTGGGCTGCCCCGTTTCATTATACAGCCTCGTGGTCTCCCTGCCAAGCCTGTCCTTCTCGTATATGGTATTACGTCCGCTGTCGTAGCGGTAGCATTCCGTCGTGCCGTCATGGTAGAGCACCTGCGTCGGCAGCTTCTCCCTGCCGTAGCTGTACACGATGTTCTCCCCGGTCGAGCCGGTGAGGAAGGTGTTCTGCCTTGCCGCGTCGTCGTAGAAGATGACGAACTCCTCCCCGGTCTCGAGCTCCTGCCGGACGACGCGCCCCCTGCGGTCATAGTGGTTCTGCGTGTACCACCTTCCGTTCAAGTCGGTGAGTCTTTTCAGCCAGCCCTCGGGCGTGTACTCATAGGACATGGTGCCGCCGTGCGGCAGTTCCACCGTGTGCAGGAGCCTGCCCTGGTAGGTGTACTTTACCTCCCTGCCGGCATTGTCAGCAAGCGTCACGAGCCGCCCATGCTCGTACCGGAATTCCACCCACTGCCCCGATGCCGTCTCGAGCCTTATGGGCATGCCGTCCGCGCGGGTGATGCGGGTCGTGTTTCCATGCCGGTCTGTCATGCGGACAAGGCCGCCCTGTGTGTCATACTCCCACACGGCGCCCGTGGCGCTGAATTTCAGGCTGTATCCCATGTCCGTCTGCGCGAAGACAAGCGATCTGTCGCCCCTGCGGTCACTCTCCCACACGCCGTCAGTACACGTGAAGCCTTCCATGTGGAGGTCGTCCATCTGCACCCTTGCATGGGTTCTCGTCTCGGACAGCGTGACGCCGCCCTCTATCCCAAAGCGCCATTTGTCGCCCAGCATCCCGCCGGTGTTCGTATATGCAGACTCGTAGTGCCGCCTGATGACAAAATCACCCAGCACGTCTGCAAGGCACATGTCCGTGTACTCCGCGCACAGGCTGCCTGTCACCGCGTCGACCGGGTCAATGCACTTGGTGCTCCCATTCAGCCCATTCTCGGGGCCGTCCGAGACCTTTCCGTAATCCGGCACTGTCCCGCGCTTAATCGCCGCCGCGTCGCTCGCCATGTTCCTGACAAGGTGCGCCGTCTGGATGCAGCTGTTGATCATGCGCAGCAGCATTGACAGGTCGTTCGGGTTCGAGAGATCAAAGTCCTCGTTCGCCATCATGATCCTGCGTTGTTCGTCTATCAGGACAAGCTGGTTTGCCGCTGTCCCGCCCTGGTAGAGCAGCCTGACAAGCCTGCTTATCTTCTGCCCTTTCGTCATTGCCTTTGTTGCCGTCGCCGCGCCTTTGGCAGCTTTCATGGCTTTCATATAGGACTTCCATCCCATCTTTGCCGCCGCGCACGCATCACCGAGCATAGGGATTGCGCACACAAACGACATGACTGCCCCGCTCATGTCCCCCCTTGCCAGCGATATGGCGCCGCTTGCCAGGTCAAAGAACGCACCATAGCCCGGGATGAACCCTGCCAGGTCAAGCACAAGCTGGACGCCGTCCAGCACGGTTCCCCAGAAATCCTGGTATTCCTCCTCTACAATGGGGTGCGTGCCCTTCGTGTAGCCGAGCCACTGAAACTGCCGGCTGTATATCAGGATGTCCGCGTCTATCGTGATGAAGCTGCTGCCTGCCCGGAGTGTCACCTCATTCAGCCCATATATGCTGATGACTCCGTCAGACAGGGGAACTGCTTCCTCTGCTATCTGCAGTGCCGCCCCGGCTGCCCCTGCCGCCGCGGAGGCTGTGGCAGCAGACGCCTGCGCATCCGCGCCGCCGTCCTTATTTCCGTTAAATATGGCTTCCCTGAGTGCCTTGAAGGTCAGCATGTCGCCCAGTCCGGCAAGGTTCTGCTGCGCCTTCTCGCCCTCCCGCCGGAGGTATGTCTCCCATTTTAATTTTTTCTGCTCCCACTCGGAGCGCCCGCCGTCCTCCTGGTATTTCCGCGCACCTGCCGACGCGCTTGCGGCATAGCGGAGGGCTGCCGTCCCCGCCTGCATGGCATTTCCCGCGTGCATCAGCGGGGTGTCATCCGAATCCGCCGCAAGGTAGATACTCTCCTCACTCTCAATGCACACGTCGCTTCCCGATGTAATCGTAATGCCGTCCCCGTCATCCATGACAAGCGATATCTCTGTATTGTCCTGCGCGTCATGCAGTTTTCTGGTGTTCGTGATGACAACCTGACCGCCGGTAAATCGCACCATCCTGTCCTTGCTAGTCAGTACCTTTTCCTCCGGCGTCTCCATGTCCGGATGGGACGTGTCGGTATGCCTGCTGCCAAGGCAGATGATGGTACCGTTGTTCTCGTAGTAGAGAAATACGCGGTCGCCCTCGTCCGGCATACAGTAAAAGGAATTGCTTATGGCAGATTCGTAAGGCACCCTGACACAGTTCCCTGCCATGCTGCCGGCATCCGCGTCAAACTGTACCTCGATTTCGTTGCCCTCCACCAGCATCACCTCTCCTTCCAGAATGCTGCTGGCTGCGAGCTGCCCTGTCGCCGCATGGTGTGCCGGCATCACGTCGGGCGTCCTTTTGAGCGTCACTGTGTTTGCCAGTATGCCGCCCTTTCCTGTCAGTGCGCTCTTTTCGACTGTCCATATGCCGATGGTGTCCCCTGCAGTCACTGTGATGTCAGCACACTGGCATGTCATCTCCGCAAACTGGAATGCCGCCGCAAATGGATCGTCATTCATCCGGACACGCCGCAATTCCGCGATATCCTTCTGCCCCGACACCGCCGTCTCCAGAACCTCCTCCGGAAAATGCCGCATCTGCTGCGTCCCAGCCGCCATGCAGGGTCCGGATTCCCTGACATCCGTATACATCCGCATCCCGCACGCGTTTGCAATGCGCCTTACAAACGCCCAGTCTGTCTCATTTTCCTGATAAAGCACCACTGGAATATACGGATTCCCCCCTGTGTGGAACAGCGCGCCTGATGCCGCAAGCGCCTCGTCTGCCACGTCTAAGAAACGTTTGTACGGGCTTTGGTATGTCCGTGTAACCGGCTCCCTGTCTGCCTTGCAGGAATGGGCGTATGCCACGAGATTCAGCATACTGTACTGTGCCCCCTGTTCCTGTGCCGCATCAACGCACACGCCGGAAAACAGTACCTTATCTTCGTCATATGTAAGCGCAATCTCCGTGTCCATTATGCGCAGCGCCGCATCCTGCGGCGTCTCCTCGCCCAGCTCAAGCACAAGGCACAGCCTGCCGTGCTCGTCCGCCTCCGTCACAATCTCCGCCTGAAGGATTCTGCTGTATGCCACTGCTGTCCGAATACGCAAATCCGCTATTGTTCTTTTTCCTTTGTCCATATACCGCTCCTCATTCCATGCTGTTTATTGTCACAATGGCGCTTTCGTCCGCCGACGCTGCCGCACTGCTGATGGCTTCGCGTGTCTCCGGTGACAAAACCGCCTCCATTTGCAGTGCCATATCCCCCGCCGAACCGATTTCCGGCGCTTCGCTGTCGCAAAAATCGGCAATCTGTTCCTGAACCTCGCTCGGCAGCTTATCCTTCTTGTCATAATCGGGCAGCGTTTCCTCCTCCGTGCCGTCGCTACCATCCGCCTCCATATCTTCTACCTCTATGGTAATGGTTCCGCCATAATAACAGGACAGCTCACTTTTCACCGTAAGCGCAGGCGCGCCATCTATCAGGTAATTTTCGTCGGCAAACCGCCAGGGGACAAGCGTCATCGGCTCGCACCGGTAGCCGATAAACTCCTGAATCAGTCCGTTGACGGACGGAAACAGAATATTCCCCAGCAAATTCGCTGCAATGTTGTCATGACATCGTTTTCTAGAAGTACATCTGCCAAACCCCAGTATGTGTTCCCCTGCCACATGGTCATTTGCATTCAGAAGCGGAAAATCTTCCTCCTGAAAATAAACGCCGTGATCCTCTGGCAGATTCAGGTACTGCGTGAATGTTTTATCTCCACAGCTGCACTTTGCCTTCAAAAGTCTGTATGCATATCTGGTTTTATCAATCATCTTGTTTTTCTCCTTTGTAACTTTTTATCGTATGACAGCCTTTTCAAATGTCACGCCATATGGGTTCCTGCGCAGAATGCTCTCTGCCGCCGCAAGTGACACAAGCGTCTTGTTTTCTGCCGTGCCGCGCACCTTAAAGATGTCCCTGCCGTCGAGCTTTCTCCGGTCAAGAACCAGCTCCTTTATCGCACCGTTGGGCTGTACAATCGTGTCCGCATGGAGACAGTCTACGGTCACGCAGTCGTACACCCAGTAGATTCGCGACGCCTCCTGAATCCACTTCTCATCCGACGGAAACAGCTGTACGCCCTTAAAGCTGATGCTTTCATCATACATCGCAAATACCTTTCTGATGTCGTCGGACAACAGATAGGTCGGATAGATCAGCAAATCCGGAAACTCCCGGCACCTGTCGTATTCTATGTATGCGTTTTTGAGGGTATCAAGCTTGCGGAAATCATCATGTGTCATCCGCGCCGTATACACCCACTGATCCAAATCCCCAAGCCGCACGGCATTGGTCACCCGCCCGCTCTGTCTTAACAAATAGTATTCCATGTCCCATCCTCCTCACATGCTGTCATCGACACGCCGCTTATATTGTTACCGTCCTGCACAATCCCGCGGATGTCCGACTGCTCAAAGCGTATCTGCTCCAACGTGCATCCGTACAGCTCCGCCGGCTTGTACAGGTCGCCTAAGTGACAGCTATCGGGTGTAAAGTTCCAGCACGTATCTGTAAAAACCAGATTTTTGAGCATACATCCGTCCCATGCCGTCCCCAGAAAAGTTACCCTTTCAAATGTGCAGTAGTACATCCGGCAGTTCACAAACCGCACATCATTGAGCGTCACATTGCGGAACTGGCAGTGGACAAACTCGCACGCGTCAAAGACTGCCGCCGTCAAATCCTTGTCCTCAAATATCTTGTGGCTGTAGACAGCCGTGCGGAACCTGCCATAGCTTAGGGGCGTGCTGTCCGTATTGAAAAAGATATCCGTCGCAGGACGTCTGATGTAAAGCGTTTTGCGCCAGTCCATATACTCCCCGACCGTAAGACGAAAATCATCTGTAAACAGCTCATCCCCGTAATGCTCCAGCTTGTCCATTTCCATAAAGAGATACTTGCACACCACATACAGCGTCTGCACCAGAAATTCCGTGCCCTTCCTGCGCATCTGCTGTACCGCCTCATAACGGATGCTGTTCTGGGCATTGATTTCCTTTATTTTGCTTTCCAGAGCATTTTGGTATTCCTCCCAGCAGACGAACAGCCATGACGCATCGTACCGGATGTTCATGATTTCCCTGCCAAAGATTCCATTCTCCCCGTACACGAAATATGCCACCTGAGGCGTCCCCATGGCGATTGACGTATGCAGCAGGACAATCTGTATCTCGCCCGCGGCGACAGGCGCCTCCTCCTGTATTCTGCCAAGGATTTCAAGCAGCGCATCCATATTTTTTTTCAGTTTTTTCTGTATCTCGGGCAGCTGCCTTGTAATGTGTTCCTGCGTTTTCTGCACAAAGGTATCCCGCAGCCCGGGCAGGTATTTTTCCATAAATTCTTCCTGTGTTATTTCCATATGCATCCTCATTTTCTATACAATCACCACATTTTCCGCGCCCAGCTCAATCTTCTCCGGACGGATGTCGATAAAGGACTCCGCGGAGCCGATGTAGACATCATTTTCGGCACTGATGGATATCCTGTCGTTCGACATGATGGACAGGTTCTTCTTTGCGCAGATATTAATGTTTTTGTTGCTGCTGATGGTGATTCCGTCCTTGTCCGTGAGGTTGATAAAAATTTTGCTGTCACTTGCGTTGGTAGTAATATAGATGCCCTCCTTTGTCAGGAGAATCTGCTTTCCCTCGGGTCCCGTCCACTGTTTGTCCGTCACGTCCGCGCCGACATTAACGCTCACGCTGCTCGCGGCAAAGCCCTTTCCCTCGTCGCTGCCCGGAAAAAAGACCCTGACCATGTCGCCCTCGGCAGGCATACAGTAAAGTCCGCTGCCATCATTCGAAGAATACGCTGTCGAGTAGGGCAGCCACACATCCCCACCCTCGTCGTACTCCGCGTCGATGTCCACCAGATGCACCTGTACCTGATCGCCCTTGACTGCCCTGACCTGTCCCAGATACATCTTGCCGGCGACATTCTTGTTCTCAATCCTCGGCTGTACAAAATCCTTTTCCTCCGCCATGCAGACAGTCGTCACCAGCATGCCGTTTCTCATATTCGCGGATATGGCGCCCACTTTCCGCTTCCTGCCGCCAAACAGGACATCCGCACCGACAGGCAGATACGCTATACTGCATACCCTTGTCCCGCCAAATGATGCCGCAAAGCCGTCAGGCATGTGGCACGTACCGGTCTCTGCCATCAACTCCCTGTCTGATAAGTCACAGCATATTTTTGACTGCGGAATACCGATGCTGAGCACAGGAACAGCCGTGTTTATGGATGGAATGACCGGCGCGCCGAGTCTTGACGCCATTCTTTTGCAAAAGTCCCAGTTGTTCTCCCTGCGCTGTACAATGATGCTTCCTGTCGGGCGGTCTGTCACTTCCATGTTTATCAGCGCCGCTCCGCCCAGCGCAGACTCCATTACTTTTTCATGTGTCATGGCAGTATTCTGATAGCTCCTGTCCCGCTCCGCGTCTGCCAGACGGGCGCTGGTCGACTTCAGTTCCAAACGGATTACCGCATAACCCGACACCAGCTCCAGACCGACACTGTCCACAATGCCTGTAAACAACGTCGCTGGCTGTCCGTCCGCACTTGTGCAGATGCTGATGATTGTCTGCTCGTCAATCCGGTTTACCGTCTCCTGCGCGCCTTCAATGTCTGCCTCCAGCGACAGCGCCGCACTGCCATGCGCACCGATGCCGTGCCGTATCTCCATGTCCAGTATCCTGCCGTATGTGATTCCGTCCACGCTCGTGTTAAGATATGTGATTGATTCCATCTGTCTCCTCCTTTATGATTTCCAATGACTGTATTATCTGCTTTGCAAGCGGCGCCATTCTTTTTTTGTATTTGCCCGGAAAGTTTACGGTTCCCATAAGCAGTCCGTTTTCCCTGCTGACGCAGAACTGGATGTTGTAAACGGTCATGTCCGCCGCCCGCGATGCAAATTCCATGATTCCTATGCGGAACTGCTCCTTTTCCTCCACAGATGTCTCCGTGATTTTTACTTTTGGTCCGACTGCCTCAAGTACCTTTGCCGTCTGCTTCATGAAATCCTTCATCCGTTCTTCGGGTATCAGATGCTCCGTCATGCTTACCGCAAGCTGAAACGGGATATCCTCACCCGCAAACACATGGCTCGGGGCATTTCCTGCGGGATATATGATGCCCCTGATGTCATCCGTCAGCATAAAAAAGGTCTCCGGCATACAGATGCTGATGCCAAGCTCGGGAATCTGGCGCTGCTCAAAGTGCGTCTCCTTCCCGATAATGTGCACCACCTCGTCATATATGGATTCTCCTGCCTCCTGCTCCATGCTTTCCGCGGAACTGCGCTTTTCCTCCTGCTGCCGGAGCAGTTTCTTCTGTTTCAATATTTCTTCATCCATGTGTTCCATGCTAAACACTCCCTTCTATATTTGTATGTATTAATCTACCAGAATCCGTTTTTCCGTCTCCTGCGCACGCTCCCTGCCGTGCGGTTTCGTGTTCCTGCCTTTGTGCACAATCTCTGCAAGTCCCTCGTACAGCTCCCTGTTTGAGCAGTCATTGTATGGCATCTGAAGCCTTGCCGACAAATATGTCTGAATCACATTTCTCGGCAGCGCCTTGTTCCCGCTGCCCATAATCTGCATGACAAATGACGCGTCCAGCGGATCGCTTATCCCAGTCTCCGTCATCTGTACGGCAAACTGGTTTAAGATATTGTGGGACAATGTCATTTCCCCATATCCTGCCCACTGCGCATACAGCTCATTGATGGTATCATACTCCGTGTCCATGTCCGCAAACCCTGTGTACAGGTTCCGGAGCGCGGCACCCTGCTGGAGCCGGAACCTACAGATTTCCAGACAGTTTAACAGCCCGTCCGTCTCCGTGGTCATCTCTATCCACAGCTCTCCCAGCTCAAATCCCCCTGTCCTGCACACGCTCCCCATGCGCAGGATGACTTTCTGCCACGCATCACACGGCTCGACCGCAAGCGGCGTATCCGCTGCCAGCAGGTACATCCTTCCCTTATATAGAACAATTCCTTTCCCCACATACAGCATATTTCCTGACACGGTCACGCGGCATCCTGACAGAATGCCGTCGCTGTATCCGGCATATTCCAGCCTTGACCAGTCTGCCAGATACGCCTTGAGCGACTCCAGCATCTCGTCCGTCAGCACCATCCCTTTCTCAAATATCGGAATCTTATATCCAGCCATTCCTCACCCCTCCTTTTATACTGGGCAGTCAGTCTTTTCGACCGCCCGCCTAAAGTTCTATCGCGCCCAGCTCCATGGTCTGTTCCTCGCCAAGGACGCCGAAATGTGTCTCCCAGAAAATGCGCAGGGTATAGCCCAGCGGCAGGAACAGCAGCCGCACCAGCCTGATTTTTTCCTCCGTCTCCTTATCCTTACGTTTTCCTGCATAATACAGGACTTCGTCCTTTTCCAGCAGGTTCTTGTAAACCGTCCCAAAGCCTACAATCTTTACAAGCATTTCCGCAAAGAGCAGCACGGACTCTCTGGTATTCGCCTGTCTATATAATCCGTCATTTATATAGTACTTTTCGTCCATGCCAAGATTTCGGTACAGCCGGCAGATTTCAGCGCCATAACAGCCCTTTTCCAGTGCTTGCATATTCTGCCTGACCTTGTATTCATGGACGGAAAAGCCTTCCCGATATGCGATACATGTCAGATAATGCAGGAACACATCAAACAGCCATGCCCGCAGCTTTTCATCCACATCGTCCGCCTGTAGCAACGGGCAGATGACATCCGCAAAGCGGTACATGCCGTTTATCCGTATCTGGCAGACTCCGTCCTCCATTTTCGTGATATCGCGCCTGTCTGCCTCGATGTACGGACTTGCCTGCGTCCGCTGCCGGAACCGGATGTTTTCCTTGCCATTCCTGACCGCTTTCCACAAATCTTCCATGCCTAAACCACCTCCCCTACACACACAAACTGCGGCAGCTCCCACTGGATACGGCTCAAAAGGTAGCTCAATATATCGTAATTGAGGTAATCGCTGCCATCACGCGGCCGGAAGCGGAACAGCAGCTTTTGTTCCGGCGCAGCATGGCAGAGCGCATCCTCGATAAATCCGTCCATCGAATACGTTCGTCTGCTGCCCGCATAAGAACCCTCCACGGGCACAATATCCGTCAGGACAAGCCTGTCCCCGTACCCAAGCCCGGACACGAAGCGCCTGACCTCCCCCACCGTGCGGGGACAGCGCTCCCGCAGATTCCTATCCCCTGCATTGCTGTACAAATCTCCTTCCATATCCCGCTTTTCCGACTTGCAGAACGCGACAAGGTTCCACAAGACCGGATCGGGGCTGTCACATGTAATTGCAAGACCGTCTGGCATCCGTTCGGTTTTCCAGACGGAAATGTCCTCATGCGCCACAAGATAATCGCGTTCCAATTGCAGGCGGGTGCTGTAAATGCTGTGCACATACTGTATCCGGTCGATGGCAAGCTGAGGATATGCGCTTGACTTTTCCTTTGTCACTTCTATATTCCACAGTGGAATGTAATCATACAGAACCGCATCCGCGTACTCCTCCAGATTAACGTACACGGCTGTCAGCACCTCTCCCTCCGGCAGTTCCCCCGACACACGCCGCACATCGAAAAACCTGTCCAAATGCGGGGCACACACACTTTTCCACGCCTGTCCGTTTTGCACGAACACGTTATACAGCCATTGCAGACGCCGCCTATAGCTATCCACCGGACTTAGGACAAATGTGGCTTCATACTCCCCCTGCGCCGAGCAGATTCTCCCCCGGAACACCCGCTGTTCCTTTTTCAGCCGCTCAATGGCTGCCCTGTCCGCCCTGAGATAAATCCTTGGATTTGATACATTGTCCTGTACCAAATCCTCCGCACACATAGGAAATAAAAATCCGTCCGTGCCATCCACATACTGCCTTTTTGCGATGGACGTGACCACATCGCAGTCCTGACGGAATGCCCTTTCCCGGAACATTTCATCCTGAACACGCTCTACAAGCGCCTGATACTGCATTTCCGTATTTTGATAAAACGGAAGCATCACCTTTTCCATCAGCTGTTTCATCACTGTCCGGTCTCCCACGTCCTCTATTTCCAGCAGTCTTTCCTGAATGTATGCCTCAAAATCAAAGTCTGCGTCAAAAAATTTTTCTTCCATGGTCTTTTGTCCTTTCATATATCTGCAAAAATATCCTCTATCCCCAGCGCGTCAAACCAGACTGTCTTCCCCGGCTCCACACGCACCCTGCGGTGCATCTCATCATACGCAAGCGAGGGGCACGGTACATAGCTGGTGTCCTCCCCTGAAAGCACTGGCAGTCTGGATGTGTCCGCATCACTGCATATCACCGTCACGCGCCATCTGTCAAGGATATCCGTTTCGAGCCTGTCCATCAACGCTCCCGCCTCCCCTGCCGTAACATGCCCGCAGGCAGGATGTCTTGCGCTTTGATTCGATATGGGAAACCGCCTCCGCACCGTTTTCTCCTGCCCGACTTCTTTATCGCGGAAGAAAAGGGACGGAAACACTGCCTGTCCGACCGCGTGGCCAGTGTACAGCTTTGTGTTGGCGGTCTGAAGGTAAAGATCCAGTTTTTCCTGATTCCTCCCATGCATCATGTCCCGCATGGAAAGATTGGATACCAGAAGCTGCCTTGTCTCACGCCGCGCTGCCGCATTGTCAAAAAGCAGTTTGACGCCAAGGGCTGTCTCCACGGCCGGTCTTGCATCCCTCCAGTACTTCTGGTACATCCCACGGTACGTTTCGCTGTACTTTTCATATACCGCCATCAGCCTTTTTTCATTCCCGTCCGAGAGATGAAGCGGTATTGACAGCCATTCGACCACAAGATTTTTGTTTTCACAGCCGTCATCCGGCGCGCGGGCATACACATCCAGCATCTGCCTGTACTGTTCCCGCGGCGCCTCGTCCAGGTGATAAGCTGGTTCTTCCGGCTGTGCGCTCCTGCCAAGAATCCGTACCGGAACCCCCGGAATATCCGCCCTCAGCGATCTGTCTACATTACAATCGGACATTTGCAATCCATTGCAAATGTCCCCGAGCAGCTGTTCAGTCATCATGCGTGCCCCGGATTCCGTATCTGCCATCTGTTGCAGGTATCGGAACAGTAAAACGTTTTCATCCAGACTTGCATGTTTCATCAGCTGGTTCCTGATTTTGACACATTCCTGTTTTTGTCCCCTGTTTCCAGGCAGCATTGCACCGTACAGCTCTGCCGCATCTGTCATCCCATACCGTTCCTGCCGCCTGTCATCCATCATTTTCGCCAGCTGCCAAAACAATCCCAGACACCTGTCTGGCAGAAAACGCTCCACAAAATCATCCAAGGACGACACTGTCAGGTTTTCGCTGATTTCATTCATGGTAACGTCTGACAGGCCGAAGTCCCCGTCTGCCGTACCGCCTTCAATCAGCCTTAACAGATTTGTCTTTTCCGGATTGATACTGCCAAACAGTAATATTTTTTGTTCCACCGCACACGCCTCCATTTTATTTTGCTTTCATGATTATAACATAAATGAAATACAAATAAAATGACATGATGGTTCTAAATCCGAAAACATTGACATTGGACATTGTGATTGTTAAAATAATAGATATAAGGAACTGTTCAGAAATAATCTGTGCAGCCTGTGCAGGATATTTCTGAACAGCTCCTAAGAGAAAGCAGATTCAATTACTGAATTTGAGGAGGATTAACATGTATCATTGTCATATACGCTTCCTACTGCTCGGAAGTCAGAACAAAATGTTTGAACAGATCAAGCAGGCTGCCCCTATGGAACATTTTGCACACGATTTTTTGGAGAACGCTGTCATTGATGAGCCAATGGTCTCATCGGCAGATGTCATCCTTGCCTGCCTGTCCGGCATGGACGTTTCCGCCACCGTGCCACTGCTGGTCTCTGGAAAGAAGCGGGAAGCGCAGCTTATTGTCCTTGCGGAAAAAGAACAAATGGATGCCCTGACGGACGCCCTGCCTGAAATTCATGATATATGGACACTTCCCATGAATGAATCAGAGCTGCAATTCCGTTTTCTGCGGTGGCAGCAGTCTTTTAAAACGCAAAAGGATTATTGGGAGACCAGCCAGTACCTTGAATCGACAATCAACAGCGTCCCCAATCTCATCTGGTACAAGACCAAGGACGGCATTCATGAGAAGGTGAATGACAGTTTCTGTGAGACTGTCAACAAGACAAAGGCACAGGTACAGGGACGCGGGCACGCCTACATCTGGGATGTTGAGCATGACGACCCTGCCTGCATCGAATCCGAACTGGAAGTCATGACCCGGCAGGAAACCTGTGTCTCGGAAGAGGTTGTCCAGACCAGCTCCGGGACAAGGCTTCTTACTACATACAAATCTCCTTTATATGACCTTGACGGAAGCGTCATGGGCACTGTGGGGGTCGGTATCGACATCACGCAGGAAAAAGAATATAAGCAGCAGCTTATTTCCAAATCCCAGACCCTGGAATCCATATTTACCACAATGGACTGCGGCATACTGTGCCACTCCGTGGATGGCACCAAAATCCTAAGCATCAACAAAGCTGCCCTTAGGATTCTCGGCTATGAATCGCAGGAAGCCCTGCTCGCAGACGGATTTCACATCATTGCCTCCTCCGTAATGGACGAGGATCAGGAAACGCTCCGGAAAGGCATCCTGTCATTGAAGGAAGCAGGCGACAGCATTAATGTTGCATATCGTGTAATACACCATAACGGGGAACTGCTGCATATTATGGGAAATATCAAACTGGTTGAGGAGAATGGGGAACTGTTTTACCAGCGTTTTCTTCTGGACTGCACTGCACAGCGCCTGTACGAGGAGGAAGAACGCAGGCAGGAGGAACAGCGGCAGATGGAGCTGATTCATGCACTGAGTATTGATTATAACCTTGTATGTTTCTTTGATTTGGACACCGGAGTTGGCAACGCGCTCCGAATCAGCGACTGTAAATACAAAATCCTGGATGAAATTTTTGCCGGGGAGCTGTGCATGGAGGATCATCTCATACGCTACATAGACCGGTGCGTCTATGAGGAAGACCAGGAAATGCTGCGCCATGCGCTCTCGCGCCAGAACCTGATGGATAAGCTCTGCGAAAAAAAGGTGTACTCCGTCAATTACCGCACCATCTGTTATGGCGAGATGCGATATTTCCAGATGAAAGCCGTCTGCGCCGGGGACTGGAGCCAGACATGCGGAATTGTCCTTGGCTTCCACAGCATTGACGAGGAAATCCGCAGAGAGATGGAGAAAAACACGATACTGGAGGATGCCCTTTTGCAGGCAAACCGCGCCAACAAGGCAAAGAGTGTGTTCCTCTCCAACATGTCGCATGACATCCGCACCCCGATGAATGCCATCATCGGTTTTACCACGCTGGCGCTCAGCCGTATCGAAAACACCGAACAGATTGAGGGTTACCTGCAAAAAATAATGACCTCCGGCAACCACCTGCTGAACCTGATTAACAATGTCCTTGACATGAGCCACATTGAAAGCGGAAAAATGCAGCTGTCCGAACAGCTCTGTTCGCTGCCCGAAATTCTGCACGGACTGCGCAACATCATACAGGCGGACATTCACTCCAAGCAGCTGGAACTGTACATGGATGCCATTGATGTCCAGAACGAAAGAATCTACTGTGACAGGCTGCGGCTGAACCAGGTGCTTTTAAACCTCCTGAACAATGCCATCAAATACACGACTGCCGGCGGAATTGTCAGCATCAAGGTTACGGAAAAACCCGGTGCCTCGGAGGGGTATGCCAACTACGAATTCCAGATTAAAGATACCGGAATCGGCATGAGCGAGGAGTTTGTCGCCCACATTTTTGAGCCGTTTGAACGTGAACGCAACTCGACCATCAGCGGCATTCAGGGAACAGGGCTTGGCATGGCAATCACGAAAAACATTGTCAACATGATGAACGGAACCATCAGCGTGGCGAGCAGGCAGAATGTCGGTTCGGAGTTTACGGTCTCCCTCACCTTCCGTATCAGTTCGGAGGCAAAAGAGTCCCCATTGATACCAGAACTGCAAGGTTGCCGTGCCCTTGTCGTGGACGACGACTTCAACACCTGTGACAGTGTGTCCTACATGCTGCAGCAAATCGGATTGCGTGCAGAATGGACGCTCTCCGGTAAGGAAGCCGTGCTGCGCACCCATCAGGCAGTCACGCGCAAGGATTTGTATTCTGTTTATATCATTGACTGGCTGCTGCCAGACATGAACGGAATCGAGGTTGCACGCAGAATCCAGAAGGAAACCGGCGGCAATGCACCGATTATTGTCCTGACTGCCTACAACTGGGAAGATATCGAGGATGAGGCAAAGGAAGCCGGAATTACTGCATTTTGCAGTAAACCGTTATTCCTATCGGAGCTTCGGGAGTGCCTGCATTCCCTCACCAGCACAGAAGAAGAACCTGATTCCAACAAGGACAAAAAGACAGTGACATTCCACGCAGAGCGGATCCTGCTGGTAGAGGACAATGAACTGAACCAGGAAATTGCTGCTGAAATTTTGCAGGAAGCCGGATTCACCGTTGAGATTGCCGGAAACGGACAGATTGCTGTCGACATGCTTGAAAAATCAAAACCGGGGTATTACCAGCTTATCCTGATGGACGTCCAGATGCCTGTCATGAACGGGTATGAGGCAACACGGACAATCCGCAGGCTCAAAGACACACAGCTTGCTGCAATTCCAATTCTTGCAATGACAGCCAACGCATTTGAGGAGGATAAACAGGAAGCCCTGAAAAGCGGTATGAACGGCCATATCGCCAAGCCGATTAATATAGACAACCTGATGAACACGCTGAAACACGTGCTGCATTAAACACGAAAGCCGAGCAGGAAAAGCTTTTCCTGCTCGGTTTTTTAATTCAGCAGCATTTTTCTGCATTCCTCATACCTGGCATGGAACACGTCTGCCAGGTCATCCTCGCCGAACATATGGTACAGCTCGATGATATGCCTGTAACAGTACAGCAGTTCATTCCCGAGCATCCCCGTGTCCGGCATCATGGTCGCCTTTACGTACTTTACCAGCGCCCGCAGCGGCTCGTGGTTGTCCATCAGCACATTGGCATGATAAAAGACAAACCGCGCGGACTCACAGAGCGGCTCATGGCGTTCCATCAGGGCAAGCGCCTCCTGTTCCCTGCCAGTCATGACATACGCCTTCGCCAGCCCCTCGACCATGCCGTGCACATACAGGGGACGGAAGTCTGTCGTAAGGCGCAGCCCCTCCTTGTAATACTCAACTGCCTTCCCGCAGTTTCCGAGGACAAGCTCCGACTGCCCTATCTGAAAGCAAAGGTAGGGGGTCATCCCGCCTGTCTCAAGCTCACGGTACAGTATGCGCAGGTTACGCTCCTGCTTTTTGCGCATCTCATCTTCCGGAAGCGCATAGCCGTGGTGCACCACCTCCATCGGCAGCAAAAAATTCATTCCGGACACAGGCTGCCTTCCTTTTCTGTGTGTAATCTGCTCATGTATGGTCCCGCTGTATGTAAAATACTGCCTGTCATAAAAACGCGGCACATTGTCCTTTACATAGCTTGCCTGTCCGTCCGCGCCGCTGACAATGCTCTTGATATGCAGTGCCCCCACCATGCGGGGGTGTGCCCTTATCTGCCCTGCCAGGCCGTCCGTGTCACAGCTTTCCAGGTACTCGTCGCAGTCAAGCGCAAGAATATGCCTGTTCGCGGCATGCCGTGCACAAAAGTTCCTTGCCGCGCTGAAATCGTCACACCATGGAAAGTCTGCCACTTTGTCGGCATATTGTGCAGCAATCTCCCGCGTCCGATCCGTCGAACCCGTGTCTGTCACAACCACCTCAAACCCATATGACTTGATGCGCCTGAGGCATTCCGCAATATGTTTCTCCTCGTTTTTTGCTATAATGCATACGGAAACCGGTACTTTTCGCATTCCTGTATCCTCCCTTTTATTCATCGCAAGCCCTGGTTTTTGCATTTTCCCACACTCCTGTATAATCAGGCGGGAAAATCGCCTTGCTGCCTGCCCTTATCCTCCACTACTCACGCACCGGGCGTCCGTCAGCTTGCTGACATATTTCATCTGGACGCACGTGTGCATAAAAAGCCCTGATATAAGCACTTCATACTTATATCAGGACTTTTCAACACTTTTTATTCTGTCAGGTCAGCATTATCGCTCAGATACCACTCTCTCATAATAGTACCGTGCCTTTTCCTCGGACAGGTGAAATCCTTTCTGCAATTTTTCAATTATCTTTTCCTCAGGAACATTTTCCTCCATCTTATCAAGTACAAACACCCGAATTCCCTGTTCACGCCCTTGTTTCATTCCCAATTGACGTCCTTCCTCACGCCCTTCATTATACCGTTCCCTTAGTTCCATCATCAGCGTCATATACTCCACCCTCCATTCCTCACAGCTTCTCGCCGCCAAAACTTCATGTGCCATCCTGCCTACCAGTGCGTTGTTTTGTGTCTGTTCGCCCTTCAGGTACCTCAGGAAGGCTGTCATGTCCTCCGAAAGCCCTGTTGTGTCACCGTCCGGATTGATGAATATCTTTACGGTGTCGTCACCAAGTTCCAGTTCGCGGAGTTCGCTGCAGCGGTTTGTAAACGTGTATACCGGCAGTCCGCTTTTGAAATAGTCAAATGTGCAGATAAAGATGACATAGCTTCTGCCCAATTCTCTGTAGTCGGCTCCCTTTTCCAGCAGGTTCAAATCCATGATTCCTTGGTAGTAGCGTGTTCTTTTCGGCAGATTTTTGTTGGATGCCACCTGCATCTCGAGGTCGTACACTGTCCCGGCATCATCCGCCACATACACATCAAGGCGGACGCTTTTCCCTTTCGGCGTGATGCCGACTGTCTGTTCCTTGCCAGCGAAAATGATATCCCTGATTTCTATCCCCAGGATGACCTCGAGCAGCTCCCTGCATAATGAGGGGTTCTTTTCCATTATCTTGCAGAACAGGAAGTTGTCCGTAATGGAGAGCTCCTCATATTGCTTTTCCCCTGATGGTGTGCATATTGTTTCTTTTTCAATTCTTTCTGTCATAACATCTCCTCCTGAAAACACATGTTTTTAATAGTATAAATTTAAAAACGCATGTTTGTCAAGAAAATATGTTCGTTTTTTGTTCCTGTCACCTTACCTGTGTTTTTATTATACACATTTCTTCCGGCTCTGTTAAGGGGGTGGGGAAAATTCCCTTAAAAATCCTGATATCAGTATGAAGTTATCAAGGTTCCTTTTATACTGGCGGTCGAAAAGACTGACCGCCCAGTATAACGTTATGCACACAGCCGCATAAGGAAATATGCCGCTTCGCGGCTGCGGCTGGCGCGATTATACATGTCCTTTCATGACAAAAGCCGCCCTGTCGGACGGCTTTTTGCGTTTTATGGTAGAAACGGCATGACCGAATGGGTCTGTGCCAGTCTCTGATGTTTTAGAGCGAATGATTAGCCTAAGAGACTTAATACTCCCTGGTTGCCCTGGTTTGCCTGTGCAAGCATTGACTGTCCTGCCTGTGAGAGGATGTTGGCATTCGAATATTTTACCATCTCGGTTGCCATGTCCGTATCACGGATTGCGGACTCTGCTGATGTCGTGTTCTCCACAACGTTATCCAGATTGTTGATGGTGTGCTCCAAGCGGTTCTGAACTGCACCGAGGAGTGAACGCTGTGCGGATACGGTTGCAACTGCGTCTGCGATTGCGTCGATTGCATAGGTTCCAGCCTTTCCGGAATCATCCATTACATTCAGGTTCTTGATGCCAAGTCCTGCGGATGACATTGTCTTGATGTTGACACCGATCTTGTTGGTCATGTCTGCGTCTGCGCCTACGTGGAGCGAGAATGAAAGTGCGTTGTCAATCTCCACCTTGCCCTGTGTAATCTCAAACTTACCATCGCCAAGATGTTTAACAGATGCTTTCTCATCTGCCCCTACACTGGAAGCTGCTTCAAGTTCATCTTTCATCATGCGGTATGCATCCTGAATGGATATATCTGTCTTCTCATTCTTTGAGACATCAATTGCATAGTAATCTGTACCATTTACATTTACCTGATTTCCCGCCTTGACAAGTGCAGCAATATCATCCGCAGTAAATGCTGATCCATCTTCTTTCTTTGTAACACCCACTGTATAACTAACCGCAGTCGCGTTTGAATTGTCTGCAATCTCAACCGTATCGCCCTCTGCCAGAGCTTTTATTTCTTTCTGAAGGTCTTCCACAGACACAATTCCTTTATTTTTTCCACCATTCCCAGTTGTGGATACAATAGAATTTGTCTCCCCTGTCTTCTTTACAGTATAAATATCACCCTCTTTTGCTGTATATGCCACGTCAGCAGCTTTACTGCCCTCTGTCTTATAAAATCCTGCTGTTGCATGATATACACCATCTGGAGAAAATGCATGATCTGCCGACTCAACATACGTGTATTCAACACCGTCCTTGTCAACAATTGTATCTCCGGCTTCCCAAGTATTATATGCTGTAACTGCACCAGATGACAAGTCAAGACCATTCTTTCCGACAAGTGTCGTAGTGATACCTAAAGATGTCGTATGTGTTGCTCCCTCACTGATTGTAATTTTAAGTGCATTTCCTTCTGAATCCTTTACAGAAATACCATTTATAGCACTTACGTCTGTAGCATCAGCAGCCACTGTATAAGTAACACCATTTTGGGTTATTTTATCTCCTTCTTTCACTGCAAATGCATTCATGGAATTATAAGCATCTGTCCTCTTCGAACCAACAATATTATACTCGGTATTGCCGATTTTAACTGTATCACCAACCTTTATGGAATCAGCTGTAAATGTCGACTTTCCATCCAATCCAGCCTTAAGTTTTCCGGCAAGGCCTGCATCATGTGCCTCAAGTGTCTTTGTTCCCTTTGTGCCGTCACCCTTTAACAGGTATGTCTCGTTGAACTTGGTTGTCTCAGCGACACGGTCAATCTCGATTGTCAGCTGTGAAATCTCGTCCTGGATTGTCTGGCGGTCTGATTCTGAGTTGGTTCCGTTGGATGCCTTTACTGCCAGCTCATTCATACGCTGTAACATATCGTGAACTTCTGTCAGGGCGCCTTCTGCTGTCTGCACTGCACTGATGCCGTCCTCAGCGTTTGCGGAAGCCTGTGTCAGTCCCCGGATCTGCTTTCTCATCTTTTCGGAAATGGAAAGTCCTGCTGCGTCGTCCGCCGCGCGGTTTACCTTGTAGCCTGAAGATAACTTCTCTGCTGATTTTGACAGTGCGCCTGTTGTAATGCCTAACATTCTGTTGGAATTCATCGCTCTAAGATTGTGTTGTACTACCATAAAAATACCTCCGTGTAAAAAATGGGAAGAAATTCTAAGTTGGTAAAATACACCAACTAAGAATTTCTATGTCCCATTTAAGAGAAAATCGGAGATTTTCTCTGGGTTGAAACCCTCAGCTGGCTAATACACCAACTAAGAATTTCTATGTCCCATTTAAGAGAAAATCGGAGATTTTCTCTGGGTTGAAACCCTCAGCTGGCATGGGCACCGACAAAGAATGTCAATGTCCGTTTATCCAACAAAGTCTTTCTATTCCGCATTGCTGGGCAGTCCGTTGCCCGCCTTTAGTTGCTTTTTCTATATTTAGTTGTAGTGTAACGGTTCAGTGTTCTGCCAAACCGTTCTTTATAACAGCCGCTGGCTTCACGGCTTTTGGCGCCGGTTGCCGGATGCCTGCGGTTATTACCATTTTTAGCAGAAGCAGTCGTTTTCGGTTGCGGGTTCTTTTTCTGCCGCACGTTTTTCGATTGCCTTGCCCCTTGCCACGTTTACTTCCTTCGGGGCGTCTATCATGAGCCGCATCGCCCTGTCATTGCCGCCGAGGAATGTAATCCTGACATCCTTTCCCACCATCAGGTACTCGTTTTTGTTTACAGATAATCGAAGCATGCTGAAACCCTCCTTGTTCACTGACATTTTCCATGTGCCGCCTTGCCATGCAACATTCTGTCCAGATTGTTGCATCCGTTTTATGCACACGGACACAAAAAGGAAACATGCAGCCAATTTTCATTGCAGAATGCTCCGTTTCAGCGTAATCTCACCATATACGGACGTTGAAAAGGACTTCTTCACTCTATAATCAAGGAAGGAAAACATCATGAGCACAACAGAGCCAATCAGAGACAGAAAGACATTGCAGAACTTTAAGGACTATTACCGCAGCACGGAGGCGAACATGCGCAACTACACCATCATAATCATCGGGCTGAACACCGCCCTGCGCATCAGCGATATCCTGCACCTGACCCATGATGCCGTCTACAAAAACGGCAGTGTGAAGGAGCATATCGTCGTGCGGGAACAAAAAACAGGAAAAGAAAACCGGGTCCTGCTCAACCATGAGGCGAGGACGGCGCTTGCAAAATACCACAAAACACTCGTCAAGACAAAGATGTACCAGGACGGCAATCCCTATCTCTTCCCAAGTCCCAAAAAAACAGATGCCCCGCTTTCCCGTTTTCAGGCATACCGCATGATTACGGATGCCGCCAGGGCAGTCGGCATCGAGGAACACATCAGCTGCCACTCCCTGCGCAAGACCTTCGGCTACCACGCATGGAAACAGGGAAAAGAGCCGGTTGTGCTCATGGCTATTTTCAACCACTCATCCTTTGCCGTCACCAAACGCTACCTGTGCATTGAACAGGATGACAAGGATGAAGTGTTCCGTGATATCTATCAAAACAGCGCAGCCTGAGCATCCCCCTCATACCTGTAGGCCCAGGCTCCGTCCGACACCAGCCAGGGCTTTTTCGTGTGCCTGAAACATGATTCGTTTAAAAATCGTGAAAAATATTTTAGAAAAAATAAAAAGAAAAGACTAAAGTTTCGATAATCCCATACCGATATATAAAATGTAAGCGAGGGATGCAACAATCTGGACAGTATGTTGCATCCCTTTTACTATTGCTATTATGACCAAATATACACCAATTATAACACACCCAGGTACGTTATAAAGCACCCATTGCCACCACTCTTTTTGTGCACCAGACCATAAAATACATGTGTTTTCAATTGTTGCAGATCTGCATTTCGTGATATACTATATTCAGGGTAATTTATTAACAGTTCCTGACACCCGATAAATAATGAAAGGTACAAACAATTATGAGCTATATTTCTTTTTCTCTGATTTATTTTGCGGCATCCAATTTTTTTGTTTTCCGGGAATGCTCCAGTCTGTCATGGATATTGCTGCCACTCTATATTGCGGGAAACTTCTTTCCGGTATTTCGTCTGCCGCGCACCAGGCGCCTGAAAAACTGTGCCAGGGGCAAAGCCCTGCTCGTAGAATTTCTTGGCTCTACCGCGCTGTCCATCGCCCTGTTTATCCTAAGCTTTACAAACCTTCTGTCTGTTGACACCATATTTGAAAACCCTAAATTATGGATTGTCAATACACTGCTGGCTGTTATCCTCGAGGCTGTTGTTTTCTGGAATGGCATGATCCGCATATTTTTCTCGTCGGAACAGCTTGGCATCAAGACACGCATTATCGCAGTCATCTGTGGCATGATACCGGTTGTCCATCTGATTGTGCTTGGCAGGATGATTCAGATTGTATCGGATGAGATTGTAACGGAAAACCGGAAAATCATACTGGACGAGCAGCGCCGCCCGCAGCAGATATGCGCCACAAAATATCCTGTCCTTATGGTTCACGGCGTGTTTTTCCGCGATTTTAGGTATTTCAACTACTGGGGACGTATTCCCAGGGCGCTTGAGGCAAACGGAGCCCGCATATTTTATGGAAACCACCAGTCCGCAGCCTCCGTTGAAACCAGCGCATGCGAGCTTGCGGCAAGAATCCGGGAAATCATCCAGGAGACAGGCTGTGACAAGGTCAATATCATTGCGCATTCCAAAGGAGGCCTTGACTGCCGGCGCGCGCTGAACCTGCCCGGCATAGCAGAGCATGTGGCGACGCTCACTACCATCAGCACGCCGCACAGGGGATGCGAGTTTGCAGATTACCTGCTCACGAAAATTCCACAGGCAGAACAGGAAGCCGTGGCAAAAACATACAATGCCGCGCTGAAAAAACTGGGCGACCCCAATCCGGACTTTCTCGCAGCCGTCAATAACCTGACTGCATCCTTTTGCAGGGAATTTAACAGTATGTTCCCGGACGTGTCCGGCGTCATGTATCAGAGTGTCGGCTCAAAGCTCAACAAATCCGCAGGCGGACGGTTTCCGCTGAATTGTACCTATCATCTCGCCAAATACTTCGACGGCGCAAACGATGGCCTCGTGGGAGAAGCCTCCTTCCCATGGGGCAGCGCTTACAAAATGCTCACAGTAAAAGGCACGCGCGGCATTTCGCACGGCGACATGATTGACCTGAATCGTGAAAATATTCCCGAATTCGATGTGCGGGAATTTTATGTACAGCTCCTGGCAGACTTAAAACAACGCGGATATTGATGTCCGCGCTGTTTTTCTCAAACCAGAGTATTTCCCTTACCGGCACAGCCTGTCAAGCACCTCAAAATATGTCTCAAACGTCTTCCGGCAGCACATGGGATCCGCGATTTCGATACCCTCCGTCCGCAGTCCTATCAGTGCAAATGCCATCGCCATGCGGTGGTCGTCGTAGGTTTGCACGACTGCCGGTTTTGGTTCTCCGGGATATACTGTGACGGCATCCTGCTCCTCATCACACCGGATTCCAAGCCTGGAAAGCTCTGTGGCTATCGCATGGATGCGGTCTGATTCCTGAAGCCGGATGTGCCCGATATTTTCGATACGCACAATGCCGTCCGCATAAGGCGCCATGGCGGCAAGCGTCATGGTCTGGTCTGAAAAATCCTTCATGTCAACGGTAAGTCCCTTTAATTTCCCTTCTGGTGCGCCCTGCACTTCTATTCCATCCGGCGTTTCGCTGACTTTACAGCCCATCTCACCAAGCAGGCGGATAAACTTCAAATCTCCCTGCATACATGCCCATGTAACATTTTTTACGATGGTTCGCCCCCCCATGAGCGCTGCCGCTGCATAAAAATAGCATGCTGCTGACACATCCGGCTCAATCTGGTAACAGCCGGGCGTATAGGAATTGTCACTGCACATGGTATAACAGTTTCCATCAAAATCAGCCTTTGCACCAAACTGCTCCATCATTTTCCTTGTTATCCGTATGTAAGAGCCATCCTTGCGCTCGCTTGTTATTTCGATCTGAAGACCCTGTTTTACCATGGGCGATATCAGCATCAGCGCACTTAAAAACTGCGTACTCTTACTGATGTCAAGTTTCAGGCGGCACATCTCATCCGCGGGCAGCCTGCCGCCGATTCCCTTAATCCTTACGGGCAGGAATCCATCCTCCTCCAGGCAGATAATCTCTGCTCCCATCCTTTCCAATACATCAAAAAGCGGCTTCATCGGTCGCTTTTTCATCTGCTGTGAGGCATTTACCACAAATGTCCCCTCAGCCATTGCCAGCATTGCCGTCAGGAACCGCGCCGCCGTCCCTGCGCTGCCAACGTAGATTTCACCCTCGTTTACCGGAATCCGTCCATTGAAACCGGCAACCGTGACCACCTTTGCATGCTCGTCAATATCCACCGCAAAACCAAGTGACTGCAAAGAGCCAAGAAAATTCCTTGAATCATCGCTGAACAGCACACCCCTTAACGTCGTCGTACCATCGGCAAGCGCCGCCATCAGAAGCGCCCTGTTTGTCATGCTCTTAGAACCCGGCACCTCGACAAGCCAGTCAACCGGCTGATTCAGCTTCCGTACCTTGTATCTGTTTTCCACAATAATCCTCCATTTATCAATATCGCTTTCCCTATATCCTTATACTAGCACATTGTGCCGCCGCTTTAAAGCCCTGGTTTTTCTCCCTCACAACTTATTTCACGACAAACAATTCATGCAATGCCCGCGTCGCAGCCACATACAAGAGCTTGGCAAGCTTCGGATTGTCCCTGTAGCCTTCCAGATCCGGCTTCCACAGAAGCACGCAGTCAAACTCAAGACCTTTTGTCTCCGGCACCGTAAGCACCATGACACCTTTGCTGAAGCCGCTTTTGTCCGAGTCCGTAACCTGTACCTGCCGACTCAGGCGTCTGGTGACGTACTCCTTTTCCTCATCGGAAAAACAGATGACCGCCAGCGTCTCATAACCTTTTTGCTGCATGTCCGATATGATATCTGCCGACAGCCCGGCTGCCTCCTCCATGGAAATGCTTTCCACAAAATGCACCGGCTCCCCATGCCGGATAACCGGCTCTATTTTGTATGCCCCCCTTGAGGCGCTGCTCAGTATTTTTCCGGCAAAGTCCGATATCTCAATCGTATTCCGGTAACTTTTGGCAAGCACGCGGAATCTGTCCCCGCTGCCGTCAAATATTTTCTGCTTCATATCCGTCCACTCATTCATGCCGCATTCATAATTGACATTCTGGGACACATCGCCCATAATCGTAAAATAACACGCCGGAAGCACTGTTCTGAGCGCATAGTACACAATCGGTCCAAAATCCTGCGCCTCGTCAATAAAAATCTGCCCGAACTCATCATCCGGCTTTTTCTGCAGGGCCCTGTAATAAATAAGCAGCATTGCCGCCACATCATACACGTCAAACACGCCGCGCGACACATTACCAATCACCTGTTCCATATCAATATAGTAAGTATTTCCGTAGGTCTCCAGAAACTGCACATATAAATTGGCCACGCTGCCTTTATAACAGTGGCTTCCAAAATAGTTTTTGTACTGCGCAAGCTTTTTCTTAAAAATGCCTATCTCCTCACGCCCCTGACACTGTAATTTTATGCGGGCACGGAGTCTTTCATCGAGCGTCACCAAAAGCCTGTTAATGGAATAAGAGGGATTTCCTTTGATAAAATCATCATTGTTTTTCTGCGACAGAAGCATGCCGATATCCTCGTCACACACGACACAGTTTGCAAGAATGCGGTCACGCAGCATCTGCAGATAATGCTCCAGCTCGTTTGCAAAAAGCATTTTGCTTTTCCATGCAAGGTCTGGTGACGGCGGCACAATTTTATGCTTTTTCTTCCACTCCCTCTTTAACAGGTGTACAAGAAGCTCATCCATGCGCATGTGCTTCACGTCATAAACGTCCAGTTCGGGAAGCCCGCCCGTAATATAGTCTATTAGGATATCACTCCCGCCCACAATACAGAACTCGTTCGAGGTAAACCGCTCTTTGTAGTTATACATAATATAGGAAATGCGGTGCATCGCCACCGTTGTCTTCCCGCTGCCCGCCACGCCCTGTACAAGGACGTTGTGAAACGGGCTTTCGCGTATGATTTCATTCTGTTCTTTTTGAATCGTCGCAATGATATCCCCAAGCACTGCATCCCTGTTCTTGCTCAGGTACTTGACCAGCAGCTCGTCATTTGCAGCTACGTCGCTGTCATAAAACCCCTGCAGCACTCCATTCTCGATATCATATGTCCGTTTCAGGCTGAGGTCAATGCGATACGCACGTCCTTTTCCGTCACTATTGCTGTCGGGTATACTGTATGTTCCCTCACCAAGTTCATTTTCATAATACACGGTCGAAATCGGCGCACGCCAGTCAACCACCGCAACATCTGTCTTATTCTTGAAGACACCATGTTTTCCAATGTAAATGGACTCAAACAGCCTTTCATCGAGATTCCGGTAATCAATTCTCCCAAAAAAAGGCTTCTCATAAGCCGCCTGGTTTTTGTGCAGCTGGTTAAAGCTGTGCTCCTCCAGACTCCTTGACGCCATCATCTGGTCATACAGCTCGACATTCCCGCTCTGCACTTCATCAAACAGCGCCTTTGTCTCCTTGTGGCGTTTTTCAAACTGCTGCTCATACGCATCAATATTGGTGGCAATCAGCGCCCTGCACTCCTTGAGATGTTTCTTCTCCATCTGCCACTGTCTGTC
The DNA here is from genome assembly GCA_949066965.1 of uncultured Lachnospiraceae bacterium. Taxonomy (GTDB): domain Bacteria; phylum Bacillota; class Clostridia; order Lachnospirales; family Lachnospiraceae; genus COE1. Next base: position 27,521 of record CARTDA010000049.1, read on the forward strand.
CGTCGCCGCTTTGTTTTCTGACATAGTTACACCATACCTTTCCAGAAGCCTTGCTTACAGCCTCTTACCCACATACATGGGTTTGTACACGTACTTCCCGCAAAAATGCCCTACAGCGGGGTTGCGTATTGATATTGTTACTTATATTATTATAAGTTTTTTCACAAAAAAACACTAGACTTATATTTTTGTTTGTGATATAGTGTTAGTTAGAGTCGTAATAAAAAACACTTTAGCAAGCTAAAGTGTTTTTTACTTTCAGGAATTCAATAAACTTCCCTGCCTCGACAGGTTTGGAGAAATAGTATCCCTGTATATAATCAATGCCCAGCCGTTCAAGCTCCTTTAGCTGCTCCGCTGTCTCAACGCCCTCCGCAACCACTTTCAGCTCAAGCCCCTGTATCATGTCCGTCGCGGCATGCAGTACATACTTTGCTTTCTCATTTTCAAAATAAGCCTGTGTCATGTCCCTGTCAAACTTCACAATACGAACCGGCATATCCACGATATAATTCAAATTGGACTGGCCGTTGCCGAAATCATCCAGTGAAAAGCTCACGCCATAGTCGATCAGTACCTTCATGTTGTCAAGCAGCGTCTTTTTCATAAGGATAGACGCTGACTCCGTAATTTCCAGGTTAATGCATGCAGGATTGATTTGATATCTATCCATAATATCAATGTACATCTTTGCCAGAGACCTGTCCTCGCACTGCACCACGGACAGATTTACTTCAATATACTCCACCCCATACTGTTCTGGCTTACTGTTCTTAATAAACGCACATGTCTTTTCAAACACAAGCTCCCCAAGCCTTCCAATCAGTCCGGTTTCCTCCGCAACTGGTATAAACAGACCTGGTGGAATAATGCCGCCGTCCTCTTTCCGGATACGGACAAGCGCTTCTGCTGAGACAAATTTCTGTTCATGCGTGGAGTAGATTGGCTGGAAAAACACCTCAACCCTGTCCTCTTTGATTGCATCTGTCAGAACCGTCATCATTTCCTCCCGCGCCCTTTTTTTCGCCACGCTGTTTTCATCCACAACCAATGTACGGTTTTCGGGATTATCCATGCCATGCACCCTGAAGTATTTCACAAGTCCCAGCATCTCTTCCGCATTTTTTGCCACCTTCCCGGATGGAACCAGCACATAGTGCGGATGGAGCAAAATGGGCGCCATGTTGTCCTTTTCCTCAAGCCACTCTTTCTGGAACCTGTCGTCTATCATTGCATACGCCCTGTCGAGCTTTTCTATGTTATTAAAGACAAGCACATATTCCTTGTCATCCGTCTTGAATTTTTTCGCCTCAGGTATTCTCTTGATAAAGCCCGACACTTCCAGCATCACATCATCCATCTGCTCAATCTGTATCTCATTCATGCCCGCATTTTCAAGGGATATCAGCATCCCGCAGTTGCTTTCGTCCCCATTATACCGGTATCTCATGAAGTCGTTGAAGGCACGCGCATTAAAAAACCCGGACTTCCTGTCAATATTTCCCTCTGGATTTTCAAGCTCAAAGAATAAAATCACAATCCCAATGGCACTTGCAAATCCCACGAGCAGGAGCTGGCTGTTAAAAAACTGAATGACAGCCGATACAAGCCATATAACCATCCAGATCCTGATTGCCCTGCTCCTTCTCGGATTCATACCGTTTTTATTTCCCGTTACATAAAACAGGGTGGTAAGTATGAGCGAGACCGCTCCTATGTAAGTGGCAGCGCAGGCAGACCCATACGTATATACAATATTTTCCTCACGAAAAATATGAATTGGAAGCACGAATATGACAAAAGCAACGAGCGCGACAGCAATGCCCATCATTTTGACAATCTGATTCGCCTTCGCAAGCCGGAATGCATCCGAACAGGCATAGACCAGCGCCACATAGCCTGTCCCCACCAGCGATACCAGGTACATTTTGCATTCTATCTGTACTAGCAGCAACGGAAACTGCTCCATCCTCATGATAAGAATAACCGAAACGATGTCAAGAACAAGACAGGCAATGCTTGTATACAGCGCCCGCTTAAAAAGAATCTCTGTATAAAGCCCGACCGTGTCCTGCCTCTTATAAAAATACAACAGCAGTATCAAAATAACCAATCCGCAAAACTGCATCTGAATATTCATTACCGAACCTCCTTTTCCAACAGCAAACACAACCATATTATATAGTGTATCTGTTGAAGTTGCAAGTTATTTCCACACCATTTCGTGAACCATTTCGTGAGCAGAACCTTGAAAAAATCAATTAAAACGGCACTCGGGCATACTCATATTATACTGGGTGGACAGTCTTTTCGACCGCCAGTATAAGTGTCTTGCCAAACCTGCATTAAGGAACTATTCAAAAATAACTTGTACATCTTGACTTGTCTGTTTCTCCGATTGCACATATCAAAAAGCCTCGCCGCAGCCCGCCAAAAAAGACGGCTCTTATTTGTTGAATAAAAACCGTCTTTTCCTTTGTTTTACTTTGCTGATATTTTTCACTAGATAGGGCTACGTATAAAAAATGCTTACATCAACCATTAAAAGCCAATGTAAGCCACTCTTTGTTCTATCAGTTCTGGTTCATCTTCGCCAATTTCGCCGTTTGGTCGGCGGCGATGCACGCGTCAATAATCTCCTGGATATCTCCGTTCATCACCTTGTCAAGCTTATAGATTGTCAGGTTGATGCGGTGGTCTGTCACGCGCCCCTGCGGGAAATTGTACGTCCGGATCTTCTCGGAGCGGTCGCCCGTCCCAATCTGGCTCCTGCGCATCTCCGCCTCCGCGTCGTGGCGCTGCTGCTGCTCGAT